>NZ_JAUYAF010000025.1 GCF_030693625.1 Phenylobacterium sp.
TCGGCCAGCAAGGCTCGACCCGACGGCGTCAGACGGGCATTCTTATGGACGTTCATCCGGGGTCTCCCGGTTAGAGGTTGGAGCTTCGCAACCCCACTCTCTCAACCCGATCCCGGGTGAACAACCTTCATAGCTTCGACACCTAGGCTCTCGACTTTCCACTCTCGTCAGGCGGAAGAACGAAAAACGCCCGGTCTCGCGACCGGGCGTTTTTTAAATCTCGTGTCGGGCGGCAGACCTACTTGATCTTGCCTTCCTTGAACTCGACGTGCTTGCGCACGACGGGGTCGTACTTCTTCATGACCAGCTTATCGGTCTTGGTCCGCGCGTTCTTCTTCGTCACGTAGAAGAAGCCGGTGTCGGCCGAGGAGTTCAGGCGGATCTTAATTGAGGCGGGCTTCGCCATGGTCGGTCCTCGCGCGGCCGGCTGCGCAGTCGCGCCGGCTGGGTTCTAAAGAGCCGCGGACAATACGAATCCCGAACCCAAAGTCAATCGGCGCCTAGAGAATCCTTGGCTTTGTCGGTCCGGAGCGGAAGCGCATGTAGGGGATGGGCCGTTCCGGCTCGTCCAGGCGCGCCATCACCTCGGTGATCACCGAGCGGGTGACCATGGGCAGCTTGAGGTCCAGCGCCTCCTGGAAGTCGAACCAGGCGATCTCCTCCAGCTCGCCGCAATCGGGTTGCCGCTCGAGACTCACCAGATGCTCGGCGTCGGCCATCAGGAACCAGGTGTCGAACCGCTTGGCCAGCATCGGCGGCGTCACGGCCCGATAGACGAGGCTGAGCGCCTCCAGGTCCGGCGCGGCGCCATGGGCCAGGAACTCGCGCCAGGGGCCCAGGGCGGGGCGGGCCTCCACAGGCTTGGCCAGCAGCAGGCCGGCCTCCTCGAAGGTCTCGCGGATGGCCGCCAGGCCCAGGGCGCGGGCCTTGCCCGGCGTGACATGGGCGTGGAACTTGGCGGCCACCTCAGGGCGCAGGTCGGTGGCGAAGGGGCCTTTGAAATCGGTCTTGTCGACCCGCCCACCCGGGAAGACCCACAGGTTGGCCATGAAGTCGTGGCCGCCGTGGCGCTTGCCCATCAGCACGCGAGGCTTGGGGCCATCGCGCCGGATGATGAACAGGGTCGCGGCGTCGCGCGGCTTGACGGCCTTGACGCCGGCTTGGCGCACACGGTTGCCCTCAGTGGGACGGGCGGCTTGGTTCGCATCGGTCATGAAACAACTGTATGACCCGAGTCTCCCCGAGGGAACGGCGCCGTAGGGTCACAGGCGAAATTTCTGACCCTCGGCCTAGCGCCGCTTGCCCTTTCGGACCCCCTTGGGTGGGCCGCCCTTGCGCTTGGCGTCGAAGGAGCCGGGCGCGCGGCGGATGGCCCCGATGCGCGGCCGGGCGGCGTTGGGATCGCGGGGTTGCGGTTCGCTCAGCATCTCGAACAGCAGGCCGCCGGTGATCGGCGTGGCTTCCACCAGCTTGACCTCCACCTGCATCCCCAGCGGCCAGCGGGCGCCGGAACGTTCCCCCACCAGGGCGTGGCTGCGATCGTCGTGGATGAAGAACTCGCCCCCCAGCTTGGAGACCGGGACCAGGCCGTCGGCCCCGGTCTCGGCCAGGCGGATGAACAGCCCGAACCGTGTCACCCCGGTGATCCGGCCCGCGAAGGTCGCGCCGACCCGGTCAGCCAGGAAGGCGGCGACGTAGCGGTCGGTGGCGTCGCGCTCGGCGGCCATGGCCCGGCGCTCGGCCACCGTGATCTGCTCGGCCGTGGACTTCATCTGGCTGATGTCCTGGTCGCTCAGCCCGTCGTCCCCCAGGCCGAGGGACCGGATCAGGCCCCGGTGCACGATCAGGTCGGCATAGCGGCGGATCGGCGAGGTGAAGTGGGCGTAGCGCGCCAGGTTCAGACCAAAGTGACCGATGTTCTCGGTGGAATAGATCGCCTGCATCTGGCTGCGCAGCACCACCTCGTTGATAATGTCGGCGTTCGGCCCCTCACGGGTCTCGGCCAGCAGCTTGTTGAAGCGATCGGTGCGCGGCGCCTCGCCCTTGTTCCAGGGGATGTCCAGGGTGGCAAGGAACTCGGCCAGGGACTGCACCTTCTCCTGGCTGGGGGTGTCGTGGATCCGGTAGATCAGCGGGGTCTTCTTGGCTTCAAGCGTCTCGGCCGCGCAGACATTGGCCTGCACCATCATCTCCTCGATCAGTTTGTGCGCCTCCAGGGCGGCGCGGGGCGTGATCGCGGTGATCTCGCCTTCGGGATTGATCAGGATGCGCCGCTCGGCGCTTTCGATGGCCAGGGGCGAGCGGGCGAGCCGGCCCTGCAGCATGCACCGATAGGCGGCCCACAGGGGCTCCAGGATGGGCGCCAGCAGCGGGCCGGTCACATCGTCCGGCTCGCCGTCGATCGCCGCCTGGGCCTGCTCGTAGGAGAGCTTGGCGGCCGAGCGCATCAGGCCGCGCACGAACCTGTGGCCCTTCTTGCGGCCCGACTTGTCGAACACCATCCGCACGGCGATGCAGGCGCGGTTCTCGCCCTGGCGCAGCGAGCACAGCCCCGCCGACAGCCGCTCGGGCAGCATGGGCTCCACCCGGTCGGGGAAGTAGACGCTATTGGCCTTTTCCCGCGCCGTGACATCCAGCGACGAGCCGGGGCGCACATAGCCCGCCACATCGGCGATGGCGACCCAGACGATCCAGCCGCCCTTGTTTCCGGCCTCGGTGTCAGGCTCGGCATAGACGGCGTCGTCGTGGTCGCGGGCGTCCGGCGGGTCGATGGTGATCAGCGGCACCTGGCGCAGGTCCTCGCGCCCAGTGAGCGTCGGCGGCTGGGCGGCTTCGGCCTCGGCCTCCGCGGCCGCCGGGAAGCCGGTGGGGATGCCGTGGGAGTGGATGGCGATCAGGGAAGCGGCGCGCGGCTGGTCCTCGCGGCCCACCACCTCCAGCAGCTTGCCTCTCTTGGGCCCATAACGCTGCTCGGAGGTGCCGACCTGGGCCAGGACCAGGTCGCCGTCCCGCAGCTCCTGGGCCTTGGGATCGGTGAGGATCAGGCTCTCCTTGGACTTGCGGTCCACCGGCTCCACCCGCACCTCGCGGTTGGACTTGCGGACCACGCCCAGGATCTTGTGGACGCTGGCCCCCAGCCGCTTGATCAGGCGTGCCTCGGTCTCGCCGTTCTCCAGGGTCTCGAACCGCACCAGCAGGCGGTCGCCGACCCCGGGGGCCGGGCCGATGGGATCGGCGCGCCCAGGCGCCAGCCGCACCAGGCCCGTGTCGTCGCCCTTGGTCAGGCGAACCATCAGGTCGCCGTCGGTGTCCTTCTCGATGACGTCCACAACCCCCACCGGGGGCAGGGCGCCGGCCTGGGCCAGGCCGCGCCGGCCACGACGGCCCAGCTCGCCGCCCTCCTGCAGCTCCTTGAGCATCTCGCGCAGGGCCTTGCGGTCGGCGCCCTTCAGCCCGAACGCCTTGGCGATCTCGGCCTTGTCGGTCTCACCCGCCTCGCGGATGTATTTCAGCAGGGTTTCGCGGTCGGGCAGGCCCTGGGTCGGCTTGGCCGCGGAGGACTTGAAGCGGGACGCCTTGGGCGCACGAGTCTTGGGCATGGGCTCTTGTAACGCGCCTGCGCCAAACTCGCTTCCTCAAACGATGCCGGCCACTATCCCGGCAAGCGCTCAAAGCTCGGAATGCCGGCGGGCACGTGATGGAAGGCCTGCTGATCCACCGTGAAGATCGCCATGCCCGGGGTGAACACGCTGGGATCGTCCAGGGAGCCGACCTTCAGGATCACCGCCGGAAAGCCGGGCGAGCGGGCCAGGATGTGCGACCCGCACTCCGCGCAGAACTCCCGGGTGACCGGACGCTCCAGATCGGGGCGCGTGAAGCTCTTGGGGGCGCCCTTGGTGTAGCGGAAACCCGGGATCGGCATGGCGATGAACACATTGGGCGAGCCGCCGCTGATGTGCTGGCACTCCCGGCAATGGCACTGGGCCTGCATCATCGGCTCGCCTTCGGCCTCATAGCGCAGGGCGCCGCAGTAGCATCCGCCTTCAAGTTTCATGGTGTCCTCCCGACCTGTCGGCGGAACTCTAGGCGCGGGGAGGGGACTGTAAAGCCTGTCCCTCAGTCATCCTCGCGGAAGGTCCCCAGCCGGGTCAGGCCCTTGATGGTGGTGGCGCCGTCGGTCTTGGTCACCGTCCGCACCGAACCCACCGTCGTGGCCGCGATCTCGGCGGCCAGGGCCTCGGAGTGGGTCACCAGCCAGACCTGGGATCGATCGGCGGCCTGGCCCACCAGGCGGGCCAGGGGTTTCATCAGGGCGGGATGCAGGCTGGACTCCGGCTCGTTCAGGGCCACGAAGGCGGGCAGGCGATAGGCCATCAGGGCGCCGGCCAGGGCCAGGAACTTCAGCGTCCCGTCCGACAGCTCGGCGGCCTCGAACACGCGGCGGGGAAAGTCCGGAAAGCTCATGCCGAAACTGGCGGTGCGGTCCGGCTGCGGAACCACCAGCCGCGCGCCCGGAAAGGCCTGGTCGATCACCGCGTCCAGGTCGGCGGTGTCCTGCCGGATATGGGCCAGGGTCGCGAACACGGCCGCCAGGTTGGAGCCGTCCGAGGCCAGGGTGGGGCTGGCCACCGCCGTGCAGGGCCGCCGCAGCGGCGAGGCCGCATCGGTGCGCAGGTCATGGTAGAACCGCCACTCCAGCAGGGTGCGTCGCACGATATCCAGGCCGGGATACTTGCCGGGGTCCTCCAGCCGGGCCAGCACGGTCTCCGAGGCCAGCAGGTCGATGTCCACCTCCTGCGGACGGCCCTCCTCGTCGCGGGCCATCACCGAGGCGTTCTTGCGGTCCAGCAGCCGCACCGGCCGTCCGCCGCTCAGATAGGACAGCTGCTCGGTCTTGATTTGCGGCTCGGTGGGAAAGGCCGGCGCGGTCGGGAAGGGGAAGCCGACCTCCACCTCGTAGCGGTAACCCACGCCCGGGCGGCCCGGCACGGCCAGGTCGACGGAAAAGCTCATCCGCGCGGGCTCGTTCTTCCGCCGCGTCCCGGCCCAGAAGGCCGCCGCCATGCCCTCGCGGGCCAGCTCGGCGCCCAGCGTATTGGTGGCCGCCGCCCGCAGCAGCTCCAGGGCCCGGTACAGGTTGGACTTGCCGACCCCGTTGGCGCCGACGAAGACCTCCAGGTTGGTGACCGGATAGGCGATCTGCGCCAGCGACCGGTAGCCCGAAGCGGAGAAGTCGCTGACGGGCAGCAGCATCGATTCCTAGGCCTTTACCGCCTTCTTGGCCGCCGGCTTTTTCGCGGCCGGTTTCTTGGCGGCGGTCTTCTTGGCCGCGGGCTTCTTCACCGCCGCCGTCGCCCCGGCCTCCGCCTTGGGCTTGGCCGCCGCCTTGGCCTTGGGGGCCGCCTTCTTCTTCGCGGGCTTCTTGCCGCCGCCCTTTTCCACCCGCTCGGCGATCAGCTTGACGGCCTCTTCGAGGGTCAGGTCCTGCGGGTCCGACCCCTTGGGCACATTGGCGTTGGTGGAGCCGTGCTTGATGTAGGGGCCATAGCGGCCGGCCAGCACCTTCACGGGCTGACCGTCCACCGGGTGGGCGCCCAGGTCTTTCAGGGCCGCGGATTCGCCGCGACCGCCCCGGCCGCCGGCGCGCTTCTCGGCCAGCAGGGTGACGGCGCGGTTCAATCCCACCTCGAACACCTCGTCGGCGGTGGGCAGGTTGGCATAGGTGCCGTTGTGCAGGACGAAGGGCCCGAAGCGGCCGATGCCGGCGGTGATCATGATCCCGTCTTCGGGGTGGGCGCCGACCTCGCGGGGCAGGCGCAGCAGTCGCAGGCCCTTCTCCAGGTCCATTGCGGCGGCCGACCAGCCCTTGGGAAGGCTGGAGCGCTTGGGCTTTTCGCCGTCGCCCAGCTGGACATAGGGGCCAAAGCGGCCGGACTTCAGGAACACCGTCTCGCCGGTCTCCGGGTCGACCCCCAGTTCGCGGTCGCCGCTCTCGCCCTCGGCGTCATCGGCCGACTGGGCGATGGGCCGGGTGTAGCGGCACTCCGGATAGTTCGAGCAGCCGATGAAGGCCCCGAACTTGCCGGTCTTCAGGGACAGCTGCCCCGCCCCGCAGGTGGGGCAGGCGCGCGGATCGGAGCCGTCTTCCTTCTGCGGGAAGATGTGGGGGCCGAGCGCCTCGTTGAGCGCGTCCAGCACATGGGTGACGCGCAGTTCGGCGATCTCGCCGACGGCGGCGTGGAAGTCCTGCCAGAACTCCCGCAACAGGGCCTTCCAGTTCAGCTCGCCGGCCGAGACCAGGTCGAGCTTTTCTTCCAGGGCGGCGGTGAAGTCGTACTGGACGTAGCGGTTGAAGAACTGCTCCAGGAAGGCGGTGACCAGCCGTCCCTTGTCCTCCGGGATGAACCGGTTCTTGTCCATGCGGACGTATTCCCGGTCGCGCAGCACGGTCAGCACCGAGGCGTAGGTCGAGGGCCGGCCGATGCCGAGCTCCTCCATCTTCTTCACCAGGCTGGCTTCCGAATAGCGCGGCGGCGGTTCGGTGAAGTGCTGGTCGGCGCGGGCGGTGATCACCTTGGCGGCGGCGCCCTCGTTGACCTGGGGCAGGCGGCCGCTCTCCTCGTCGCCCTCGTCGTCGCGGCCTTCCTCGTAGACGGCCAGATAGCCGTCGAACAGCACCACCTGGCCGGTGGCGCGCAGGCCGGTCTTGCCGTCGGCGCTCTCCAGCTCGATGGTGGTCCGCTCGATGCGGGCGGCCTCCATCTGCGAGGCGATCATCCGCTTCCAGATCAGCTCATAGAGCCGGCCAAGGTCGCTCTCCAGCCGCAGCGAGCCGGGGTTGCGGGCCAGGCTGGTGGGGCGGATGGCTTCGTGCGCCTCCTGGGCGTTCTTGGCCTTGGTCTTGTAGATCCGCGCGGTCTCGGGAACGTATTCCTTGCCGTAGACGCCGCCGATCACCTCGCGCGCCTCGTCCAGCGCCTCGGGCGCCGACTGCACGCCGTCGGTCCGCATATAGGTGATGAGACCCACGGTCTCGCCGCCGATGTCGATGCCTTCGTACAGCTTCTGGGCGGCCTGCATGGTGCGCTGGGTGGAGAAGCCCAGCTTGCGGGCGGCCTCCTGCTGCAGGGTCGAGGTGGTGAAGGGCGGGGCAGGGGACCTGCGCGCTGGCTTCTTTTCCACCGAGGCGATCTTCAGGGTCGCCCCGTCCACCGCGGCCTTGGCGGCCAGGGCGGTGGTCTCGTCGCCCAGGTCGAACTTGGTCAGGCGCTTGCCGTCATGCTTGACCATGCGGGCCAGGAAGGGGTCGCCCCCGGCGCTGACATCGGCCTCGACCGTCCAGTATTCCTGGTTCTTGAAGCGCTCGATCTCGATCTCGCGGTCGACCACCAGACGCAGGGACACCGACTGCACCCGGCCGGCCGAGCGCGAGCCCGGCAGCTTGCGCCACAGCACCGGCGAGAGGGTGAAGCCCACCAGATAGTCCAGGGCGCGGCGGGCCAGATAAGCCTCCACCAGCTCCATGTCGATGTCGCGCGGATGCTTCATCGCCTCGGTGACGGCAGCCTTGGTGATGGCGTTGAACACCACCCGCTGGACCGTGGCGCCCTTGATGGCCTTCTTCTTCTGAAGGACCTCCAGCACGTGCCAGGAAATGGCCTCACCCTCGCGGTCGGGGTCGGTGGCCAGGATGATCTTGTCGGCGGATTTGGCGAAGTCGGCGATCTCCGACAGCCGCTTGGCGGACTTGGCGTCCACGTCCCACAGCATGAGGAAGTCCTCATCGGGCTTCACCGAGCCGTCCTTGGCCGGCAGGTCGCGCACGTGGCCGTACGAGGCCAGGACCTTATAGTCCGAGCCCAGGTACTTATTGATGGTTTTGGCCTTGGCCGGGCTCTCGACGACGACGAGGTTCATGCGGTTTTAAGGGTGGTCCAAGGGCCGAAGCGCCCGAAATTCAAGGGCCCGGAAGGTGGGGTGTCCGCCTAGGCCCTGTCAACGGGCCGATTTCACAACAAGCGCTACAATTGAAAGTTGAGCGGCAACCTTTCTACGCCCTATGGGTTGGAATCTGTTACAAGCTGGCCGCAGGCAGATGGAACAGTGGAACCCCAAGGGCTCGCCTCAGGCGGCAGCGACCTTCATCGAGGAGGTCCTGAACCAGTTGGCGGAATTGGCCTCGACGCGAGGCTACCAGTCCCTGGCCACGACCTTGATGATGGCCGCCCTCGACGCCGCACGCGCGGCCGCCGGGCCTCCCGACAAGGCGCCCTAGAGCATGATCGCTTGAGACGGAACCGCGCAGCGGTCCCGGCTCAAGCTTGAATCATGCTCTCGCTTATATCTGGAGCCTGATCCACCGCATCGGCGGAATCGCGAAGCGATTCCACCTCAACGGATCAGGCTCTAGGCGCGAGACACCATGCCGCCCGGCAGAAGTTCCGCCCGGCCGGCCAGGGACAACTCCATCAGCGCCGCCAGGACGGCGGGCAGGGGAGCCCGGGCCGCGCGCACGATCTCGTCGCGCGACACCGGGGTGGGGGAGAGCAGGTCGGCGATGGTCTCGCGTAGCTTTTCCGCCGCAGCATCCGAGATATCGGCGGTCACGGCATAGCGGTCCTGGTCCGGCTCGCGGAAACCGCCGAAGCCCTCCAGCGCCCGCAGCACGTCCTCCGCACCCTCGCAGATCGCCGCCCCCTGGCGGATCAGGTCGTTGGTCCCCTTGGCGCGCGGGTCCAGCGGCGAGCCCGGCACCGCCAGCACCTCGCGCCCCTGCTCGGCGGCCAGCCGGGCGGTGATCAGCGAGCCCGACCGGATCTCGGCCTCCACCACCACGACCGCGCGGCTGAGGCCCGAGATGATCCGGTTGCGGCGGGGAAAATCCTTGGCCTGGGCGGTCTGCCGCGGCCGGCTCTCGGACACCACGCAGCCGGCCTCGACGATGCGGGCGTGCAGGTCGCGGTGCTCCGGCGGATAGATGTCGGCGATCCCGCCGCCCAGGACGGCGATGGTCCCGGTGGGCAGCGACCCCTCGTGCGCCGCGCCGTCCACGCCCCGCGCCAGGCCTGAAACGATCACCTGTCCCGCCTGCCCCAGGTCGCTGGCCAGGCCGCGCGCGAACCTTTGTCCCGCGGCCGAGGCGACCCGCGCCCCCACCACGGCGACGATCGAGCGCTGCAGAAGCTGGGCGTCCCCCCAGGCCCATAGCACCGGTGGCGGTGGATCGAGCGCCGCCAGGGGCTGAGGGAATCCCGCCTCGCAGGCGCAGAGCAGGCGCGCGCCCAGGGCGGCGCCGTCGGCCAACTCGGCCTCGACATCCTCCACGCTCGGCACGCCCAGGGGCGAAACCCGCCCGCCACGCCGCGCCAGGTCGGGCAGGGCGGCCAGGGCCAAGGAGGCCTCGCCATAGCGGGAGATCAGCTGGTCGAAGGTGACCGGCCCCACATTCTCGGTGCGCGCCAGCCGCAGCCAGTCGCGCCGCCCGGCCTCGGTCAGGGTTCGGCTCAAGCGGCGTCCTTCTTGCCCCCGATGCGCGGCTCCTCACCCTTCAGCAGGCGGCGGATGTTCTCGGCGTGGCGGAAATAGATCAGCACCGCCATGAACAGGGCGAGCCAGGCGATGGGCAGGGGCCGGTCGAAGACGAAGGCGGCGTAGATCGGGGCGAGCGCCACGGCGGTCAGGGCCGCCAGCGAGGAGATCCGGAACAGGAAGGCCATGACGATCCAGGTCGCGCCCGCCGCGATCCCCACGGGCCAGGCCGCCGCCAGCAGGGTGCCGAAGAAGGTGGCCACCCCCTTGCCGCCCTTGAACTTCAGCCAGACGGGGAACAGATGCCCCAGGAAGGCGCTCGCCGCGGCGATGGAGGTCAGCAGGGCCTGGACGTCCTTGGTGCTCTCCCGCGTCGCCAGCCAGGCGATCAGCACCGCCACCGCCCCCTTGCCGCCGTCCCCCAGCAGGGTGATGGCCGCCAGGTCCTTGCGGCCGGTGCGCAGCACATTGGTCGCCCCGATATTGCCCGAGCCGATATTGCGCAGGTCGCCCGCGCCCCCCAGCCGGGTGGCGATGACGCCGAACGGAATGGAGCCCAGCAGGTAGCCGCCGATGACGGCCGCTGCGATCAGCGCGGGACTGAGTGACTCAAGCATGTAATTCCCCCCAATTGCCGAGAGCCTAGCCTTCCGGCGCGCTCTCGTCATCCAGCGCGGCGCGGACCCTGACCGCCAGGGCCGTGATATCCACCGGCGCCGTGGTGTCGACCTCGATCACCCGGCCCAGGCCCACCGGCCCGTCGTACTCCGCCAGCAGGGATGCGGGCAGGTCGCGCAGGGTGTGGATGGCGTGGCGTTCCCCGATCAGCGACCGCGCCGAATACCGCCGGCTGGCCTCGTCCGGCGGGCAGCGGCAATAGACCTCCACCAGCCGGCCGCCCAGCCCGGTCAGCATCCGGCGCTCATAGGCGCTCCTGGGCCGGAAATTGGCCTCCAGCACCACGGCGGGCGAGCACGCGGCGAGCGTCCAGATCAGCTCCATGGACGCGCTGCCGAGCGCCTGGGTCCAGACCTCCGGCTCGGCCCGCTGGCCCAGCACGTCGGCCAGCCGCTCCTTGATCACGTCCTTGGACAGCAGGGGCAGGGCCAGGGCCTGCGCCAGCGGCAGGGCCAGGGTCGACTTGCCCGCCCCCGGCGCACCCGAGACCATCACCACATGGCGCACGGCTCAGACCTCTTGCGCCAGCACGGCGGTCAGGGCGGCCAGCGCCGCCTCGTCGCGCCGATAGAAGGTCCACTGCTTGATGCGCCTGGGCGTCACCAGCCCGGCCTGGGTCAGCACCCGCATGTGTTCCGACAGGGTCGGCTGGCTGACCCCCAGCTTCTCGGCGATCCGCACGCCGCAGACCCCGTCCTCCACCAGGTCCCCGTCCACCTGCGGCGGGAAATTGGCGCGCGGGTCCTTCAGCCAGGCCAGGATCTGCAGCCGGCGGTCATTGCCCAGGGCCTTGAAGGCGAGTGCGTTCGTCATATCGCCAATTGGCTAAGTTTCGGCAGGAGCCTAGGTCGCGGCGCGGCCGCAGACAACCTCAGACCCGATAGACGACGCGGCCGTCCACCAAGGTCATGCGGATCTCGCCCTGCAGGCGGCGGCCATCGAAGGGGGAGTTCTTGGACTTCGAGCGCAGCCGGTCGGCGTCGATGACGATGGGGGCGTTCAGGTCGCACAGCACCAGGTCGGCCGGCGCGCCCTTGGACAGCGTCCCGGCGTTCAGGCCCAGCAGCCTGGCCGGCCGGCTGGTCACCGCCGCCATCAGGTCGATCAGCGGGATCCGCCCCTCGTGGTGGAAGGCCAGCAGGGCCGGCAGCAGGGTCTGCAAGCCGATGGCGCCGGGCGCGGCCTCATCATAGGGCAGGCGCTTGTCCTCGGCCGGCGCCGGGGCGTGGGCCGAGACCACGATGTCGATCAGCCCCGTGGCCAGGGCCTCGATCACCGCCTGGCGGTCGTCCTCGCCGCGCACCGGAGGATCGAACTTCATGAAGGTGCGGTAGTCGCCGATGTCGATCTCGTTGAACGACAGGTGGTTGATCGAGGTCGTCGCCGTGATCGGCAGGCCCCGGGCCTTGCCCCGCGCCAGGGTCTCCAGGGCGCAGGCGGTGGTCACCTGGTCCACCAGGAACGGCGCCCCGGTCATCTCCACCAGGGCCAGGTCGCGCTCCAGCATGATCTTCTCGGCGAAGGTCGGCACGCTGGGCAGGCCCATGCGGCCGGCGAACTCCCCCTCGGTGGCCGCCGCGCCGGCGCTCAGCCACGGATCGGCCGGGCGGTGAGCCACCAGTACCCCGAAGCTCTTGGCGTAGGCCAGCACCCGGCGCAGCACCTTGGAGTCCACGATCGGCCGGTCGGCGTCGGTGACATAGACGCAGCCGGCCTCGGCCATCAGGCCGATCTCCGCCATCCGCTCGCCCCGCGCGCCCTTTGTGGCGGCCCCGGCCGGGTAGACGTGGACCAGCTCGATATCCCGCGTCCGGCGCAGGATGAAGTCCACCACCGAGGCCTCGTCGATCACCGGATCGGTGTCGGGCTGCAGCACGATGGAGGTCACCCCGCCGGCCGCCGCGGCCAGCCCCGCCGACTTCAGCGTCTCCTTGGTCTCCGACCCCGGCTCCCCGGTCTTGACCCGCAGGTCCACCAGGCCGGGCGCCAGCATGGTGCCGCGCGCGTCAATCACCTCGATGTCGGGCGACAGGCTCCCCAGGTCGCCGCCGTGGCTGACATCGGCGATCTTGCCGCCCTGCACCAGCAGGGCGCCGGGGCCGTCCCAGCCGCTGGCCGGATCGACGATGCGGGCGTTGATGAAGGCGGTCGGCTGCGCGCTCATAGTTCCTGCCGTCCGATCCATTTTTCCACGACCGGCGGCTTGTAGGCGGCGAGCGCGTCCAGCATCGCCCCGCAGTCCTGGCTGAACACCAGCATGTCGCGGTGCGGCGCCTTCAGGAACGCCTCGTCCACCGCGTGGTCCACAAAGGCCCGCAGGTGATCGAAGTATCCCAGCACGTTGAGGAACCCCGCCGGCTTGGCGTGGAAGCCCAGCTGGCCCCAGGTCCAGATCTCGAAGATCTCCTCCATCGTGCCCACACCGCCCGGCAGGGCGACAAAGCCGTCGGCCATCTCCGCCATCCGCGCCTTGCGCTCGTGCATGGAGGGCACGACGTCGAGCCGGGTCAGACCGGTATGGGCGATCTCCTTGTCCATCAGCGCCTCGGGCATCACCCCGAACACCTCGCCCCCGGCCGCCAGGGCGGCGTCGGCGAGGCCGCCCATAAGCCCGACCTTGGCCCCGCCATAGACCAGGGCCAGGCCCCGGCCGGCGATGGCGACGCCCATGGCGCGGGCGGCCTCCATATAGGCCGGGTCGCCACCGGGGCTCGCGCCGCAGAACACCCCCACCGCGCGCATCAGTCGTTGTCCAGTCGGGCGGCCATGGAGGCCAGCACCGCCATCCGCGCGGCCACCCCCATCTCCACCTGATCCTGGATCAGGCTGACCGACAGGTCGTCGGCGACGTCGGAATCGATCTCCACGCCCCGGTTCATCGGCCCCGGATGCATCACCCGGACGCCCGGCGCGGCGCAGGCCAGCTTCTCGCGGTCCAGGCCGTAGAAGCGGAAATACTCCCGCTGCGACGGCGCCATCACCCCGTCCATGCGCTCCAGTTGCAGGCGCAGCATCATCACCACGTCGCAGCCCTCGATGCCCTCGCGCATGTTGTGGAACACCTCCGCCTTCCAGCGGTCGACGGCGGCCGGCATCAGGGTCGGCGGCCCCACCAGCCGCACCTCGGCGCCCAGCATCTGCAGCAGGCTGACATTGGACCGCGCCACGCGGGAGTGCAGGACGTCGCCGCAGATGGCGACCCGAAGGCCCGCGATCCGCCCGAAGGCGCGCCGCATGGACAGGGCGTCCAGCAGGGCCTGGGTCGGGTGCTCGTGCTGGCCGTCGCCGGCGTTGATCACCGAGCAGGTGACCTTCTGCGCCAGCAGGCTGGCCGCGCCGGAGGAGGCGTGGCGCACCACCAGCAGGTCCGGCTGCATGGCGTTCAGGGTCACGGCTGTGTCGATCAGGGTCTCGCCCTTGGCGATCGACGACGACCGCGGGCTCATATTGACCACGTCGGCCCCCAGCCGCTTGCCGGCCAGCTCGAAGGAGCTCTGGGTCCGCGTCGAATTCTCGAAGAAGAGATTCATCAGCGTCCGACCCTTCAACAGGTCGAGCTTCTTGGAGGTTTGGCGGTTGAGCGACACGAAGCCGTCGGCGAGATCGAGGAGGCTGGCCACCTCCACCTCGTTCAGATCGGTGACGGACAGGAAGTGTCGCCGCGGGAACGGGAAGGTTCTGCCAAGAACCTCGTTCAGACCAGGGGGCAGGGTTGTCATTAAAGGCGCGTCGTAGCGGAGGCCGCAGGCGGCGCCAAGCGAACTCGCCTTTTCGCCCACAGCTGTCGCAGAGGTGAGGACCGCACCCGCACCTTCCCGCCCGCCCCGCTTGACGGTTTGAAGATTCGTGAAATATAGAAATGGCAGACAAGCACTGAACCCGGAGCAGACCCATGAAGCGCATCCACCTCCACGTGAGCGTCCCCGACCTCGCCCAATCGATCCAGTTCTACGAGACCCTGTTCGGCGCCCCCGCCTCGGTGGTGAAGGACGACTACGCCAAGTGGATGCTCGACGATCCGCGCGTGAACTTCGCCATCTCCCAGCGGGCGCGGGCAGGGGGCGTCGACCATGTCGGCATCCAGGTCGACAGCACCGCCGAACTGGCGGAACTCGCCACCCGCCTCAAGGCCGCCGGCGCCGTCACCTTCGACCAGGACGCCACCACCTGCTGCTATGCCAAGTCGGACAAGAGCTGGGTGAGCGACCCCTCTGGCCTGCGCTGGGAGACCTTCCACCCCTTCGGCGAGGCCACCCGCTACGGCGAGGACGAGGCCACCGCGGAACCCACCGCCGCCCCCCGCGCCGACATCCCGGCCTGCTGCTGAGGGGCGGTAAAGGCCGTCGAGGGGGGAGGGCGACTAGTCGCCTAACCCCCGCAGCCGCTCCAACGCCCCCTGCAGGATCCACCCGGCCGCCATCTTGTCCACCACCTCGGCGCGCCGCGCCCGATTGACGTCGGCCTCGTCGATCAGGAAGCGGTGGATGGCCATGGAGCTCATCCGCTCGTCCCAGAAGGCGATCACCAGCTCGGGGCGCAGGCGCAGCAGGTTGCGGGCGAAGGCGCGGCTGGACTGGGCGCGCGGGCCCTCGGTCCCATCCATGTTCACCGGCAGGCCGATGACGATCCCGGCCACCTCGCGCCCGTCCATCAGCTTGAACAGCGCCTTGGCGTCGTCGGTGAACTTGGTCTTCCGGATCAGCTCCAGGGGGCTGGCCACCATCCGCGTGGTGTCCGACACCGCCACCCCGATGGTCTTCTCCCCCAGGTCGAGCCCCACCAGCGCGCCATAGCGCGGCAGCAGGGGCGGGAGCTCGGTGATGTCGACGACGGCCATGGGGCTTCCATAGGCCTTCAGGCCGTGCGCCGCCAACCCGCGACGCGGGTCGGGGATTAAGTGTTCACCCCCTCGTGCGAACGCGCCATGGCGCGCCTGTAGGCGTCGCGGCCGGTGGTGCGGGCGAGGTAGGCCTGTTCGACCTCGCCGAGGGTGACGCCGCAGGTCCGTTGGCCCAGGTTCAGGGCGTAGGTCACCGAGATGTCGGCGGCGGTGAAGGCCTCGCCCGCCAGGTAGGGCGAGTGGGCAAGCCGTTGGCTCACCAGCTTCAGCCGCTTCTGGAACGCCTTCAGACACCAAGTCGCGCCCCAGTTCTCGCGCTCGGCCTCAGGGGCGATGAAGCGGCTGACGACGACCGGCATCATCAGGGTCGCGAGCCCGGCCTCGCCGAGGTGCAGAAACTGCTGGTAGGCCGGGAAGGTCGGATCGGCCGGCGCGGGCGCCAGCGGCGTCGGTCCGTAGCGGCCCATCAGGTACTCCATGATCGCGATCGACTCGACCATGGCGACGTCGACGTCCTGGATCGCCGGGATGTAGTCGGCGGGGTTGATGGCCAGTAACTCGGGGTCCTGCTCGGGCGCCAGCATGTCCACCTGCCGCACGCGGTAGGGCAGGCCCATCTCCTCCAGCACCCAGACGACCCTGATCGATCGCGAGGTCTGTCCGCCCCACACGGTGATCATGCGCCGGCCCTTTCCTGGTGGACCCATAGCGGGCCTTGGATGACGCTAGCGGGACGGACGTCCGCGATCCACCCCGCTCAGGGCCTCCGCTTGGCCGGCCGGCCCGCCCCTACATCCGGGCCAGTTCCTCGGCCACGATCGCCTGGACCAGGCGGATGCGAGGGCTCGATTGCAGTTCCTGATGGGTGACCAGCCAGATCGGCACAGGAATGGGCGCCATGTCCGGCAAGAGATTGACCACGCCGGGCGTCCGCTCCGCCACTTCGCGCATCATCACGGCCACGCCCATCCCGCGTTTGACCATTTCCCAGATCACGACCGAGGCCTCCGACACGATCCGCAGATCCTCGGTGGCGATGGGAATACCGATCTCACCCAGATAGTCGCAGAAGCGCGGGTCATCGAAGCCCATCAGACCCGCCGTGGCCAGATCGGCGGGACGCCTGGGCAGGCCGTTGCGGGCGACCCAGTCGTCGGAGGCGAAGAAACCCGCCTCGGTGTCGCGGATATGCCGGCCCACCAGGCCGGGGCGATCAGGACGCACATGGCGTATGGCGATGTCGGCTTCCCCCCGGTGAAGATCGCTGATCTCGTTGGAGGCGACGATGGCGATCGTGATCTGCGGCGCGTCTGATCGGATGCGCGCCACGATCTCGGGAAGAACATAGGCCGCAAAGGTGTCGGTGGCCGAGATACAGACCCGCCCGCCGGTGTCCTGCACCCGGCCACTGGCGGCGAGAACGAACGTCTCCGCCGCCTCACCCATGATGCGCGTGTGATCGAGCAGGTCCATCCCGGTCTGGTTCAGAACCAGCTTGCGGCCCCGCCGTTCAAACAGGGTCACCCCCAGATCAGCTTCCAGCGCCAGAACCTGCCGCGACAGGGTGGGCTGGGTCAGACCCAGCTGGCGCGCCGCGGCGGACAGCGATCCGGCGGCGGCGGTGGCGTGAAACGCGCGAATGTGGTTCCAGTCCATCGCCTTCATGCAAATGCGTATATCATGCCTGCGAATTTCAGCAATTTGCACGATTTACGCATATGCTATTCGGCGTCGCACAGGAGCACTCCACCATGAGTTCAGCCAGCGACGCGCGGTTCTGGGACAGGATTTCGCGCAAGTACGCCAGGGACGCCATTGCCGATCTGGGCGGCTATGAGCGCACCCTGGATCGGACCCGGGCGCTGCTGAACCCGGACGACCAGGTGCTGGAACTGGGCTGCGGCACCGGCAGCACGGCGCTGCGGCTGGCCGGCGATGTGCGGCGCTATCTGGCGACCGATCTCTCCGCCGGAATGATCGTGATCGCCAGGGAAAAGCAGGCCGCCAGCCCTATCCCGGCCCTTGCCTTCCAGGTCGCCACCGCCGAGGCCACGACCCTCGAGGCCGGACGGTTCGATGCGGTCCTGGGATTCAACTACCTCCACATGGTCCGCGACGTGCCGGGAACCCTGCGCCGGATCCACACCCTGCTCGCCCCGAGCGGCCTGTTCATCTCCAAGACGCCCTGTCTTGGAGATATGAACCCGCTGCTGAGCGGTGTCCTGTTGCCGGCCATGCGCGCCATCGGCAGGGCGCCCTATGTCAGCGTCTTCTGGCAGACCGAACTCTGCGATCTCGTCAGCTCAGCCGGCTTCGACATCCTCGCCGCCGAGAACCACGCCACCAAGGGCGATGATCGCCGTCCCTGCATCGTCGCCCGCAAACGGTCCGAGGCGCCCGCTGCGCCCTAGCAGGCCGTGGCGCTCGCCTTGGGAACAACCATTCCGCGCCTGTTGCTTGCGGCCGACATCTGCCTGGTCGGCCTGCGCCGTCGCGAATTTCGGCCTATCTCGGTAGGCGTTAGATAATAAGAGCGAAGACTATGAGCGCACAAACAACACAACAAAGCGCACTTGAGGAAATAAAGGTCAGTGTGAAACTGAAACTTGCAGCCCTGTGGGCGAGTTTCATGTTTCTCTACATCTATGTAGACTACTTCCACCTCTACATGCCGGGATCATTGGAGGATTTGCTGGCCCGCAGGGTCTTTGTATTCGATATCACGCAAGCCTATATCTTGGTTGCGCTCGCCTCTGTGACGATTCCGGCCCTGATGATTTTCCTGTCCGTCGCCTTGTCAGAGAAAGTAAGTCGCTGGACAAACATAGTCGTGGCGACGATCTATATTCCCTACACATTGGTCAATCTGGTCGGTGAGGCGTGGATACATATGGCGTTCGGCGCCTCTGTAGAAGTCGGTCTTCTCTTGCTGGTTATTCGCTATGCATGGAAATGGCCTCGTACTGAAATATGAGGACCTTTCTCCGCAAAGAGCAGGAAACACGGGAACAGGAGCGGCATTCCCCGGACGGCAGGAGACCGGTCGAATTTTCGGTCCGGTTACGGAAAGAAACTGACGCGGCTCTTGGCTAAAGGATGGACCGATCCCAGCGGCCAAACCGGCACATGGACGCTCGGATGGGATTACCTGGACCAGGGCCGGTAAGCGCCATGTGTGGACGGCTCCCCCTTAGCAAGGTGTTTTCTGGACTCTCGCTGAGCTGGTCGGTGCGGCCATGTGTTCGACCTGTTGGTGCGGCGCATGGGCCGCTGGCCATAATGCCTTCCGCGAAGATGGGTCCCGACCAAGAGCACGCGCTCGAAGCGCTCTGGCGCAATTGGGTTTTCCCGTCTTCCGGTGTCGACCGGCTGGATGCGTTAGTTCAGATCTGCCCTTCCCAAGCTTGTGGGCGCCGAGGCGCCGATGATCAGGCGGCCCGAAGCTCGGGCTCGCGATAGGTCTCCCCTGTGGTCATGACCGCCCAGGCCATCCGGGCGATCTTGTTGGCGAGCGCCACGGTGGCGACCTTGGTCGGCCGACGGGCCAGGAGCTGCACGAGCCATGGCCTGCGGGTCCCGTGCTGCTGGGCGTAGCGCACGACGGCCAGAGCGCCGACGACCATCAGCTGGCGTAGGTATCGGTCGCCTTGCTTGGTGATCCCGCCGAGCCGCTCCTTGCCGCCGCTGGAGTTCTGCTTCGGGACGAGCCCGATCCAGGCCGCTAGGTTGCGGCCGGTCTTGAAGGCCTTCGGGTCGGCGATCGTCGCCACCAGGGCGCTAGCCAGTAGAGGCCCCACGCCGGGGATGGTCATCAGTCGCCGACCGGCCTCGGTCGCTCGGGCGCTGGTGCGGATCCGCCGGTCGGTCTCGAGGATCTGCTGGTTCACCAGCCGCAGCTGCCCGCCAAGCAGCTCTAGGCACACCCTCGCCTCTTCCGGCAGCCGCTCGTCGGCGGCTTCAACAATCTTCAGCAAGCCCGCCAGGCCTTCGCGGCCGATCGGGCCGACCAGCCCAAACTCGGCCATGTGGCCGCGGACCGCGTTGGAGAGCTGGGTCCGCTGCCGTATCAGCATCATCCGGACCTTGTGCAGCACCATCACGCTCTGCTGCTCGGGGCTCTTCACCTCGACAAACCGCATCGTCGGCCGGGTCACCGCCTCGCAGATCGCCTCGGCGTCGGCCGCGTCGTTCTTCTGACGTTTGACATAGGGCTTCACGTAGCTCGGCGGCATCAGCCGCACTTTGTGACCCAACCTCCGAAGCTCCCGGCCCCAGAAGTGGGCGCTGGCGCACGCCTCGAGGCCAATCAGACAAGGCGGCAGCTTCGCGAAGAACGCGATCAACTGCGCTCGACGCAGCTGCCGGCGGATCAGCACCTCGCCATCGGCGGCGACCCCGTGCACCTGGAAGACCGACTTGGCGATATCCAGACCTATCGTAACGACTTGAGCCATGACTCTCTCCTCCTGCTGCGCGGGAGCCTACGCTCCCGCGGGCGGGGAGCCGTCCACAGCATCAGGAGCGGAAATTGACACCCGTACAGGAAGCGGACGTTTGCGGGCCTGGTGGCCGCCCGTATTGCTCTAAAGCCTTAGCGTGTTGCGTTCACCGGCTGAGCCCACCGTGGATTGCGGTCATTGGCTTAGCGACCGAAGCCGGACGCTCTCGATCTACTTGCAGAGTAGGAAGAGTCATTCCCCCCTAAACCTCAGTCCGGGACGTCCAACTAATCCTCGTGTTCGAATTCCAGCCGCACCCACCTGAGGAAGCCTATGACGCGGGAATCGACTCACTGCCCGCTCAGTTCAATAACCATCTTCGCAGCCAGATAGATGCGCGGCGCTATGCGGCTCAGATCGACATACTCTTCCTGGGAAGAATGATAGCCGTAGCCGGGCAGGCCCAAGCCCTCGATGACAGGCTTGCCTGAGAGTTGGGCGTAGCCGGCGTCGGTACTGGCCGTCATGGCCGGGACCGGAGTAAGAACGCCGCCCACCTCCTTGTAGATGGATACGGCCTTGTCGATCAGGGCCGCGGAGGCGGCGTCGGCGAAGTAGCCCGGTCGGCCTGGGCGATACTCCATCCGGGCAGTGGTATCCGGAACCAGGGGAGTCGTCAGGCGCTGAGCCAGCTGGGCCAGCTTGTCGTCCAGCACTGACTTGGAAAGGTGACGGGTATCGGCTGAGATTACCGCCTGATCGGGAATCTGGTTGCGGATGGTTCCGCCGTTGATCTGGGTCCAGTTGAAGCGGAAGCCATTGGCGGGATCGTCGAGGTCGCGGGTTTTGAGCACGATATCGGCAGCCTCCACCAGGGCGTTGCGGCCGCGCTCTGGCGCGCCGCCGGCGTGGGAGGCGCGTCCAGAAACGATGACCCGCGTCTCTCCATTGCCGGCCGCGGCGCGCGGAATGATCTCGACTCCAACGGTGCTGGGCTCAAAAGACATGATGACATCGGCCTGACTGGCGAGGTCGGTGACAATCTTGGCCGAGAAGACAGAGGTCTGTTCTTCGTCGGTGTTGAACATGACGGTAAGCTGTCCAAAGCGCCTGAAGCCAACAGCCTTGAGCGCTGCCAGGCTATGAAGAATGACAGTTAGCCCGCTCTTATCATCGGCGATGCCGGGGCCGTAGGCGCGATCACCCTGAATCCGGAATGGGCGCTTGGCCAAGGTGCCGACGGGATAGATGGTGTCCATGTGGGCGATGAGCACGATCTTCGCCGTCCCGGTCCCGGCGAACCGCCCGATGATGACCGAGCCATGAGCTGGCGCCGCCGCCGGGATCTTCTCTACCGCTGCGCCAAGGGCAATAAGCCTTGCGGCCAGGATGTCGCCCATTTCAGCCATGCCGCCGACCTCCCGGGTCGGGGTTTCGATGTTGACCAACGATCGCAGGGTGTCGACCGCGAGAGGCGCCTCAGCTTGGGCCGCCGCCCAGAGGCGATCATCACGCGGCGCGGCTTGGGCGGGGAGAGCCAGCATCACGAGAAGGAATGCAGAAAGCGGTATCCTCATTGATTTTCTCCGAACGCGAGGTCGGCCTTCTGGACAACAATGTAGTGAGATCGCCTAAGGGGTCAGCGCCAGCATCCTGAGACGCCCGGCCCGTCGTGGATCGCTGAAGGAGCGTGAAGTCTCGTCGAAGACCATCGTTTGCCGCGCGGTTCGGTCATAGGGCGGCCAAGCGGCCAGCCCCTTGTGGTTTGGGTCGCCAGACCGGGCGAACGCCGCCCATGCGCCACTGATCTCGCTCGCAAGCTTCCGAGAGGCGGGCGTTGGTGAGCCGGCGGTGAAGATCGCTTCAGGTCGATCAAGATTGTCGAACACGAACGGAAGTTCGGCCCCGTGGGGTGCAAACCAGCGCCCCTCTGCAACTGGGCTCAGGCGCTGAAAGAGATAGGACCAAACCTTGGCCTTGCCCTGGATGGCCTTCCGTTCCGCCAGCAGGGTCGTATCCCGCAGGTACCGATGATCCGACGAAATGAGATAGAGAATGAAGTCGAGCGGCGCTTCCGGGTTCGCTTCTCGATACTCACGCACGAGGTCCTGGGCGTCGGCGCCCGGGATCAGCCGCTGCACCCAGTCCCGCAACCTTGCCAAGTCCAGGTTCTGTGCGGCCGGATCACTGCCCAGGAAGAATGCGTCCTCGGTCAAAGTCGACCCGATGATCAGGGGAACATCCGCGGAGATCGCGGGGGCTGTGGGATCGAAGGGATGGGTCGGCAGCGACCGTGTCCCCGCGATTGGCCGAAACTGTCCGACGGTTCCAGCCACCGGGTTAAACTTCGCACCCGGCCAAACGGCTGCGGATGCGGCAAGCACGGCTTCCACCGGGACGGTTTGCAGCCGCCGCACGTCTGTGCGCGCCACGCCCAGCAGGTCAAAAACCCGATCGGATCGTTCCAGGGCGACGTCCGGCGTGTCCAGGCGAAGCGCGGCGCCACTTTCCACAATTGCGCGATGGAACAGGCCGCGGGCGGCGGGCATCGCCATCAAGGCCGCAACCTTCCACGCCCCTCCCGACTGCCCAAAGAGGGTAACGCGACGCGGGTCGCCGCCGAAGCCCGCAATGTTCTCCTGCAACCAGGTGAGCGCCTGTACGCAATCCAGCAGCCCCGCATTGGAGGCGTCGTCAAACTCGCCGCCGCCCAGCCCCTGCAGGAAGATATGACCGAATATGTTCAGTCGATGATTGAGCGTGACGACAACCACGTCTTGGCGACTGGCCAGGTTGACGCCGTCGAGGATGGGCGATGCCCCAGATCCGAAGGAGAACCCACCGCCGTGGAGAAAGACCAAAACCGGACGCCGACCACTATCGGCCGCCGGCGTCCAGATGTTGAGAAAGAGACAGTCCTCCGATTGCGGGGCAATGGGCCTGGCGGGTTGGCTGCTAGAGCATTTTTCGATCAGTCTGCATCGTATCCAGCGGCGGCGAAGTAGTTCGCGCATTCCCTTGGTGTGAAGGCGTCGATGATTTGAGCGATGGCTGACCAGAGCTGCTCGAGGGTTCTGGCGGCGGCCTTTCGGAGC
>NZ_JAUYAF010000033.1 GCF_030693625.1 Phenylobacterium sp.
CGCCAGAGCGCCGCCGCCTGCGTTTCTCTTTCCAAATCAACAATGTCAAAGACCAGGACCGGGTTTCCCCTGCCCCACTGTTTAACGCCAGTGGTCGGCGGAGGCGGCGTTCTAGGGGCCGGCCTCTCTCGTGTCAACCGATCCTTTCGGACTTCTTTGACAAAATCCGTACGAGCCGAATTCAGGCAAAAATCTCGCTCCGGGCCCCCCGAGGGTTAAGCCCCATCAAGTCCGCAACGATTCGATTGAAGCTGCGGAATATAAGGTTCCGCGATAGAAAAGCAAGGGATTTATAAAACCCCCAGATCTCCGCCGCAGCGGTGGCTGTCGGCGGCGAGCGGCGTATCTAGGGTCCAGCCCCGGCTAAGTCAACCGGTGTGA
Organism: Phenylobacterium sp.; assembly: GCF_030693625.1. Taxonomy (GTDB): domain Bacteria; phylum Pseudomonadota; class Alphaproteobacteria; order Caulobacterales; family Caulobacteraceae; genus Phenylobacterium; species Phenylobacterium ferrooxidans. Next base: position 382 of record NZ_JAUYAF010000033.1, read on the forward strand.
CGCAAGGCGCCGTGAAAGGCTTGGCGACCGGCCCATCTTCCCCTTTTTCCGCATCATCGATGGGGACACCAGGCCCAAGACGCTGGGACGTCGCGGCTGGTCAAGCTATCCGCGATGAACCGGCGCATGCGTCGACAGGGGGTTTTGGAGGAGGTGGCGGACGGATCAGCCGACCGATTCTCTCAATTCTCCGGCGCACCCTGGGGTATGCGCCCCGCGCCGGGCGACGCCCTCCCCGCCGCCCGGGACGGCGGGTCACCGATTCTTCGGCGGCGCCATCACCCGGAGGTCCCGCATAGGAAGATGAATCTCCCGTCGCGGCGGGCAAGGCCGGAGCTCCCCCGGGCCGGGCTCACCCGACTCACCCGCGGCGCCAAGCCGGCGCCCATCGCCGAAGCGGCGCTCCGACCAGGGCCCATCGTGGCGCCCGCGCGCCCTCCCCGGGGCGGGAAGATCGAAGCTTCCGCCAGGCGTCCGACCGCCCCTGTAGCGTTGGCCCGGCCGATGCCGCTGAGACCGGGGCCCTCCCCGCAGGAGCCGCCCTTGAACGCGTGCGCCGCCGGTCGAAGGTCGCGGCAAATCTATCGCGATGATGATCTCGCTTCCCTGCCGATGTGCGCATCGGCTCTTCTTTGACCCTATGCTGTGCCTATTAGATGGAACCCCTATCGACCAGACTGCAGTCGCGCCTCAGAGGCGATGCTCCGGGACTCCCCCGGGCTTTGTCGATCACCTGCTGCGGCCTGAGTTTGAGCAGATCAATACCGTCCTTAGGCTCTAGCCGGCGGCGAGGCAGCGCCACCGGGGTTTCCTCTGCAAGGAGGCGCGCGTCGGCGCAAGCGAGGCGGCCGACAGCTGCCATCGCTGCGCCGCGGGACGGCTCCGCGGCCCCCCGTGTCTTGACACGGTTCGGTATCCCGGAGACGAATACTTGCGTGAAATGGACGAACAGGCCTCGACGATAAGCAAGGGGTTGAGTATCGGCGGCGTTCGCTCGCGACGTCCTGGTCGGCCCCACAAGCGCGGATCACGAAGTGGAACTCGGGCCCTGGCGAAGGAGCCTTGCGGCCGGCTGCGGCCAGCGTCGCGCCTGCGCACAATCTAGGTTATCCGAAACCTGCTCCCGCCCTCCGAACGCAAAAAGCCCCGCACGAGCGGGGCTTTAAGAAGTCTTTGGGTGCGGGGACAGGATTTGAACCTGTGACCTTCAGGTTATGAGCCTGACGAGCTACCGGGCTGCTCCACCCCGCGGCAAAGCTATAATCGTGATTGAA
>NZ_JAUYAF010000034.1 GCF_030693625.1 Phenylobacterium sp.
CGCCAGAGCGCCGCCGCCTGCGTTTCTCTTTCCAAATCAACAATGTCAAAGACCAGGACCGGGTTTCCCCTGCCCCACTGTTTAACGCCAGTGGTCGGCGGAGGCGGCGTTCTAGGGGCCGGCCTCTCTCGTGTCAACCGACGATTGGAGGAAACAATTTCAAGGGCTTAGCCGCCCCGGATTTCGTCGTCCGCCGCCCCGTCTGCTGAGCGAGGGGGGCTTATATGAGCGGGTTTGGACTCGCGCAAGCCCCTTCTGGCCGCTCGACGACAAAACGGTGACGCAGCTTGCGGAGCGCCGCCCGCCTTGCCTATGTGGACAGGGCGCAAACGCAAGGCGCACGGGGACGGAGGCCCTTTTTCCCGATGCTTTCGCAGAAGGCGCGATACGGACTGCGAGCGCTGGTGGAACTGGCCCGCGCCGGCGGCGGCCAGGTCACTTCCGGCGAATTGGCCCTCCGTGCCGACGCGCCGCGCAAGTTCCTGGAGGCGATTCTGCTGGAACTGGCCCGCAACCGTGTGGTGGTCAGCAAGCGTGGCAAGTTCGGTGGCTATCATCTGGCCCGTCCGGCCGCCGAGATCAGCTTCGCGGAGATCATCCGTATCATAGATGGGCCCCTCGCCCTGGCGCCCTGCGTCAGCCGGCTGTCCTTCCGCAAATGCGACGACTGCCCTGACCTCGCCACCTGCTCGTTGCGTGAAGCGCTCTTAAGAGCTCGCGATGCGACCTCCGACGTGCTGGAGGGCTACAGCCTCGCCGAGGCCGCCGCCTGCGACGGCGCCGAGGTATTCAATCAGCCCTGATCCCAGGTTTCTGGAGGCAGCCTTACCGAGGGGTACCCGCCCCGCCGTCGGAGCGTCAAACCCATGCGGAGATCAGCGAGCGGCTACCCCGCCGCGATATAGGCCTTCAGCCCGTCGGCCTCGGCCTCGACCTCAGAGATCTTGTGCTTCACCAAGTCGCCGATGGAGACGATGCCGATCAGCCGGTCGCCTTCGCAGACCGGCAGGTGCCGCAGCCTGCGATCGGTCATCCGGCTGAGTAGGGCGTTCACGCTCTCGTCGGGCTCAGCGAACACCACGTCGCGGGTCATGCAGCTAGAGACCGGCTGGTTGAGGGCCGCCCCCCCCTGCTCTGCCATCACCCTGACCACGTCGCGCTCGGAGACGATGCCCGCCACCCGGTCGCCGTCCATGATGATCATGGCCCCCACACGTCTGGAGTGCAGCAGGGCGCAGATTGCGCTCACCGTCTCACTAGGCGCGGCTGTGAAGACCAGATCGCCCTTGGCCTTCAGGATCTGCGAAACAAGCATGGCGGCGTCCCTCTATCGTCGTCGAAGAACAAAGGTCGCTCAGGATCGCTGTCAGATCAATCGACTACACCCCGACGTGATAGCCAGCCGAACGGCGTCACCAGCACCAGACCAGCCGCGTAGCCGAACAGATGGGCCTCCCAGGCCACGGGCATGCCGCCCGCGCCCGGCGCGAATCCCACCACGGCGATCAGCAGGTTCACCACAACCCACGCGGCTGTCATGCCCACCACCGCCGGGCTGAGATAGGGGCCGGGAACCCCCTTCCCCGCGATCATCCGGGCCGCCGCCGCCATCAGCCCGGCCACCGCTCCCGACGCGCCCACCAGCAGATGAGGCTCCCCCGCATGGACCAGGCCATAGCCCAGGTTCGCGAGCGCCCCGCACGCAAGATAGAAGAGCAGGAAGGCAAGGACGCCTGTCACCCGCACGCCGTAGTAGCGCGCGACCGGCGTGCCGAAGGCCAGGGCCCCGGCCCCGTTCATGAACGCGTGCGCCCAGCCGCCATGAACAAAGAGCGCGGTGATCAGGGTGAATCCCCGCCCGTCATTCAGGCTTGCGGGGGAAAATCCGTAGGTGGGCAAGATTTGCTCAGGCGGCAGGAATGACTGCAGCCCAAACCCTCCGATGATCGTCGCCGTCATGGCCACGGCGGGCCATGGCGCGTTGAACATCGGTTCGCGGGGTTCGTCCAAAGCGCTCTCCAAACTCGAAACAGCCGCGAAACCGGGGGTTTGCCGACAGCTCATTAACCAAATCGCCAGCCTCTGCGCTCTTTAATGCGCGCTGTCCGGTTTTGGCACGCTCTGTGCTCCCGAAAGACCAGACGATTTCGTCCGCGCGGAGTTTTTGCATCTTCATGGCCGCCGCTCCCCCCGCCGCGCCGCGTCTTGCCTGGCTCGCCGCGGCCTTCGCCCTGAGCCTGGCCGCCGGTCAGGCCAACGCCCAGGCGATGTCCACCAACTCCGCCGATTTCAACTCGGGCTACGGCCGCGCGGCCGGTTCCGAGAACCATCCGGTGCAGTTCTCCACCCGGGACGCCAACGGCAACCGCATCATCGTCGACGGCCTCATGCTCACCGGCGAGGACCAGTCCAGCTTCTCCAGCGCCTCGGGCGCGGCCGACGCCTATGCCGGCGTCGGGGCCTCGGCGGGCGGCGCCTCGGCCATCGGCAACAACCTGACCGTGGTCACGCAGGGCAACTACAACACCGTCATCATCAATTCGAGCCAGACCAACACCGGGGCGGTCACCGCCAACGCCAGCGGGGGCGTTGGCAATGGCCAGTAATCACCTCTACCGCGCCCTCGGCCTGCTGAGCGCCGCGGCCCTCGGCCTGGCCGGCTGCGCCACCCCGATCGCCGGGCCTAGTGGCAACTATGCCAGCGCCATCGGCACGGCTCCGGTCACCGCCAACCCGACCCCCTATTCCGGCGCCCTGGTCTGCATGGCCGGCTACGCCCGCAACGCCAGGCTGGTGGCCCCGCGCATCGCGGTGGGCCGCATCGCCGACTACACCGGCAAGTCGGAGTCCGACGGCTCGGGCCGCAAGATCACCCAGGGCGCGTCCCTGATGGCCATGTCGGCCTTCGCCAAGGCCGGCATGCCCCTGGTGGAGCGCTTCGACACCTCGGTCTCCGAACTGGAACTGAAGTACGCCAACAACAAGCTGATCTCCGACGCCCCCAACCCCGCGCCCGACCAGGCGGCCGAGTACCGCCGCATCCTGGCGGGCCAGGTTCCCGGCTCTGACTTCTATGTCGCTGGCGGCCTGACCGAGCTGAATTTCAATATCCGCTCCTCGGGCGCCGACCTCACCGGCGGCAGCCCGGACGCCAAGGAGCTCAAGGGCTCCTTCCGGGCCCGCATGTTCGTCATGAACATCGGTCTCGACATGCGGCTGATCAACACCCGCACCCTCGAGGTGGTCGACGTGATCTCCTACCAGAAGCAGGTGGTCGGACGGGAAGTGGGCATCGGCCTGTTCGACTTCCTGGGCGGCAACGTCTTCGACGTCTCGGCCGGGGCCGGGGCCCTGGAGCCCATGCAGCTCGCCGTCCGCGCCCTCGTCGAGCGCGCGGTCGTCGAGATGACCGCCAACCTCTACGGCATGCCCGGCCCGCGCGCCTGCCTGGCGTCTGACCCGCTGGGCGACGGCACGGTGGGCATCACCGGCGGCTACGTGCCGGCCTACAACAACCTGGGCACCAACAATGCTGAAACGCGGTCCGATCCTTCTCGCTGGAATGCTCGCAGGGATTCTGCCGTGCGGGGCCGCTACTAGTCAGTCCAACACGGTCCTCAACAATCAGATCCAGCTCGGCGACGTCTTCAGCCAGCAGACCCTGAACGTCGAGACCGTCAGCGACTACACCGCGGCCAACACCACGGCGACCGGCAACGTCTATTCGGCCTCCACCGACGGCGGCGACCTGGACCTCCGCTCCAACCAGACCTCCAGCGGCGATGTCCTGGCCGACACCAACGTCAATGTCGCCACCAACTCCGGCGCCCAGACCAACCTCGCCACCACCGCCAGCGGCAACCTTGGCGACGCCAACGTCCATGCCGGCACGATGAGCGCGGTGTTCAACCAGGCCACCACCGCCTCCACGATCACTGCCCACAGCCACATCGAGGCGCCGAACGCCCAGACCGGCGAGGTGTTCACCAGCACCCAGGCGGTGGGCAACAACCAGAACCTCGGCGTCAGCGTCGGCGCCGCCGGCGTTCGGGTGAACCAGGCCAATGCAGCTGACACCTATTCGGACGGCGGCGGGGTCTACGGCCTGGTCACCGGCGCGGCCGAGATGACCGCCGGCTCCATGGGCAACAATGTCGCCCTCTCCGGCGACGGCGGCTCAGGCGTCCGGATCATCGTCGACCAGCAGAACACCGCCGGCGTCACCCAGGCCGCCCATTTCACCGCCTACGGCCAGGTGCAGGACGGCAAGACCACCGCCATCGCGGCCGGCAACAACATGAACGCGGTCAACGAAGGCTTCCTGCTGGACGCCACCCTAAGACAGACCAACCAGGCCTATGTCCGCGCCCAGGCCGTCAGCTCCGCGGCCAACTTCGGCGCGGGGGCGGCGGTGGCCAACGGGGTCGGCAACAACGCCGTCATGGGCGACATTGGCGGCGAGGTCATCGTCGACAACACCCAGTTCAACGAGGGCGGCGGCATCGAGGCCGTGGCCGCCTACACCGGCGGCGAGGGCTATGACGGCCTGGCCTCGGCCACCGCCACCGGCAACGCGGCGGTCGGCTATTCCTGCTCCGACTGCTCGGGGCGCCTCACCGTGGCCAACGACCAGACCAACACCGTCGACGTCGGGGCGACCGCCACCGGGACCCTGACCACCGGCCGCTCCATCTCGGGCGTGGCCAACGCCGTGGGCAACACCGCCACCTACTATGTCAGCCGGCCCGGCGAGTAAGGCCGCCCTGCCCTCGTCCCGCCTTGCGCCCGCCACGACCCGCGGCGCATGGTGCCCGACCGTTTGAGCCATCGACCCGGAAAGCCTTGATGATCCGTCCTCTGCGCGGCGCCGCCGCGCTTCTCGCGGCCACCGCCCTCAGCGGCTGCGCCGTCCCCAACATGTCGATGCCCAGGCTTGGGGGGTTCGGTTTCGGACAGGACAAGGCCCCCGCAACGCCGCTGAAGCTCACCCCCGGCCAGTGGGCCCAGGCCCGCTCCGATGTGCCGGCCGACCCGGAGATCCGCTTCGGCGCCCTGCCCAACGGCATGCGCTATGCGCTGCGTCGGCAACAGGTCCCCGCCGGCCAGGCGGCCCTGCGCCTGCGCTTCGACGCCGGCTCCCTGCAGGAGACCGACGCCCAGGCCGGCCTGGCCCACTTCCTCGAGCACATGGCCTTCAACGGGTCCAAGAACGTGCCCGAAGGCGACATGATCAAGATCCTCGAGCGCCTGGGCCTGGCCTTCGGGGCCGACACCAACGCCTCCACCAATCTCGACGAGACCATCTACAAGCTGGACCTGCCCCGCACCGACGCCGAGACGGTGGACACCTCGCTGATGCTGCTGCGCGAGGCGGCCGGCAATCTCACCATCGACCAGGCCGCCGTGGACCGCGAGCGCGGCGTGGTGCTGTCGGAGGAGCGCGCCCGGGACAATCCCGCCAGCCGCGTCTACCGCGCCCGCCAGGCCTTCCTGCTGAAGAACCAGCTGCCGCCCCGCCGCGACCCCATCGGCAAGGTCGAGGTGCTGCAGAACGCCCCGGCCAGCCTGATGGTCGACTATTACCAGCGCTACTACCGCCCCGAGCGCGCGGTCCTGGTGGCGGCCGGGGATTTCGACCTCGACGCCATGGAGGCCAAGATCAAGGCCCGCTTCGGCGACTGGACCGCCACCGGGCCCGCCGGCCCCGACCCCATTCTCGGCCCCGTCGCTCCCCGCACCCCGGAGGCCAAGCTGGTCATCGAGGCGGGCGCGCCGCTGTCCCTGCAGCTCGCCTGGATCCAGGCGCCTGACAACAGCCCCGACGGCCTGGCCAGGCGCCGCCGCGACCTGATCGAGTATCTGGGCTTCCAGGTGCTGAACCGCCGCTTCTCCACCCTGGCCCGCGCCGCCGATCCGCCCTTCCTGGGGGCCGGCGCCTTCAACCGCGACGAGTATGACGCCGCCGAGCTGACCATGGTCACGGTGAACGCCGAGGCCAGCCGCTGGAAGGACGCGCTCACCGCCGCCGAGCAGGAACAGCGCCGCGCCATCCGCTATGGCGTGCGCCAGGACGAGCTGGACCGCGAGATCGAGGAGCTGCGCGCCAACGTCAAGGCCGACGTCGCCGGCGCCGCCACCCGCACCCCGGGCCAGCTGGCCAATGAGATCATAGGCTCCCTGTCCGACAACGAGGTGGTCACCAATCCCAGCCAGGACGCGGCCCTCTTCGATGCCGCCGTGAAGGGCCTGAAGGCCGAGCAGGTCTCCGCCGCGCTCAGGGCCGCCTTCGACGGCGCCGGCCCGCTGATCTTCATGACCTCGCCAAGACCCATCCAGGGCGGCGAGCCGGCCCTGCTGGCGGCGCTCGAGGCCTCCCGCAAGCTGGAGGTCACCCCACCCACCGGCGCCACCGCCGTCGCCTGGCCCTATGAGACTTTCGGCGCCCCCGGCAAGGTCGCCAGCACCAAGGACGCCGCCGATCTCGACACCACCTTCGTCACCTTCGAGAACGGGGTCCGCCTCACCATCAAGCCGACCCGCTTCAAGGACGACGAGGTCCTGGTGCGCGTGAATGTCGGCGGCGGTCGGGTCGACATGCCCCGCGACCGTCAGAGCGGCGCCTGGGCGGCCAGCACCTATGTCGAGGGCGGCCTGGCCAAGATCAGCGCCGAGGACATGGAGCGCGTCCTAGCCCGCCGGGTCTATGGCGCGCAGTTCAGCATCGGCGATGACGCCTTCGTTCTCACCGGCGGCACCCGTTCGGCCGACCTGGACATCCAGCTACAGGTCCTGGCCGCCTATGTGGCAGAACCCGGCTGGCGGCCCGAGGCCTTCGCGCGCCTGAAGAGCGCCAGCAAAACCTTCCACGATCAGTATGAGTCCACCGACTCCGGCGTGCTCAGCCGCGATCTGGGCGGCCTCCTGCGCTCGGGCGACGAACGCTGGGTCTTCCCCAGCCGCTCGGAGATGGCCGACGCCAAGCTCACCGACCTCAAGGACCAGATCTACCCGGCCATCGCCAGCGGCCCCATTGAGGTGGTCATCGTCGGCGACATCACCGTGGAGAAGGCGACCGAGCTGGTGGCGGCCACCTTCGGGGCCCTGCCGTCGCGAGCCCCCGCCCCCGCCGCCGATCCCGCCAAGCGTCAGGTCGCCTTCCCGGCCGGGGTCGCCACGCCTGTCCAGCGCATCCACAAGGGCCGCGCCGACCAGGCCATCGGCTATCTCGCCTGGCCTACCAATGGCTTCTTCGCCAACCCGCAGAAGGCCCGCGACACCGCGGTCATGGGCGAGGTGCTGGAACTGCGGCTGATCGAGGAGTTGCGCGAGAGCCAGGGGGCCACCTATTCGCCCCAGGTCAGCTACAACCACTCCATGGTCTGGCCCAGCTGGGGCTACGTCTCGGCCAACGTCGAGATCCCGCCCGAGAAGCTGCCCGCCTTCTTCGCCGACGTCCGCAAGATCGCCGCCGACCTGCGCGCCAAGGACATCACCCAGGACGAGCTGGACCGCGCCAAGAAACCCCGCATCGACCAGTTCGAAAAGGCCCGCGAAACCAACGGCTACTGGCTCAACGAACTGTCGGGCGCGCAAGCCGACCCGCGCCGCCTGGAGGCCACCCGCGCCATCCTGCCCGGCACCGAACGCGTGACCATCGCCGACGTCCGCCGCGCCGCCCAGGAGGTCCTGGTGGACGACAAGATGTGGCTGCTGGAGATCAAGCCCGCGAAGTAGGGCCGACCCTTGCGGACATTGGACCCGCTTGCGACCATGGCCCCATGAGCGCCAGCCCGCACCTGCATCAGTGGCTCCAAGACGCCGCGGCGCCCTTCGAGGGCTGGGACTTCTCCCGCCTGAAGGGGCGCTTCACTGAGGGCGAGCCCCCCTGGGACTACCTGGCCCTGGCCAGGGCGGCCGTCGCCCAGGCCTCCGACATCCTGGATGTGGCCACCGGCGGCGGGGAGATCTTCGCGGCCCTCGCGCCCTTCCCCGGCCGGGCGACCGCCGTCGAGGGGTTCGTCCCCAATCTGCCGGTGGCGCGGCGGCGGCTGGAGCCGTTGGGCGTCCCGGTCTTCCAGGGGAACACCGCCTCGGGCATGCCCTTCGAGGACGAAAGCTTCGACCTCGTGCTCAACCGCCAAGGCGGGTTCCGCGCCGCGGAGATGTACCGGATCCTCAAGCCGGGCGGGGTCTTCCTGACCCAGCAGGTGGGCGGCGACAACCTGGCCGACCTGACCGCCGCCTTCGGCGCCCAGCTCCCCTACCCGGACAATACGCTGGCCCAGGTGCGCGCGGACTTCGCCGCCCTGGGCGCCGAGATCCGCCGCGCGGAGACATGGCGCGGCCCCGTCACCTTCGCCGACGTCGGCGCCCTGATCTATTTCCTCAAGGCCATCCCCTGGGTGGTCCAGAACTTCGACGTCGCGCGGCAGCTTGGCGCCCTCGAGGCGCTGCAGGCCCAGCTAGACGCCGGCGACCCCCTGCGCTTCACCTACACCCGCTTCCTGATCGAGGCCGTGAAACGGTAGGGGAGGACAGAAACGCAAAAGGGGCCGCGTCGCCGCGAGCCCCTCCGCAATCTCAGTCCGGGCGCTGGGTCCTAATAGACGATCCCGCCGACGCCGCCGTCCAGGCTCATGGCCGTGGTGACGGTGGAGCCGCTGACGCGCTCCTCTTCCTCGCGATAGGCGGTGTAGGTCTCGGTCATCACCATGGTCAGCACCTTGATGCCGGCCCCGAAGCGACGCAGCAGCGAGCGCTCGTTGCAGTCGCGGCCGGGACGCTGGGGACGGCACTCGACCTTGCCGCCGGGCATGTGGACCAGGGCGTCGCCCCTGCGGCAGACCAGGGCCTTGCCGCCGGAGAAGTCCACCTTGCCGTCGTATTCGGCGATGGTGGCCGACAGGTAGGTCCCGGCCAGGCAGCGATAGAGCTCGCCGTCATAGGCGTCGTCGATGTCGCGGTCCGGGGTCACCTGGGACGCGGGATGGGGAACTTCACGGTCGTCGATGCAGAAGGCCTGGATCACCACGCGGCGCATGCGGGTGCGGGTCGCCTCATAGGCGGTCTTCTTGAACCGCTTGCCGGCGTCGACATAGAGGCCCTGGATCATGCCGGTGGACATGGGGGGCGAATAACCGCCGCCACCGCCGCCACCGCCGTAATAGGTCACCGAACCGGAGCCTGCCCCCGCGCCGGCTCCGGAGCCGGAACTTGCGCCGGCGCTCGAGGCCGCGTTGGCGATCGCCACGTTCACGCTGGAGACGTTGACGTGCACGCTGGTGCGGGGCCCGTTGTCACAGCAGGGCGGAGTCGGCGGCGGCGGGGCCGGCGGCGGCGTGCAGCAGGGGGGAGCGGGCGGCGGAATGCAGCAGGGCGGCGGAGGGGGCGGGGTGCAGCACACCGGCGGCGGGGCGCAGCACTGAGCCAGCGCCTCGTCCGGGGCGGCGCTGCCCAGGAACAGAAGTCCAAATCCAAGCACAAGGCCCAACAGGGTCGAACGCATCGTCATGGGACGGCCCCTCCTCGCAAGGCCACCGTTAAGCATGCAAGAACCGCGCCGCACATCGCCACGCGCCCTGCCGGCTCAGCCGAAACGTCCCGATTGGAGACGCCCGGCGACTGGTCCGTATCTTTCTGCAAGCCCCATGCGGTCGATTTCGGCCGTGGACAGGGCTGCATCTCGATGTCGGTGTTCCATTCAAATACAGAACGGTTGATAGACTATTGGCGAACGCGCGGCGGCGACGGCCGTCTGCCCCTCCGCAGCGCCATCAGCCCGGCCGATTTTTCCGAGATCATCGCCCAGGTCTTCATCCTTGGCCGCACGCGGTCGGGCGTCTATCCGGTGCGCCTGGCCGGCGGCTTTGTCGCCGAACTGCACCAGCGCGACCTGCGACAGCAGAACGGCCTCTCCCTCGTGCGCGAGCGCGACCGCTTCAACCTGCACACCGCGCTCGAAACCGCCTGGCGCCGCCCCGAGCCCATCGTCGCCACTGTCGAGGTGCTGACCGAGGGGCCAAGCCTGGCCATGGAGGTGCTCTTCGCCCCCCTGGCCGGCGCCACCGGCACGCCCGATCGCTTCCTGGGGCTCTACCAACCGCTGGGCATGGTCTCGCGCCTGCGCGGCCTCCCGGCCCAGCCCTTCGCCGTCCGCGACATACGCGGCATGGGCCCGGCCAACGAGGAAACCCCCCGCCTGCGGCTCGCGACCCTGGACGGGCGGCGCATCGCCTAGCGAAGATTCCTACCGCCCCGGGCGGAGACCCACGGCCGTGCAGACGAGCGTCAATTGCGGGGCGAGCTGACGATGGCGGCTCGGTTGCGGACATTGACGAAGACGCAGGTCTGGCCCTGCAGCTGGAAGGGCTTAACCACCACGTTCTGGCCGTAGACGCCGACGGCGGAACTGTTGGGCGACTTGTAGCTCAGCTTGTAGGTCCCCTCCGGCACGGCGAACTTGCGGATCGTCGAGATGCTGGCGGGGGTGACGCTTGGGAACTGATAGACCGGCCCCGTCGGCTGTTTGCGGAAGGTGTATTCCAGCGAGACGTCGGAGAAGCTGAACAGGTTGAGCCGCACCGTGTTGATGCTGCCGCCGCCTGGGACGATCTCGCAGATATTAGTGGCCGACATCACCACCTGGGCGGCGGCCGGGGCTCCCCAGCAGAGCCCGGCCGCGGCGACCGCCGCCGAAAATGTGATGGATTTCATTGGGTCTCTCCAAGTGTTCGCCGGGATGGCGCGGTCGACGGGTCGCGGTCAGTCCAGCTTCAGCACGTCGCCTCTCAGTGGGATTTCGCCGCTCACCAGGACCGCCGTGGAAAGCCTATCCCGGACGCTATCGATCTGGATCACCCCGACGGGCGCCATCTCCACGTCCAGCACCACCCCGGTCGACGGATCGGTGAGCACCCTGCCCTTTCGATAGGCGTGCAGGGTGGCACCATGGGCGACATTGCGATCCGCGCCAGCGTTAACATAGATCTTGCCGCCGGTCGCATCGATCACCAGGGCCGACCAGGGCACGTTGCGCATGCTCGCGGCGATCTGCAGGACGGCCTTGGCGATGGCGTCCTCGCCGGCCTTGCCGATGGGCGAGTTACGGAAAGCCGCGGCGTTGGCCGACGCACCCGTCCGGGAGTCCACCAGGGTCGCGTCCACCGCCGACGATGAGGCCGAGCCCAGGGCCTTGGAGGTCGAGATGATCTGGCCGGTGGCCGCATCGACGAGCCGAAGCGAGATCTCCATGACCGCCTTCTGGCTCTTGACCCCGGCGCGGGCGGCGAAAAGCGATCCCATGGGCAGCCCCCCGACCCCCAGGCTGGAGCCGCCAGCGTTGGCCTCATACTTGGTCACCGCCGCGCGCACGACGGCGCTCGCGCCGATCGCCTCGGCGCCCGGGACCGCGGGGGGCTCCAACACCACGAAGCGTCCGTCCCGGACCAGGGCGTCGGTGAGCATGGCGGTCATGCCCTCGGAGGTGACGGTTCCGCCCACCGCCTCGGTGGCCAGGATCTTATCGACCGAGACGGTCTTCTTCAGCCCGTCATAGGCGGGGGGTGGAGAGGGCTGGGCCTGGGCCGGCTGCCCGGCGAAGCTCGCCAGGCCGAGGCAAAGGGCGAGCGCGAGGCGTGACGTCATTCGATGGCCCATGGCAAGATTCGCTTCCGCGCCGTCCGGGAACGACGGCCTGGTCAGCCGGCGTTGCGCCGGCCTTCTCCCAGCCAAGGGTCGTTGCGAGCGCCCCCTCGGTTCAAGGCGGGCCTCAGAATCTTGACCGCGCGCGGGGCTCAGAGCCGACCCAGCAACTGCACCAGTTCGGTCTGTCCATTCACCCCGGCCTTCCGGAAGATGCTCTGCAGATGGTTGCGCGCAGTGTTGACCGACATCTGGGCCTGGTCCGCGGCGCGCTGAAGGTCGGCGCAGCCTACCAGTTCGATCGCGAAGTCGGCTTCTCGTTCGGTGAGGCCGAACACCTCCTGCAACGCGTCCCGGGCAGGCGTTCGGACGGTGGACAGATCCTGCAGATGGATGACGCAGCCTATGGGCCGTCCGGCGAGGAACCGTTCCGTCGGCGGGGAGGCCAGCACCGAGACGACGTAGGGCCGACGCCCCGAGGGCCGGGTCACCAGCATTCGTCCGCCGGCCGGCGTCTCCTGCTGCTTCACCCCCGAAAGGGCGGCCTGCACCAGCTGTTGGAGCCGCCGCGTTTCGGGTGGCCGGCAGGTCAGGAAGGCGCCCTGCGACAGGCTCAGCCCGTCGCCGCTGTTTAGGATGGCGGTCGCGGCGTCGTTCACGAAGGTGGGCTCGCCCTTGGCGCTGAGCAGGATGACGCCATCGGCCTTGCTGGCCAGGCCATTGAGCAGGGCGATGCGGGTGGCGGTCTGGGACTCGATCACCTGTCCCAGGGCGGTGGCCTGCTCAAAGAGCGGCGTCAGACGGCGGAAGGCCGCGATGGCCTCGGACGAGGCGTGCCCCTCGGCCTCGGTGCTGAGGATGGCCACGCAGAGGGTCAGGTCGTCAGCAAGCCTGATGTGGGTTCCCAGTTGATAGGTCACCCCAAGGACCGCGTAGGCCTCGCGGCACCAGCGGTTCTGGCTGATTTCCTCAACGTTCCAAAGGAGATGGTCGTAGTAGATCGACCCGAGCGGGGCGTTCAGAAGGAGGGGAGTTCGCGGGTCCTTGCTGAAGATTTCGCCGAGGTAATAGGCGCTCGCCGCATTGGAATCTGGTCTCGAACTCTCAGCGGCGATGAACTTGCCGGATATATCGGCAAGTCGAAGGACGGCCGCGTCACTCCCGAATGATCTCGCCAAGGCGCCAAGCGTGTCGCGCCAGGGCGTGTCCCCGAGAGCCGAGGCATAGAACTGGCTCACGATGGCGTCGTGTTGACCTTGGCCGAGCATCTAGCCGCCCCCAAATCCCGAAGCCCGAGCAACATACTCAAATTAGCTGGTCCAAACGGACTAGTCGTGGCGATGCTGATCGCCGATTTCAGAGGCTACAATATCTTAAGGGACATGATGAGTTGGCTCTGGGCAAGCTGTTCCGGCGTGTCCAGGCCTGCAATGTCGCTATTGACCTCAGGGTTGGGCAATGTTGACCGCAGATGCGCTCCACAGGATCGCGAAAGGTGACCGCGCCGCCCTCACCGAACTCTATCAGCGCGTGCAACCGCAATTTGTCGGCTATGCTAGCGCGCTACTCGCCGGCGACGTGGACGCGGCCCTGGACGTCGTTGACGAAGCCTTCCTCAGTATTTGGCGTGAAGCTGGCCGCTATGGCGGAGAGGGCAGCGCCGACGGCTGGATCCGCCGTATCGTCCGCAACAAGGCCGTCGACTGGCTGAGAAGCCGCCGCGAACGTCCGCAAGCGCCGCGCGGCGACCACGCCGGCGAACTCGCCGATCCGTCGGACACGCCCGAGCGAGCGGCGGAAAAAACCTCCGCCGCGGATGAACTTCGCGCGGCGCTGGCGCGACTAAGTCCAGATCACAGAGAGGTTGTCTGGCTCTGCTACTTCGAGGAAAGTTCGCTATCAGAGATTGCGGTGATCGCGGGCTGTCCCGAGAATACCGTCAAGACGAGGCTTTTCCACGCTAGGAAGCAGCTCCGTCGCGAACTGGAGAGGCAGCGGGCGGATTGAGGCGCACTCATGGACGGCGATGAACAGGACGACCGGAGCGCGGCGCATCTCCTTCCCTTCTATGTGAACGGCACGCTCCCGCCCGCCGATCGGGCCCGCGTCGAAGCCGCCCTGGCCTCCGACCCCGATCTGCGCGCCGAGTTGGAGGCTGTCTCCGAGATCGCCGCCCTGGTGCGCGAAGGCGGCGCCGCCTTCACCGCTCCCGCCGAGGACGCCCTTTCAGATCGCCTGGACAGCCTGTTGCCGCGGGTCGAGGCCCGGGACGCCGCCGCGTCGCCCGCGGCGGACAGGCGCGTGCGAGGATCGCGGACCGCGGGCGCCGCAGGTCAGGCGAGGGCGCCCCAGACCCTCTGGCGGCGCGCCTTCGCCGCCGCCGCCGCTCTGGCGGTGGTGCAGGCCGGGGTGATCGCCTACCAGATGAGCCCGCACGGCGGCTACGAGAGCCTTTCCGGGCCTCCGGCGCCCGCGCCGGCCAAGTCGCCGCGTCTGCTGCTCCGCCTGTCGCCGGACGCCCGGTGGGAAGAGGTCCAGGCCTTCCTGGAGAGCCACCACCTGACCATCGTGGGGGGCCCCCGCGGCGCGGTCATCGAGGTCGTCCTGGCCGCCGGCGGGGTGCTCGACACTGAGATCGAGGTCCTGCGGGCCTCGCCGCTGGTGGACTTCGTGGGCGTTGAGAGTTGATGGCGCCCTCGCCCCGCGGCTGGGCTCTTTCCGCGGCCCTGGCCGCCGTGCTGGTCCCCCATGTCGCCTTGGCCCAGGTCGGGGTCGGACCCCGGGGCGATGTCGCGCGCCCCCCGAACCGGCCCTCCGGCGGCTCGGGGCCAATGTTCACGCCAAGCCTGAGCCTGACCTTGACCCTGCCCAGGAAGCCCAAGCCGTTCGAGGCGCGGGATGCGAACCAGGAGGCGCAGGTTCCGGACGCGGTGATCTTCATCCTGAAGGACGGCGCGGCCGATCCCCTGGCGATCGCGGCGCGCACCGGGGTGGTGGTCCTGGAGACCGTCCGTCTGGAAAGCCTCCAGCTGCGGATGGTGGTGGGGCGGCTCGCGCCAGGCGACACGCCCGAGGCGGCCAGCGCGCGGCTCGCCAAGAGCCCGGGCGTCGCCTGGGCCCAGCCCGACCATGTCTATCAGGGGTTCGGCGGGGCATCGTCCAAGGCGCTCGAGGCTCAGGGCCTGACGCCAGCCGTCCTGGCGACGCCGGCGACCGGGACCGTGGCGATGATCGACACCCCCCTGGACCTTGATCACGAGGCCCTGAGGGGCGTCGCCGTCACGCAAAGACTGTTCGGGGTCAAGGCGGCGCCCGGTGTCCACGGCACGGCGGTCGGCGGTCTGATGGTGGGGCGGGGCGACCTTGTGTCCCCAGGCCGCGGCGCCCGCCTGGTGAGTCTGGCGGCCTTCCTGCCGGCCGGAGACGGCGCCCGCTCCCAGACGCGGTCCCTGGCGCGCGCCCTGGATACGGCGGCCCTGCTGGCGCCGAATGTCCTGAATCTTTCCTTCGGCGGCCCCGATGACCGCCCGCTGGCCGCCTTGCTGAAGGTCATCGACGACCGGGGAATCTGCGTCGCCGCGGCGGCCGGCAATGGCGGCAAGACGGGCCGCATCCCGTTCCCCGCCTCTCACCCCGCCGCCCTGGGCGTCACCGCGGTGGATGCGCGGCTGCGGATCTACCCCTTCGCCACCCCCGGCCCGCAGGTGGATGTCGCCGCCCTGGGGGTCGATGTGACGGTCGCCGCGCCCGGCGGATATCGCCAGGTCTCAGGTTCGTCCTTCGCCACGGCGATGGTCTCGGGAGCCCTCCTGCGCACCGAGGCCTGCGCGAGGTCCCGCGATCCGGGCGCCATGCGTGCGGCGGTCTCGAGTGCGGCGCGGGATCTTGGCGCGCCGGGCCGGGACGACGTGTTCGGCGGAGGCCTGTTCCGGCTGCCGCCGCGGTCTGCGCCCTGAGCAGAGCCGACGAGGCGGACGGCGCACCGTCCGCCTCGCGCGTCCTAGCCTACTTCACGCAGCAGCGGCTGATCTGCAGCTTGGCCGAGAGGACGCGGGTGTCGTCCTGCACATAGAAGCTGATGCGATTATTGGCGTTCATGGAGGCCAGGGCCGCCGGGGTCATGACGTAGGTGCGGGTGGTGGGCTGGTTCATGGCCACCGGGAAGGTGGTGTAGACCGGGCCGTTCAGGCCCGGGAAGGCGACCTGATTGCTCATCACGCCCATGGAATCATTGCCGGAATCCGAACCCGCGGCCGACGCACTGGGCTGGTTGGCCCGCAGGGTGATGGTCATGGTGGCGCTCAGGATCTGGCAGCACTGGGGCGGCTCCCACTGGAAGGTATGCAGGAAGAACTTGTTGGGCGCGGTGTCGTTGACGCCGGCCCGGGCGATGGCCAGCATGTCTGGCCGGAACTCGGCGTTGACCGGCGTCGGCGTGGTCATGTCGATCGTCTCATAGGACGGCTTGGGGCAGAGCATGGGGCGGCCCGGCTCCTGGCCCAGGGCCATGCCGGCCGACAGCAGGCAGCCGATCAAGGCGGTCATGAAAATCGTGCGCTTCATAGGTCTACACCTCCAGAATGGTCGCCAAGGTTTTGTGCGAACTGGAGAGAGGTCGTTGCAGCGACGGTGGAGGTTCAAAGCCGCTGACGAGAAGGGGGCAGACCGTCGGCTCGCCTTCCTCGCGCGTCTAAATCCTCGGAAAAGCCTGGCCGCCATGGCCGGGGAAATCACCGACCTCGCCCCTGCGAGATCTCCCATTTCCGCCGGAAATTGACCCTGCGCAATGCGCCGACCCGCCGAAGCCGCAGGGTGGGTTCAGACAGATCAATCAAAGGCGTCCACGATGAACCGACTTAAGGGCAAGGTGGCCGTTGTCACGGGCGCCGCACTGGGGCTTGGCGCCGCCACCTGCCAGCGCATGGCCGAGGAAGGCGCCGCCGTCGCCGTTCTCGACATACTCGACGACGCGGGCGCGCAACTGGCCGAGGAGATTTCCGGCCGCGGCCTGACGGCGCGCTACTGGCGTTGCGACGTTTCCCGCGAATCCGAGGTCGCGCAGGTAATCGCCGACGTCGCGGCGGCCTATGGCCACATCGATATTCTGGTGAACAACGCCGGCGTCGCCGGCGTCAACAAGCCGACCCACGAGATCACCGAGGCCGAGTGGGACTGGGTGCAGGCCATCAACGTCAAGGGCGTGTTCTTCTGCACCAAGCACGCCATACCGCACCTGCGGCAGGCCGGCGGCGGCAGCATCATCAACCTGTCGTCCATCTACGGCCTCGTGGGGGGGCCCGACGTGCCGCCCTATCACGCCTCCAAGGGCGCGGTGCGGCTGATGACCAAGACCGACGCCCTGATCTACGCGGCCGACAGGATTCGCGTGAACTCCATCCATCCGGGCTTCATCTGGACGCCGATGGTGGAGAAGCATCTCAGCGGCCAGGGAGACCTGGAGGCTGGACGCCAGGCGACAGCGGCCCTCCATCCGCTGGGGCGCCTGGGTGAGGCTGACGATATCGCCTGGGGCGCGGTCTATCTCGCCTCCGATGAGGCCAAGTTCGTCACGGGGTCGGAACTGGTCATCGACGGCGGCTATACCGCGCGGTGAGACCCGCGCCGTGAAACGCGTCGCCCTCATTCACTCCCCCAGGCGCGGGCGCCTCAGGGCGTGCGGTCACCCCTCAACCTCCGCCAGCGCCCGCGGGATTTCGCCCGGCAGTTCGCGGGCCAGGAACCCCAGGCGCCCAACCCTCTCGCTCAGCCGCGCCCCGGCCCGGCCGTGCAGGAACACGCCCCAGATCGCCGCCGTCGTTGGCGCGGCGCCGCGCGCCAGCAGGCCAGCGATGACGCCGGCCAGCACATCCCCCGATCCGGAGGTGCCCAGCCCCACCACCCCGTCGCGATGGATCCAGGCCCGCCCGTCCGGCGAGATCACGAAGCTGTCGGCGCCCTTCATCACCACCACCGCCTGCAACGAGGCGGCGAGGTCGCGCGCCACCCCCAGCGGGTCGGCCTGCACCTCGTCCTTCGACTTGCCGGTCAGGGCCGCCATCTCGCCGGCGTGGGGCGTCAGGATCAGTCGGCCGCCCAGGGATCGCGCCGCCGCCGAGACCGATCCCACGCCGGTCATGGCCGCGGCGTCCAGCACGAAGCCGCAGCCGCTGGCCGCCGCCATCAGCCGCGAGGCCAGCTCCCCGGCGCACAGCTCGTCCATCATGCCGGGGCCCACCACCACCGCGTCGGTCCGCCTCAGCACCGGCGCCAGTTCGTCGGCCGCCGAGGCCGCCATGTCGCCATTGGGCAAGGCCGCCACGGTGATCACCCGCGATTCCGGAACCGCGAAGGCCAGCGGCGACGCATAGGCCGCGGTCGCCGCCATCTGCAGCTTTCCGGCCCCGACCCTTAGGGACGCCACCCCGGTCAGCACGGCGGCGCCCGGAACCTCAGCCCCACCGGCCACCACCAGCATCCGGCCCCGGGCGTCCTTGTCGCTGTCGCCGGCCAGGCTTGGCAGGGCCAGGCTCCTCAGCAGGGCGAGGTCGATCACGGTCGGCGTACTCATCGCACCGCCACGATCGCGTCCGGCGCGGAGGTCACCGGCGCCCCGGCCCGTTCCAGGGGGGCGGTGAAATTGTAGCGCTCCAGCCGCAGCGCCCCGTCATGGCCCTCGCCGGCCTCGAAGCGGTACTGGGTGACCCCGCAATTGGCCACATCACCCTCGGCGTCGATCTCCAGGATCTGCTGCTCGTTCAGGCCCTCCAGCAGGTAGCGCAGGCACAGCACCACCACCTGGTGCCCGACGATCAGCACCCGGCGCTCGGCGTGGTGCAGGCTCAGGGTGTCGAGCATGCTGCGCAGCCGCAGGATGACGTCGCACCAGCTCTCGCCCCCCGGCGGGCGGTGATAGAACTTGCCGAGCGAAGCTCGCATGGCCGCCTGGTCGGGATGCAGGTCCTTGACCCCCAGGGTCGTCAGCCGGTCCAGGATGCCGAATTCCCGCTCCCGCAACCGTTCGTCGACGCAGCGGGTGGCGGACCGATCCGCCAGGCCGCCCGCCTCGCCGATCAGTTCAGCGGTATGGATGGCGCGCAGATAGGGCGAGGTCAGCACCACCTCGGGCCGCTCGCCGACGGGCTGGTCGGCGAACCATCGCCCCAGGGCGCGCGCCTGCTCCTCGCCCAGGTCGCTCAACGGCACGTCCACGTCGCGCTCGGCGATGTCGATTCGTCCCAGTCCCGAGGCGTGGGCCAGGTCGCGGGCCACATTCCCCGCGCTCTCCCCGTGCCGCACGATCCACAATTCAGATGGCCAGCGTGATTTCATGCAAGGCGGAACGCTGGGAAACACGAACTGGATGCGAAGACGCCAAGAGGCTCCCCTCTGGGGGAGCTGTCGATCCGCCTCCCCCACATCGGCGCTCCGCGCCTGGGGATGATCTCAGACAAGACAGAATCACATGACACAGACGGTTTCGCGCGTTTGATGGCGCATGGCTCCGAAGAATCCCGCCCCAGCGATTCCCCACGACCGTGATTCACGGCTGCAGCGCCTGCGCGTCTGGCTGCGCCACCTGTTCTACGGGGAAAGCCCCGGGGCGGTCCGCTTCCGGCTCGGCGTCATCGCCCTGGATTTCGTGCTGATCGGCTTCTTCATCATCACCCCGATGGTGCGCGACCGGCCCGTCTTCCTGATCCTCGACTATGTGATCGCGGTGATCGTCGCCATCGATATCGGCGCCCGCACCCTTGCCGCCCCCCACCTGTCCCAGTGGTTCCGGCGCTCCACCTTCTGGATCGACCTGGCGGTGCTGGTCACCCTGCTCTTCCCGCTCTGGCTAGCCAACTTCGCCTTCCTGCGGGTCCTGCGCCTATGGACCCTGTTCCACAGCGACTTCTTCTGGGAGACCGTCGCCCGGCGCTACGACAACACGCGCTGGGAGGAGACCAGTAAGGCGCTGGCCACCCTGGTGACCTATCTCTTCATCGTCACCGGCTTCGTCTACGCCTTCTATGCGCGCAATCACCCGAACATTCACGGCTATGTTGACGCCCTCTACTTCACCGTCAGCACCGTCACGACAACAGGGTTTGGCGACGTCACCCTGCCCGGTCCCTCGGGCAAGCTGCTCTCCATCGCGATCATGCTGTCGGGCTTCACCCTCTTCGTGCGCCTGGCCCAGGCCCTGCTGCGGCCACACAAGGTGCGGTTCACCTGCCAGGACTGCGGCCTGATGCGCCACGACCTGGACGCCGTCCACTGCAAGGCCTGCGGCGTCCTGCTCAACATCCCCAATGATGAGGTCTGAGGCCTAATCCGCCTGCTTGAGCCGGCTCACCGCCTCGGTGCGGTTGCGAGCGCCAGTCGCAGCGAGGATCGCCTGCACGTGCAGCTTCACCGTGGCGATCGAGATGCCGAGCTGCTTGGCGATCTCCTTGTTGGTGAGCCCCTGCCCCATCACGGCCAGCACCTCCCGCTGACGATTCGACAGTCGGGCGGAACCCGGCTCCAGGTCCGGCGTCGCCCCGGCCACCAGTTCCTCAAAGCAGGGGAAGTACTCGCCCCCGGCGAGGACCAGCAGCAGGGCCGCGGCCATCAGCGGCCGTTCCGAACTCTTCGGCAACAGCCCCTTGTA
The DNA here is from genome assembly GCF_030693625.1 of Phenylobacterium sp. Lineage (GTDB taxonomy): Bacteria > Pseudomonadota > Alphaproteobacteria > Caulobacterales > Caulobacteraceae > Phenylobacterium > Phenylobacterium ferrooxidans. Next base: position 20,279 of record NZ_JAUYAF010000034.1, read on the forward strand.
GCCCTGGGCGTGGGCTAGGCGCGCGAGCGCCAGGTCGCGATGCGGAACCACCAGCACATGACACCCCGCCGGGATCTGCGCGCCGCGAGCGATCCAGCGGCCGGCATCGGCCTCCGCCGGAAGGTCCAGCACCAATAGGTCCGGCTCCAGCTCGCGCTTGACCTGCGCCAGGTCGGTGACGGCCACCACCTCGGCGGCCAGATCGTCGCGCGCGACCGCGGACAGGGCGTCGCGGCAGAGCGGCTGGCTGCTGACGATCACGGCGCGCATGGCTGCGGATATCTCCAAGAATCCCCGGCGGGGTCGCGCAGGCCCTTCGGCAGTAGGGGTCTAGCGCGGCTTCGTCACCTGGCCGAACGGCTAGCCACTGAGCCGCGCGGGCCCGCCCCGCCTTGATCTGGCGCACATCGGCTTGGCGTTTCGCCCGCCTGGCCAGGCCATGGCCAGGCCATGGGTAGGATACCCGAGCCCTAAGCTTGGCCTGAAGCTGAGGGATTGCCGAGTGATTCGAGGATCCTGATGCCAGATCAGAAAGTTGCGGCTGAGGGTGCGCAGGCTCGGGTTCGCGACGCCCTCGCCCACGCCCCTGCGACAACCTTCTTCCAGCATTCCTTTTCCCTGCTCGCCCTGGACTTCGACGAGCACCTGCATCTGGTCTCCGCCGCTGGCGTCACCCGCGAGGGGGCCGATGCGGGGTGGCCCGGCAAGACCGGCGCCCGGCTGATCGATCTCTTCAACGTCACCGACGCCGCATTGATCGCCCCTTTGGTGGAGGCGGCCCTGGCGGGTCAGGCGGGCATGCGAAAGCTTTCAGCCCCGTCCGGCGCGAACCGGATGCTGCGTATTCTTTCCTGCCCCGCCGCGTCGATGGCCTGCAGCGTGGGCTGGTTCTGAGCGTCAACGATGTCACCGCGCGGGAGGCGGGGATCGCCAAGCTGCGGGCCCTGGAAGATCGGTTAAGGGCGATTCTCACCCACGCGGCCGACGCCATGATCGTGATCCGCACCGACGGCATGATCGAGGGGGCCAACGAGGCCGCGGCCCGCCTGACCGGCTGGACCGAGGACGAACTGGTCGGTCGGCCGATCCAAGTCCTAATGGATGAGCCCTATCACAGCAGCCATCAGGGCCAGATCGAGCGCTACCTGGAGAGCGGGGTCAGCGGAATTCTCTATGTCGGGCCCCGCGCCTTGCCCCTGCGCCATCGCCTGGGCCACACCGTTCCCATCGAGCTCTCGATCGGCGAGGCCGTGATCGGCGGAGAGCGCATGTTCATCGGCGCCTGCCGCGACATCACCAAGCGCCTGCAGGTGGACGAGGCGCTGCGGGCCGCCAACGCCGAATTGCGGTGCACCGTCTTCGAGCTGGAAACCCTCAGCGTCGGTCTCGCGACCCAGAAAGCGGCCCTGGAGGCCCTCGCCCTCGAGACCGAAGCCGCGCGCCGGACCGCCGAGGTCGCCAACCAGGCCAAGTCGCGATTCGTCACCACCATGAGCCACGAGCTGCGCACCCCCCTCAACGGCATCCTGGCCGTGGCCGAGGCCCTGTCACGCCGGGACCTCACGGACGACGACCTGGAGCTGGTCACCATCATCCGCTCCTCCGGCCAGGGTCTGCTGTCGATTCTCAACGAGGTGCTGGACCTGGCCAAGGTGGAGGCCGGCGCCCTGCTGCTGGATCCGGGCCCCTTCACACCCGCCGAGGCGGTCACCGCCGTGGGCGATGTCTGGCGCTTCGCCGCCGAAGCCAAGGGCATCGCCCTGAAAGTCAGCTTCAGCCGTCTGCCCGCCACCCTCCTCGGCGACGCCGGACGCCTCCGGCAGGTGCTCTCGAACCTGGTCAACAACGCCATCAAGTTCACCGATCGCGGCCAGGTCACCCTCGCCGCCCGCCGAATCGGACGCGGCTCGAACCTGCGCTTCGAGGTGACCGACAGTGGCCCCGGCATCGAGGAGGATCAGCGCGAGCGACTGTTCGACCCCTTCATCCAGGCCGACGCCGGCACGACGCGCAAGCACGGGGGCACGGGCCTGGGCCTGACCATCTGCCGCGAGCTGGTCACCCTCATGGGCGGACGCATCTGGGCGGAGAACGCGCCTGAGGGCGGCGCCCGCATCGTGTGCGAGATCCCCTTCGAGGTGACCGACGCAGTCGCCCCGCCATCGCCGACCGTCGCTCTCCGCGAGCCCGGGGAGGCGCCAGCGTCCGGCGACCCGCTGATTCTGATCGCCGAGGACCACCCCCTGAACCGTCGCGTGGCGGGCATCGTCCTGGAGGGCGCGGGCCTGCGCTACGAATTCGCCGAGGACGGCGTCGCCGCCGTCGCCGCAGTGAAAACCGGCCGCTTCGATATGGTTCTCATGGACGTGCACATGCCCCGGATGGATGGTCTTGAGGCGACCCGCGCCATCCGCGCCCTGCCCGGCCCGCTCTCGGCCATCCCCATCATCGCCGTCACCGCGGCGTCGCCCGACGAAGTCAGCGAGTGCCGGGAGGCCGGCATGGACGACTTCGTCTCCAAGCCCATCGGCGCCGCGGCTCTACTTCAACGCATCGCAGAACACCTGCCGCCGGCGGACTAGGCGAGCGCCTCCCCGCTCAGGTCGCAGCGTCCGCGAAGAGAGCCACAGGTTCATGCCGCGAACTGCGGAACCGGGAACCGGGCGGCCGCCAGGTGGTCCAGCATGTCGCCGCAGACCTTGGCTACACTCGGCCGCGCCTCGATCCGTTTGCGCCAGGCGTTGAGCGCCTTGAACTCGGCCGGCATCGGCTCCCCCAGCATGGCGGCGAAGAGCTGGGCCAGATAGGCGGCGATGTCGGCGTTGGAGAAGGACGCCACCAGGAAGTCTCGGTTTCCGAGGGTTTCCTCCAGGCCCTCATAGAAGGCCCGCACCACCGCCCTGCACTCAGCGCTCTCGGCGGCGTCGGGCGTCCAGCGCAGGTCGCGCAGCCGCAGGATCTTGGGGAACCAGATCTCGTCGATCTTCATCTCCAGCAGCCGGGCCCGGGCCCGGTCACGGATGGTTGCCGGCCACAGCGGCCGGCTCGGGACCAGATCCTCGAAGTACTCGGCGATCACCGTCGAATCGAACAGCTCCAGCGGACCGTCTATCAGCACCGGAACCTGCCGCTTGGGATTGATCCGGTCGACCTCGTCGTGCCGGCCATAGGGGGTGGGGTTGCGCAGGTCGAAGCCCAGGAACTCCACCTCGATCGGCAGCCCCTTCTCGATCGCCGCGATCAGCACCTTGGCGCCGTAGAAACTCATCGGACCGCTATAGACCTTCACACCCATCCCTCCATCATGCACGACCGTTCGTGCTATTTTTTGATCAAAACCTGAGACGATTCAGACCGCTGTCTCCGCGTCATCGAGGATGCGGGCCAACGCCTCCTCGGCGCGGGCCCGCGAACTGGGCGCTTTGAACAGCTTGGTTTGCTGCTGGAAGGACAGGACACTCCCCGTCACCTCGAAGGCCACTTGTTGGCACATGTCGGCCGGCATCGGTCCGCCCCTGGGCAGGTCGGTTGCAACCCGCGCAAGGGTCTCCTGCCACCGCAGCTGGGACCCCACCAGCAGATCGCGGATGGCGCCGGGGCGGTCGTCATATTCCTGGGCGGCGACCGCGAACAGGCAGCCGCGCATGCCGGGCTCCCCCTCGACCCAGTCGAACCAGCGGTGCATCAACACCTCCATCCGCGCCCGCCCCCGCGGGGTCTTCAAGCCCGGCTCGACCACCCGGTCGGTGAACCGGTCGATGGCCTCCTGCAACACGGCTAACTGCAGGGTTTCCTTGGATTTAAAGTGCGCGAACAGGCCGCTCTTCGACAGGTTCAGGTCCTCGGCCAGCGGCCCTAGCGAAAGCCCCGACAGGCCCACCTGAACCGCCCGGTCCAGGGCCTGGCTGACGATCGCCTCACGTGTGGTCGCGCCTTTTCCCATGCCCGCTTTTTAGCACGACCGGTCGTTTTGTCTAGCCGAGAGCTTCGTCCAGATCGGCGATCAGATCGTCGGCGTCCTCGATCCCCACCGACAGCCGGATCAGTCCGTCATGGATGCCCAGACGTCGGCGTGTGTCGGCCGGTATGGAAGCGTGCGTCATGATCGCCGGGTGCTCGATCAGGCTCTCAACCCCGCCCAGGCTCTCGGCCAGGGTGAACAGCCGGGTCTTTTCGAGCACCGATCGGGAAGCCTCGAGTCCTCCATCCACGACCACCGACATCATCCCGCCGAACCCGCCGGTCATCTGGCGCCTGGCCAGCTCATGCTGCGGGTGGCTGGCCAGCCCCGGATAGATCACCTGCTCGACGCCCCTCCGGCCCTCCAGCCAGGTCGCGATCTTCATGGCGTTGGCGCAGTGGCGCTCCATCCGCAGCCCCAGGGTCTTCACCCCCCGGTGCGCCAGGAAGCTGTCGAAGGGCGAGGCGACCGCCCCCACCGCGTTCTGCAGGAAGGTAAGCTGTTCTGAGAGCTCGGCATTCTCCCCCACCACCAAGCAGCCGCCGACCATGTCGGAGTGCCCGCTGAGGTACTTGGTGGTGGAGTGCATGACCACATCGAACCCGAACTCCAGCGGCCGCTGCACCGCCGGGCTGGCGAAGGTGTTGTCCGCCGCCGCGATGATCCCGCGCCGCTTCGCCAGCGCCGCCAGGGCCTCCAGGTCGGCCAGCCGCAGCAGCGGGTTGGTGGGCGTCTCCACCCACAGCAGCCGGGTGTTCGGCCGGATCGCCGCCTCCACCGCGGCCAGGTCGCTGAGGTCCACGAAGCTGAACTCCAACCCCGCCGAGCGCTTCCTGACCTTGTCGAACAGCCGGAACGACCCGCCATAGAGGTCGTCGGAGGCGATGACGTGGTCCCCCGCATCCAGGGCGTCCAGCAGGGTGGCGATGGCCGCCAGGCCCGAGGCGAAGGCGAACCCCTTCACCCCGCTCTCCAGGTCCGCCACCGCCCGCTCGAAGGCGAAGCGGGTGGGGTTCTGGCTGCGGCTGTACTCGAACCCCTGGTGCACCCCGGGGCTCGACTGGGCGTAGGTCGAGGTGGCGTAGATCGGGGTGATCACCGCCCCGGTGCTGGGGTCGGGATACTGCCCGCCATGGATGGCGCGGGTGTTGAAATCCAAGCGGTTCTTGCCGTCGCTCACGCTGCGCGCCTCAGATAGTTGATGAGATCGATACGGGTGATCAGGCCCAGGAACTCGCGCCCGTCCAGCACCAGAACCACCTGATCCTTGTCGAAGATGGGCAGCAAGGCCTCCAGCGGCTCATGGGCCTGGACGGTGTTGAGCCGCGCCGTCATGGCGGAGCTGACCGGCTGGGCGAAGCGCTTGTCGGGCCGCCGGTCCTCCACCGCGTCGAGCAGGTCGCTCTCGTCGATCAGCCCGATCAGCCGGCCATCATCCAGCACCGGCAGCTGCGAGACATCGGCCTGCCGCATGCGGTTGTAGGCGGTCAGCAGGGTGTCGTCGGGTCCCACGGTCACGGCCCCGCCCTCCCCTGGCGCGCGGGCGATCAGGTCGCGCAGGTCACCGTGCAGTTCCCGGGCGGTCAGCCCCTGCTCGGCCAGCCAGCTGTCGTTGTAGACCTTGGAGAGGTACTTCGAGCCCGTGTCGCAGACCAGGGTCACCACCCGCTTGGCCTGCGTCTGCTCGCGGCAATAGCGCAGCGCGCCGGCCAACAGGGTCCCGGACGACGAGCCCCCCAGCACGCCGGCCTTCAACAGCAGGGCGCGGGCCGCGCCGATGCTCTCGCTGTCGGGTATGGAATAGGCCTTGGACACCAGGGTCAGGTCGCAGTTGTCGGGGACGAAATCCTCACCGATCCCCTCCACCACCCAGGAGCCGGGCTCGATGGTCTCGCCTGTGTTGACCAGAGGCGCAAGGATCGACCCCACTGGGTCGGCCAGCACCATCTGCGTCTTGGGCGAGGCCTTGGCGAAGTAGCGGCCCAGGCCGGTCAGGGTGCCGCCGGAGCCGACCCCCACCACCACGGCGTCCAGGTCGCCGCCCATCTGCGCGAAGATCTCCGGGCCCGTGGAGGTCTCATGGGCCAGCGGATTGGCCGGGTTGGCGAACTGGTTGATGAACACCGCGCCGGGGATGCCGGCCGCCAGCCGCTGGGCCATGTCCTGATAGTATTCCGGATGGCCCTTGCCGACGTCGGAGCGGGTGATGCGGACGTCCACGCCCATGGCCCGCAGGTGCTGGATCTTCTCGCGGGACATCTTGTCCGGAACGATCAGCAACAGCTTGTAACCCTTCAGAATTCCGACCTGGGCTAACCCGAGGCCCGTATTGCCCGCGGTCGCCTCGACGAGGGTCCCACCTGGCTTCAGCGACCCGTCGGCCTCGGCGGCCTCGATCATCGAGCGGGCGATGCGGTCCTTGATGGAGCCGCCCGGATTGGCGCTCTCCAGCTTGATGAACAGACGGCAGGGACCGGTGTCGAAGCCGGCCAGTTCGATCATCGGCGTGCGGCCGATCAGGTCCAGGGCCGAGCCCACGGGCATCGGCGGCGGCGGGGTGTCCATGGGGCGTCCTCACTCACGGCATGAGATAGGCGTGTGGTGCGCCCATAGGAACGCACCACAGCCGAGTCCGCGCAATCGTGAGCAGAAGTTTCTCCACGGACCGCCGGACCGTGGAAGAAGCTTGCGAGTGTCAGGCCGCCTACTGACCGTCCTCGTAGACCGGGGCCTCGTCGGCTGGGAGGGCGGCTTTGCCGCGGATCATGTCGGCGGCCTTTTCGGCGATCATGATGGTGGGCGCATTGGTGTTGCCCCCCACCAGGGTCGGCATGACCGAGGCGTCGATGACCCGGAGGCCTGCGACGCCGCGCACCTTCAGTTCGCCATCCACCACCGCCATCTCGTCGTCGGCCGCCCCCATGCGGCAGGTGCCGACGGGGTGGTAGATGGTCTCGGCTACCTGCTTGATCCAGGCGTCGATCTGCGCGTCGGTCTGGACCTGCTCGCCGGGGAAGAGTTCGGTGGAACGATACTTGTCGAGCGCCGGCTGCCGCGCCACTTCGCGCATCATCTTGACCCCCTCGCGCAGGGCGCGGCGGTCTTCCTCGGTCGCCAGGTAGTTGGCGAAGATCGCCGGATCGTCCAGCGGGTTGGCGGAGTTCAGCCCCACCCGGCCCCGGCTCTCGGGCCTCAGCTGGCAGACGTGGAAGGTGAAGCCGTCCTTGGCCACCTGCAACTTGCCGTGGTTCTGCATGACGGCCAGCACGCAGTGCACCTGCAGGTCGGGGCGGTCGAGGTCGGGGCGCGACTTCAGGAAGGCGCCGGATTCCAGCATCTGCTTGGAGCCAAGGCCCTTCTTGAACAGCAGGTAGTTCAGCCCGATCAGGGCGGTCTTGATGCCCTTGCGCGCGGAGAAGACGGTGATGGGCAGCGGGCATTCCCAGGACAGGGTGACGTCCAGGTGGTCCTGCAGATTGGCGCCCACGCCCTTCAGTGCATGGACGACGGGGATGCCGTGCCGGGTCAATTCCTCAGGGTCGCCGATCCCAGACAGTTGCAGGATGTGAGGCGACTGCACCGCGCCGGCGCTGAGCAGCACCTCGCGGTCGGCGTGGACCACCTGCTTGACCTGCTTGTCGTCGAGGAACTCCACCCCGGTGGCCCGGCCGTTCTCGATGATGATCCGGGTGGTCCGCGCGCCGGTGAGGCAGGTGAGGTTGGCGCGGGTGAGGACCGGATGCAGGTAGCCCTTGGCCGCGCTCCAGCGCTCCCCGCCCTTGATCGTCAGTTGATACGGGCCCCAACCTTCTTGCTGGAAACCGTTGAAATCACTGGTGACCTTATGGCCAGCCTGACGACCGGCCTCGATGGTCGCCTTGTAGATCGGGTTGGGGTCCGAGGCCTTGGTGACCGCCAGCGGACCGTCGCCGCCATGCCACTGGTCGCCGCCGCCCTCCAGGCTTTCCGAGCGCTTGAAATAGGGCAACACGTCCTTGTAGGACCAGCCCTGCAGGCCCATCTGGCGCCACTGGTCGTAGTCGCGCGCATGGCCGCGGATATAGATCATGCCGTTGATGGAGCTGGACCCGCCCCACCCCTTGCCCCGCGGCCACCAGAGCTTGCGGTTGTTGAGGTGCGGTTCTTCCTCGGTCCAGAAGCCCCAGTTGTAGGTGCCCTTGTTCCCGATCAGGCCGCCGACCCCGGCCGGCATCCGCACCATCAGGTGATTGTCCTTGGTCCCGGCTTCCAGCAGCAGGACCTTCACCGTCGGGTCTTCGGTCAGGCGGTTGGCCAGCACACACCCTGCCGAACCGGCGCCGATGATGATGTAGTCGTAGCGGTCCATGACAGCGGCCCTCCCCTAGGTTTGGGCCACCCTTACTGGCCTCGGCGCCCGACACAAGACCGGACGCGGCGTCACCCTGGATAAAGTTGACGCCGGCGTCACGGACGGCGGAACTCCATGATCCAATTGGTTTCCCAGCTCTTCCCGCCGTCATAGGAGAAGGCCTGGCTCCAGCGTGGCGCATCGGGATCTGCGGTCTGCCAGTCGAACATCACCTGGACCGGGCGGTCGCCGTCCATGTCCTCGCCGCGGAAGGTCCCGCGCGTCCCCTCGAAGCGGCCCATTACCGGCGGCTGCATCACCCCGTCACGGTCGGTGATCCACCAGATGGTCCACTCGTCGCGCCCTGGACTGTAGAGGCGGAAGGTCATGCCCTTGAAGCCCTGTGCGGCGAAGTCGATCTCATCGAGGCTGCACATGCCGCCGAGCCGCAGGTCCGAGCGCTGTCGCGCCGTAAACACATCCCAGTCGGTGGAGCCGGCTCCCCGCCCCTTCAGGCGGCGATTGGTGACGATCCAGTCCCCATGATTGAAATCGAAGGCGTGGCGGGAGGTCTGGGCGGCCGCAGGCATGATAGCTCCTCAAGCTGGAGCTTCGACCTACAGCCACCCTGCTGACAGGGTCTGTCAGCTACCTACTTCCCCTTCCAGTTGGGCGTACGCTTCTGAGCAAACGCCATAGGCCCCTCCACGAAGTCCTCCGAGCGGAACAGGGCCGAGATGGCGGGGTAGCGGTTCTGTCCGGCGATGGCGCCTTCGAGGGTCGGCTCGTCCAGGCCGCGATAGACTGCCTCCTTCGAGGCCCGGATGGACATGGGCGACAGCTCGGCGATCTGGCCGGCCCAGCGGCGCGCCGTCGCCATCAGGTCGGCGGGGGTGCTGACCTCGTTGACGAAGCCCAGTTCGCGGCCCTCGGCGGCGGAAACCCGGCGGCCGGTGAGGATCATGCCCATGGCCCGCTTGGTCCCGATGGCGCGCGGCAGACGGTGCAGGCCGCCGGCCAGGGCGGCCAGGCCCACACGCGGCTCGGGCAGGGCGAAGACCGCATTGTCGGACGCCACGATGATGTCGCAGGCCAGGGCGATCTCAAACCCGCCGCCCATGGCCACGCCGTTGACCGCCGCGATCAGCGGCTTGTTGAGGTCGAAACGCTGGGCCAGCCCCGCAAAGCCGCTGGGCGGCATGGCCATGGAGCCGCCCGTGGCCTGGTTCTTGAGATCGTTGCCGGCCGAGAAGGCGCGCTCGCCGGCCCCGGTGATGATGCCGACCCACTGTTCGGGATCGGCGTTGAAGGCGTTGAAGGCCTCGTCCATCTCGAAGTGCATCGGCGAATGCACCGCGTTCATGACCTCTGGGCGGTTGAGGGTGAAGACCGTGACCGGGCCCTCGCGCTCCACGGAGATGAATTCATAGGCCATCGGGTGTCCTCCCATTGTCTTGTTGGCCGGAAGGCTGGCGGGGCGCCGCTGCGTCCGTCAAGCGGGCTTGGCCGGAGTCGGCGCGCTTGACCGGACGGGCGACCTCCCGCACCAAAAGGCATGAGCACGCTTCCCATCTGTGGACGCCCCCTTCAGCGCAAGAGCGGATTTGAGAGCTTCTGGTCGCTTGGTCGGATGCTGCCATCTGTCCGGCCTGTTGACGCACCCTTGACGGCGCTGGCCTGTATGGGAGTTCGCGGATCAGGTCCAAA
>NZ_JAUYAF010000037.1 GCF_030693625.1 Phenylobacterium sp.
GCCGTCAGGCGGCGTATCCGCCGACGCGCTTGATGTTGCAGTGGGCCCAGAGCCTTTCGAGGGCTTGGGCCAGGTCGTCCATCATGGCGTCGGTGTGGGCGGGCGACGGGGTGAAGCGCAGGCGCTCGGTGCCGCGCGGGACGGTGGGGTAGTTGATGGGCTGGACGTAGACGCCATGCTCTTCCAGCAGGATGTCGCTGATCATCTTGCAGTGGACGGGATCGCCCACCAGCACCGGGACGATGTGGCTCTCCGAGGGCATGACTGGCAGGCCGGCCCTGGCCAGCTTGGCCTTCAGGGCGCGGGCGCGCTCCTGGTGGGCGATGCGGATCTCGTTGTGGTCCTTCAGATAGCGGATCGAGGCCACGGCCCCGGCCGCCAGCGCCGGCGGGATCGAGGTGGTGAAGATGAAGCCGTCGGCATAGGAGCGGATCGCGTCGACGATGACCGCGTCGGCGGCGATGTAGCCGCCCATGACGCCGAAGGCCTTGGCCAGGGTGCCCTCGATGATGTCGATCTGGTCCATGACCCCGTCACGCTCGGCCACGCCGGCGCCGCGGGGGCCGTACATGCCCACCGCATGGACCTCGTCCAGATAGGTCATGGCGTTGTACTTCTTGGCCAGCGCCACCATCGCCCGCATGTCGGTGATGTCGCCGTCCATGGAGTAGACGCTCTCGAAGGCGATCAACTTGGGCGCATCGACCGGAACCTGGGCCAGCAGCTCCTCCAGGTGGGCCAGGTCGTTGTGGCGGAACACCCGGCGCTGCTCGCGCTTGCCCGCCCGGATGCCGCTGATCATCGAGTTATGATTCAGCTCATCGGAGAACATGATCAGACCCGGCAGGATCTTGTAGAGGGTCGAGAGCGACGCCTCGTTGGACACATAGCCCGAGGTGAACAGCAGGGCGGCTTCCTTGCCATGCAGGTCGGCCAGCTCGGCCTCCAGCTCGACATGGTAGTGGGTGGTGCCCGAGATGTTGCGCGTGCCCCCCGAACCGCCGCCGGCCTCGTCGATGGCCTGGTGCATGGCGTCCAGCACCACCGGGTTCTGGCCCTGGCCCAGATAGTCGTTGGAGCACCAGACGATGACCTCAGACCGGCTCCCGTCGCCCCGGGTCCAGGTCGCCTTGGGGAACTGCCCACGGTGACGCTTCAGGTCGGCGAAGACCCGGTAACGACCCTCGGCGTGAATCTGCTCAAGAGCGGTGCTGAACGCGGCCTTGTAATCCATCGACTTGAATTCCGGCCGCGCGCTCGACCATCTCGCGCCGCAACCGGTCCCCTTAGCTTCGCCGGGCTTATCGCGCC
>NZ_JAUYAF010000052.1 GCF_030693625.1 Phenylobacterium sp.
CGGCGTCACCCGCGAGGGCTAGAGCATGATCGCTTGAGACGGAACCGCGCAGCGGTCCCGGCTCAGGCGTGAATCATGCTCTCGCTTATATCTGGAGCCTGATCCACCGCATCGGCGGAATCGCGAAGCGATTCCACCTCAACGGATCAGGCTCTAGGGCGCGAAGTCGAAGCGCTTCGATCGAGGAGGCCGGCCGATGATCCGCTGTGAATGGGCGCGGGAAGGGATCGAGGCCTTGCGGCCGCAGGTCTCGGTGTTCGTCATCGTCGACGTGCTGTCGTTCTCCACAGCGGTGGACATCGCCGTCGGGCGGGGCGCGCTGATCCATCCGTTTCCGCTCGGCGATCACGAGGCGGCCAAGGCCGAGGCCGACAAGGTCGGCGCCATCGCAGCCGCGCCCAAACGCGCCGCCGGCGGTCAGTTCAGCCTGTCCCCGGCCAGCCTGCGAGACCTCAGCCCCGGAGACCGCCTGCTGTTGCCGTCGCCCAACGGTTCGCGCCTGTCCCTGGCTGGAGGCGACACGCCGGTGCTGGCGGGCTGCCTGCGCAACGCCAGGGCGGTGGCCGCCAAGGCGCGAGAGCTGGCGGAAGGCGGCGACATCGGACTGATCCCGGCGGGCGAACGCTGGCCCGGCGACACTCTGCGCCCGGCCATCGAGGACCTGATCGGGGCCGGGGCCATCATCGACGCCCTGGCCGGCGAGATGACCGCAGAGGCGAGGGTGGCCCGCGACGCCTGGCGCAGCGCGCAGAGCGAGCTGGACGCTTTGATCCGCGACTGTCTGTCGGGCCGGGAGCTGATCGAGCGAGGCTTCGAGATCGACGTCGACCTGGCGCTGGAACGCAACGTCAGCGCCGCAGCGCCCCTGCTGCGCGGCGGGGTCTACGTCGCCGGCTGAGCCTCGGGGGAGGCGGGGCCCTTGGGACTGGCGCCGTAGCGGTTATCGCCGGGCGTCCCGTCCAGGATCATGAAAATCAGCAACACGAGCTGACCCAGGATCGGGATGAGGCCCAACAGGAGCCACCAGGCCGTGCGGCCGCTATCGTGCAGCCTGCGGAAGCTGACCGCCAGCGACGGAATGAGGATGTACAGGCAGAAGCCGAAGTAAATCAGGGCGATGACGGCTGAGGCTGGCGTGGCGAAGGCGTCGCGGCTGAGGTCGCCACCGACAAACCAGGAGAGTATCCCGGCCGCCATCTGCACGAGCGCCACGAAGAGCGCGAACAGCCAGTATTCAGAGCGTCGCGCTCGGCCATTGAAGTCGGCGTACTTGCGCAGCGGCTGCAGCATCAGGTCCATGAGGCCCTCCCGGTCAAGATTGGGAAAGCTTAGCCGTTGCGCGGCGGCTTACAACCCGTCGCCTAGAGCATGTCAGGCGCAAGTGGGCGCCGGTTCGCCGCCCGGACATGCTCTAGATTGAAGAAGATAGACCCTTTTTATCCGATCCGGTTGATTCAACCTGATCCGGAAAGGGTCTAGACCGGCTTGGGAGCCAGTCCCGGCGTCGGGGCGGGCGCGCTGGCCTGGGCCAGGGGGCTCGGCGCCGGCGTCGGCGGGGTGGCGGGGCGCTGGAACTTCAGGCTGCGGCCCTGGAAGAAGGCGCCGGTTTCCATGGCCAACTGCTCATGGGTGATATCGCCGTCGACATAGGCGGTGCCATAGAGGCGGACCTGTTTGGCGGTCACGGCGCCGATGATGCGGCCGCGGGCCTCGATCGCCTCGGCATAGACGCCGCCCTCGATGTGGCCGGTTTCGCCAACGGTCAGCTTGCCGACCCGCACGTCGCCGCGCACGACGCCGTCGATGTGGACCTCACCCTCGCCGGTGACATTGCCCTCGATGGTGATGTTCTCGCTGATCAGAGAGGCCGCCCGCGGCGCCTTGCGCTGGCCGGCCGGATCCGCGGCGAGCGGGGCAGGGGTGGAGTCGAATTTTACCGGGGGCTTGGCGGGGGTCTTAGCTGTCTTGGAGAACATAATCGCCGGCTTTCACGAAACGGTCGGGGTTCTGGGCGCGTCCATTGACCCAGACCTCGTAATGAAGATGCGGACCCGTGGAACGGCCGGTCGAGCCCATGGCCCCGATCCGCTGACCCACGGCCACCCGCTGCCCGGCGTTGACGCCGATCGCCTGCAGGTGCGCGTAGCGCGTCTTGAAGCCACTCCCGTGGTCTATCTCAATGGTGTTGCCATATCCCGAACGCACGCCGGTGAAGGACACCACGCCCGGCGCGGTCGTGTAGATCGGCACGCCGAACCCGCCCACGAAATCGAGGCCGGAGTGGAAGGCCGGGCGGCGGGTGAAGGGATCGAAGCGCACGCCGAAGCCGCTGGACTGGCCGGTATGGTTGGTGGGGCGTGCGAAGGGCAGTTTTGCGGCGGCCTCGGCCAGGGCCGTGGCCTCGGACATGTTGGTGGCCGCGTGCTGGATGCGGACCGCGAAGCTTTCGTCGACGTCGAGAACCGCCGCCAGGGCCCTCGGATCCTTGGCCTCGATCAGCGGACCACCCAGAGAGCCGCCCTTGGGGGTGTAGGATGTGGGTGTCAGGCCGGCGAGGCGGAAGGCCAGGCGCAGGCGGTCAGCCCGGCTCTTGGCGAAGTTGTCGGCCGCGTCGATCAGGCGTTCCTGGCTGGCGCGCACCAATTCGATGCGGCGCATCGGGTTGGCGCCGGCCGGCACGTTGCTGGCGCGTTGGATGGTGGGGGCCAGCGCGTGGGTCAGCCCCGGCGCACCCTTGACGTCGGTCAGCAACATGGCCAGCGCCGCGTGGCGCTTCTCGACCGTCAGGGCGAGGTCGTCGACCGAGCCGTTGGCGGCGTTGAGCTGGGCCACGGCGCTGTTCAGCCGCGCCTGGCGGTCGGCGATCCAGCGTTCGTACTTGGCCTGGGTCCGCGCGATTTCCTGATCGGTCGCCGACAGGGCCATGGCGTTCACCATCATGGCCGCGGTGCAGATGCCCATCCAAAGGGCGCAGACCGCCAGGACGGAGGCGAAGGTGAGCTGCTTTCCCGTCGTCAGGACAAAGGCCCGCATCTCGCCGCCGGAGCGGACATAGAGGTGGCGTTCGGGGAAAAGCTCTTCCAGCGATCGGCGAAGGCGCGAAAAGCGTGACATACACACCGCGTCGGCTAGGGAACTGAAGTTCCGGCGATATGCGATGAGAATTTGATAACGCGCAAGGGGCTTCGCGCCACAAGGGAGCGCTGGCCGGATGATGCAATTCTTAACTTGACTGGTTAACGGGCCGTGAACGGGCGCGCTAGCTTCGCAGGCAAATCAAGATGCTGTCGGGAGCGTAAACCGGCCGCCCGCGACAATTCTACAACATCCCTGAGGCGCGATGGTTCCCGCTGCACGCGACTTTGGCGCACTTTTGCGGCGACCCTTCGCAGCGCCGCCAAGCGTGGCCTTAAAGGCTTTGCGCGGCTTTCAGCACCTCGGCCGCGTGGCCGGGGACCTTTACCTTGCGCCAGATTCGCGTCAGCCGGCCGTCCTTGATCAGGAAGGTGGACCGCTCGATGCCCATATAGGCGCGGCCGTACATATTCTTCTCCACCCAGGACCCGTAGCGCTCGATCACCGCGCCCTCCGGATCGGCGCCCAGGGGCACCGCCAGACCGTACTTCGCCGTAAACTTCGCGTGACTTTTGAGGGAGTCCTTGGAGACCCCGACCACCGAGACGCCCGCCTTGGCGAAGTCGGCGGCCAGGGCGGAGAACTCCTGCGCCTCCTTCGTGCAGCCGGTTGTGTCGTCCTTGGGGTAGAAGTAGAGCACCACGGCCTTGCCCGCGTAGTCGGCGAGCCGGATGGGACCGTCCGCTCCGGCCAGTTCGAAGTCAGGCGCCTCGGCGCCTTCGATCACGTCGCTCATGGTCAGGTCTCCTCTTCTCCCTCCCCATGAAGGGGAGGGAGACCAATCCTCAGACGGGCTTTACCAGGACGATCTTCTTCTTGCCTGCGCCCAGCTTGATGACGCCCTCCACCAGGTCGGCGGCGGTAAGCGTCCGGTCGCCGTCGGTCTCGGCCTTGTCGTTGACCCGCAGGCCCCCGCCCTTGGCCAGGCGCCGCGCTTCCCCCCGCGAGCCCGCGAGCCCCGCGTCGGTGGCCAGGGCGGCCAGCACGATCCCCACCTCGAGGTCGGTCATGGAGATCTCGAAGGTGGGCAGGTCATCCGACAGGGCGCCTTCCTCGAAGGCCTTGCGCGCGGCCTCTGCAGCCGAATGGGCCGCCTCGGCGCCGTGCAGCATGGTGGTGGCGATATTGGCCAGGACCTTCTTGGCCTCGTTGATGTCGGCGCCCTGCATGGCCTCGTAGCGTTCGACCTCGTCCAGGGGCATGTCGGTGAACAGGCGCAGGAAGCGGCCGACGTCGGCGTCCTCGGTGTTGCGCCAGAACTGCCAGTACTCGTAGGGGCTGCGCATGTCGGCGTTCAGCCACACGGCTCCGCCCACCGTCTTGCCCATCTTCTGGCCCGAGGCCGTGGAGAGCAGGGGGGTCGTGAGGCCGAAGGACGGCTTCTGGTCGACGCGGCGGATCAACTCCACCCCGTTGAGGATGTTGCCCCACTGATCGGACCCGCCCATCTGAAGGGTGCAGCCGAACTTGCGCTCCAACTCCAGGAAGTCGGTGGCCTGCATCAGCATGTAGTTGAATTCGAGGAAGGTCATCGGCTGCTCACGTTCCAGCCGCAGCTTGACGCTCTCGAAGCTGAGCATGCGGTTGATCGTGAAGTGGACGCCGAATTCCCGCAGGAACTGGACGTAGCCCAGCTTCGACAGCCACTCGTCATTGTCGACCATCACCGCGTCGGTGGGGCCATCGCCGAAGGTCAGGAACTTGGCGAACACCGTCTTGATGTTGTCGATGTTCGACTGGATCTGGGCCTCGGTTAGCAGCGGGCGCGACTGGTCCTTGTCGGTGGGATCGCCGACCTTGGTGGTGCCGCCGCCCATCAGCACGATGGGCTTGTGGCCCGCCTGCTGCAGCCGGCGCAGCATCATGATCTGGATCAGGCTGCCGACGTGCAGGCTGGCGGCCGTGGCGTCGAACCCGATGTAGCCGGTGATGATCCCCTTCGACGCCGCTTCGTCCAGCTCCACCGGATGGGTGATCTGGTGGATGTAGCCCCGGGCCTGCATGGTGCGCAGCAGGTCGGACTTGAAGGCGGGCTGGTCGGCGGACATGGGCAAGGGCTCTTCTAGGGACGCGTGCGGCTCTAACACGCGGCGATCCAGGATTTCGAGGGTCATTTCAGAGGTCTCCTGAGGCATGGGGCCGGAGACCGTCAATTTCTGAGGATGGGCGCCGACCGGATTACGGGTGGCGCGAGATCGGGTCCGCACCTGCTCTAGGGCAGGCGGTAATAACGTCCGGCAAGGGTGGCGCGGGTGATCATCCCGGCTAGGTAGCGGCTCGGCGGTCATCCGGTCAAGCCGGTGCGAATTGCCCTACCGTGCGCGGCGTGGGCGCCGTTAGCATGAGCCATGCACCTGACCTTGCACCGACATGGCGACTCGCAGGGGACCGCGGCGGCAAGCGTCGAGGTCCACCTAGCCTGGCCCGCCCCCGGAAAGCTCGCCTTGACCTACGTCGTCTCGGGCGACATCGCGGCCCTGAAGCTGCCCGCCCCGGCGGCCGGCGGCCGCACTGACGAACTCTGGCGACACACCTGCCTGGAGGCCTTTGTGGGCGCCGCGAACGGCGCGGGCTACTACGAGTTCAACCTCGCGCCCTCCACCGAGTGGGCGGCCTATGGGTTCAGCGGCTACCGCGAGGGAATGACCCCAGCCGAGCCGTTCGACGATCCCGAGGTTTCTGTCAGGCCCGAGGCTGACCGGTTCGTCCAGCGCGCCACCCTGAACCTGAGCGATCTACCCGGACTGCACCCCGACGCCGACTGGCGTCTTGCTCTCACGGCGGTGATCGAGCAGAGGGACGGCCTCAAGTCATACTGGGCCCTGGCCCACCCTGCCGGGCGACCGGACTTCCACCACGCCGACGGCTTTTCCCAGATCCTCACGCCAGCAGAGCGCGCATGAAATTTGGCCTTGATCGACTTCTCGCCGAACCTGAGCTGCGGGCGCCCCTGAGGGGCCGCCGGGTTGGTCTGGTGGCGCACCCGGCCTCGGTGACCCAGGACCTGATCCACGCCCTGGACGCCCTGGCCGCCTGTGAGGAGATTGAGTTGTCCTCGGCCTTCGGGCCGCAGCACGGCCTGAGGGGGGACAAACAGGACAACATGGTGGAGAGCCCGGACTTTGATGACCCGGTGCTCGGCATCCCGGTCTTCAGCCTCTATGGCGAGGTGCGTCGGCCCACCGGTCAGATGATGAGCACCTTCGACGTGGTGCTGATCGACCTGCAGGACCTGGGCTGCCGCATCTACACCTTCGTCACCACGCTGCTCTACATGCTCGAGGCCGCCGCGGCGCAGGGCAAGGAGGTCTGGGTGCTAGATCGCCCCAACCCCGCCGGCCGGCCCGTCGAGGGCCTGACCCTGAGGCCCGGCTGGGAAAGCTTCGTCGGCGCCGGGGCCATGCCCATGCGCCACGGCCTGACCCTGGGCGAGCTGGGCCACTGGTTCATCAAGACCTTCGACCTCGACGTGAAGTACCGGGTGATCGAGATGGAGGGCTGGAAGCCGGCCGCGGCGCCTGGTCACGGCTGGCCGCTGGGTGAGCGCGCCTGGGTCAATCCCAGCCCCAACGCGCCCAACCTCTGGATGGCGCGCGCCTACGCCGGCACGGTGATGCTGGAAGGCGCGACCCTATCAGAGGGCCGTGGCACCACCCGCCCCTTGGAGCTGTTCGGCGCGCCGGACATCGACGCCCGCGCTGTGCTGGAGGAAATGAAGGCTTTCGCGCCCCAGTGGCTGGCGGGCTGCGTGCTGCGGGAGTGCTGGTTCGAGCCGACCTTCCACAAGCACGTGGGAAAGCTCTGCAACGGGCTGCAGATTCACACCGAGGGGCCGGCCTATGACCATGAGGCCTTCAAGCCTTGGCGGGTCCAGGCCCTGGCCTTCAAGGCGATCCGGCGGCTCTATCCCGACTACCCGCTATGGCGCGATTTCCCATACGAGTACGAGCTCGGAAAGCTGGCCATCGACGTGATCAACGGCGGGCCGTTGCTGCGGGAATGGGTGGACAACCCGGCCTCGACGCCTGGCGACCTTGACGCCATCACAGTCCCTGATGAGCAGGCCTGGCTGGTCGAGCGCCGGCCGCACCTGCTCTATTAGAGGAGCTAGATCGGGTCGGCTTCGATCCGCTTGTCGAGATAGGTCCCGACGCGCTGTTCAACGTCGGGCAGGTTCTCGGCCCAGAAGTGGGTCGCGCCCTCGATCACCTCGTGGTCGATGACGATGCCCTTCTGGGTGCGCAGCTTGGAGACCACGCGCTCGACTTCAATCGGTGGCACCACGGTGTCGGCCCCACCGTGCAGGATCAGGCCCGAGGCCGGGCAGGGGGCCAGGAAGCTGAAGTCGTACATGTTGGTGGGCGGCGAGACGGAGATGAAGCCGTCCGTTTCCGGCCGACGCATCAGCAGCTGCATGCCGACCCAGGCGCCGAAGGAATAGCCGGCCACCCAGCACTGGGAGGCCGCCGGGTTGGTGGTCTGCAGCCAGTCCAGCGCGGTGGCTGCGTCGGCCAGTTCGCCGATGCCGCTGTCGAACTCGCCCTGGCTGCGGCCGACGCCGCGGAAGTTGAAGCGCAGGGTGGAGAAGCCGCGCTTCATGAACAGGTGGAAGAGCTGAACCGCCACCGGGTGGTTCATCTGGCCGCCGGCGCGCGGGTGGGGGTGCAGGATCAGCGCGATGGGCGCCGTTTCACTCTTGCCCGCCGAATACCGGCCCTCAATGCGGCCGGCCGCGCCGGTCAGAACCACTTCAGGCATGCCATCCTCACGTCGAATAGTTGACTCACGCGCTGGGTCTTCCTAGATCACGTCCATCGGACGAGTTCCTGGGATATGGCCCCGCGCAAGGCGGCGGCTTTAACACAGGGGCCTTGTCAAACGCTCGAAAATTCGCAACCGGATTTCGCCCAACCATGCGCCTCAGCACCAAAGGCCGCTACGCCGTGATGGCCATGGCCGATCTCGCGCGCCGTCAGGGCTGCGGTGAGGAGGGCGAACGGGCCGTGTCCCTGGCCGAGATCGCGACGCGCCAGCAGATTTCACTGTCCTATCTCGAACAGCTCTTCGCCCGCCTGCGCCGCCGCGGCCTGGTGAAAAGCCTGCGTGGTCCCGGCGGCGGCTACCTGCTGGCCCGCACGGCCGAGACCACCAACATCGCCGACATCGTCATGGCCGTGGACGAACCCCTGCGCGCCACCCGCTGCTCCACCAAGGGCAAGGGTTGCATGCTGAAGGGCGAACGCTGCCTGACCCACGACCTGTGGGAAGAGATGGGCCGCCAGATCGAAGGCTACCTGGCCTCTGTCACCCTGGCCGACGTCGTCACAGGCCGCCTGGGCGCGGCGAGGCAGGCGGCATGAGCGGCGTCTATCTCGACTTCAACGCCACCGCTCCGGTGCGCCCCGAAGCGATCACGGCGATGACACGCGCCCTGGAAACCGGTGGCAACCCGTCCTCGATCCACGCCGCGGGCCGAGCCGCGCGCGCCATCGTGGAACAGGCCCGCGAGGAGGTCGCCGCCCTGATCGGCGGTCCAGCCTCCACCGTGGTCTTCACCGGCGGCGGCACCGAGGCCAACGCCCTCGCTGTCGAAAGTGCGGTGGCCACGGGATCCAAGCGCCTGATCGTCAGCGGAATTGAGCACGAGAGCGTGGTGGAGACGGCCAAGGCGAGCGGGGCCCAGGTGGAGCTGCTGCCCGTCGGGGCCGACGGCTTGGCCGATCTTGACTGGCTGAGGACCCGGCTGGCGTCCTGGGACGCCGCGGATGGCAAGCCCTTCGTCGCCCTGATGCTGGCCAACAATGAGACCGGGATCATCCAGCCGGTCGCCGAGGCTTCCGAAATCGTGCGCGCGGCGGAGGGGTGGCTCCACGTCGACGCCATTCAGGCCGCTGGCAAGATCGCCCTCGACAGCCGGGCCCTTGGCGCCGACACCCTGACCATCTCCGGGCACAAGTTCGGCGGACCTCAAGGCGTGGGCGCGCTCACCTTTGGCCCCCGCGCCACCCTGGTGCGCCGCCAGCATGGCGGCGGGCAGGAGCGGGGACGCCGCGCGGGCACCGAGAATGTCGCGGGCATCGCGGGCCTGGGCGCCGCCGCCGCCGCCGCCCTGCGCGACCTGGAGACCTTCGCAGCCCAGGCCGCCCTTCGCGACCTCGCCGCCGCGTGCCTGGAGGCCGAGGGCGCCGTGGTCATCGCGCCGGACTCGCCGCGCCTGGCCAACACGCTGTGTGTCGCCAGCCCCGGCCATGCCTCGGACTTGCAGGTGATGGGCCTGGACTTGATGGGTGTCATGGTCAGCGCCGGCTCGGCCTGCTCTTCAGGCAAGGTGAAGGCCAGCGCCGTCCTCACCGCCATGGGGCTCACCGATCTGGCGCCCTACGCCATCCGGGTCAGCGGCGGCTGGGCCACCCGCGAAACCGACTGGGCCGCCTTCGTCGCGGCCTGGAGCGATGTTCATTCCCGACACGCGGCCCGCCGCCGCGCGCCGGCGGCTTAGGAGCTCCCACATGGCCGCCGTCAAGCAGACCATCGAACACGTTGAAAGCCTGGAGAAGTACCAGCACGGCTTCGTCACCGACATCGCCCAGGATTTCGCCCCCAAGGGCCTGAACGCCGACATCGTGCGCTTCATCTCGGCCAAGAAGGACGAGCCGGAATGGATGCTGGCCTGGCGCCTGGACGCCTTCGAGCGCTGGCTGGCCATGGACGAACCGGAGTGGGCCAAGGTCCACTTCCCGCGCATCGACTATCAGGACAGCTACTATTACGCCGCCCCCTCGCAGAAGAAGGGTCCCGCGAGCCTGGACGAGGTCGATCCCGAGATCCTGGCCGTCTACGAAAAGCTCGGCATCCCCTTGAAAGAACAGGCCGTCCTGGCGGGCGTCGAAGGCGCGCCGCGCTACGCCGTGGACGCGGTGTTCGACAGCGTTTCGGTGGTCACCACCTTCAAGAAGGAGCTGGCCCAGGTCGGCGTGATCTTCTGCTCCATGAGCGAGGCGATCCGCGAGCATCCGGAGCTGGTGAAGAAGTACCTCGGCTCCGTCGTGCCGGTGTCCGACAACTACTATGCGTGCCTGAACGCCGCGGTCTTCTCCGACGGCAGCTTCGTCTATGTGCCGCCAGGCGTCCGCTGCCCCATGGAGTTGTCGACCTATTTCCGCATCAATGCGGAGAATTCCGGCCAGTTCGAACGCACCCTGATCATCGCCGACAAGGGCTCCTACGTCTCCTATCTGGAGGGCTGCACCGCCCCCATGCGCGACGAGAATCAGCTGCACGCCGCCGTGGTGGAGCTGGTCGTGATGGACGACGCGGAGATCAAGTATTCCACGGTCCAGAACTGGTACCCGGGCGATCCCGTCACCGGGAAGGGCGGCATCTACAACTTCGTCACCAAGCGCGCCGACTGCCGCGGCGACCGCTCCAAGGTGTCCTGGACCCAGGTCGAGACCGGTTCGGCCATCACCTGGAAGTACCCCTCCTGCATCCTGCGCGGCGAGGGCTCGGTGGGCGAATTCTATTCCATCGCCATCACCAATGGCCGTCAGCAGGCCGACACCGGCACCAAGATGATCCACCTGGGCGCCAACACCCGATCGCGCGTGATCTCCAAGGGGATCAGCGCCGGCAAGTCCTCCAATACCTACCGCGGCCTGGTCTCGGCCCACCCCAAGGCCAAGGGTGCGCGCAACTTCACCCAGTGCGACAGCCTGTTGATCGGCAAGACCTGCGCCGCCCACACCGTGCCCTATATCGAGGCTCGCAACGGAAGCTGCGTCTTCGAGCACGAGGCCACCACCACCAAGCTCTCGGAAGACCAGCTGTTCTACGCCATGCAGCGTGGCCTCTCCCAGGAAGAAGCCGTCCAGCTGCTCGTCAACGGCTTCGTCAAGGACGTGCTGCAGGAGCTGCCCATGGAGTTCGCCGTGGAAGCCCAGAAGCTCGTCGCCATTTCCCTCGAAGGGTCCGTCGGATGACCCTGCCCACCTCGGAACGGATCGCCGCCATGTCCTTCAGGCAAGTCTTTGACGCCGAGCGTCTGAAACGCGACGCCGAGCGACGCGCGCGCGAGGACGCCGAGCGCGCCCGCCAGGAGGCCGACGAGGCCCGCTCCATCGAACTCTATGACATCCTGGCCGCCGACCCGGAATTTCTGGCCGAGAAGAAGCTGGTCCTGGAGCGTTCACGCTACACCGTGGGCCTCGAACACGCCGACTTCCGTCTGCGCGCCTATTTCGAGGACGCCCAGATCAACGTCACCGCCGCCGACAAGCGCTCGGCCACCACCATCACCGCGGCCCCCACCAAGCAGCAGTTCGTCGACAGCGTCGAACAGGCCTTGGACGTGCTGGCCCAGTACCTCGCCGACGAGACCGTCTGATGTTGCATATCGAGAACCTGCGCGCCGAGGTGGACGGCAAGGAGATCCTCAAGGGCCTGTCCCTGGACGTGCCCGCGGGCGAGGTCCACGCCATCATGGGCCCCAACGGCGCCGGCAAGTCGACCCTCTCCTATGTGCTCACCGGTCGCTCGGGCTATGACGTCACCGGCGGAACCGCGACCCTGGACGGCGAGGACCTGCTGGCCCTCGACCCCAGCGAACGCGCGGCCAAGGGTGTCTTCCTGTCCTTCCAGTATCCGCTGGAGATCCCCGGCGTTCCGGCCCTCACCTTCATCCGCACCTCCATGAACGCCCAGCGCAAGGCGCGGGGCGAGGCCGAGATCACTGCGCCGGCCTTCCTGAAGCTGGCTCGCGAACACGCCGCGGCCCTGAAGATCGACTTCGAGATGCTGAAGCGCGCCCTGAACGTCGGCTTCTCCGGCGGCGAGAAGAAGCGGATGGAAATCTTCCAGATGGCCATGCTAGCCCCGCGCTTCCTGATCCTGGACGAGACCGATTCCGGCCTCGACATCGACGCCCTGAAGATCGTCTCGGAAGGGGTCAACGCCATGCGTTCGCCCGACCGCGGCATGCTGGTGATCACCCACTATCAGCGCCTGCTGGACTACATCAAACCCGACAAGGTCCACGTCCTGGCCGGCGGCCGCATCGCCGCCACCGGCGGGCCTGACCTGGCGCTCGAGCTCGAGCGTGAAGGCTACGACAAGTATGCGAGGGCCGCTTGAGCCTTAGCGCCGCCCTGAAGTCCGGCGACGTCACCCTGCTGCCCGGCAAGCGTGACGAAGACTGGAAGTGGACCGACCTGCGTGGCCTGCTGCGGGTCCTGCCGGCGACTGCGCCGGCTCTGGACCTCGCGGGCTTGGCGGAAGGCCCCTTCGACGCCCTGGCCGATCAGCGCCATGTGGTGGCCGGGGGGCATGAGAACGTCGCCATCGACGTTCCGGCCGGCAGCGAGCGGGCCGTCGCCCTGCGGGTCCTGTCCCGCGACGGCGGGGCGCTCGCCGGCAAGGTTACGATCAACGTCGGCCCGGGCGCCAAGCTGCGGCTGCTGGAGAGCTACGAAGGCGACGCCAGCGCCTATGTCACCGACACCGCTATCATCTTCGTCCTGGAAGCGGGCGCGGCGGTCGAGCGCGTGGTCCTGGCCGCGGACGGCGCCGAGGGGGTCAATGTCAGCCAGGCCCAGGTCACCCTGTCGCCCGGCTCCGAGTACAGCCAGACGGTCATCACCAACGGCGCCCGCCGTCAGCGCATCGAGACCCAGGTCACCCATCCGGGGGCCGAGGCCAAGCTGCGCCTCGACGGGCTCTATCTGCTTGAAGACAAGCGCCACGCCGACCTGACCACCGTGGTCCTGCACCAGGGCGTCGACGGAGCCACCGACCAGTTCACTCGCGGCGTGGTCCGCGACCAGGCACGCGGCATCTTCCAGGGCCGGATCGTGGTGGAGGAGGGCGCCGACCGCACCGAGGCCCGCATGCGCCACAACGCGCTGATCCTTTCCGATAAGGCCGAGATCGACGCCAAGCCTGAACTTCTGATCTTCGCCGATGACGTCCAATGCGCCCATGGCAACACCATCGGGGCCCTGGACGAGGAGGCGCTGTTCTACATGCGCCAGCGCGGCCTGCCCGAGGCTGAGGCCCGCGCCCTGCTGATCGAGGCCTTCGTTGGCGCTGTGGCCGACCGTATCGGGTTCGAGCCGGTGCGCGACATCGCCCGCGCCTGGGCTGCTGACCGGCTGAGGGCGTGAGCATGGCTTTCGACGCTGAAGCGATCCGCGCTGAGTTTCCGATCCTGGCGCGCCAGGTGAACGGCAAGCCACTTGTCTATCTCGACAGCGCCGCCTCGGCCCAGAAGCCTCGCGCCGTGATCGACGCCATGGTCCACGCCATGGAGCACTCCTATTCCAACGTCCACCGTGGGCTCCACACGTTGGCCAATGAAACGACAGAAGCCTATGAAAAGGCCCGCCAAAGCGCCGCCGACTTCATCCACGCAGACCTGGCCGAGATCGTCTTCACCAAGGGTGGGACGGAAGCCATCAACCTTGTGGCTTCGGGCATTGGCGCGAGCCTGAAGGCCGGCGACGAAGTCCTGCTCACGGAGATGGAGCACCATGCCAATATCGTGCCGTGGCACTTCCTGCGTGAACGCCAGGGCGTGGTTCTCAAGTTCATTCCGGTCCTGGACGACGGCCAGCTGGACTTGGCCGCCATCCCCGACCTGCTGAGCACCAAGACCCGGGTCGTGGCCCTGACCCACATGTCCAACGTCCTGGGCACAGTGAACCCTGTGGCTGAGATCATCGCCATGGCGCACGACGCCGGCGCCCTGGTGCTGCTGGACGGTTGCCAGGCCGTCGTCCACCAGCCCATCGACGTGAAGGCCCTGGACGTCGACTTCTACGTCTTCTCCGGCCACAAGCTCTATGGCCCCACCGGCATTGGCATCCTCTATGGCAAGGCCGAGCGCCTCGCCGCCCTGCGTCCCTACCAAGGCGGGGGCGAGATGATCGCCTCGGTCGCCTTGGACGAGATCAGCTACGCCGACCCGCCGCACCGGTTCGAGGCCGGCACGCCGCCGATTCTGGAGGCCATCGGCCTGGGGGCGGCCATCGACTGGTTCGTCAAACTGGATCGCGCCGCCATCGCCGACCACGAACACAAACTCTATGCCCGCGTCCGTGAAGGCCTGGCCGGCGCCAACTGGCTGAAGGTGATCGGCGAGGCGCCGGGCAAGGGCGCGATCCTGTCCTTCACCATCGACGGGGCGCACGCCCACGACGTCGCCCAAATCCTCGATCGCTACGGTGTCGCGGTGCGGGCCGGAACCCACTGCGCCGAACCCCTGATGCGGCGCTTTGGCGTCACCTCGAGCGCCCGGGCCTCCTTCGCCCTATATAATACGGAAGGGGAGGTCGACGCCTTTGTCGACGCCCTCAACCGTACCCAAGCCTTTTTCGCGTAGAGCCTGACCTCATGGACGACGCCACTCCCGTCTCGACCGCGCCGATCAGCCAGCATGAGCTGGACGTGATCACCGACCAGCTGATCGAGCAGCTGAAGACGGTGTTCGATCCGGAAATCCCGGTCGACATCTATGAGCTCGGCCTCATCTACAAGGTCGACGTCTCCGACAATAAGGACGTGGCCATCGACATGACGCTGACGGCTCCGGGCTGCCCGGTGGCCGGCGAAATGCCGGGCTGGGTGGAGGACGCGGTCAGGCAAATTCCCGGCATCGGCCAGGTGAAGGTGGATCTCGTCTTTGACCCGCCGTGGGATCCCTCGCGGATGTCCGACGAGGCGAAGCTTTCATTGAACATGTTCTGACCCATATAGATGGCATGGCCGACCTCAACCTGACCCCCGCCGCCCCCCGTGTCCGCCGCCCGCGGCCAAAGGTCGTCTCCCTGACCGACGCCGCGGCGGAACGCGTGCGTGAAATCATGGGCCGCGCCGAGGTCCCCTATGCGGGCCTGCGCGTTGGGGTGAAGAACGGCGGCTGCGCCGGGTCCGAATACATCATCGAATATGCCGAGGCCGCCGCGCCCCTGGACGAGGTGGTGGAGGACAAGGGGGTCACCATCCTCATCGATCCCAAGGCGGTGCTGTTCCTGATCGGCACCGAGATCGACTACGAAAAGACCAAGCTCTCGGCCAAGTTCACGTTCCGCAACCCGAACCAGACCGACGCCTGTGGCTGCGGTGAGAGCGTGACGATCGAACCGAGCAAGGCGCTGGACGCCTGAGCCCGCCGTCCGGTCCATAGGTGTTGTCTATCGATCATATCAGAACAATCGATTTTACCAATCCATATGAATGGGCTCTCTAGGCGCATCGCACGTGATCGCCGCGCCGCATCCCGGCCGGCCATCCGACAAGCGCCAGGGAGACAGAGATGGAAAAGGTCGAAGACAACGCCCAGGGCCAGTGCCCTATGGGCCACGGGGGCAGCCGCCGCGCCAACCGCGACTGGTGGCCCCAGAACCTCCGCCTGGAGGGCCTGAACCAGCACTCGCCGCGGTCCAATCCCCTGGGCGAGACCTTCGACTACGCGAAGGAGTTCGAGAGCCTCGACCTCGATGCGGTGATCGCCGACCTGCGCGCCCTGATGACCGACTCGCAGGAGTGGTGGCCGGCGGACTTCGGCCACTATGGCGGCCTGTTCATTCGGCTGGCCTGGCACAGCGCCGGCACCTATCGCGTCACCGACGGCCGGGGCGGCGCGGGTGGGGGGCAGCAGCGCTTCGCCCCCCTGAACAGCTGGCCCGACAACGCAAACCTCGACAAGGCGCGCCGCCTGCTGTGGCCGATCAAGCAGAAGTACGGGGCCAAGATCTCCTGGGCCGACCTCTATGTCCTGGTGGGTAACGTCGCCCTTGAGTCCATGGGCTTCAAGACCTTCGGATTCGGCGGCGGGCGCGCCGACACCTGGGAGCCGGAAGAGCTGTTCTGGGGGCCTGAGGGCTCCTGGCTGGGGGATGAGCGCTACAGCGGCGAACGCCAGCTGCACACCGCCCTGGGCGCGGTGCAGATGGGCCTGATCTACGTCAATCCTGAGGGCCCCGGCGGCAATCCCGATCCGGTGGCCTCGGCCCGGGATATCCGCGACACCTTCGCCCGCATGGCCATGGACGACGAGGAGACCGTCGCCCTGATCGCCGGCGGCCACACCTTCGGCAAGACCCACGGCGCGGGCGATCCGTCCCTCCTGGGCCCGGAGCCCGAAGGCGGCGCGATCGAGGACCAGGGCCTTGGCTGGCGCAGCAGGCACGGGACGGGCTTCGGCGCCGACACCATCACCGGCGGGCCGGAAGTCACCTGGAGCCAGACACCGACGAAGTGGAGCAACCACTTCTTCGACAACCTCTTCAAGTTCGAGTGGGAGCTGACCAAGAGCCCGGCGGGCGCCCTGCAGTGGCAGGCCAAGAACGCGCCGGCCGATATTCCCGACGCCCACGATCCGGCCAAGCGGCATGTGCCCACCATGCTGACCTCGGATCTCGCCCTTCGGTTCGACCCGGAATACGAGAAGATCTCGCGGCGCTTCCACGCCAATCCGGACCAGTTCGCCGACGCCTTCGCACGGGCCTGGTTCAAGCTGACCCACCGGGACATGGGGCCGATCGGCCGCTATCTGGGCCCGCTCGTGCCCCGCGAGACCCTGATCTGGCAGGACCCGATCCCCGCCGTCGATCATCCGCTGATCGACGCCACCGACATCTTGGGGCTGAAGGCCAGAATCCTCGCCTCGGGCCTGTCGGTCTCGCAGCTGGTCTCGGCGGCCTGGGCCTCGGCCTCCACCTTCCGAGGGTCCGACAAGCGGGGCGGCGCCAATGGAGCCCGGGTCCGCCTGGCGCCGCAGAAGGACTGGGAGGTCAACGACCCGGCCAGCCTGGCCCAGGTGCTGTCGAGCCTGGAAGCCATCCAGGCCGACTTCAACGCCCAGGCGGTGGGCGGCAAGAAGGTCTCCCTGGCCGACCTGATCGTCCTGGCGGGCGGCGCGGCGGTAGAAAAGGCCGCCAGGGACGCCGGCACGCAGGTGGACGTACCCTTCACCCCCGGGCGAATGGATGCGTCAGCCGACCAGACCGACGCCGACTCCTTCGCCCCGCTCGAGCCGACCTCGGACGGCTTCCGCAACTACCGCCGCGGCGAGCAGTTCATGGCGCCTGAGGAAGCCTTGGTGGACCGCGCGCAGCTGCTTCGGCTCAGCACGCCGGAAATGACGGTGCTGGTGGGCGGCCTGCGGGTGCTGGGCGCAAATGCGGCTGGCTCTACGGCCGGTGTCTTCACCGACCGCCCGGGCCAGCTCACCACGGACTTCTTCGTCAACCTGCTGGACATGGGTGTGGAATGGGAGGCCGCGGGTTCTGACAACGCCTTCCAGGGCCGGGACCGTAGGACCAAGGCTCCCAAGTGGACGGCCACCCGCGTGGATCTGATCTTAGGCTCCCATGCGGAGCTGCGGGCCCAGGCGGAGGTCTATGCTTGCTCTGACTCTCAGACCAAGTTCGTCCGCGACTTTGTGGCGGCCTGGACCAAGGTCATGAACGCCGACCGCCTCGACCTGCACTGAGGTTCGGCTTGCGGCGGCGCCTGGACGGGCGCCGCCGCTTGACGACCCGTGCGGCCGCCTCTATCGGCAATGTCACGGTCCGCAGTTCACCGAGGCGTCGCCGCCCGCGAGGGTTTGCTAAACCTGCTCCAGACTTCATCGACTGACACATCTCACCGTGCCAGATCGGAAGGGCGATCACCGTTCATCCCCGGCACGCGAGGGATAGATCATGTCGAGAACCGTCATTCCGCTGCAGACGCAGGACGTCTCCAGCTTCGCCAAGGCTCTGCGCGCCCAGTTGATGGCCCGCGCCGCGCCGCCCAGCCACCTCGAACTGCTGAATATGCTGGCCCGCGCCGTGGGCCGCCGCAATTTTCAGGATCTGAGGGCGCAAATGGATGAGACCGCTCCGCCACTGGCGTCCATGCCCAAGGAAACCGCTGACCTGGCCGTCGTGGAGAGGGTCGCGCGCTGCTTCGGTCCCGAGGGACGCCTGACCCGCTGGCCCGCCAAACGCGGCGACCAGATCCTGGCCCTGTGGGTGCTGTGGTCCAAGCTGCCCGCTCGCGAGGACGCCACCGAAAAGCAGATCAGCGATCAGCTCAAGACCCTGCACGACTTCGGCGACCACGCCCTGCTGCGGCGCGAACTGATCGAACTGGGTCTCTTCTCCCGCACCCCCGACTGCCGCGCCTACCGCCGCATCGAACAGGCTCCGCCGGCGACGGCCGCGGCGCTGATCAGTCGGGTCCGGACCGCCTAGAGCATTTTCCGATAAGTGTGAAACGGTTATCGGATCGAAAAATGCTCTAACTTTTTCAAAGGGCTCTAGCGGCCGGTGAAGGCCGCCGGGCGCTTCTGAAGGAAGGCCAGGACCCCCTCGCGGGAGTCCTCGGTCCGGCCTGCGTGCTTCTGGGCGACGCGTTCGGCGTGGAGCTGATCGGACCACTCGGCGTCGAGGCTGTCCCAGACCAGCTTGCGGATGGAGCCGAGCGCCCAAGGGCCGGTGGCCAGGGCCGTGGCGAGCTCCATGGCCGTGGCCAGCAGGGCGTCATCGGGGACGCAGCGGTTGATCAGGCCCCAGTCGAGGGCGGTCTTGGCCGGCAGGCGCTCGCCCAGCAGGGCCATCTCCATGGCGCGCGCCTTGCCGATCAGGCGCGGCAGCAGGTAGGTCGAGCCTCCGTCCGGCACCAGGCCGATGCGGCGGAAGGCTTGCAGGAAGTAGGCGCTCTCCGCGGCCACGATGATGTCGCCCATCAGGGCCAGCGAGCAGCCCACCCCGGCGGCCACGCCGTTCACCGCCGTGACGATGGGGACCGGATAGTCGCGCAGGCCCTTCATGAAGGGGTTGTAGACGCTCTCCAGGGCCGCCCCGGCGTCGGGGCCCTCAGGATCGGGAGCCGGCGCCTGCGGGCCGCCACGCCCCGAGAGGTTGGCGCCGGAACAGAACCCGCGGCCCTCGCCGGTGAGCACCACGCAGCGGACCCCCGAACCCTCCTTGGCGAAGGCGTCGAAGACCTGCTGCAACTCGTCCATCAGGTCGAGGCCCGCGGCGTTCAGGGTCGCGGGATCGGCCATGGTGATCAGGCCGATGCCGTCCTGCACGGACGTCTTGAGCTTCGTATAGGCCATGGTTTCCTCCCGGACGGCGTTGCGCGCGATCTAAGGGAGGAGACCCTGGCGTCAGCCTAGGGGAAAAGCGCCGTCGGTCGGCCTAGGCGGCGGCGGCGATGGTCTCGGCCCGGCTGACCCGGTTGCGGCCACTGCGCTTTGAGGCGTAGAGGGCCCGGTCCGCGCGTTCCATGAAGTTGTGGGCGCTCTCGTGGGGCATGCGTTCGGCGAGGCCCGCCGAGACGGTGATGGTGCCCAGGTCCTCGTTGGTGGACCGGCGTTTCAGCATGCGCGAGGACACCTCTTCGCGAATCTCCTCCAGGGTCGCGATGGCGATGTCGCCGCCTTCGCGCGGGAAAATCAGGGCGAACTCCTCGCCGCCGTAACGGGCGGCGAAGCGGGGCGGGGCCCCACGGCCGCCGATGACGCTGGCCACATAGCGGATGACCTGGTCGCCGGTCTGGTGACCCCAGGTGTCGTTGAAGTTCTTGAAATGGTCGATATCGATGACGGCGAGCGCCAGGGTCTCACCCTTGGCGTCGGCCTCGGCGCAGGCGCGCTCCAACTCTTCATCGAAGGCCTTGCGATTGGCCAGGTTGGTCAGGCCGTCGGTGGTGGCGTCGCGGCGCACCTGCTCCAAGTGTTCGCGCAGCCGGGCGACCTCGGCGGTGGAGTCGCTGAGGCGCTTCTCCAGCGACTTGTTTTCCTTCTGGACGCGCTTGGTGGCGACGGCGAGGGTGTCGATCATCGACTTGACCTCGGTGGCGTCGTCGCGTTCGCTCAGGCTCTTGGACGCGGTGGCCAGCGTCTGTCCGTAGGCGACGCTGGACTTCTGGGCGGTCTCGATGGCCTGGGAGACGTTGGCCAGTTCCTTGGTCAGGGCGTCGCCGGCGTCACGGATCTGCTCGTTGAGGCGGGCCTTGGGCAGGTACACCGCCGCCAGCTCGTCGCTCAGAGTGTCGGTAAAGGCCTCGCCGGTGGATATGATGCGGGTGATTTCCCGAGCCAGGTCGCCGTCAGGGTCACCGACGCAGTGGGTCCAGAGCTCGAAATTGACCGCGGTCGGCCAGATCTGGTGCTGTTCCATCGCCGACAGCGCCTTGCGGGCCAGGATATAGGCGTCCGGTCCACGCAGCTTGACTTCGATCCCAGCGCTCATGGCGGTCATCCCCGATCTTCAGCCCGCGCACGCCCCCCCGGCGCTGCGTTCCAATCTTAGGCATGGACCATATTCGACATAGCCAAACGAGCGGTTAAAACGCCGCCGTTATTCGAAACTCGTGTCGGCTAGTCGTCACTCGGCGGGCGGGTGGGCGCGACTTTCAGGAAGGCCGGCATGTCGTTTCCAAAGCCGACAACCCGGTCGCCGTCGTCACGGTCCTCGCGGCGGGGACGATCGCGATCCCGCTCGCGGGACGGCCGGGCCTCGGAGGACGCCGAGGCGCGCGGGCGGTCTTCACGCTCGCGGCGGGGACGCTCGGTGCGTTCCGGCGCGACTTCCGCGCGCGGGGCGCGGTCGGGGCGATCCGAGCGGGCGGGCCGCTCACTGCGCTCGCCACGCGGTTCGCCTTGCGGCCGGGCTTCGCGCTCGGGACGGGCCGGACGCGCTTCACGCTCGGATCGGGGTTCGCGCTCAGTCCGGGCTTCGGCGGGTTGGGCCGCGGGCTCGACGGGCGCGGCTTCGGCTTCGGGATTGGCCCGGCCACGGTTGCGGCCACGGGCGCGGGGCGCGCGTTCAGCCTTGGCCTCCTCGGCCACGGCCACGGGGGCGGGCTTGGGCGTTCGCACCGCATCCGGGTCGGCGACGAAGGGTTCGAGGGAGGCCACCTCGCCGTGCGGCGCCCGGGGACGCTCCCGGTCACGATCACGGTCGCCACGGCCCGACGAGCGTTCGCCGCCCCGGCCGCGGTCACGGCCGCCGCTGCGGCTGTCGCTGCGCTTCTCGTCCTTGATGGAGGCGAAGTCGACGCCCTCCAGCACGATCTCTTCCGGCGCCTTGCCGATCAGCTTCAGCACCTTGTCGATGTTCTTCGCGTCGGCCGGCGTGACGATCATATAGGTCTTGCCGAGTTTGCCGGCCCGGCCGGTGCGGCCGATGCGGTGCACATAGTCGTCGGCGTGGTGCGGCACGTCGTAGTTGAAGACGTGGCTGACGTCCGGCACGTCCAGGCCGCGCGCGGCGACGTCGGAGGCGCAGAGCAGTTTCAGCTCACCTTTGCGGAAAGCTTCCAAGGTGCGCATACGGGTCGCCTGGTCCAGGTCGCCATGGATCGGCGCGGCGTCGAAGCCGTGCGTCTTCAGGGACTTGGCGACGATATCGACCTCGGACTTGCGGTTGCAGAAGACGATGCCGTTACGCACGTCGTCGGCGCCGATCAGCATGCGCAGGGCGGTGCGCTTGGCCTTGGCGTCGGCGGTCGGCAGGCGGACCACGTACTGGGTGATGGTGTCGGCGGTCGTCGCCGGGCGCGTCGCCTCGATCCGCACGGGATCATTGAGGAACTGCTTGGTCAGCCGGGTGATTTCCGGCGGCATGGTGGCCGAGAAGAACAGCGTCTGCTTCTTGGCCGGGGTCAGCTTGAAGATGCGCTCGATGTCGGGGATGAAGCCCATGTCGAGCATGCGGTCGGCCTCGTCGACCACCAGGATCTGCACCCCGGTCATCAACAGCTTGCCGCGTTCGAAATGGTCCAGCAGGCGGCCCGGCGTGGCGATCAGGACGTCGACGCCCCGGTCCAGCTTGGCTTCCTGGTCGCCGAACGAGACGCCGCCGATCAGCAAGGCCCAGGAAAGCTTCTGCTTCTGGCCCTTGGCGTATTTCTCGAAGGACAGCGAAACCTGGTCGGCCAGTTCGCGGGTGGGGGCGATGACCAGGGCGCGCGGCATGCGCGCCTTGGACCGGCCGGCGGCCAGTCGATCGATCATCGGGAGGGTGAAGGCGGCGGTCTTGCCCGTGCCGGTCTGGGCGATCCCCAGGACGTCGCGGCCTTGGAGGGCGACGGGGATGGCCTCGGCCTGGATCGGCGTGGCGGTGGTGTAGCCGGTGTCGGCCACGGCCTGGAGCGTAGCGGGCGATAGGCCCAGTTCAGAAAATTCGGTCATCAGTTGCAATGTGGGCGGGAACGCGCCCGAAAAGGAGGCATGCGAAACCCGGGCGGCGCGGACGGCGATCGTTGCGCGCGGCGGAAGATAGGGGCTACCGCCTTCAAGTCAACGCGTTCCGCGCCTTGTGGTTCAGCTAGGGCCGTTTCGTCCGCCTCAGGTCCAGTCCAGATCCGCGGCCGCGAACTCGGCGTTCTCCTGGATGAAGCGGAAGCGCAGCTCCGGCTTGCGGCCCATCAACGCCTCCACCAGGTCCTCCACGGCCTCCTCGGAGCGGGGCAGGGTGACCCGGGCCAGAATCCGCTTCTTGGGATCCATGGTGGTTTCCTTCAGCTGGGCCGGCATCATTTCGCCCAGGCCCTTGAACCGGCCGATCTCGGGTTTCTTGCCCTTGAACTCGGTGGCCATCAGTTCCTCGCGGTGGGCGTCGTCGCGGGCATAGATGGTCTTGCCGCCATGGCTCATCCGGTACAGCGGAGGCAGGGCCAGGTACAGCCGGCCCGAGCGGATCATGTCGGGCATGGTGCGATAGAAGAAGGTGATCAGCAGGCTGGCGATGTGGGCGCCGTCAACGTCGGCGTCGGTCATGATGACCACGCGCTCGTAGCGCAGGTCCTCTTCCTTGAACCGCGAGCCGGCCTGGACGCCGAGCGCCAGCATCAGGTCCGACAGCTCCTTGTTGGCGCCCATCTTGTCCAGGGTGGCCGAGGCGACGTTCAGGATCTTGCCGCGCAGCGGCAGGATGGCCTGGGTGCGACGGTCGCGGGCCTGCTTGGCCGAGCCGCCGGCGCTGTCGCCCTCGACCAGGAAGATCTCGGCGCCGTCGATGGCGTTGGCCGAGCAGTCCGCCAGCTTGCCCGGCAGCCGCAGCTTGCGGGTGGCCGAGGCCCGCGCGACGTCCTTGTCGCGTCGGCGCTTCAGTCGTTCCTCAGCCCGCTCGACCACGAACTCCAGCAAGGCGCTGGCGGCCTTCGGCTGGGCGGTCAGCCAGTGGTCGAAGGGATCGCGCAGGGCGTTCTCCACCAGGCGCTGGGCGTCGGTGGAAGACAGCCGCTCCTTGGTCTGCCCCTGGAACTCCGGATTGGAGACGAAGACGCTGACCATGGCGCCGGCCTGGGAGACCACGTCATCGGCGGTGATGATCCCGCCGCGCTTCTCCCCGGTGAGTTCGGCATAGGCCTTCAGGCCACGGGTCAGGGCCGCGCGCAGGCCCGCCTCGTGGGTGCCGCCCTCCGGGGTCGGCACGGTGTTGCAGTAGGACTGCATGAAGCTGTCGGCCTCGCCGAACCCGGCCGGGGTCCAGGTCACCGCCCACTCGACCTTGCCGGCCTCGCCCTTGCGCTCATAGCGTCCGGCGAAGGGCTCGGGGGTGACGGTCTCGACGCCCTTGACCCGCTCAGCCAGGAAATCGGCCAGCCCGTTGGGGAAGCGGAAGGTCGCCTCGGCCGGCGTCTGATCCTGGATGCGCGACGGATCGCATTTCCAGCGAATCTCGACCCCGGCGAACAGATAGGCCTTGGACCGGGCCATGCGGTAGAGGCGCGCGGGCTTGAACGCCACGCCGTCGCCGAAGATCACCGGATCTGGCGCGAAGCTGATGGAGGTGCCGTGCTTCTTGGTGGCGCCCAGCTTTTCGATGCCGCCGATCGCCTTGCCGCGGGTGAAGGCCTGGCGCCATTCGAACCCGTCCTTGAAGGCCGTGACCTCGACGCGCTCCGACAGGGCGTTGACCACCGAGATGCCGACGCCGTGCAGGCCGCCGGAGGTCTCATAGGCCTTGCCGGAGAATTTCCCGCCCGAGTGCAGGACGGTCATGATCACTTCCAGGGCCGACTTGCCCGGATGCTTGGGGTGCGGGTCCACGGGAATGCCGCGGCCGTCGTCCTTCACCGTCAGCGTGCCGTCGGCGTCGAGGATCACCTCGATGATCTTGGCGTGGCCGGCGACGGCCTCGTCCATGGAGTTGTCCAGCACCTCGGCGAACAGGTGGTGCAGGGCGCGCTCGTCGGTGCCGCCGATGTACATGCCAGGGCGCTTGCGGACGGGCTCCAGACCCTCGAGCACCTCGATGTCCTTGGCCGAATAGCCGCCGGTGATCGCCGGATCGGGGCGCGGCTCATGGCTCTCGGCCAACGGCGCGGCCGGGGCGGGATTGAGCGCGTCGTCGAAGAGGGAAGCCTGGGGAACGGGCTTAGTGGACATGGTTCGGAAACTGGATCGATTCGATGGGGCATCGGTATGAATCGCCCCACCGGCTAAAGCAATGGACGCGCCGCGTTGACGCACCAAGCCTGGGGACAAGCTGATGACGAGCCAACAGGCGCCTTTGCGCATCGGCGTCCTCGGCGCGGCCAAGATCGCGCCCAGCGCCATGATCCTGCCGGCCAAGGCGACGGGGGTCGCCACCGTGGTGGCCGTCGCCGCCCGAGATTCGGCCCGGGCGCGCGCCTTTGCCGAGTTGTACGGCGTTCCCGAGGTGTCGGAGACCTATGAGGACCTGATCGCCCGGCCCGACATCGATGCGGTCTACAACGCCCTGACGCCCTCGCGGCACGCCGACCTCTCCATCGCCGCGCTCCAGGCGGGCAAGCATGTGCTGTGCGAGAAACCCTTTGCGATGAACGCCGGCGAGGCTCGCGCCATGGTCGCGGCGGCGCAGGCGAGCGGCCGGGTGCTGATGGAGGCCTTCCACTATCGCTACCACCCACTGTTCGCCCGGGTGCTGGAAATCATCGGCTCCGGCGAGCTGGGAGAGGTGCGCGACCTGGCCGCCCTGTTCCAGACCAACCTCGTCGATGACGGAACCGAGATCCGTTACGAGCGCGACCTGGGCGGCGGCTCGCTGATGGATATCGGAACCTACCCCCTGCACTGGGTGCGAACGGCGGCATGGGCCGAGCCAACCGTGGTGCGGGCGCGCGGCGTCTTTGGTCGCGGCGGTGTTGATCATTCGACGCAAGCCGAACTCCTGTTTCCGGGCGGCGCCACCGCCAGGATCAGCGGCTCGATGGTGGAAGAGACCCCGATGGCCAGCCTTGAGGTCACAGGGACCCTGGGCTCCCTGAAGGCGATCAATCCGCTGGCGCCGCAGATGGGCCACCTGTTGGAGGTGAGAATCGCTGGGGCCGAACCGCGCCGTGAGACCTTCAGCCGTGAGCCGACCTATGACTTCCAGCTCCGCGCCTTCGTCGACGCCGTGCGCGGCGGTCCTGCGCCCCTGACGTCCGGCAGGGACTCCATCGCCCAGATGGTGCTGCTCGACGCGGTCAGCGCGGCGAGTCGCCTCTAGGTTCGGCCCGCACAAGGGCCGCCGTACGGCTCAGCCAGTCCACCGGATCGGCGGCGTGATAGGGGTGCTCGGCGGGTTCGATGTTGTCGAGGAAGCCGCGATAGATCGCCGCCTGACGGGCCGCCGCGATGGGCGCCAGCAGGGTCAGCGCCCGGGCCGGATCGGAACCGGGAACAGCTTCGCGCCAGTGGGCGAGCCAGACCGCCCGTACGGCCTCAAGCGAGTCGGCGGGCACGCGGTCCAGGAAGGCCGAGCTGTCCAGCAGGGGATGACCCACCCCGCTGTCGCCCCAGTCCATCAACGCCAGATGCTCACCATCGCCCCGCAGGTTGCCGGGATGGAAGTCGCCGTGCACCAGGGTGTCGGGCAGGCCGCAGGCCGCCAGGTCGGCGAAACGGCGCGGCAGGTCGGCGATGAAGGCGGTGAGCGCCCCGCGGTTCTTGGTGGAGAGCTCCGGCGCCGTGCGCTCAAAGACTTCGGTGATGGCGGCGGTCAGGGCCGGGCCGCGCCAGTCGGGCAGGCCGAGAGCGAACAGCGCCGCCTCGCGGCCGATCCACTTGGCCTGGATGCCCACCAGCAGGTCCACCATGCCGAAGAGCTGATCCGTCTCGGCTTCGAACAGGTCCGCGCCCGGCAGTTCGGCCATCAGGAAGCGGCCATCGCCATGGCCGAGCAAGGTCGGGACCGCCTCGCCCGCCAGGGCTTCGATCAGCGGCGCCTCGTGGGCGAAGAAGGGCGGGATGGCCTTCAGCCAGACCGTCTGTCCCTGCACCGGGATGGCCCACAGACTGGACAGGTTCCAGGTCCGCACCTGCCGCGGCGGACCGGCGGGCGTCAGCCCCTTCTCGGCGAGGATGGTGTTGGCCCAGGCGAGGTCGGCGGCGGGTCCGCCGAGCTTGGCGTAGCTGTTGCGCAGGGGTTGGTCGTCCAACTCACCATCCCACGGCTCGGCGGCGGCGACCGGCTCGGAGACTTCGGCGAGATAGGTGACCTTCACCGACTTCGGATTGGGTGCGATCTCCAGCACCCGCAGGACGATCACCTCGACCCCGTGGGCCTCGCGCACGGTCGCGATCACCGGGGCGACGTCCTGCCACCACGGCGTGGCGACGGGCAGGGCGGGGAGGGCGCCGACTAGGGCGCCGTCCGGGGTGACGAGGACGACGCGCGCGAAGCGGGGCGGCTTCACGCCTCGGGGGTGTCGCGGAAATAGGGCTCCACCGGACCCTGCAGCTTGACCGTCATGGCGTTGCCCTTGCGGTCGACCGTGGCGCCGACCGACAGTCGCACCCAGCCCTCGCTGACGCAGTACTCATCGACATTGGTCTTCTCGACGCCCTTGAAGCGCACGCCGACGCCGCGCTCGAGGCAGGCGGCGTCGTAATAGGGACTGTTGGGGCTGATCGCGAGGCGGTCGGGAGGCGTGTCGGACATGTCTGGGCCTTGAGGAACGGTTGGGCCTTGCGGCCCTTGGCCGGGTGATAGCCGCATCGCGCCCAAAGCAAAAGGGCCGGAGATCGCTCTCCGGCCCTTCGCTCAAGTCCAGCGCGGAGCGCTGACTAGCACTTGTAGTACATCTCGAACTCGACCGGGTGCGGGTGGAGGGCGAGGCGCATGACCTCTTCCATCTTCAGCTCGATATAGGCGTCGATGAACTCGTCGGTCATCACGCCGCCGGCCTTCAGGAAGCCGCGGTCCTTGTCGAGGTTTTCCAGGGCTTCCTTCAGGGAGCCGCAGACTTCCGGGACCTTCTTCTGCTCACGCGGCGGCAGGTCGTAGAGGTTCTTGTCCTGCGGCGCGCCCGGGTCGATCTGGTTCACGATGCCGTCGATGCCGGCCATCAGCAGGGCGGTGAAGGTCAGGTAGGGGTTGCCCATGGGGTCGGGGAAGCGGGCTTCCAGACGCTTGCCCTTGGGGCTGTCCACGTGCGGGATGCGGATGGAGGCCGAGCGGTTGCGGGCCGAATAGGCCAGCTTCACCGGGGCTTCGTAACCGGGCACCAGACGCTTGTAGCTGTTGGTGGTGGAGTTGGAGAAGGCGTTGATGGCCTTGGCGTGCTTGATGATGCCGCCGATGTAGTACAGCGCCATCTCGGACAGGTCGGCATAGCCGTTGCCCGCGAACATCGG
>NZ_JAUYAF010000042.1 GCF_030693625.1 Phenylobacterium sp.
GCTCCAGGCCGGGAAGGCGGCGCGGGCGGCCATGACGGCCTTGTCCACGTCGGTGGCGTTGCCCAGCGAGATCTTGCCGCAGACTTCTTCGTTGGCCGGATTGATGACGTCGAGGGTCTTGGCCTCGGTCGGCTCGACCCACTCGCCGTTGATGTAGAACTTCAGGTACTCGCGCATAGGCGTCCTCCCGGGATTTCGTTGTTGAGCTCGCCGGCGGGGCCGACTTCAAACAAGCATTTTAGTGATCGTTGATCACTGGGGAAGCCCCCAAAGCCGTATTCCGTAACGGCATGAGGACTCAGGTCACTGGTGGATATGCGGCTGGCCGGCCACCGGGCTGCGTCCCTTGAGGACGTAACCCGCGCGGATGGAGCCGATATAGAGGTCCTTCAGGTCGGCGCCGCCCCAGGTGATGTTGGTGGGATGGTTGACGATATCGCCCGACAGATCGTGGATCACGGTGACGACTTCAAGGCTTGGCGTGATGGCGACCACCTTGTTGGCGGCCGGCAGGCAGACCCACAGGTTACCCTCGGCGTCCATGCCCACCCCGTCGGTGTAGCCGAGATCCTCCGCGGGCGGCCGCGGTTCCTCCTGCTGCAGCTTGCCCAGCACCGGGCCGTAGCGTCGGCCGGGGCCCAGGGTGGCGCCCGGCAGAACCGGGAAGGCCATGACGTCGGCGGCGCTGGTCTGGGCGCAGTAGAGGGTCTGCTCGTCGGCCGACAGCGCCATGCCGTTGGGAAACTTCAGCCCCTCGGCGACGATGGAGGTCGCGCCGTTGGGGCGCACCACGAAGATGAAGCCGTCGGCGCGTCCGTCCAGGGCCTGGGGCCAGGTCTCGGCATGGGTGGAGTTGGCGCACCAGATGTTCCCGGCGCGGTCAATCACCGGATAGTTGGCGCTGGTGAGCCGCCGGCCGTCGACCTGCGCCACCAGGGTCTCATGCGCGCCGGTGGCGGGGTCGAAGCGCTGGAGAGGCCCCTCCTCCCGGTCATAGATGCCGAAATTGGCGATCAGGATGCGACCCTCGAGGTCCATGTTGATCCCGTTTGGCGCGCCACCCTTGGGTCCCAGCCGCTTGAAGGAGCCGTCGGCGAAGATCTCGGCCACCGCGCACTGGTGGTCCGAGGCGAAGACCCGGCCGTCCTTGCTCACGACGACATCCTCGGGACGGTCGATGCCGACCGCGACCTTGGTCAGGCTCGCGGGCGCGATGGGGGTCAGGGGCATGGGGTTTCCTCGGGCGTTCTTATTTTGCCCGAACTAGGCCCTGCGGCGACGCGTTCGACAAGTCGGCTTGCAGCCTCCGCCGCCGCTCGCTAACACCGAGCCAGCAAAACCGGAGCCCGACCATGGTCGCCATCTACACCATCCTCACCTTCCTCGTGGTGATCTTCGCCCTGAACCGCTTCGAGTTCGGCCGCTTCGACTGATTGATCGCGAATGGCGGCGACCCCTCGCGGCGCGGCCCTGGTCACCGGGGGCGCGCGACGTATCGGCCGGGCCCTGGTCCTGGCCTGCGCACGGGCGGGCTATGACGTCGCCATCCACTGCCGGGCCGTCGATGACGACGCCCAGGCCGCCGCGGCCGATGTCCGCAGCCTAGGCCGCAAGGCCTATCTCCATCCCTGCGACCTGCGCCAGGAGGCGGCCACCGCCCCCATGGTGGGGGACGTCGAAGGCGAGCTTGGGCCCGTCACCCTGCTGGTGAACTGCGCCTCGGCCTTCGAGGAAGACGCCTTCTCCAGCATGAACCGCGCCTCCTGGGACGCGCACATGGAGACCAATCTCCGCAGCCCCCTGGTCCTGGCCCAGGCCTTTGCGCGCAGGCTGCCCGCCGAGCGCGACGGCCTGATCGTCAATGTGCTGGATCAGCGGGTGCTGGCGCCCGGCGCGGAGTTCTTCAGTTACACCCTCTCCAAGGCCGCCCTGTGGAGCGCCACCCAGATGCTGGCCCAGGCCCTGGCGCCCCGCATCCGGGTGAACGGCATCGGGCCGGGACCGACCCTGGCCTCTGTCCACCAGGACGCGGCCGCCTTCGCCGCCGAGGCCGCCGCCACACCCCTGGGCCACCCGGTCGACCCGGCGGAGATCGGCCAGGCCCTGGCCTATCTGATTGACGCACGGTCAGTGACGGGCCAGATGATCGCTGTCGATTCCGGTCAGCACCTGACCTGAAGGAGCGCGACCTTGGCCCTCTCGCCGATCCAGGAGATTCCCGCCGAAACTCAAGCCCAGCCCGTGGCCGCCGGCCGCATCGTCATGACCAAGATCTTCGTCACCGGACTGAAGATCGACGCCCAGATCGGCGTCTATTCCCATGAAAAGGGCAAGGCCCAGCCCCTCATCGTCGACGTCGAGCTGGACGTGCCCACGGCCGGCGCCGAGCGCCTGAGCGAGACCGTCAATTACGAGATGGTGGGAGAGGCCGCCCGCGCCATCGCCGCCGAAGGCCATATCGGCCTGGTGGAGGCCTTCGCCGAGCGGCTGGCGCGCGCCTGCCTGGCCGATCATCGCGTGACCCGGGCCCGGGTGCGGGTCGAGAAACCCCTGGCGCTGGCCCCCCACGCGGCGGCGGCCGGCGTCGAGATCACGGTCGTCCGCGGCTAAGCCATGGCCATCTCCCACAGCGCCCGGCTCTCGCCCCTGCAGGGTGAGACCGTGTGGACGCTGGAGGGGGACGTCATCACCCAGACGCGGGGCCGCCAGGCGCGGCGCTTCGAGCTGGCCAAGCTGAAGAGCCTGCAGAGCGCGCAGGGCGGGGCCGTCCTGACCTTCGCGCGCGGGCGGCTGACCATTCCGGCCATGAGCTATACCCGCGGACTGCGGCCCGAGAATCGCGCGGAGTCCTTCGCGGGCTTCGTCGGGGCGGTGGCGGCGGCCGCGGCGGTGACCACGCCCGGCGCGCGATTCCGCAACGCCGGCGCGCCCCTGGCCGAGCCCCTGACCTGGATGATGGGGCTGCTCGCGGCCGGCGCCGTGATGCTGCTGCTGTTCGCCGCGACGGCCGGGGCCTGGACCCTGGGCGTGGCGCTGGCCGCCCGGCTGGTCTTCGTGCTGATCCTGGCGGCGGGCGTCCTGCCCTGGTTGAATAGAGCCCCAAGCAACGCCGCGGGAAACATGGACGCGAATTAAACTGGCGCCGGGACAAATCGGGGCCACATCATGCTCTGGACGAGACGAAGAGGAGCCCGTCAATGAGTGAACGACTGAACAACGGCACGGTCACCGCGACCGAGGACAAGACCCTGCCGATGGTCGCCTATGTGCTTTACCTGCTGACCTTCGCGACCTTTTTCACGGTCTTCATCGGGCTGCTTATCGCCTATTCCAACCGCGCCACGGCCGGCCCGAGGATGGAGAGCCACTACACCTTCATGATCCGCACCTTCTGGCTGTCGATCTGGTGGTTCATCATCGGCGGCCTGCTGGTGCTGTTCGGCGGGGTGTTCTCGGTGATCCTGGTGGGTATCCCGTTCCTGATGCTGGGGGTCTTCATCTGCAGCGTCGTGGGGATCTGGTTCGGGGTCCGCTGCATCATGGGACTGCTGCATCTGTCCCGGGGTGAAGCCTATCCCCGGCCCATGAACTGGCTAATTTAGAGGCAGGATCCGCGCGCTTCGCCTAGGAAGCGCGCGGATCGAGCTGATCGCATCCCCCGCCGGTTGCATCGCCTCGACGCCCCCCACCCCAGGTCCCGAACCTTCACCGGTCGGCGCCTGGGGGGCGAGCGGCCGGGGGAATTCGTATGCTGGGTCGGATATTCGGAATGCTGCTGGGGCTGGCGCTTGGAGGCGTCGCCTACGCCATTCTCAATCCGGGCGGGCTGGAGGGGCGAATTCCCCCGATCCCGCTGGGCGCCTTCGAGAGCCTGCGGTTCTACGTGGCGATGGCCGCGGCGGGCCTGGGGGCGATCATCTTCATCGCCGCCCTACTGCCCAAGGGCCCGGGCGGCCCCTCGGGCGGTGGCGGCAAGACGCGCCGCAAGGGCGGTGCGCCGGTCACCATCGACTTCAACGACCCCGCCCCGATGACCGCCCACGATAGCGGCTCCACCCACGCCCATCATGCGGCGGAGGTGGTGGCCGAGGCGCCCGCCGTCGCGGAGGTCGCCTCTGAACCGGAGGTCCACGCCGGCGCGCCGCCCGGGGCCCCGGGAGCCTTCGCCGAGGCCAGGCGGGCGCTCCATGAACACACCAGGGCCGAACGCTGGTCAGAAGCCGCCGACAATGTCCGGCGGCTTTCGTCGTTGGCGGGGGACGAGCACGAGCGGCGCCTCGCCGCCCAGGACGCCGGGGACTTCGCCCGCGCCCAGGGCCTGACCGACCAGGCCGCCGACGCCTATGACGAGGCCCTGACCTATGCCCGCCAGATCGGCGAGCCGGCGGGCCTGGCCGACGCCCTGACCAATATCGGCGACGTGGCCTATGAGGAGCAGCGCCTGGACACCGCCGTGGACGCCTATGAGGAGGCGCTCGCCCTGCGCCGCGCCTTCGCCGAGGCCCAGCCCGCCGATGTCGCCGCAAAGCGCGCCCTGTCCCTGGCGCTGGAACGCCTGGCCGATGCGCGCGAGGATCGCGGCCACCGCATGCGGGCGCTGGATCTCTACCGGGAGAGCCTGGACATTAGCGGGTCACTGGCCGCGGCCGACCCTGTGGCCTACGGCGAGGACCTCGCGGTCACCCGGCGGAGGTTGGCGGAGCTTGAAGCCAAGGTGGCGGTCTAAGCCGGAACCAGCTCGCGCCGCACCAGCCTGGAATAGTCTTCCATCAGCTCCAGCGAGAGCTTGCCCGGCGTGAAGCTGTACTCGCCGATCTCGGACACCGGGGTCACCTCGGCGGCGGTGCCGACGACGAAGCATTCGCTGAAGGTGGAGAGTTCTTCCGGCTTGATGTGGCGTTCGACGATCTCGACGCCCTTGGACCTGGCGAGCGCGATCACCGACTGGCGGGTGATGCCGTTCAGGAAACAGTCGGGGGTGGGGGTATGCAGCACGCCGTCCTTCACGAAGAAGACGTTGGAGCCGGTGCTCTCGGCGACGTAGCCGCGATAGTCGAGCATCATGGCGTCGGTGTAGCCGGCCTTCTCCGCGGCGTGCTTGGAGATGGTGCAGATCATGTAGAGGCCGCTGGCCTTGGCGTGGACCGGCTCGGACTCCGGCGAAGGCCGCTTGTATTTCGCCCAGCACATGCGGATGCCCTTGGCCCGCTCTTCCGGCTTGAAGTAGCTGGGCCAGTCCCAGACGGCGATGGCCACGTGGATCTTGGTCTGTTGGGCCGAGACCCCGATCATCTCCGATCCGCGCCAGGCGATGGGGCGGACATAGGCGTCGGTCAGGCCGTTCTTGGCGCAGGTGTCCTTGCAGGCCTGATCGATC
This sequence comes from Phenylobacterium sp., assembly GCF_030693625.1. Taxonomy (GTDB): domain Bacteria; phylum Pseudomonadota; class Alphaproteobacteria; order Caulobacterales; family Caulobacteraceae; genus Phenylobacterium; species Phenylobacterium ferrooxidans. Next base: position 5,378 of record NZ_JAUYAF010000042.1, read on the forward strand.
TCGGCCACCGTGAACGGAATCTCGAAGTCGAGGATCTCCGCCGACTGGAACAGACGCTGGGTATGCTCGGTCAGTTTGTAGATCTCCCCGCCGTACATCCGCTCGCCTTCGAACACCGACGAGGCGTAATGGAGCCCATGGGTCAGGACGTGCACCTTCGCCTCGCGCCAGGCTACGAACTGGCCGTCGAGCCAGATCCATCCGTCGCGGTCATCGAAGGGAACGAGAGACATGGGACCTCCTGCAGGGAACGCCTCCTTACAGCCCCCCGCGCCCGCGACGTCAAACAAATTGGGGGGTTCCGATGAGCGCCGTGGCCGATCCCAGGCTGGTCCTGCGCGACGAGGAGCTCGATACCGGACTTGAGCTGTTGATACTGGCCGAGGCCGCCATCTGGGCGGGCGTGGACGCCGGCCTGGAGGCCGAGGGCCTTAGCCTCGGGCGCTCGCACTGGCGGGCCGCCTTCCTGCTGAAGCGGCGGCCGGGGCTGGGCGTCCAGGAGCTGGCCCACATCACCAGCCTGTCGAAACAGGCCGCCAGCCGGGTGATCAGCGACCTGGAGGGTCATGGCCTGGCCGAAAAGGCCCAGGGGGACCTGGACGGACGCAGGAGGGCCGCGACCCTGACCGAGGCGGGGGCGGCCTTCGAAGCGCGGATTTCCGAGCGGCTGCGCGGGCAACTGGCGCGGGCCTATCGCACCGGCGGGCTGGACGGGGTGGGCGGCGCCCGGCGTATCCTGGCGGCGCTGGCGGGTGGACGAACCAAGACGGGAGCGGGGCGATGAGCGAGGCCGGGGAGCGCCACCTGCTGGTGGTGGATGACGATGACCGCATCCGCGAACTGCTGAAGGAGTACCTGGCCCGCGCCGGCTTCCGCGTGACCACGGCGCCCGGCGGCGCACCGGCCCGAAAGCTGATGGAGACCCTGGACTTCGACCTGGCCGTCTTCGACGTGATGATGCCGGGCGAGGACGGCTTCTCCCTGACCAAGTGGCTGCGGGACCGCAAGGGCATGGCCGGCCGCACGCCAGTGCTGATGCTGACCGCCCGGGGCCTGCCGGAGGACCGGATCGAGGGGCTGAAGCTCGGCGCCGACGACTATCTGAACAAGCCCTTCGAGCCTGAGGAACTGCTGCTGCGCATAGAGGCCATCCTGCGCCGTTCGCAGGGCCGGCCGGGCGCCACCGCCAATGGGCCGGTCTCCCTGGGGCGCTGCCGGTTCGACGTCGAGCGCGGCGAGCTCACCTGCGAGGAGGCCCCGGTGCGCCTGACCGAGGCTGAGGTCGCCCTGCTGAAGCGCCTGGCCCGCAGCCCGCACGAGCCGGTGGACCGCATGGAGCTGGCCCGCGAGACGGTCGATCCGTCCGGCCGCGCCGTGGACGTTCAGGTGACCCGCCTGCGCCGCAAGATCGAGACCGATCCCAAGACCCCGCGCTACCTGCAGACCGTGCGCGGCGTGGGCTACCTGCTGGCGCCCGACTGATGCGTCTGCGCCTGTCGCCGGTGCGTCTGCGGAGGCTGATCAAGCGCAGCCTGCCCACCACCCTGTTCGGCCGTTCGCTGCTGATCATCATCCTGCCGGTGGCGGTGATGCAGGTGGCGGTCACCTGGGTGTTTTTCGACGCCCACTGGCAGGCGGTGACCAGCCGGCTGTCGGAAGGGCTGGCCGGCGACGTGGCCTGGGCGGTGGAGAGCTATCAGGACGACCCCACGCCCGAGAGCTTCGCCCGCATCGCCGACCGGGCCGAACGCTCCATGAGCCTGTCGCTGGCCTTCCAGAGCGGGCGCACCCTGCCGGTGGGTCGCCGAACCGCCCTGTTCGCGGTGGTGGACCGGTCGCTGGAGAGGGCGCTGGCGGGGCGCATCGACCAGCCCTTCTGGTTCGATACCACGCGCTATCCCGCCTATGTCGACATCCGGGTCCAGACCCCCAGCGGCGTGATGCGGGTGCTGGCGCCCCGCGACCGGGCCATCGCCACCCAGGGGCACATCTTCGTCCTCTGGATGACCATCGCGACCCTGCTGCTGACCGCCATCTCGATCCTGTTCATCCGCAACCAGGTGCGCGCCATCGAGCGGCTGGCCTCGGCGGCCGACGACTTCGGTCGCGGCATGGATGCGCCGGCCTTCAAACCCAGCGGCGCGCGGGAGGTTCGCCAGGCGGCCCAGGCCTTCCTGGCCATGAAGGCCCGCATCCAGCGGCACCTGGATCAGCGCACCGCCCTGCTGGCCAGCGTCAGCCATGACCTGCGCACGCCGCTCACCCGCCTGAAGCTGGAACTGGCCCTGGCCGAGCCCACCAAGCGCACCGGCGAGATGAAACGCGATCTCTCCGAGATGGAGCACATGATCGACGAGTACCTGGCTTTCGCCCGTGGTGAGGGCGGCGAGGCCGTGGAAAGCGTAAGGCTCAAGACCCTCATCGAGGAGGTCAGCGAAGGCGCCGTGCGCGCCGGCGCCAAGGTCAGCGTCACCGCCGAGGCCGACCTGACCGCCAGCGTGCGGCCCAACGCGCTCAAGCGGGCGCTGTCGAACCTGATCATGAACGCCGCGGTGCACGGGGAGCATATCGTGGTCACCGCCGCCGCGCGCGCCGCAGGCGGGGTGGAGATTGTGGTGGACGACGACGGGCCAGGCATTCCCGAGGATCGCCATGAGGAGGCCTTCAAGGCCTTCAGCCGCCTGGACGAGGCCCGCAACCAGAACGACAAGGGCGTCGGTCTGGGCCTGGCCATCGCCCGCGACGTGGCGCGCGGCCATGGCGGCGACGTGACGCTCAGCCGCTCGCCGATGGGCGGCCTTCGCGCCACCGTCAGATTACCGGGTTAGAGAACAAGGTTCAGCCACGGTTTGGCGCTTCAAGACCGAACACGACCACGGAGGGGAAACCAAATGAAGCTCGCCCATCTCGCAACCGCCGCCGCGCTCGCCCTGCTGGCCGCCACCGCCGCCCAGGCCGCCGATCCGGTGATGGGCGATTGGACGACCGTGGGGGGCGGCGCCAAGGTCCGCATCGCGCCCTGCGTCAGCGACAGCGCCAAGGCCTGCGGCACCATCACCTGGATGAAGAATCCCAAGGACAAGGCCGGCGGTCCGCTGAAGGACGCCAACAATCCCGACGCCAACCTGCGTAACCGTCCCCTGGTGGGCCTGCAGATGATCCGCGACTTCAAGCCCGCAGGTCCCGGCAAGTGGACCGGCGGCAAGATCTACGATCCGGGCGGCGGCAAGACCTACAGCTCGAAGATCAGCGCCAACGCCAATGGCAGCCTGAAAGTGGAAGGCTGCATCGGCCCGATCTGCCAGGCCCAGACCTGGACGCGCTAGAGCATTTTCCGATAGGTGTGAAACGGTTATCGGATCGAAAAGTGCTCTAACTTTTTGAATTAGAGCCCTTTTTTAGGCGATCTAACTGCAGCAATCAGATCGGAAAGGGCTCTAGGCGCCGAGCTCCTTGGAGCGGCGCAGGGCGGCGGCCACGGCGTCGCGCAGCAAGGGTGACAGCCCGCCCTCCCCCATCAGCACCTCGAGCGCCGCCTGGGTGGTGCCGCCCGGCGAGGTGACCTGGCGGCGCAGTTCGGCGGGCTCCTCGCCACTCTGCGCCAGCAGGGCCGCGGCGCCGGCGATGGTGGAGCGGGCCAGGCGCTGGGCGGCTTCCACCGGCAGGCCCGCCGCCGCGCCGCCGGCCTCCAGAGCCTCGATGAAGGCGTAGAGATAGGCCGGCGCCGAGCCGGAGACGGCGGTGGCCGCATGCATCAGAACCTCGTCATCGAGGTCGACCACCGTCCCGACCGGGCCGAACAGGGCCTGGGCCCGGGCGCGGGCCTCGGGCTCGGCGGCATAGATGCTGGTGGTCCCCTGGCCGATCGCCACGGCGGTGGTGGGCATGACGCGGGCGACCTTGCGGCCGAAGGCGGCGGCGATGTCGGCGGACTGCACGCCGGCCGCCACCGAGACAATCACCGCCTCGGGATGCAGCAGGCTCGCCACCTCCGCCGCAGTTTCGCGCCAAAGCTGCGGCTTGACGGCGAGCAGGACGGTTTGGGCCTCAACCAGCACCGGGTCGGCGGGATTGAGCCGGGCGCCGTCACGGGCGACGGCCTGGGCCAGTTCGGTGGGGTGCGGGTCGCGCAGAATCAGGTCGGCGGGGGCGAAGGCGCCGGCTCTGCGCCAGCCCTGGATCAGGGCTCCGCCCATGCGGCCGGCGCCCAGGATCAGGATGGGGGTCATGGGGCTCTCCAGGGATCAGGGATGGCGCACCCTAGAGCCTGACCGCCGGATGGGCGAGGGCCGGGACTTGCGCCCCGCCATGGACGACATGAAAAGTCTCGGGCGTCAGCCAACCCCACCCCAGGCCGCCGCCTGGATCGGGACCGTGAACACCAGGTCGGCCGCGTCGACCCCATCCGGGGGCGGGGGAAGCGGGGCGGCGGCGCGAACCGAGGCCAGGCCGGCTCGGTCGAAGGCCGGTCGGCCGCTGGATCGCGCCAGACGGGCAAACAGCAGCGCCCCGCGGGGGTCGACCCCGAACACGACGCTCACCGTTCCCGATCCTGGGGGCGCGGCCGGCGCATGGGCGGCCAGATGCGCCCAGAGGCGGCGGCGATAGTCGGCGAGGCGGTCCTCCGCTGATGGCCTCGGCGTCTGCGTGAGAACCGGGGACGCGGCCCCCGCCGGAGCCACCGAGGGCGGCGGCTCCAGCGGCGAGGCCATGGTGGCCGCCCGGTCGTCCACTGTCGCCACCGGCCCCGGGGGTTGGCGCGGGGCGGCTTGCCGGCCAGGCTTGGGCGGTGTCGAGGGACGGTCCCGCCCACCGGCGGCGGGCCTCGGCGGCGGCGGCAGCAGTTGCACCAACATGGCCTGCTGCGGCGCAGGCTCCGCCACCGGCCTGAGGGACGCCACCCCCCAGGCCGCGACGGCGTGCGCGACGATCGAGGCGCCGATCGCCGCCACGCGCCCTCGCCGGACAGCCGGGCGCTTCAAGCTCAGAACGCGTAGGCGAGGCTGAGATTGATCGATCGCCCGGGACCCCGCAGCGGCCGGATCGGCGGAAGACTGCCGCCGGCCTTGAAGTCACCGAAGGACACGCCCCCCAGCGGAAGATCGTAGGCGGTGTCGAGCAGGTTTTCCGCAGCCAGGTCCACCCGGACCCGGTCGCCCTTCCAGCCGGAACGCAGGTTGAACAGAGCGTAGGCTGCGGTCTTCGGTTCGTGGCGCAGGGCGTTGACCGCGTCCTTCTCCCCCACAAACTCCACCTCGGCCTGGTGGGTCCAGCGACCCTTGGCCTGCTCCAGGCCCAGGCGCAGGGTCAGGGGGGTCATGTGGTAGAGGTCGTCGCCGCTGTCGCGGTTCTCGCCCTCGACCCAGGACAGGGTCCCCGTCAGGGTTCCTCGCCCCAGCGCCGGGCTCTCCCAGACCTGGGCGTGGCCGCTGACGTCGAAGCCGCGCAGATGGGCGTCCACATTGGCGAAACGAAGCTGAACGAAACCCTTGGCCAGATCGGCCAGCTTCACCGCGTCGATGAAGCCTTCGACCTGCGAACGGTAGACGCCGAAGGTCAGGCCGCGCTTTCCGTCCAGGCTGGCGTATTTCAACGTGGCCGCCAGATTGTGCGCCACCTCGGGCTTCAGATCGGGGTCGCCGACATAGGCGTTGGCGTCGCCAGCGAAAGAGGTCATTGAGCTCGACATCAGCCCCAAACCCCACGCGTAGCGCTCGTAAAGCGTCGGGCTGCGGGTCTTGCGGGCGTAGCCGAACTCGACGCTCGTGGTGGTGTTGGGACGCCAGATCGCCTTCGCCGTCACATCCACATTGTCATCGGCGCGGCTCCGGTCGCGGGCGTTGAAGGCTCGCGCCGCCATGGCGTCGGGCATGTTCATCATGCCGGTCCAGGCATAGGGCTGGACGAGGCCGGCGTCGGTGTCCACGCGCTCGACGCGGGCGCCCAGCAAGGTCGTCCAGTCCGCGGAGGGCTTGGCCTCCCACTCAACCCACAGGCCCGTCCGCTCGCGGCGCCCGTCAGTGATGTTCCAGTAGGTTTGGGGGCCCATCATCGTGCTGCCGGCCACCGGCGGCCACCAGTCGTCGACATCGGACCGATGGGCCTCGATTCCCCCCCGCACCGCCCCGCCATCCGTCAGGGGCACGGTCGCCGCCAGCGACGCGCTCAGGTCCCGGCCCTGGGTGTTCATCGGCATGCCGCCGGTGGCCGAGCCGCCCTTGTCGGCCAGGAAGTTCATCTCGTGGTTCACCGTTCGCCACGAGGCCTTGGCGGTCACCTCGCCCCAGCCATAGGTCCCCTCGTAGCGAAGGTCGGCGAAGCTGCTGTCGTTCTCGGTGAGGTCCATGCGCTGGGTGGGAAAGCCCTCATAGGGCGAGAAGTGCCGGCCGGCGCGCAGGCTGACCACGCCATGGTCGGTGAGCAGCGCCAGGGTGAGCGCCTGGTCGTAGGCCTCGTAGAGGGTCGAACGCACGCGCCGGCCGTCGCCGGTCCTGTAGTTGTCCCCGCGGCTCCAGGCGCCCTCGTAGCCGAGGCTGAACCGCTCCCCGGCGATGGCGGCCTGGAGGCTGGCGCCGACGGCGTCGGCGACGCTGCGATAGCTCGCGCCGACCTCGCCGCTCACACGCAGCCCCTCGCCCGCCTCGGCGAAGGCCGGCGGCCGCGTCGTCACAGCGATCACCCCCGCGATGTTGTCGCCGCCGGCGCTGACGGGCGACAGGGTCGGCAGGATAGAGATGGCGTCCACCCGGCCGGGGAGGACGTAGGAGCCAGGGGGGTTCATGTTGTTGGGGCAAAATGTGGTGATCCCCACACCGTCCACCGTCACCAGGACGCGGCTGTCAGCGAGGCCCCGCATCACCGGGAGGCTCGAGAACCCGCCGTTGGCGTAGACGGCCATACCCGGCTCGCCGGTCACCAGCGACATGGTGTCGGCCGAACCCGCGGCGCGGCGGGCGAGAAGCTCCCCGGTCACCTGACGCTCGCCCGGGGATCGGGCGGGATCGGCGGCCTCCGGCGCGGCTACGGCCTGGATGGGAGGCAGGGCGGTCTGAGCCCGGGCGAGGAGAGGATTGGAGAGCGTGGTGACGGCGACGCCGGCCATGAGCACGGCCGTGCGGCCGCAAAGCGAACGAGACATGAGGTAAGCCTTTGATCTGATGCACAGGCGCGCCGCCGCTATCGGCGACGCGCTTCGGAATGTCCGGAGGGATCAGATCTGCCGGGGTGGCCCGGTTGGCGGCGGCGGTGGGGCGGCAAGGCCGCGGCCCGGCGTGGTCTGGGACTCAACGGCGACGGACACGTGAACCCAGCGCAGGCCCGCCAGGACGACGAGCATCGGCGGCTCGGCCGCGAAGGCGACGCCGGAGCCCGAGAAGGCGCAGGGATGGTCGGCGGCCGGACTCCCGGACGGGTCGGTCGGCGTCTTCGTGGGCGAGTCGACGATATGGCCGGCCGCGTCGATGCTCACGGTCCGGGTGCCCTGCGGTGTGCAGAGCACGATAGGAACCGAACCGGAATCGACGCCCAGGGCCAACATGTAGCCCTGCGGGATGAAGACGCGCAGGGCGATCGCCATGCACGCCAGCATCAGCGCGAAGGCTGACGCCTTGCCACCAATTGTCCTGAAGAGCGACATTGCAGCGCCTACTAGCACCCCGACGTTGGAAGTCTATGCATCGGCCGCGATGGGCGGAACTGGCCCACCCGAGGGCCAGCGAACTCAGATTGGGCGGAAGTTCGTCCAGGCCGCCTTGATCTGACTCAAGCAGACACAGCAGACCGCTACCTATGGGAGGAACGCACGCCCCAACGCGACGGTTTGACGGACCGGCGGGGGAAGACCTTACCCGGGACCTGCTCGCGCGGGTCCCGGCCCCGGCGGCGAGACTGGCGCGTTAGGCTTCGCCGACCGTGTCGAACATGCAGGCGGCGATGGCCTCGGCAGGCGACTTGCCGCCCCGGGCCATGAAGTCGAAGGCCGGGTAGAAGCGGTCGGCGCCTTCCATGGCGACGTCGATCATGGCCGCGGCCTGGGCGAGCGTCGGGCGCTCGCCGGTCATCAGAGCCATGGCGTGCCGGAAGACGATCTCGCCGTCGTCCCAGACCTCGAAATGGCCGAGCCAGACGCGCTGGTTGACGGTGGAGACCAGTTCGAAGGCCGCGGCGCGCTGTTCGGCGCGGACCTGGATATCCACCGAGAGGCAGAGCTGCAGGCAGTCGGCCTCGGGCCGCCAGGCGAACCAGAGTTCGTAGTCCTTCCAGTCGCCGGCCAGGGTGAAGGCGAGGTCGCCTTCCTCGGTCCGATCGAACTGAAGATTCTCGGCTTGCAGCACATGCTCAACGACATCGAGCGGGTCGTGGGCGAGCAGGACGTCTTCGTCAGACAGAGGCGTGTCCATGAGACCCTTTCGCGTACGGCGTCCGGAGGAGCGAGCGCGCCCCGAATCGCCTGCGATCTTGAAACTAGTCTGGTTCGTGGGTCGCCTGTCACCGGCTTCTTCCGGGGGGCGAGCCACATTCGTGTGTTTAGGTCGTTATGCCGCGCAATCAGGCTTTCTTGGACGCCTTCTTCGGGGCGTCAGCGCCCTTCAGAGCCGCGATCTCGGCGCGCAAGGCGACGATCTCGGCCTTGAGCACTTCGAATTCGTCGCGGCGGATCAGGTCGAGCTCGGCGACCATGCGGTCGGCCTGGGCTCGGAACGCGGCCTTGGCCTCTTCGCCGGCGCTCTGGGCGAGGCCCATTGCGGCTCCGGTCAGCTTGGCCATCTCGTCGAGGAAGGGGTTCTGGGTCTGCATGCTTCCTTATATGGGAGCTGAGGGGATGAAAGCCACGGGGTTTCCGTCTAAACCGCGAGGACATCTTCTCGGAGCGCCTGGCCTTGCCCTTCCCGGACATCGACCCCGTCCTCATCCACATCGGCCCCTTCGCCATCCGCTGGTATGCCCTGGGCTACGTGGCCGGCATCCTGATCGGCTGGCGCTACATCACCTCGATGGCGCGCAACCAGGCCCTGTGGCCCCTGCGCGGGCCTCCCGCCAGCCCCGCCCAGATCGACGACCTGATCCTGTGGATCACACTGGGGATCATCGTCGGCGGCCGGCTGGGGCACGTGTTCTTCTACACGCCGGCCCTGATCGTCACCGACCCGCTGGAGGTGTTCAAGACCTGGAAGGGGGGGATGAGCTTCCACGGCGGGGTGCTCGGCGTGCTGATCGCCACCCTGCTGTTCGCCCGGGTCAACAAGGTTGATGTCTTCCGCCTGGGGGACGTGATCACCGCCGCGGCGCCCATCGGCATCTTCTTCGTGCGCATCGCCAACTTCATCAATGGCGAGCTCTGGGGGCGGCCCACCAGCCTGCCCTGGGGCGTGGTCTTCCCCGACGCCGGGATCATGCCGCGCCACCCCAGCCAGATCTATGAGGCCCTGCTGGAGGGCCTGCTGCTGTTCATCATCCTGCGGATCGCCACCCATCACGCCAAGCTGCTGAACCGGCGCGGGGTGGTGGCGGGCATGTTCTTCCTCGGCTACGGGATCGCCCGCACCCTGATCGAGAATGTCCGCGAGCCGGACGCCTACCTGCCCGCCTTCCCCTTGGGCCTGACCATGGGGATGATGCTGTCGATCCCGATGGCGCTCGGCGGCGCCTGGCTGATCTGGCGCGGCATGCGCGAGCCCCTGCCCCAGCCCGAGGTCGGCCTGGAGGCCCAGGTCGAGGAGGTCGTCGAGGGCGAGCCGCCGGCGCGCGATCCGTTCAAGATCGAAACCGATGGGCCTGCGTGACCGGCTGATCGCCCAGGTCCGCGAGAGCGGACCGATGAGCGTGGCCCAGTACATGACCGCCTGCCTGCACGATCCGGCGGACGGCTACTACGCGACGCGCCCGGCCCTGGGCGCGGACGGCGACTTCATCACCGCGCCCCTGGTCAGCCAGATGTTCGGCGAGCTGATCGGCCTGTGGGCCGTGGCGTGCTGGCAGGCGATGGGCCGTCCCTCGCCCTTCCGACTGGTGGAGATCGGGCCGGGCGACGGGACCCTGATGGACGACATGCTGCGGGCCGCGCGCCTGGCGCCGGACTTCGTCGCCGCCGCCGACGTCTGGCTGGTGGAGACCTCCGCCCCCCTGAAGGCCCGGCAGCGGCAGGTGCTGGGCGACGCCGTGACCTGGGCCGCGTCCCTGGCCGAGGTTCCGGACGAGGCGCCCATGATCCTGGTCGCCAACGAGCTGCTGGACTGCCTGCCGCCGCGCCAGTTCGTGCGGACCGACAAGCGCTGGGCCGAGCGGGTGGTGGGGCTGAACGACGCCGGCGGACTGGCCTTCGGCCTGGCGGGCGCGGCGATCGGCGACCTGGCGCCGGACGCTCCAGCCGGCTCGGTGCTGGAACAATCTCCGGCCCAGGAAGCGCTGGGCTCGGAGATCGGCGCGCGGATCGCCGCCGATGGCGGCGCGGCCCTGCTGATCGACTATGGCCGCGACCAGCCTGGTTTCGGCGACACCCTCCAGGCCCTGCGCCGCCATGTGAAGGAAAGTCCCCTGGCCAGTCCGGGTGCCGCCGACCTCACCGTCCATGCCGATTTCCCCGCCGTGCTGGCGGCGGCGGCGCGAGAGGGGGCGGCGACGGCGCCCATCCTCACCCAGGGCGAGTTCCTGGTCCGGCTGGGGATCGGCGCGCGAGCCGAGGCGCTCACCGCCGCCCGCCCTGACCGCAGCGAGGTGATCGAGCGGCAGCTGGAACGGCTGGTGTCACCCGACCAGATGGGCGAACTGTTCAAGGCCGTCTGCATCCACACCCCGGGCCTGGCCCCGCCCGGCTTCGAGGCCTGAAATGAACCCAATGACGTCGCCGCTGCTGGACCTGCCCGGCGTCCGCCACGGCTTCTTCACGCGGGCTGGCGGGGTGTCGACCGGGATCTATGACAGCCTGAACGTGGGGCGTGGCTCGAGCGACGAGCCGGCCGATGTCGCCGAGAACCGGCGACGGGCGGCCGAGCACTTCGGCCTGTCGGCCGGCGCGCTGTCGACCTGCTACCAGATCCACTCGGCCACGGCCCTGGTCGCTGACCAGCCCTGGGGCGACGAGCGGCCTGAAGGCGACGCGGTGGTCACCGCCACCCCCGGCGTCTTGTGCGGAGCGCTGGCCGCCGACTGCGCGCCGATCCTGATCGCCGACGCGGAGGGCCGCGTCGTGGCCTCGGCCCACGCCGGCTGGAAGGGGGCGCTGAACGGCGTGGCCGAGGCCTGCGTCGCCGCCATGACGGGCCTGGGCGCCGAGCCTTCGCGGATGGTGGCGGTGGTGGGGCCCTGCATCAGCCAGGCCTCCTATGAGGTGGGGCTGGAGTTCCTGGCCGCCTTCATCGGCCAGGACGGCGAGCACGAACGCTTCTTTGCGCCGGGCGAGACGGCCGAAAAGCGGATGTTCGATCTGCCGGGCTTCGTGGTCTCACGCCTCCAGGCGGCGGGCGTCGGCACGGCGGCGTGGATCGGCCATGACACCTGCGCCGAGGAGGCCCTGTTCTTCTCCAACCGCCGCGCCTTCAAGCGGGGTGAGCCTGACTTCGGCCGCCTGCTTTCGGCGATAACGCTGGTCTAATCTCCGCCGGGCCTTGCCGCTGGCGGCTCGCCTGCTACAAGCCCCGCCCATCGGCGAGACATTGCGGGAGTTCTCATGAAGCTGCTGGCTGGCAACTCCAATCGAGCGCTCGCCGAGGCCGTGGCCTCCCACCTCGACCTGCCCCTGACCAAGGCCCAGGTGAAGCGCTTCGCCGACAACGAGGTCTGGGTGACCATCGACGAGAACGTCCGCGGCGAGGACGTCTTCGTACTGCAGTCCACCAGCTACCCCACCAACGACAACCTGATGGAATTGCTGATCTGCATCGACGCGCTGCGGCGCGCCTCGGCCAAGCGGATCACCGCCGTCATGCCCTATTTCGGCTATGCCCGGCAGGACCGGAAGACCGGGGGCCGGACACCGATCTCGGCCAAGCTGGTCTCCAACCTGATCGAGCGCGCGGGCGCCGACCGGGTGCTGACCATGGATCTGCACTCGGGCCAGATTCAGGGCTTCTTCGACATCCCCACCGACAACCTGGTGTCCGCGCCGCTGCTGGCCGCCGACATCAAGGAAAACTACGAGAAGACCAGCGAGCTGATGATCGTCTCTCCCGACGTGGGCGGCGTGGTGCGGGCCCTGGCGGTCGCCAGCCGGCTGAACGCCGAACTGGCCATCGTCGACAAGCGCCGCTCGGGCCCCGGCAAGAGCGAGGTGGCCAACATCATCGGCGACGTGTCGGGCCGACGGTGCATCCTGTTCGATGACATCATCGACGGCGGCGGCACGCTGTGCAACGCGGCCCAGGCCCTGGTGGACGGCGGCGCGACCGAGGTCTCGGCCTATGTCACCCACGGCGTGCTGTCAGGGGCGGCCATCGACCGGGTCAATTCCTCGATCCTGAAGGAGCTGGTGATGACCGACTCCATCTCCGCCTCCGAAGGCGCCAGCGACAAGTCCAAGCTGCGCTATGTCAGCTGCGACAAGCTGCTGGGGGAGGCCATCCGGCGCATCGCCAATGAGGAGTCGGTGTCGAAACTGTTCGACTGACAGTTCATCCTGGATTCTAACATCTTTCCGGCACGAGACTTGCTGACCTACCCCTGAAACGGCCACGCTTGGTTAACAAGGGTTAAGCATCTGCGGTCACATTCTCGCCTGCGCGTCTGTGCTAGGTTCGCGCGCTTATCTTCTGGGGAAGCTTCAGGATGACCTCTGCCATTCGCGCGACCGGCACGCTCGCCGCCATCGCCTTCGCGGCCCTGCTGTCGGCCTGTTCGCAGCCCGCGCCCCCGCCCCCGCCCCCGCCGCCGCCCGCGGTGAGCCTGTCGCCGAAGCTGATCGAGCAGGCGGCCGCCTATCGCTACTACATGGCCCGCGTGAGCGCGGTGACACCCGACTTCGCCGACGGTGAGGCCATCGCCAAGGGCGTGGCCGTCGGAGCCGCCTACGAGCCCAAGCAGCTTCAGCGCGGCGCCACGGCCTACGCCGCCGTCGTCGCCCTGCAGGACCCCGCCTTCGTGGCCGGGGTCCGCACCTACGCCGTCAATGTGGATCAGCGCCGCGAAGTTGTGGCCGCGATCCTCAAGGACCCGGCCTATGTCGTGGGCATCGCCGGCTCGGCCAGCGCCGCGGGCCTGGTGAAGACCGCGCTCGGCAATGAGGGCCAGCAGCTCTACGACGCCGGCAAGGCGGTGAAGCAGTCGGCCTATGACCTTCAGAAGCAGAAGTGGTCGAAGTCCGACGTTCTCAACCGCGACCTGCGGCTGTCGCAGGCCAAGAGCCTGTCGGCCACCCCGGTGGTCGGCGATCTCGCCGAGACCGCGCGCCTACAGCAGGCCGCCCTGGGCGTCTCGCCCCTGGGCCTGACCGCCGAACCGGCCGCTCCGCCCTACAGCCCCATCGTGGTGCGCGGCATGGCCGTGGCCGCGCTCGCCGCCCTGGGCGAAGGCGGCGACGCCAATGTCGACACCCTGATGGCGGTGATGGCCGAGCCCAACGTCGCCTTCTGCATGAACATGGCCAAGCTGAACCTCTATCAGTGCCTGGCGGTCTCCAAGCCGCACTACGAGGACGTCTTCTGCCTCGGCCAGCACATCATGATGGACACCGGTCGCTGCGTGATCAAAGCCTCCGGCAACACCGAGCCCTTCGAGGCCAAGTTCATTCCGAAGATCCGGGTGGCCGACGGCTCGGCCCCCTACAAGGTCACGCCCGCCAAGGCCGACACCAAGAAGCGCTAAAACATCTGCGCCCGCCCGTTGCCACGGGCGGGGCTTTTGTGTATTTACGCCCACCTTTCGACCCCAGGAGGGTCGTCCGTCGCCGCGCGGCACTTCGCGCGGCGGTTTCGTTTTGAGGCAAGGCCATGGCCGATATCATTCTGAACGTTGAAGTTCGCGATCGCACCGGCACCGGTGGTGCGCGCGAGACCCGCCGCGCGGGCATGGTCCCCGGCGTGCTCTACGGCGGCGCTAAGGATCCGGTCGCCATCGCCGTGAAGGCCAACGAATTCCGCAAGGCGCTCTATACGGGCAAGCTGCTGGGCCACCTGGTGACCCTGAAGTACGGCGATGAGACCCAGCCGGTCATCGCCAAGGCCGTGGACATGCACCCCGTCAACGACGAGCCGGTCCACTTCGACCTGTACCGCGTCGACGAGCACCAGCTGATCAAGATCGAAGTGCCCGTGCACTTCAAGAATCAGGAAGAGTCCCCCGGCCTCAAGAAGGGCGGCACGCTCAACATCGTGCGTCACACCGTCGAGCTGGCCTGCCCCGCCGACCACATCCCCGAAGAGCTGGTCTTCGACCTGACCGGGGCGGAAATCGGCGACACCATCCGCATGTCGGCCTTCGCGCTGCCGGAAGGCGTCAAGCCGGGCGTCGACCGTGACTTCGTGGTCGCCACCCTGGCCGGTTCGTCGGCCTCGGCCTCGGCCGACGCCGCCACCGACGACGCCGCCGCCGCCGCGGCCTCCACCACGGTTTAAGGACTGGCCGGCCCCCCCCCGGGGGGCCGTGCCGCCTGGCGCCATGCTGATCCTCGCGGGCCAAGGCAATCCCGGCGCCCAGTACGCCAAGAACCGTCACAACATCGGCTTCATCGCCGTGGACGAGATCGCCAAGCAATGGCGGTTCGGGCCGGAGCGCTCGAAGTTTTCGGGCCTGGCCCGCGAGGGCGAGATCGACACGCCCGCCGGCCCTGTGAAGGCCCTGATCCTCAAGCCCCAGACCTTCTACAACGAGAGCGGCCGCTCGGTCGGCGCCGCGGTGAAGTTCTACAAGGCCAACCCGGCCGACGTGGTGCTATTCTATGACGAGATCGATCTGGCGCCCGGCCGATTCCGCATGAAGACCGGCGGCGGCGCGGCCGGCAACAACGGCGTCCGCTCGGTGACCGCCCATATCGGCCCTGACTTCCGCCGCGCCCGGCTCGGCGTCGGCCACCCGGGCCATCCCGAAAAGGTTCAGGGCCACGTGCTGTCGGACTTCCACAAGGTGGAGCAGCCCTGGGTCATCGACCTGCTGAAGGCCGTGGCCCAGGCCGCGCCTCTGCTGGCCGCCGGCGAGGACGACAAGTACCAGACCGAGGTCCTGCGCCTTGCCCCCGCCGACAAGGGCGACACCCGCCAGGCCCGCAGCCGCGGCGACAGCTGAGCCACCACAGTTGGGCGGCGCCGGCAGACGTGCTAGGTCGCGCCCTCGAATAGGAAATGGAAGTTCATGGCCCTGAAAGTCGCGATCGTCGGCCTGCCCAACGTGGGCAAATCGACCCTGTTCAACGCGCTGACCCAGACGGCGTCGGCCCAGGCCGCCAACTATCCCTTCTGCACCATCGAGCCCAACACCGGCGACGTGGCGGTGCCTGAGCCGCGCCTGGACGCCCTGGCCGCCGTCATCCCGTCCAAGGAGATCATCCCCGCGCGGATCAACTTCGTGGATATCGCCGGCCTGGTGCGCGGCGCCTCGAAGGGCGAAGGCCTGGGCAACCAGTTCCTGGCCAATATCCGCGACTGCGACGCCGTCGCCTTCGTCGCCCGCTGCTTCATCGACGACGACATCACCCACGTGGAGGGCAAGGTCGATCCGCTCTCCGACCTGGAGACCATCGAGACCGAGCTGATGCTGGCCGACCTGGAAAGCCTGGAGAAGCGGGTCAGCAACCTGGAGAAGCGCGCCAAGGCCGGCGACAAGGAAAGCGCCACGACCCTGCGCCTCGTGCAGCTGGCCCTGACCGAGCTGAACGCCGGCCGCCCCGCCCGCAAGGCGAAGGTCGCCGACGAGGACGACAAGGCCTGGCGCATGCTGCAGCTGTTGACCTCCAAGCCCGCCCTCTACGTTTCCAATGTCGATGAGGCGTCGGCCGCCGAGGGCAACGAGATGTCCCGCCTGGTGGCCGAGCGCGCCACCCGCGACGGCGCCGACCACGTCGCCATCTCCGCCCAGATCGAGAGCGAGATCGCCATGCTCGCCGCCGATGAACGCGCCGAGTTCCTGGAAACCCTGGGCCTCACCGAGCCCGGCCTCAACAAGCTGATCCGGGAGGCCTACCACCTGCTGGGCCTGCAGACCTATTTCACCGTCGGCCCCAAGGAGGCCCGCGCCTGGACCATCCACAAGGGTGACACCGCCCCCCAGGCGGCCGGCGTCATCCACACCGACTTCGAGAAGGGCTTCATCCGGGCCGAAACCATCGCCTATGAGGACTATGTCGGTCTCAAGGGCGAAGCCGGGGCTCGCGAGGCCGGGAAGTTCCGCCAGGAAGGCAAGGAATACGTCGTCCGCGACGGCGACGTCCTGAACTTCCGATTCAACGTCTAGGACTCACGGCGAAAGCCAGCGGAACGCCCGGGCGAGGAAGGCTTGGCCGTCCCGCTCCACCGGCGCGCCGTGCGCCATCAGCACCTTCGTAGTCGGCCATTGCAGGATGCGCCGCAGCGACGCCCGCGCCGCCGGGCGGTCTGAGAAGGCGATGCGGAACTTTCGTGGGACGGCGGGCTCGGCCTCCGTCATCAGGTCCAGCCGCGCCACCAGCGCCCGCCAACCCTTGAACCAGCCGCGCGGGAACTGCTGGATCAGGTCGGTGAAGATCGCCGTGCCGCTCGCCCGGTGGAGGAACACCACCTCCTGGGTGATCCGGGAGCCCCGCACGATCACCTGTTCGAGCTCTCCCGCCCAGTCCGCGGGCGGGGTGTCGGTGAGGTCTGCGTCAAAGGCGAGGTCCGGCAGCTGGCCCCGCAGCCCCGGCGCGGCGTGGAACCGCGCGCTCGGATAGGCCGTCCGCCATTCGCTCAGGAAGAGATCGTGCAGAAAGTTGGGGCCGACCACGTGGCGCACCTCGCCCAGCGCCTCGACGGCCGCCTTGAGGCCCGGGGTCAGCGCGACCGGCGAGATGACAAGGACACCGTCCCCGCCCAGCCGGATAACCACCATCCGCGTCGAATAGCGGAAACCGATCACCTCGACTTCCGGCCCGGCGGACAGCCAGATCTCCGGGCCGAAGGGCTCCAGCAGCGGCGTGCTCATCGGATGGCCTCCAGCCCAGGGGAGCGCCGAAAACCATAGGACCGGCCATCCGGAGCGCCAACCCTGCTGGACATCCGCCGCGCCTCCCCTAGCTATATCGGCGACAACGGGAGAGACGTCATGGGTGAGTTTTCCAAGCTGGCCGGCGCCGACGGCTTCGAGTTCGCCGTCTATCGCGCGGCGCCCAGCGGCGCGCGCAAGGGCGGCGTGGTGGTCATCCAGGAGATCTTCGGGATCGACGAGCATATCCGGCGCGACGTCGATCGCTGGGCCAGCCTCGGCTACGAGGCCATCGCGCCGTCGCTGTACGACCGCCGCGAGCCGGGCTTCACCGCCGGCCACGACCCCGCCGGCCTGACCGCCGGAGTCACCCATGCCCGCGCCACCCCCCTGGACCAGGCCCTGGCCGACATCGCCGCAGTGCGCGACGAGCTGGCGGGCGCGGGCAAGGTGTTCGTGGTGGGCTATTGCTACGGCGGGTCGCTGACCTGGCTCTCGGCCTGCCAGCTCGAGGGCTTCGCCGCCGCCTCGAGCTATTACGGCAGCATGGTCCAGGCCAATGCCGACAAGACCCCCAAGTGCCCCACCATCGTCCATCTCGGCCGCAAGGACGCCGGTATCCCGGCCGACGACGTCAAGGCCGCCGTCCAGGCCCACAACCCGGACGTGGCGGTCTACATCTACGAGGACACCGGCCACGGCTTCAACAACGAGGATCCGGAGCGGCTGAACCAGGCCAGCGCCGACCTCGCCCGCCAGCGCACCCTCGACCTCTTCGCGGGCGCCTGAGCAGGTGGGCGAAACGATCCGCCTGACCAGCCGGTTCGACGGCTTTGAGCTGGCGGCCTATCACGCCCCCGTGGCGGATGCGCGCCGCGGCGGGATTGTGCTGATCCAGGAGATCTTCGGGGTCACCGACCACATCCGCGAACTGGCCGACGGCTATGCGGAGGACGGGTACGAGGTCATCGCGCCCAGCTTCTACGACCGCCTGCAGCCGGGCTTCGAGGCCGACTACAGCGCCGAGTCCATCGCCAATGGGGTGGAGTACTCCACCGCCACGCCCTGGGACCAGGTGGCGGGGGATCTCCAGGCGGCCATCGACGCCCTGTCGCCGGCGGTTTTCGTCACGGGATTCTGTTGGGGCGGGGCGGCGACCTGGCTGGCGGCCTGCCGCTGCACCGGGATCTCGGCGACCTCGGCCTTCTATGGCCGCCGCATCAGCGAACTGGTGGGGGAGACGCCCAAGGTCCCGACGATCCTGCACTTTGGCCGCCACGACGCCTCCATCCCCCTGGAGAAGGTCGAGGAGATTCGCTTGGCGCATCCGGAAATTCCGGTCCACCTCTATGACGCCGGCCACGGCTTCGTGTCCGATCGCCGCGCCGACTACAACCCAGACGCCGCCCGGCTGGCCCGGCTGCGGACGCTGCAGGTGTTCATGAACAACGGCGGCGGTCGCGGAGAGATGTAGCCTATTCCTCGATGTGCTTGCGCGCCTCGGGGTCGCGTTCCAGCCACCGGGCGAGGACAGACTGGGCGGCGAGGATACCGATGCCGGCGGCGTAGCCCCCGAAGACGGCGGCCGGATACGGACCGCCCGTGGCCACCGAGGCCACCTGCCAATAGATGAAGCCCGCCGCGACGACCAGCAGGCCGACGCCGGTCAGCACCGAGACCGGGGTCTGGCCAAAGCCAGACAGAAAACTCATCCAGACATAGCGCGCCAGGACACGGCGCGCGGGCAGGATCAGCAGCGGCAGGGCGAAGCCGCCCAACAGGGCGGCGCCCGGCCAGACCAGGGCATGGCGGGCGATCACCGCCGGCCCGCCGGGCAGCACGCTGAAGGCGTGGACCACCGAGCCCGCATAGATCAGGCATGAGGCGGCCGCGACGACGTCCTGCATGCGCCGAAAGTCTCGCCAGGCTTTGGTGAAGGCCACGTCAGCCCCCACCGGCGCGCGGCGGGCAGAGGATCGGGAAGAGCATGCGCATTTATCGCCTAGGCCACCGGCCTTGGCTATGGTCAGGCGACCCTCGCCTCCGGGAATCGCCTGAGTGAAGCTCGTCCTGGCCCTCGCCGCCCTGTGGCTCGCCCCGGCGTCCGCGCAAGCGGCGGGATGCTGGCTGGAGCACGGCGTGGTAGTGGTCCCGGCCAGCGTCGCCGGGGTGGCGGGCGACTACATCCTCGACACCGGCAGCCCCACCACTCAGCTGCACGAGACCCGCGCCCAGATGGCGGGCCTGCCACCGGCGTTTCGGGGCCAGGTGCGGGTCGATGGCCTGAAGCTGGTGGACCGGGCAGTGGTGGTGGTGGACCTCGACGCCCGGACCTACGCCTTTCCCACCCCCATCGCCGGGGTGATCGGGGCCGACCTGCTGTCAGCCTATGTGGTGGACGTCAGCTTCGCGCCTTGCCGTGTGGAGATCTGGCCGGCGGCCAAGGCTCCGAGCTTCGGGGCCCAGAGCAGCCTTGCCATGGCCATGGCCGGCGGGTCGCCGGTGGTGGACGCCGCGGTAGCGGACGGCCCCAGGACGGCCGTGGGCCGCTTTGTGGTGGCGACGGGCCTCGACAGCGGCGTGCGGCTCAGCGAGGCCCTGGCGAGCGTCCCTGGGGCCGGGGCGGAGGATGTGGCGCCCTACGGCCGCCTGCGCGCCGAACTCCGCGCCCTGTCCTTCGCCGGTCAGCTGTTCGAGATGCTGAAGGCCGGCCTCCAGCCGCAGGTCGCGGGCGCGGTGGGTGCGATCGGTCCGCCGGTGCTCGCGCGGTGGTCGCTGCGGTTCGACTTCCCGCGCGGACGGCTGCTGCTGCGCCGACCCTAGGCCCTTTCCGAATCAGGTTGAATCAAGCTGATCGGAAAAAAGGGGCTATCTTCTTGAATCTACAGCATGTCCGGGCGGCGAACCGGCGCCCACTTGCGCCTGACATGCTCTAGGAGATGGGCGTGAGCCCAGCCCAGGTGATGAGGAACTGCGGCAGGATAGGCAGGACGTCGATGGCGGCGTGCAGCAGGACCACCAGCAGCAGGCTGCGGGTGCGGGCCCAGATCACCCCCAGCATCAGGGCCACGGGCGACAGGGCGCCGATCGTATAGGCGATCACTTCGAACAGGTCGGTGGAATGGCCCTGCTCGCCAGGCGCGCCGCGCAGGTAGAGGCCGGGCACATGGGCCAGGGCGAACACCAGGGCTCCCAAGACGACGGCGCCGGTCTCGCTGCGAAGGACGGCGGCCAGGCGAGTCTGCAGCACCGCGCGGAACAGGAATTCCTCGGCGAGGCCTGCCTCCAGGGCGATCCAGACAAAGGCCGCCGGGGCGACCCAGGCCAGGACCTCGAGCCCGGGTCGCAGCTCACCGATCTGCTGCAGGCTGGGGCTGACCACGCTGAGCAGGGCCAGGAAGATCACCCCCATGACGATCAGGGTGGGCCAGAAGCCCTTGCGATCCATGCCGGTGGAGAACAGCGGCGCCACCCGGCCGCCCAGGGCCAGCAGGATCAGGGCCGGGATCACCACATGGACCACGAGCTTGACGGCCAGGACCACCAGGTCGCGGGCCTGGCCTTCCGGCATGGCGGCCTTCAGCGCCCCCATGCCCCAGCCGAGGAAGCCCACCGCGTAGATCACCATGAAGATCAGGACGGCGGCGAGTTCGACCTTGGGCCGCCGCACCCTGACAGGGGGCGGATCGGACCTGCGCGTCAGGGCCCAGGCGACGCCCGAAAGCAGGATCCCGAACACCCCCAGGGAAACCAGGGGGAAGGTCCAGTCGGCCTGTTTGAAAAAGAGATAGGCGAAGGCCGCGCCCCAGAGGACGCCGTAGATCGCCAGATAACCGGTGGCGCGGATGCGCCCCTCACCGGCCGCCATGCGGGCCCCTCCCGATCCGTCCCCCTGCCTATCGGCGGACGCCCACCCGGGCAACTTAGCAATTGTTCATGGGCCGGAAACGAAAAAGGCCCCGGTTCTCACCGGGGCCCTGGATCGTGCTCGAAAGGACGGAGCGCCTAGTGGGCGACGTTCCTCCAGATGCGACGGTAGCTGACCCACAGCAGACCCGCGAAGATCAGCAGATAGATCATGGCGGCCACGCCGAATTGCTTGCGCTCGGTCTGCTTGGGCTCCGACGCCCAGGCGAGGAAGGCCACGACGTCCTTGGCCTGCTGGTCGACGGTGGACTTGGTGCCGTCGTCGAAGGTCACCTTGTCGGTTTCCAGCGGCGGGGCCATGGCGATGAAGCCCCCGACCGGAACGTGGCCCTTGCCCTTGTAGAAGGCGCTGACGTCGCCGGGCATGTAGGGGTTGTAGTATTGGTTCGGCGGCACTTCGAGACCCGCCGGCGGCGCCTGGTAGCCGGTCAGGATCGAGTAGACGTACTGCGCGCCCTGGGGCCGCGCCTTGATCATCACCGACAGATCCGGCGGCAGGGCGCCGCCGTTGGAGGCCCGCGCCGCGGCTTCGTTGGCGAAGGGGCTCGGGAAGGTGTCGGCTGAGGTGGCGGTCCGCTGGACGACGTCCCCGGTTTCAGAGTCGATGTCGTTGACCTGGTAGTCCTTGGCGATCGACTTCACATAGGGGTTGTCGTTCGGGTTCGGGTACTTGTCGTCATAGAAGGGGCCGCTCTTCTGGCCCAGATTGCGGAAGCTCAGCAGGCTCATCGAGTGACAGGCCGCACAGACCTCCCGATAGACCTTGTAGCCCCGTTGGACCTGGGCCTGATCGAACTTGCCGAACGGACCTTCAAAGCTCCAGGAAGCCTGGCGGGGCTCCTTGGGGCCTGCGGAGGCGAAAGCCGGGCCGGCGACGAAAGCGAGCCCGAACGCCGCGAGAATAAGACCTTTGCGCAGCATAGGTGGCTCAGCCCCTCTTTTCAGGCGAAGCCGCGGCGCCGGCCGGCGCGTTGGCGGGATGCGACAGCACCGGCGCGGAGATTGATTCCGGCTGGGGCAGCGGGGTCTCGGTGAGGCCCAGGATCGGCAGGATGACCACGAAGTAGCCGAAGTAGTAGGCCGTCGCGACGCGGGACAGCCAGACCATCGAGTTGAGGTCCGCGTCCAGCAGCTGGAAGGTCGAGATGCCGGGGATCACGGGATCGTCCGGCAGGCGGCCGCCGCAGTAGCCCAGGATCAGGCAGGCCAGGACGAAGAGGCCGAAGTAGAGCTTGGCCGTCGGACGGTAGCGCATGGAGCGCACCTTGGAGGTGTCGAGCCAGGGCAGGACGAACAGCATGGCGATGGCGCCGAACATCAGCAGCACGCCCATGAGCTTGTCCGGAACCGCCCGCAGGATCGCGTAGAACGGCAGGAAGTACCATTCCGGAACGATGTGGGCGGGGGTCACCAGGGGGTTGGCGGGAACATAGTTCACCGCGTCACCCAGGGCGTTGGGCTGGAAGAACACGAAGGTGGCGAACATCAGCAGGAAGAGCGAAATCGCGAAGCCGTCCTTCACCGTGTAGTACGGGTGGAAGGGAACGGTGTCCTCCTTGGACTTCACGTTCACGCCGGTGGGGTTGTTGTTGCCGGGCACGTGCAGCGCCCAGATGTGCAGGATCACCACGCCGGCGATCATGAACGGCAGCAGGAAGTGCAGCGAGAAGAAGCGGTTCAGGGTGGCGTTATCCACCGCGAACCCGCCCCACAGCCAGGTGGTGATGGACTCGCCGACGATCGGCAGGGCGCCGAACAGGTTGGTGATCACCACCGCGCCGTGGAAGCTCATCTGGCCCCAGGGCAGCACGTAGCCCATGAAGGCGGTGGCCATCATCAGCAGGTAGATCACGCAGCCGAGGATCCACAGGATCTCGCGCGGCGCCTTGTAAGAGCCGTAGTAGAGCCCGCGGAACATGTGGATGTAGACCGCGATGAAGAACATCGAGGCCCCGTTGGCGTGCATGTAGCGGACCAGCCAACCGAAGTTGACGTCGCGCATGATCCGCTCGACCGAATTGAAGGCGTAGTCGACGTGCGGCACGTAGTGCATCGCCAGCACGATGCCGGTGACGATCTGAATGCCCAGGCACATCGCCAGGATGCCGCCGAACGTCCACCAGTAGTTGAGGTTCTTCGGCGTCGGGAAATCCAGCAGGTCGGCGCCGAAGCGCACGATCGGCAGGCGCGTGTCGAGCCAGCGCTCGATGCCGGTCTTCGGCTCGTAGGAGGAATGTCCGCTCATCAGTGTCAGCCGATCTTGACCTTGGTGTCCGACAGGAAGGCGTATTCGGGCACCGCGAGGTTCGTCGGAGCCGGTCCTTTGCGGATGCGGCCGGAGGTGTCGTAGTGCGAGCCGTGGCAAGGGCAGAACCAGCCGCCGTAGTCGCCGCCGCCGAACGTGGGAACGCAACCGAGGTGCGTGCAGGTGCCGACCAGGATCAGCCATTCAGCCTTGCCGGGCTTGTGACGGTCCTCGTCACGGGCCGGGTCGCGCATCGAGGCGGTGTCGTCCTTCACCGCCTTGGCGATCTCCGCGCCCGTGCGGCTGCGCACGAACAGCGGCTTGCCGCGCCACTTCAGCACGACCTGCTGGCCTTGCTCGACCTTGGTCAGGTCGAATTCCACCGAGGCGAGGGCGAGCGTGTCGCCGGCCGGGTTCATCTGATCGATGAACGGCCAGGCGAGGCCTGCGACGGCGCCGATCGCCGCCGTCGTGGCGGCGATGTGAATGAAGTCGCGCCGGCTGGGGTCATCGCCCGCGGCGTGAGGATCGGGACTTGCGCCCGCGACGGTGTCGGCCACCTTAAAGCTACCCTTCGTGTGTTGAGCCGTTTGCGGTCTCCCGCCACGGCCCGTCCGACGCCCTTGCACCAAGGACGTCCCGCCTTCGAAGCCCCCGTCCAGCACGCCGCCGGATGCCCCTTGAACAGGCGCGCAGCGAGCGGACGATCCGTGCAGAGATGTCCTGCGAACGAGTCGCAGTCTGTCCCCCGACGATTCGCCTCGCGCCCAGGCCTATCCCGTGGCTGGATCGCTTAGAATGCGTTTGGCCCTTTTTCAACCGGACATTCCGCAAAACCTCGGCGCGGCTCTTCGCCTCGGGGCCTGTCTGGGCGTCGCCTTGGACGTGATCGAGCCCTGCGGCTTCCCTCTGTCGGACCGCGCGGTGCGCCGTGCGGCGATGGATTATGCCGCTCAGGCCATGGTCGATCGCCACGCCGGCTGGACCGATTTCCTCACGCTGACGCGCGCAAGCAACAGGCGCCTGGTGCTGTTCACGACGCAGGGCGCGCGACCTTTCGGCGACTTCGCCTTCGCCGAGGACGACGTGCTGCTGTTCGGCCGCGAGAGCGCCGGCGCGCCTGCGGAGGTGCACGCGGCGGCCGACGCGCGTCTGTTCATCCCGTTGGTCGCTGGCGCACGATCGCTGAATCTGGTTTCCGCCGCCTCCATCGCGCTTGGCGAGGCGTTGCGCCAGACCGGCGGATTCCCTACTGCGGTCGCCCCATGACCAACGCCGAGCCTTTCGAGGACCGCAGTGCGCGCTCGCGCGCCTGGTTCGACACCCTTCGCGACCGCCTCGTGACCGAATTCGAAAGGCTCGAGGATGAGGCCCCCGCCGACCTCTATCCAGGCGAGGCTGGACGCTTCGAGCTGAAGCCCTGGGTGCGCGAGGCGGGCGGCGGCGGCGTCATGGGCTTCCTCCGCGGGCGCTTTTTCGAGAAGTGCGGCCTGCACATCAGCCTGGTGCATGGCGAATTCACGCCGGAGATGGCCGCCTCGATGCCAGGCGCCGAAGAGGATCGGCGCTTCGTCGCCACCGGCGTCAGCCTGATCGCCCACATGCGCAATCCGCGCGTGCCGGCGGTGCACATGAACACCCGCTTCCTGGCCACCACCCGCGGCTGGTTCGGCGGCGGCGCGGACCTCACGCCCACGGTCGACACCCAACGCAGCCAGGAGGCTGACGACGCGAAGGCCTTCCACGCCGCATTGAAGGCCGCTTGCGACCGGCACGATCCGGAATGGTACCCGCGCTACAAGGCGCGCTGCGACGAGTACTTTTATCTACCGCACCGCAAGGAGCCGCGCGGGATCGGCGGCATCTTCTACGACCACCACGACAGCGGCGACTGGGAGCGTGACTTCGCCTTCACCCGCGACGTCGGCGAGGCGCTGCTGGACGTGTTCCCGCGCATCGCCCGCCACCGCATGCACGAGCCCTGGACCGAAGCCGACCGCCAGGAGCAGCTCGTGCGGCGAGGACGCTATGTGGAGTTCAACCTGCTCTACGACCGCGGCACGATGTTCGGGCTGAAGACCGGCGGAAACATCGAGTCGATCCTCTCCTCCATGCCGCCACTGACGGCGTGGCCCTGAGCGTTGGCGCCCACTCGCGAATGATATACATTGACGCGGCGTATATCTGGGAGGTTCCGATGCGCGTCGCGAAATGGGGTAACGGGCTGGCGGTCCGGTTGCCAGTGGCCGTCGTGGAGGCTTTGGAACTGAAGGAAGGCGACGATATCGAGATCGATGTCGCCGACGCCCGGCGCTTCGAACTCTCCCGACCCGCGTCCCGCGCGGCGCTGCTAGCGCGGCTGCGACAGTATCGCGTCGCGCTGCCGGAGGGGTTCAAGTTCGACCGCATCGAAGCCAATGAGCGTGGCTGACGCTTTCTTCGACGCCAACATCCTCGTCTATCTGTTGACCGACGACGCCGAGAAGGCGAGCGGAGCAGAAGCGCTGGTCCACGCCGGCGGAGTGATCAGCGTGCAGGTGCTGAACGAATTCGCGCACGTCGCTCTGCGCAAGCTTCAGCTTCCATGGCCTCACATCGTCAGCACCCTAGAGATCCTGCGATCGCTCCTTCGAGTGACCCCGCTGACCTTGGAGACCCATCTCACGGCGCTCGAAATCGCCCAGAGTCACCGGCTAGGGATCTTTGACGCGCAAATCGTCGCGGCCGCGCGCGGCGCCGGATGTTCGACCCTGTACTCCGAAGACATGCACAGCGGCCTGACAGTGGGCGGCGTCACCCTCGTCAACCCCTTCGCCGCCACCGCCTGAACCTCAGCGCTGCGACGTCGCCAGGAAAGTCCGGATCCACTGCGCCAGTCGCAGGTGGTCGTCGGGCGCGGCATAGGTCGTCAGCGCCTGATCGGCTTGCTCCTCGGTATAGGTGGCGCTGCGCCCGACCTCGATGAGGGCCTCCCCGAAAGCCTGGTCGAACTCCGGGTGCAGCTGCAGCGACATCGACCGTCCGTCGGCGTAGGCCAGCATGCCGAAGGGGGTGAAGTCACTGCCGGCCAACACGCGGGCGCCGGCTGGCGCGCGCACCACCTGGTCCTGGTGGGAGGCGGTGGCCGCCAGGACAGCACCCTCGTCCATCCACGCCATGCGGTCGCGCACGGCGTAGTGGTGCAGGCCTGTGCCCCAGCCCTTGGGCGACTTCTCTACCCGGCCGCCGAACGCCTCGACCATGATCTGATGGCCGAAGCAGATCCCGACCAGCCCAGCCCGTCCACTGGCCGCGCGCAGGAAGTCCGCGAGCTCGGCGATCCAGGGATGGTGGTCGTAGGCCGCCGCCGGCGAACCGGTGATCAGGTAGGCGTCGCACGCCTCCACGCTGGCTGGCATCCCGTCGCGCACGTCGAAGGTCGAATAATCGTAGGCGCCCTCGCCCAGCAGCCGGCGGAACATGCCCGGATAGTCGCCGAACTCGGCGCGCAGCGCGCGCGGCGGGGCGCCCGTCTGTAGGATGCCGAGCTTCACGGGACCATCCCCTGCACCACCGCCTTCAGCCGTTCGGCCGCGGCGGCGCGGTCGTCCGGGAAATCCTGGTCGATCCACCAGGCTTCGACCTCGCGCAGCACCGCGCCGACCAGCGGGCCCTTGGGCGTCCCGGCCGCGACCGCGTCGACGCCGCTCACCGGCAGGGCCGGGGGCGTCCAGGTCTCGCCCAGCGCCAGCAGGGCGCGCCATTGCGGCGTCTGGGCGGAGTTGGGCGCGGCGGCCCAGGTGAGCTTCACCCGGTCGGCGAACGCCGCTTGACCGATCTGATAGACGGCGCGG
>NZ_JAUYAF010000046.1 GCF_030693625.1 Phenylobacterium sp.
AGCAGGTCCGCGAACCGCTTCCACTGCACCTGGCTCAACTCGTAGCGCTTCACCGACATCAAAGGGGCTCCGTCCATCGAACGGAGCCCTATGAATCAGACATCTCTCGCCGTGAGAATCCTGAATGTCGATACGCCCTAGCCCAGTTTCGCGGCGTAGGCCTCGGGTTTGAAACCCACCAGCAGGTCGCCGCCGGCCTCCAGCACCGGGCGCTTGATCATCGAAGGCTGGGCCAGCATCAGGGCGATGGCCTTGGCCTCGTCGACGCCCACCTTGTCGGCCTCAGGCAGTTTGCGGAAGGTGGTCCCGGCGCGGTTGAGCAAGACCTCCCAGCCGACCTTCCCGACCCAGGCCTGCAAGGTGGCGCAGTCGATCCCGACGGTCTTGTAGTCGTGGAAGTCGTAGTCGACGCCGTGGCCGTCCAGCCAGTCCCGGGCCTTCTTCATCGTGTCGCAGGCCTTGATGCCGTAGATCGTGGTCTTTCCCATCGTGGCGCTCCCCGTCCGAATCAGCGGCCAGCTTACCGGGCCACGCCCGGGTTGGAGACGTTGGGCCGGACCCCGGCCTGCTTCCAGTAGATGGCCGTGCCGCTGAGCCCGCCATGCGGCTTGTAGGCATAGTCGGGGATGACCCCGGCGAGCTTGAACCCCATGGCCTCATAGAGCGGGGCCGCGCCACCGTCCGTGGCGGTATCCAGCACCAGCAGGGTCCGGGACCTGGTCACGGCCAGGCGCTCGGCTTCCCGCAGCAGGGCGGTGGCGATCCCCCGGCCCCGGTGGCTGAGCCGCGTCATCATCTTGGCGATCTCGGCGCGGTGCGGCTGGTTGTCGGGGCAGTCCAGCAGCAGGGTCACCGTACCCACCAGGGCCTCGCCGTCGAAGGCGCCCAGGATGACGCGCTCGTCCCGGGCGGCGGCCGCGAGAGCGTGGTCCCAGAAGGCGTCGGCCGTCTCCCGGCTGATGGGGTGCATGAAGCTGACAGACGCGCCGCTGGTGACCGCCTCGATGAGCAGGTCGCTGAGGGCGTCCCGGTGGGTGGTGTCGAGCATCTGGATCATGGTCAGCTCCGGGCCAGGACGACGACATAGGTGCAAGGGTGCGCGGTCTCGTTGGCGATGGTCACCTCGCCGGGCGGGCCAAAGCCCAGGCAGTCGCCGGCGGCGAGCTCGTGGCGGTCGCCGCCCTCGTGGATGACCAGGTCGCCGGCCCGCACCCAGACCACCTGTCGGATGTGGGCGTAGGACGAGGCCGGCAGGGTCACGCGCTGGCCGGGGGGCAGTTCGACTTCGACAGTCTCAACAGGGTGGTCAGGGCGGCTGAACACCTGGCGGCGGCGGTAGCCGGTCTCGGGGTCGCGCCAGACCTGCTGGTCGGCCGCGCGCGTCAGGCGCTCCCCGCCGCCCTCGGCGCGGAGCAGGAGGCCGGCCAGGGTGAGGTCGAAGGCGCCGGCCAGGCGGACCAGGATGACGGCGGTGGGGCTGACCTCCTGACGCTCGATCTTGCTGATGGTGGCCTTAGAGACGCCAGCGCGCTCGGCGAGGTCAGCGAGCGACCAGCCGCGCATGTCACGCTCCAGCCTCAGGCGGCTGGCCAGCAGCGCTCCGGAATCGTCTACTAGAGTATCCATTCGTCTTGAATATGAGACGACAAAGGTGAGATCAACCCGATAGCGCGGCGCGGGGCCCACAGGCCGGCAAAAGCTCACCTCGAAGCATGGACATGGCGGGATGATCACGCCATGTGCAGGCCTTCGCTCCAGAGCCCCTTGAGACCGTCATGCCCGCTTACCGTTCCCGCACCTCCACCCATGGCCGCAACATGGCCGGCGCCCGCGGGCTCTGGCGCGCCACCGGGATGAAGGACGCCGACTTCGGCAAGCCGATCATCGCGGTGGTGAACTCCTTCACCCAGTTCGTGCCGGGCCACGTGCACCTCAAGGACCTGGGCCAGCTGGTGGCGCGCGAGATCGAGCGGGCCGGCGGGGTGGCCAAGGAATTCAACACCATCGCCGTCGACGACGGCATCGCCATGGGCCACGACGGCATGCTCTACAGCCTGCCTTCGCGCGAACTGATCGCCGACAGCGTCGAGTACATGGCCAACGCCCACTGCGTGGACGCCATGGTTTGCATCTCCAACTGCGACAAGATCACGCCAGGCATGCTGATGGCGTCCCTGCGGCTGAACATCCCCACGGTCTTCGTCTCCGGCGGGCCGATGGAGGCCGGCAAGGTGATCCTCAACGGCAAGGAAGTCGCCCTGGACCTGGTGGACGCCATGGTCGCCGCCGCTGACGAGTCCGTCTCCGACGAGGACGTGGCGACCATCGAGCGGTCGGCCTGCCCCACCTGCGGCTCCTGCTCGGGGATGTTCACCGCCAATTCGATGAACTGCCTGACCGAGGCGCTCGGCCTATCCCTGCCCGGCAACGGCTCGGTCCTGGCCACCCACGCCGACCGCGAGCGGCTGTTCCTGGAGGCCGGCCACACAGTGGTGGACATCACCCGGCGCTTCTACGAGCAGGACGACGCCAGCGTGCTGCCGCGCTCGGTGGCCAATTTCCAGGCCTTCGAGAACGCCATGAGCCTGGACATCGCCATGGGCGGCTCCACCAACACCGTCCTGCACCTGCTGGCCGCCGCCCATGAGGCGGAGGTCGACTTCACCATGGACGACATCGACCGTCTGTCGCGCCGGGTGCCCTGCCTGTCCAAGGTCGCGCCGGCCAAGTCCGACGTGCACATGGAGGATGTCCACCGCGCGGGCGGGGTCATGGCCCTGCTGGGGGAGCTGGAGCGCGGCGGCCTGCTGCACACCGACACCCCGACTGTCCACAGCGCCACCCTGGGGGAGGCCCTGGACCGCTGGGACATCGCCCGCACCACCAGCGAGAGCGTCCATACCTTCTTCAAGGCCGCGCCGGGCGGCGTGCCGACCCAGACCGCCTTCAGCCAGAGCCGCCGCTGGGACGCGCTGGACCTGGACCGGGCGGGCGGCGTGATCCGCAATGTCGAGAACGCGTTTTCCAAGGACGGCGGCCTGGCGGTGCTGAAGGGCAACCTGGCCCTGGACGGCTGCATCGTGAAGACGGCGGGCGTGGACGACAGCATCCTGGTCTTCACCGGCACGGCCCGGGTGTTCGAGAGCCAGGACGCCTCGGTGAGCGCCATCCTGACCGGCAAGATCAAGGCCGGCGACGTGGTGGTGATCCGCTACGAGGGGCCGCGCGGCGGGCCCGGCATGCAGGAAATGCTCTATCCCACCAGCTATCTGAAATCGAAGGGCCTGGGGAAGGCCTGCGCCCTGATCACCGACGGCCGGTTCTCCGGCGGCACCTCGGGCCTCTCCATCGGCCACGTCTCGCCCGAAGCCGCCGAGGGCGGGCTGATCGGCCTGGTGCAGGACGGCGACCAGATCGAGATCAACATCCCGCAGCGGAGCATCCACCTGGCCGTGAGCGACGCGGTGATCGCCGAGCGCCGGGCCGCGCAGTTGGCCCGGGGACCCGAGGCCTGGACCCCGGCCGCCAAGCGCGAACGCAAGGTCTCCATGGCCCTGCGCGCCTACGCCGCCTTCACCACCAGCGCCGCCCGCGGCGCGGTGCGGGACGTGGATCAGTTCAGAGGCTGACGGCGCGGGGGCCAGTCTGGCGCGGCCGACTCCGCGCTGATCGAACATGGCTCCGCCAGATCAGGCTTGCCGGGCCCTGATTATGACAGTCCTATTCCCGCCATTCAGGCCTGGAGGGATTGGGATGTCGAACCTGGGAACCATCGCCACGGATCGTCGCACGCTGCTGGCCGGAGGCGCGGCCGCCGCCCTGTTCACGCCCGGCCTGGCCCTCGCCGCCAGCGGCGACCTGCCCGCCATCCGCAAGGCCGCCGAGGCGGGCTACGCGGCCTCGGTGAAGCGCATCCAGGACTGGATCGCCCTGCCCTCCATCGCCGCCGAGAACCTCGATATGGAGAAGGGCGCCGACTACATGGCGGCCCTGGCCAAGGACGCCGGCTTCCATCACGTCGAGAAGGTGGCCACCGAGGGCGCGCCCGGCGTGTTCGCCACCCTGGATGTCGGCGCCAAGCGCTGGATGGGCATCTACTTCATGTACGACGTGAAGCAGTACGACCCCGCCGAGTGGAGCTCCCCGCCGCTGGAGGCGCGGATCGTCGACAAGCCCGGCTTCGGCAAGGTGATCGTCGGGCGCGGCGCGGTGAACCAGAAGGGGCCTCAGGCCGCCTTCCTGGCCGGGCTGCACGCCCTCCGCGCGGCCGGCAAGACATCGCCGGTGAACGTGGTGCTGATCTGCGAAGGCGAGGAGGAGATCGGCAGCCCCCACTTCCGCCAGATCGTCACCAAGCCCCACATCCTGGCCGCCCTGAAGAAGTGCGAGGGCGTGATCATCCCCGCCGGCTGGCAGAGCCCCAGCGACGGGGGCGTGACGGTCAACCTTGGCGCCAAGGGCATCGTCGAGCTGGAGCTGGTGGCGAGCGGCGCCAAGTGGGGTCGAGGCCCCAAGACCGACATCCACTCCAGCGAGAAGGCCCGGGTCGACAGCCCGGCCTGGCGGCTGGTGCAGGCGCTCACCACCCTGGTCACTCCGGACGGCAACAATCCGGCCATCGACAACTATTTCGAGAAGGTCCGTCCCCTGACACCCCGGGAGAAGGAGCTGATCGCCCTGGCCGGCAAGCAGCTCAGCGAGGCCGACGCCAAGAAGGCGCTGGGGGTCGAGCACTTCATCGACGACCTGCCCTGGGAGAAGACCCTGGAGCGGCTAGCCTCACAGCCGACGGTGAACATCGAGGGCCTAGTGTCGGGCTATACCGGCCCCGGCGGCAAGACCATCCTGCCCGGCCGGGCGGTGGCCAAGATGGACCTGCGCCTGGTGCCCAACATGACCGCCGAGGACTCGGTGGCCAAGCTGCGCGCCCACCTGGACAAGCGCGGCTTTGCGGACATCGAGGTCAATGTCAGCGGCGGCTACGACCCCACCGAGACCGACGAGAACAGCCGGCTGATCAAGGCCGAGCTGGCCACCTACAAGCGCAACAAGGTTCCGACCACCATCTATCCCCGCCTGGCCGGTTCGTGGCCAGGGGCGGTGTTCACCTCGGCGCCGGTCAGCCTGCCGGCCGGCCAGTTCGGCCTGGGTCACGGCAGCGGGGCGCATGCGCCCAACGAGTACTACGTGATCGAGTCCAGCAACCCGAAGGTCCAGGGCCTGGTGGGCTCGACCATGAGCTATGTGGATTTCCTCTACGAGATCGCCGCAGCGAAGTAGGCGCTACTTGGAGGCCTGCCGGGCCATGTACCAGGCGCCAAATTCGTGGCCGTCGAGCAGGCCGTCGGCGTTCTTGTCGGCCTTGGCGAACTCGGCGGCCGGCAGCTTGTAGGCGGCCCACTCGGCCTTGCTGAGCCGGTCATCCTTGTTGGTGTCGGCGGGATGGATGAACCGGCCCTCCGCCGCCATGGCGGTGGAGGCGGCGGCCAGGGCGGCGGCGAGGATCAGGAAACTCGGGCGCATGGGAAACTCCGCATCCGTGGAGCGGCTGACGGACCACGCGGGTGTGGCAGAATTTCGCCCCGCGAGGCGCCCGTCCGATGGCGAGGCTTGGATCGGCGGGCAAGAACCCCATCTAGCCATCAACCGGGCTTGGCCTCGGGCGGCCGGGCGCCTAGGGTCGCCGAAGATTGAAGGAGAAGATCGATGAGTCAGGAACGTGCGGTGCTGGCCGGCGGCTGCTTCTGGGGCATGCAGGATCTGATCCGCCGCTATGACGGCGTGATCTCCACACGGGTCGGCTATTCCGGCGGCGACGTGAAGAACGCCACCTATCGCAACCACGGGACCCACGCCGAGGCCATCGAGATCGTCTTTGATCCGGCGCGGATCAGCTACCGCGACCTGCTTGAGTTCTTCTTCCAGATCCACGATCCCACCACCAAGAACCGCCAGGGTAACGACATCGGCCTGAGCTATCGCTCGGCGATCTACTACACCGACGAGGCCCAGAAGCAGGTGGCCCTGGACACCATCGCCGACGTCGAGGCCTCGGGCCTGTGGCCGGGCAAGGTGGTGACCGAGGTCGAGCCGGTGGGCGACTTCTGGGAAGCCGAGCCGGAGCACCAGGACTATCTGGAGCGCATCCCCAACGGCTACACCTGCCACTTCGTGCGGCCGGGCTGGAAGCTGCCGGTCCGCGCCTCGGCCTAATTCAAGACGTTAGCCGCTGGTCAGGGCTTGGCCACCTCGAGGTCGAGCCTCTGGAGGGCCACCGCGCGGGTGGGCGCCAGCAGGAAGCCGCCCTTGATGCGCCCGTGCTCGCAGGTCCAGGTGAAGGTGGCCTCCATGGCGGTCAGGGGCGTCACCGCCTCGCTCGCGGGACAGGCCCCGACCTCGGCCTTCAGCCGGGCCAGGTCGCGCGCCCAGCGCGCCTCGTCGCGGTCCATCAGGAAGTTGATAGCCAGGGCGGGCCTGGCGCCGGCCACCGTGCCGGCCGCCCAGACGCCACGGACGACCTGATAGGCCTCCCTCACGCCCTGGCTCACCGGAACTAACCTGTCGGGGATCGCGTCGACGTCGGCGAGGGCCAGGGCGGCCCTGAGCACGGGCACGGACGGCCCGGCATAGGTCCGGTTGGACAGGGCGAAGATCCCGACTCCACGGTCAGGCAGCAACAGGACGTT
Organism: Phenylobacterium sp.; assembly: GCF_030693625.1. Classification (GTDB taxonomy): domain Bacteria; phylum Pseudomonadota; class Alphaproteobacteria; order Caulobacterales; family Caulobacteraceae; genus Phenylobacterium; species Phenylobacterium ferrooxidans. Next base: position 6,687 of record NZ_JAUYAF010000046.1, read on the forward strand.
GGACCCGTAGCCAGGATAGCCGCCGCCGTGGGTGAGGTAGCGGCCCAGGTCACAGTCATCGATGACGATCCAGCCCATGCCGTAGGTGCGCGCGATCCGGCACGGTTCGCCGGCGGTGGTCGCTCGCATCACGCCGCGCGGGAAGTTGGAGCCCTCGACGATCTCGCGCACGGTGGCGCGCGCGACGGGGCCGGCCTCGGCGTCGTCGCGGGGCGGCCAGGCTGAGAGCAGGAAGCCCACCCAGCGCGCATAGTCGTTGGCGGTGGTCTCGACGCCGCCCATGGCGCCGAACGCGCCGTCGGCCATGTCAGGTTCGCGGACCCAGGCGTCGTCCTGCCAGCGGTAGCCGTTGGCGCGGCGTTCAGCCGGCGACTTGGCGACGTCGTAGCTGGTGGACCCCATGCCGAGCGGCGCCTGGATCGTGTCGCCGATATAGGCCTGGTAGGGCATGCCTGAGACATTGGTGATGATGCGGCCAAGGGTGGCGTAGCCGAAGTTGGAATACTCCATCGCCAGGCCCGACGACCGCGCGAACGGCACGCCGGTCTTCAGCATCTGCGTGAACGCGGCCTCCGACAGCGGCTGCTGCCGGTCCCCCCAGGGATCGTCGGTGACGAACCCGGCGGTGTGGTGAAGCAGGTCGCGGACGCGGATCTTGCGGCTGTCGCGGGTGGGATAGGTCCAGCTCCGCATCTCCGGCACATAGGTCTCAGCAGGCGCGTCGAGGGACAGCCTGCCCTCGTCCCGCAGCTTCAGGATGGCGAGCGCCGTGAAGGCCTTGCTCATCGAGGCGATGCGGAAGCGGGTGTCGGCAGTGACCGGCGCCTTGGAGGTGGGGTCCTGGACCCCCAGGCTCCTCACCGCCACCAGCCTGCCGTCCTGGACGACCCCGTAGACGAGGCCGGGGACGTGAGAGTCCAGCCGCCAGGTCTCGAAGATCTGGTCGATCTCCCTCAGCACGTCGGCCGTGGGCGGGGCAGCCTGCAGGGACTGAGGCGCGAGCAGTGCGGCGAGGATCGCCACGGCCATCGTCCGAAATCGCTTCAACATGGACCTGCCCCCGCCGCGAACCGAAATCCTTCCTCGCCCACCGTGGCGCGGCAGGCAAGTCGGCCGAGCTTGGCGGGCTCAGGCTAGGGGCGGCGCCCTACTCCCACTCGATCGTCCCAGGGGGCTTGCTCGTCACGTCGTAGACCACGCGGTTGACGCCGCGGACCTCGTTGATGATCCGGGTGGCGCAGCGGCCCAGGACCTCCCAGGGGAATTCGAAGAAGTCGGCGGTCATGCCGTCGGTGGAGGTGACGGCGCGCAGGGCCAGCACGTCCTCATAGGTGCGGGCGTCGCCCATGACGCCGACGGTCTTGACCGGGAGCAGCACCGCGAAGGCCTGCCAGATCTTGTCGTAGAGGCCGGCCTTGCGGATCTCGTCCAGATAGATGGCGTCGGCCTGCTGCAGGACGGCGACCTTTTCGCGGGTGATCTCGCCGGGGATGCGGATGGCCAGGCCGGGGCCCGGGAACGGGTGGCGGCCGACGAAGGCCGGGGCGAGGCCAAGCTCCACGCCGAGCGCGCGGACCTCGTCCTTGAAGAGCTCGCGCAGGGGCTCCACCAGCTTCAGCTTCATGTAGTCGGGCAGGCCGCCGACATTGTGGTGGCTCTTGATCACCGCCGAGGGGCCGCCGCTGGTGGAGACGCTCTCGATCACGTCGGGATAGAGGGTGCCCTGGGCGAGGAAGGCCGCGCCCTCGATCTTGGCGCTCTCCTTGTCGAAGACCTCGATGAACAGGCGCCCGATGGTCTTGCGCTTGGCCTCGGGGTCGCTGACGCCCGCCAGCTCGCCGAGGAACAGGTCGCCGGCGTCCACGTGGATGAGCGGAATGTTGTAGTGGTCGCGGAACAGGGTGACGACCTGCTCGGCTTCGTTGTGGCGCAGCAGGCCGGTGTCGACGAAGACGCAGGTCAGCTGGGCGCCGATGGCCTCGTGGATCAGGACCGCGGCCACCGAGGAGTCGACGCCGCCCGACAGGCCGCAGATCACCTTGCCGTCGCCGACCTGGTCGCGGATCTTCGCCACCACCTCCTGGCGGAACGAGGCCATGGTCCAGTCGCCCGTCAGGCCCGCGATGCCGTGGGTGAAGTTCCGCAGCATCTGGGCGCCGCGCGGGGTGTGGGCCACCTCCGGGTGGAACTGGATGCCATAGAAGCGGCGAGCCTCGTCGGCGATGACCGCGTAGGGGGAGCCCGGCGAGGAGGCGACGACCTCGAAGCCTTCCGGGATGGCGGTGATCTTGTCGCCGTGGCTCATCCAGACGGTTTCCAGATCGCCGACATCGCCGAGGCCGGCCAGCAGGGGCGAGGCCTTTTCGATCTTGATCTCGGCGCGGCCGAACTCGCGGTGATGGCCGCCCTCGACCTTGCCGCCCAGTTCGGCGCACATGGTCATCTCGCCGTAGCAGATGCCCAGCACCGGGACTCCCAGTTCGAAGACCCGCCGGGTGACGGCGGGGCTCTCGGCCTCGTGGACGCTGGCTGGGCCGCCGGACAGGATCACCGCCTTGGGGGCGAAGTCGGCCAGCATGGCCTCGACCTTGTCGTAGGGATGGATCTCGCAGAAGACGCCGCTCTCGCGCAGGCGCCGCGCGATCAGCTGGGTCACCTGGCTGCCGAAATCGACGATTAGGACGCGTTCGTGGGTGGGGGTCATGGGGCTTTGTCGGCGAGAGGTTGGGTTCGCTCCAGCACCGCGACGAAGAAGCCGTCGGTGGCGGCGGTGGCGGGGGTCAGGCGGAGATAGCCTTCCGGGGTCAGGTGCGCAGTGAGGTGTTCGTCGGACGTCGCGGGTTTGACGGCGAAACCTTCCGTGCGGGCCAGGAAGGCGGCGACGCGGTCCTCGTCCTCCTCGGGCAGGACCGAGCAGGTGACGTAGATCAGGCGGCCGCCGGGCTTCACGAAGGCGGCGCCCAGGTCCAGCACGGCGTCCTGGTCGGACTGACGGCGGGCGAAGGTCTCCTCGCTGAGCCGCCACTTGGTGTCGGGATGGCGGCGCCAGGCGCCGGACCCGGAACAGGGGGCGTCGATGAAGACCACGTCCATCTTGCCTTCCAGGCCGACCAGCGGCCCCTCGGTCACCGGCGAACGGATCTGCAGGTTGCGGACGCCGGCGCGGTCGGCCCGGCGGATGGTGTCGGCCAGGCGCCGCGCCTCGCTGTCATAGGCGTAGATCTGACCGGTGTTGCCCATGGCGGCGGCAAGCGCGAGGGTCTTGCCCCCGCCTCCGGCGCAGAGGTCCAGGACCTGGGCGCCCTTGACCTGGCCGGCGCAGGCCGCGGCGATCTGAGAGCCGAGATCCTGCACCTCGAACCAGCCCTTGGAGAAGGCCGGAATGGTCTCGACGGCGCCGGCCCGGTCGGTGGCGGCGGGCGCAGGGATGCGCAGGGCGTTGGGCAGTTCCGGCACGGCGGCGGCGTTCAGTGGCTGGGTAGCCTTGAGCGCGCGGGCGGGATCGGTCTTCAGCGTATTGACCCGCAGGTCGATGGGGGCCCGTTCAGAGAGCGCCTCGCCTTCCCGCGCGGCGGCGTCGCCAAAGGCGCGGGCGAAGCTGGCCTCCAGCCACTGCGGATAGTCGCCGCGCACGGACGCTGGCGCGTCGGCCAGGTCGCGGGGCGTCTCGAGGGCCGCGGTCTCGGCCTCGGTGAGCGCGCCGTGGCCGTGGGGTTCCTCGGTGACGGCGGCGGCGATACGGTCGACCGGCCAGTCCCACTCGTATTTCAGCACGCCCAGGATGGCGGCGCGAACGCTGTCGTCGCCCATCTTCCAGGCGATGGAGCGGCGACGGCGCAGGGCGTCGAGCACCAGGCCGGAGACCCAGGCGCGGTCCTTGGAGCCGGCGTAGCGGGCGTCATTGCCCCAGGACTTGAGGGCCAGGCGCACCGGCCGGTGGCGTTCCTCGACGTCGGTGAGAACCTCGATGGCGGCCGAGAGGCGTCCCCCGTCACGCAAGGGCTTGGCCCGCCGTCACAGGAAGATGGCGGCGACGACCGCCAGGGTGCCGCAGAACCCGATGAACCAGACAAGGCTGCGCAGGAAGGGGATGGCGATCACGTAGAGGATTGGGTGCAGGGCGCGGGCGGCCACGTAGAGCACCGAGCCCCACAGCGTCAGGTCCCCCAGCTTGGCCGCCAGATAGGCGATGATCACCGCCGCGGCGTGGAGCGGGAAGGTCTCCAGGAAGTTGGCGTAGGCGCGTTCCAGCCGGCCTGCGGCGCCGGTGAGCTTGATCGGCTGGTCGCGGGGTCCGCGACCGTAGGTCAGGCCCTGCTGCCCCCGGGCGGCCAGGGTCGCCCAGAGGAACTGGACGAGGCCCACCACCACCGCGGCGGCCAGGAGCTGCAACTCGAGGGCGGCGGCGGTCATCATACCGGGCTCGTATAGTTGGGGGCCTCACGGGTCATCATGACGTCGTGGACGTGGCTCTCGCGCAGACCGGCGCCGGTGATCCGGATGAACCGGGCCTTGTCGCGGAAGGCCTGCAGGTCGGCGGCGCCGGTATAGCCCATGGCGGCCCGGAGACCGCCCACCATCTGGTGCAGGATGGCGGCGATGGGACCCTTGTAGGCGACCTGGCCCTCGATGCCCTCGGGCACCAGCTTGAGGGCCGAGACCTCCTTCTGGAAGTAGCGGTCGGCCGAGCCGTTGGCGGTGGACATGGCGCCCAGGGACCCCATGCCGCGATAGGCCTTGTAGGAGCGACCCTGGTACAGGAAGACCTCGCCCGGCGCCTCGTCGGTGCCGGCGAAGGCCGAGCCCATCATGGCCACCTGGGCGCCCATGGCCAGCGCCTTGGCCAGGTCGCCGGAGTACTTGATGCCGCCGTCGGCGATGACCGGCACGTCGGTGCCGGCCGCGGCGCGCACGGCGTCGGCGATGGCGGTCAGCTGGGGCACGCCCACGCCGGCCACGATACGGGTGGTGCAGATGGAGCCCGGGCCGATGCCGACCTTCACCGCGTCGGCGCCGGCGTCGATCAGCGCCCGCGCGCCTTCGTAGGTGGCGACGTTGCCGGCGACGATCTGGACCCGGTTGGTCTCGCGCTTCAGGCGGGCGACGGCCGCGGCGACATCGGCGTTGTGGCCGTGGGCGGTGTCGATCACCACCACGTCGACGCCGGCGTCCACCAGGGCCATGGAGCGCTCATAGCCGCCGTCGCCCACGGTGGAGGCCGCGCCCACCAGCAGGCGGCCCTGGGCGTCCTTGGCGGCGATGGGGTGGGCCTGGGCCTTTTCCATATCCTTGACGGTGATCAGGCCGACGGCGCGGTAGGCCTCATCGACGACGATGATCCGCTCGATCTTGTGCTTGCGCAGGAGGGCGCGGGCCTCGTCCTGGGTGCAGCCTTCGCGCACCGTGATCAGGTTTTCCTTGGTCATCAAAGCCTTGGCCGGGACTTCGCTGGAGCCCTCGAACCGCATGTCGCGGTTGGTCAGGATGCCCACCAGCTTGCCGGTGCCGGGCTCGACCACCGGGAAGCCGGAGATCTTGCGCCGCGTCTTGATGGCCAGGACCTCGCTGAGCGGGGTGTCCGGGTTGATGGTCAGCGGGTTGATGACCATGCCGCTTTCGTAGCGCTTCACCTCGCGGACCTGCTCGGCCTGCTCGTCCGGCGTCATGTTCCGGTGCAGCACGCCCAGACCGCCGGCCTGGGCCATGGCGATGGCCAGGCGGCTCTCGGTGACGGTGTCCATGGCCGAGGACACAAGCGGTATGTTCAGACGGATTTCGCGCGTGAACCGGGTGGCGGTGTCCACCTGGCCGGGCATCACATCGGATGCGCCGGGTTCGAGCAAAACGTCGTCGAAGGTGAGCCCTTCGCGAATCTCCATTGGAGTCTCCATTTTGCGAGCCGCGTATAAGGCGTCCGTATGGGGTCGGGCAAGGGCAGCGTCCAGCAGGGTCATGTCGAGGGCTCCTTGTTGAGGCCGAAGGTCATGGCGAACATGACCAGGCAGAGGGCGGCCCCGCCCGTCAGGGCGAGGGTCGGCGAGCGGTCGATGGCCAGGCCGTAGAGGGCCGGGCCGCCGATCTGGGCGATCTGGGCCGGGCGGCCGAGGACCGCCGAGCGGTAGGCGTATCCTTCAGGCCCCCAGATGCTGAGCGGCAGCACCCCCTTGGCCACGGTGAGCATGCCGTTGCCGGCGCCTTGGCCCAGCGCCATGGCGGGGGCCGCGACCTTGCCGAAGGTGAGCAGGGCCGCGGCGCCCAGGGGGTGCATGAGGGTGGCCGCGCGGGTGGCCAGCAGCGGCGGGAAGCGGCGCAGGACGGCGAACTCCAGGGCGCGGATGGCGACGGCGGCCAGGCCCACCAGGGCGGCGGTGGACATGGCGGCCGTCACGGAGAGACCAAACGCCACCAAGAGCCGCGGAAGATGGGTGCTCATGCAGGTGGAAATGAACCAGGCCCCCGCAAATAGAACCGATAGCTGGATCATCGCGCGGTCCCAGACCACCGGCGCGGGGGGGCCGACATTGGCCGACATGTGGCCGCCGAGGTCTCGTGGAATGACGAGGGCGCCCAGGGGCAGGCAGATGAGAATGTGGGCCGCCGCCCAGGCCAGACAGGCGCCCTGCCAGCCCAACTGCTGGCCCAGCCAGTGGGTGACGGGAAAGCCGAGGCTGGAACCCAGGCCGCCGATCAGGGCCACCCCGGTGATCGAGCGCCGGGCCTGGTCGCCATAGAGGGTGACCAGGATGGCGAAGGGCGTGCCGTAGAGACCCAAGGCCATGGCCAGGCCCAGGACAATCATGCCGAGGGTCAGGAGGACGGGGCCCCGCGCCAGGCCGATGAGGCCAAGGCCGGCGGCGAACACCAGGTTGGAGATCAGCAGCGGAGCCTTGCCGCCATGGCGGTCGACCCAGCGTCCGGCGGACGGCGCGGCCACCGCGCTGGCGGCCAGGGCCACCGACATCAGGCTGAAGACGAAGGTGGGTGCGAGGCGGAGCTCGGCGGCGATGTCGTCGCCCAGCACACCGATCAGATAGAAGCTGGAGGCGAAGGCGATGGTCTGCCCCAGCCCCAGGGCCAGCATGATCACGGTCTGGGGCGGGTGAGGGTTCGACGCCATCCCCAGCTTGTGCGCCGATTGCCTGATGACGGAAATCGACATATTGGCAAAGGGATGTTCGAAAATCTCACATCAAGCCCCCTGCCCTCCCTGAACGCCCTGCGCGCCTTCGAGGCCATGGCGCGCACCGGGCGGGCGACCCTGGCGGCGGACGAGCTGCACGTCACCCATTCGGCGGTGAGCCGGCAGGTGAAGGCCCTGGAGCTGAGCCTGGGGGTGCGGCTGTTCACCGGGCCCAAGCATCGGCTGGAGCTGACCCCGGCCGGCGCGGCCCTGCTGCCGGCCCTGACCGCCGCCTTCGACCAGATCACCGGCGCCGTGCGCCAGGCGCGCGGGGGGGGCGAGGACCTGCACATCGCGGTCAACGCCAGCATCTCGGTGAAGTGGCTGATCCCCCGCCTGTCGCGGTTCACCCAGGCCCATCCCGGCGTGCGCCTGCATCTGACGGAGCTGGCCTCCCACGCGGTCAGCCAGCGCGGGGCCGACGCGGTGGTGCGGCTGGTCCCCACCAGCCGGCTGGCCGATCCCCTGGTCACCCCCTTCATGCCCAGCCACTTAGGCGCGGTGATGGCGCCGAGCCTGGCGCAGCGTTTCCCCGACGCCTTGCGGGCGCCGCGCCTGACGGCCCAGAGCCACCCGCAGGGCTGGGCGATCTGGGCGGCCCTGGCGGGACTGGAACTGCCCCCGGCTCCCGAGCAGCCCTTCGCCCACCTGCATTTCGCCCTCGACGCCGCCATCGCGGGGCTGGGGGTGGCGATCATGCCCTGGCCGCTGGTGGCCGACTATGTGCGCAATGGGCGGCTGGTCTCGCCCTTCGGCTTCATCCCGGCCCAGAGCGGGTTCGCCCTACTGGCCGCGCCGGGGGTCAGCAGCCGGGCGCTGGATCAGTTCCGGGGGTGGCTGCTGGCGGAGGGCGCCAGGACGCAGGCGCCGCCCTCAGTCTAGGGCAACGCTTGGCCGGCAGGCGGCCTTCACTGTAATTCATACAGTGTCACCAGAATTTAGAAGGCGACCACACCACACTGCTGAGCGCCGGCGACCGGCTGGAGTTCGGCCCGCCCGCCGATGTTTTGTATCGCAACGACGGCGAGGCCGTGGCGCGCTATCTGGTCGCCGTCGTGCGGGGCTAGCCTTACCGGACGTGGGGCGCCATTGCGAAGAGGCGCCCAAGCTGCGCTCGCCCATCCCAGTCACGCGGCGACATCTCTGAGACGTCCCCCATTACAGGCCGTGCGAAGCATCGCTCGAGACCGAGCGACTAACAGCCCTGGCACTTAGACCTGCTTGGCTCCGACAGGTCCTCGAGGATGACGCAGTTCGGGCCGGGTCCGCCGACACAGACAGCCTCGCAGTCATTCACCATCTGGATGAGGTTGGTCTCTAGCGCCCGTAGCGCCTCCAGCTTGGCCTGAACGAGAGTCAGGTTGTCGCGCGCCAAGTCCCGAGCGTCCGTACACGAACGATCCTCATTCTCCAGCAGGTCGACCAAGCTGCGGACCTGCTCGATGGGAAAGCCAAATTCCCGGCATCGCCGGATGAAGGTCAGGCGAGTGAGGTCGGTTTGGCCATAGGTGCGGTGGCCGCCCTCACGGCGATCCGGCCGCTTCAGGAGCCCGATCTGCTCGTAATAGCGGATCGTCGGCGGGTTCGTGCCGCTGCGCTCAGCAAGGCGGCCGATAGAAAGGGCGCGGTCCATGCAGGCTCCGAAAACAACGCTTGAACCTCAAGTGACTTGAAGTCCTACAGCTCCACCAGATGAGGGCCGCCCGAGCGGAAGGCAAGCATGACGGACAGTGAATCTTCCGTCGCCTGCACCCGCCGCATAGCGAGCAGCTGTCCCTCGGCCTGCGCATGGGAGAACCAATGATGATCGATATCTCGAAAGCCGGCTTGGAAGCCTCGGTGTCACCAGGGATCATGGACAAGGCCGCGCCGCGCACGGCGCTGGCCACGTCCGGGGGCGCGATGGCCTGCGCGGCCTGCTGCGTTCTGCCCGTGGCTTTCCCCGCCATCGCCCTGGCCGGCGGGGGCGCCCTGCTCATCTGGATCGACGCGGCGACCAACGTGATGTTCGTCGCGGCGCTGCTGTCGGTGACGGGAGCGTGGGGCTGGGTGATCTATCGCGCGCGTTCGACCGGCAAGCGCACCGCGAAACCCACCCTGCTGATGATGCAGGCCGCGACGGCCGTGCTGGTGCTGGGCCTGGCCTTCCCGGCCTACGAACCGTTCGTCATCAAGCTGATCAAGGGCTGACCGCCATGATGAAGAAGGGCGGAATTCTCGTCGGGGTGGCCTGCGCCGGAGCCTGCGCCATGCCCCTGGTGATCCCACTCCTGGCGGGCGCCAGCCTGGCCACGGCGGCGGCTTGGCTTGCGAAGCTTGGCTGGGAGGCCATCGCCTGTGGCGCGCTGGCGCTGGTGGCTGTAGCTGTCCTGTTCGTGAGCGCCCGGCGACCGCGGCCCACCTGCCCCACCGAAGGGGAAAGCTGCCGCATCGACGGGCGTTGCGGATGCCGCCCGGGCGCGAAGGCGACATAGGGACACTGCATGACCTGGCTGATCTACGCCCTCGCCGCCCTGGCTGAAATCGCAGGGTGCTTCGCGTTCTGGGCTTGGATCAGGCTTGATCGCTCTCCGCTCTGGATAGCCCCCGGCGTCGTGTCGCTGGCCCTCTTTGCGTACCTGCTCACCCGGGTCGACAGCGAGGCCGCGGGGCGCGCCTATGCGGCCTATGGCGGCGTCTACATCGTCGCCTCGGTCCTCTGGCTATGGCTTGTCGAGCATCGGACGCCGGACCGGTGGGACATCCTCGGCGCGTCGGTGTGCCTCGTGGGCGCCGCGATCATCCTGGCTGGGCCGCGGACGACCTGAGGGTTTCGCGAGGCGAGCGGACTGGAGGCCAGCGGCGAGCCGCGACCCCAGGCGGCCCTCCGGCGGCTTGAGACCGTCAGGGCGCGGTTGTGAAGCGAATGATGCGCGGCGTCACAGGTTGACCGGCAATGTTCTGGAAGTTCGTGTGGCTCGGACTATTGGCGCCCACCGCGTAGGAAAGGCCCGGTCTCAGGCGCATCCGGATGCGAAATGTGCGGCCGTCTTCCGAAAAGCTTGGAGAGCCTATGAACTCGGGCGCGGCCCCGGCAGGCCCGGTTGTCACCGACATCCGGTCTCGCGCCATGGGTTCGCTGAACTCGAAAACCAGGGTCTGTTCCCCGGCGGGCACCCCCTTTGCGCCATCGGCCGGCCATGACCCGACCAACTGAGGCTCGGACGATGCGACCACGGATGTGAGAGCCAGGGCGACAAGGCTCGCTAGCATTTGATGACTCTTGATTGTTGCGTCGGAGGCTTGGCCGATCAGCATGCCTGTAAAGCGCCACCGTGAAGCTACATCACCGAACGCAGCTCGTCGATTTCAGGTTGTCGGGTCCAAACGCTCGCGTGCGCCAGGTCGGCGGTTTCGATGCCCCTCTCCCACGCGCCCGGGAGAGGACCCAGAACCGCGCTAGCCTGCCCTAGGGCTTGGGCAGTTTCCTGTCGGCGCGGCAGGTCTTCAGGGGCTGCTGCCTGACGGTGTGGATGCGGGTGATGCGGCGTTGCTTGGGGTCGGTCTGGACCCGCAGGCAGACGCAGCCATAGCCGTAGGAACTGCCGTTGGTGACCACCCAGTCGCGTTCGGTGAGGTCTGGCACGTCGTCGAGACCGCGCGCCTGGAAGCCGCCCTGCGTGGCTATGGTCCATTCCCCGGCGCTGTCGAACAGCCACCAGTTGCCCGGCGACGGGTTCTGCAGCCAGCCGCAGCGCGTCTCGCCGGCGAGCTTCTTGGGGGCGGCCTGGGCAGGCGCGCCCGCAACCAGGGGCGCAAGAACGGCGGCGATCGCGACGGCGCGACCGAGACGGCTGATGAGACGCGCGGTCATGGGGTCGGCCCTTAGGACTGTTGGTCACCGACCAGGAGTAGCGTCACCAGACTTGGGATCGTGTCATGGTGTCAAGGAGTCGCGCCCTCCGGCGCGTCGGTGCGGAGGGGCGTGAATGGGCATCCTGGACTGGTTGACGGGCAGCAAGCCCGCCCCGAGCGGCGTGGCGCGCGAGAGCGTCGCCAAGTTGCGCCAACGGCTGCTGGCGGTGAACCGCCCGACCGCGCCCTTCAAGGTGCGCGAGGCGACCAAGAAGGAAGGCTGCGACCTGGTGGCCGAGTGGCGGATCGTCGACGCCAAGTGGTACGAAATCTTCGCCAAGGCCGGCATCAAGCGGGTCTTCAAGGTGCTGATGAAGTTCGACGAGGCCAAGGGCGAGGTCCGGGCGGTCGACGAGGAATGGGAGGTGGAGTGGCGCGCGGGCGTCCCCACCCTGTCGGCCAGCGCCAGGGCCTCCCGAGGTCAAAGCTGGGAGAAGAGCTTCGAGACCGTCTACGCCTTCGACGAGGAGGACCTCTCGTTCGGCAAGATCTACTCGTACAAATTCGACACCCGCGAGATCAAGGATCCGCTGGTGGAGGCCGCGCACGCGGGCGGCTGGGGCTGGCGAGGCGTCGCGTTCGGGAAGCTGTAATCCCCAATGCGACGCCGCCTGCGGCCTAGAACAGGCCGGCGCGCTGCCCGATCACGAAGATCGCCACGACGATCAGCAGGACCTGAACGATCCAGTTGAGGGGTGAAGGGATCGGCAGCTTCTGGACGGCCCAGAGGGCGAGGGCCAGAAGGACGATGACGACGATGATGAAGATGAGAATGGACATGAGGGGCTAACCTCCACCGTTGAAGAAGGTTCCAGCGGCGGTGCTGGTCCCGGCGGGCTTGGCTGGGCTCTCGACAGCGGTCGCGCGTGCGCCCATGTGGTCATGACCTGTCCGGAGCCCGCCATGACCGACGCCCCCTCCTCCGCCGCCGCCCCCTGGGACCAGGATTTCCTGCCGCCGGCGCCGCCCTGGCAGGGGGCGAGCCAGGCGCTGTTGCGGGACGTGACCGACCCGTGGGTGACGGCGTTCGAGGCCGATCCCGAGCATGACTTCAGCCCCGACTACGCCGACACCCGGGCCTGGTTCGACCGGCTGGAGGCGGCCTCCCCCTGGATCCGCATCGAGGTGTTCGGGACCTCGCCGGAGGGGCGGCCGATCTATGCGGTGATCGCCAGCAAGGATGGGGCGACCTTCGATCCGGCCAAGCCGGTGCTGCTGGCCCAGGCCGGCATCCATCCGGGTGAGATCGACGGCAAGGACGCGGGCATGATGCTGCTGCGCGACATCTGCTTCTACGGCAAGGACGGCCTGCTGGACCGGGCCAACCTGATCCTGGCGCCGATCCTGAGCGTGGACGGACACGAGCGGGCCTCGCGCTATTCGCGACCCAACCAGCGGGGGCCGCGCATCCAGGGCTGGCGCAACACCGCCACGAACCAGAACCTCAACCGCGACTACATGAAGCTGGACCAGCCGGAGATGCAGGCGGCGCGCGGGCTGCTGAACCGGTACCGGCCCGACCTCTATGTGGACATCCACGTCACCGACGGGCTCGATTACCAGTACGACCTGACCTACGGCTACAACGGCGAGGCGCGGTCGTGGTCGCGCTCGCCGGCCATCGCCGTCTGGCTGGACGATGTGCTCAAGCCGGCGATGAACGCGGCGCTGGAGGCCGAGGGCCACATCCCCGGCGAACTGGTGTTCGGCCTGGACGACAATGATCCCAAGAAGGGCCTCTCGGACGGGGGGCTGGGAGAGCGGTTCTCCAACGGCTGGGGCGCGGCGGCCCACGTGCCCACCATCCTGATCGAGAACCATAGCCTCAAGCCCCACGCCCAGCGGGTGCTGGCCACCTATGTGTTCCTCGAGACCTCGCTGCGGCTGCTGGCCGACCAGGGTGCGGGCCTGCGGGCGGCGATCACGGCCAACCGGGCGCTGCGGCCGGCGGAGATCCCGGCCAACTTCGTGCCCGGCAAGGCCCCGGCGCGGATGCGCAGCTTCAAGGGCATCGCGTATGAGACCTATGAGAGCGTGGCCTCGGGGCGGCGCGAGATCCGCTGGCTGGGGGAGGCCGACCCGGAGCCGTGGTGCCTGCCCCACTTCCTGTCGGAGCCGACCCTGACCCTGGCGCGGCCCAAGGGGTACTGGGTTCCAGGCTATCGCAAGGACCTGATCGAGCGCCTTGGGCTGCACGGGGTTGAGATGGAGGCGGTCGCGGCCCCCACCACCGTGAGCGTCGAGATGCTGCGCCTGGGCAAGCCTGAGATCGCCACCCAGGCGGCCGAGGGCCACGTGGCCATCACCGTCAAGGCGGTGACGCCCGAGCGCCGCGACTGGACCTTTTCGCCGGGTTCGGTGCGGATTTCGACCGATCAGCCGTTGGGGGACCTGGTGGTGCTGCTGCTGGAGCCGCAGTCCAGCGAGAGCTTCTTCGCCTGGGGGATGATCCCCGAGGTGCTGACCCGGGTGGAATATATCGAGGCCTACGCCATCGCGCCCCTGGCCGACGCCATGCTGGCCGGGGACCCGAAGCTGAAGGCCGAATTCGAGGCGAAGCTGGCGGCGGACCCGAAGTTCGCCGGCAGCCCTGGTGCGCGGCTGGCCTGGTTCTACAAGCGCACGCCGTTCTACGACGACCGCTACCTGCTCTATCCGATCGGGCGGGAGGTTTAGGGAGGCCCCTAGGCCTGGATGAAGGGCTGGAAGCCGCCATAGATCATCCGCTTGCCGTCGAAGGGGGTGTTGGTCTGATCGTACTGCTGCATGCGCGGATCGGTCATGACCTTGGCGTTGATCGCGTCCCGCTGCTCGCGGCTCTCGTAGACGATCCAGGAGAAGATCACGACCTCGTCGTCGGTGGCCTGGACGGCGCGGGGGAACGAGGTCAGTTCGCCATAGGGCACATCGTCGCCGATGCATTCGACATAGGCCAGGGCGCCCAGCTCTTTCCAGACCTCGGCGCCCAGGCTGGCCATCTTCTTGTAGTCCTCGATCTTGGTCTTGGGGACCGCGAGGATGAAACCGTCGACATAGGGCATGGGGGTCTCCTGTTGTTTCCTGTCCCCAGGACGCACCAAGACGGCGCGATCCGACAGCGGCGAGACCAGGTTTTTTCGCCGGCTTTCCGTGGCGTCCGCCGGGGGTGAAGGTCGCAAGCCCTTGCCGTGCCTGACGCAGGGCCACCGACGGCAGCGGTTTTTACGCGCCCTGGCGGCCACCAATCGGCGCGCGTCGCGTTGAGATGGCGACTCCACCGCCTCGATCAGGATCCTCGACATGACCAAGCCCAATGATGCGCCCGCGAGCGACACCTCGCACGTGGGGACCGGCGGCGAACTGCATCAGACCGCCAGCGCGCCAGAGGCGCGGATGACCACCAATTTCGGCGTGCCGATCAGCGACCACCAGAATTCGCTGAAGGCCGGCCCGCGGGGCCCCAGCCTGCTGGAGGACTTCGTCCTGCGGGAGAAGATCCAGCACTTCGACCATGAGCGCATTCCAGAGCGGATCGTCCATGCCCGCGGCTCGGCGGCGCACGGGTTCTTCGAGCTGACGGAGTCGTTGGAAAAGTACACCCGCGCCAAGATCCTCACCGAGGTCGGCGTGAAGACCGAGCTGTTCGCCCGCTTCTCCACCGTGGCCGGCGGCGCGGGCAGCATCGACACGCCCCGCGACGTCCGCGGCTTCGCCGTGAAGTTCTACACCAAGGAGGGCAACTGGGACCTGGTGGGCAACAACATCCCGGTGTTCTTCATCCAGGACGCCATGAAGTTCCCCGACCTGGTGCACGCGGTGAAGATGGAGGCCGACCGCGGCTATCCGCAGGCCGCCAGCGCCCACGACACCTTCTGGGACTTCATCGGGCTGATGCCCGAGAGCATGCACATGATCATGTGGGCGATGTCGGACCGGACCATTCCGCGCAGCTTGCGGATGATGGAGGGCTTCGGCGTCAACACCTTCCGGCTGCTGAACGATAAGGACGAGGCCACCTTTGTGAAGTTCCACTGGCGGCCGAAGCTGGGGACCCAGTCCACCTGCTGGGACGAGGCGGTGAAGATCGCCGGCGCCGATCCGGACTACCACCGCCGCGACCTGTTTGAGTCCATCGACAGCGGCGCCTTCCCCGAGTGGGAGTTCGGCGTGCAGTTGCTGTCTCAGGCGGAGGCCGACGCCCTTCCCTTCGACATCCTCGACGCCACCAAGCTGATCCCTGAGGAGCTGGTCCCCATCAAGGTGATCGGGCGCATGGTGCTGAACCGCAACGTCGACAACTTCTTCGCCGAGACCGAGCAGGCGGCCTTCCTGCCGACCAACATGCCGCCGGGTATCGACGCCTCGGAGGACCCGCTGCTGCAAGGACGGCTGTTCTCCTACCAGGACACCCAGCTGTCGCGGCTGGGCTCGGTGAACTTCCACCAGCTGCCGATCAACCGCGCCAAGGGCTGCCCCTTCCAGAACCTGCAGCGCGACGGGCACATGCAGATGGAGATCCCCGTCGGCCGGGCCAATTACGAACCCAACAGCCTGGGCCTGGTGGGCGAACCGGGCGGCCCGCGCGAGGACCCCAAGGGTGGCTTCCGGACGGCCCAGGTGATGAATGACGGGCCCAAGGTGCGGCTGCGGGCCGAGACCTTCGCCGATCACTACAGCCATGCGCGGCTGTTCTACGCCTCGCAGACCACCATCGAGCAGGCCCACATGGCCAGCGCCCTGGTGTTCGAGCTGTCCAAGTGCAGCTTCGAGCATGTGCGGCTGCGCATCCTCGGCAACCTGCAGAACATCGACACCGACCTGGCCCAGCGCGTGGCCGACGGCCTGGCCATGGACTTGCCGGCCAAGGCGGAGGCCGCCGTGGAGCCCGTGGACATGGACGCCTCGCCGGCCCTGCGCATCGTCGGCAAGTATCCCGAGACCCTGAACGGCCGGGCGGTGGGCATCCTGGTCACCGACGGCGCCGACGGCGCGGTGATCAATGCGGTGAAGAAGGCGGCGCTGGCCGAAGGGGCCAGCGTCAAGATCATCGCCCCCAAGGTGGGCGGCGTGACGCTGAAGGACGGCAAGATGCTGCCGGCCGACGGCCAGCTGGCCGGGACCCCCTCGGTGCTGTTCGACGCCGTGGCCCTGGTGCTGTCGGAGGCCGGCTGCGCCGAACTGCTGAAGGAGAGCGCGGCGACGGACTTCGTGTCCAACGCCTTCGTCCACCTGAAGGCCATCGGCCTCACATCCGAGGCCCAGCCGCTGCTGGACAAGGCCAATGTCGAGCCGGACGCCGGGATCGTGGACCTGGCGGCAGGCGCCGACGGCTTCATCCCGCCGGCCCGCACCCGCCAGTGGGACCGCGAGCCAAAGGTGCGCATGCTGGCGTAGGGATATTGAGCGCGGCCCTTCATCGCCCTTCTCCCCTTGCGGGAGAAGGGCGCCTTCCCCCTACCCCATCGCCGCCATCAGGCTGAAGGCGCGCATGTCGCCGGTGGTGGTGGGGGCCATCTTGTTCATGGCGTAGGCGACGGTGGTCCGCGCATCCATGTCGATGATGATCAACGAGCCGCCATAGCCGCCCCAGTAGATGCTGTTGGGATTACGCATGGGGACCGTGGCGCTGGGCAGGCCGAAGCCCATGCCGAAACGGGCCGGGCCGCCCAGGATCAGGTCGGTCCCCTCCACCTGCAGTTCGAGAGCCTTGCGGCAGCCGGCCTCGGAGAGAATCCGTTTGCCCTTGGCGACGCCGCCATTGGCCAGCAGCACGTGGATCTCGGCCACGGAGCGAGCGTTGCCCGTACCGCCGGCGGCGGGGATCTCCGCGCCGCGCCAGGCCCGGGTGCGGGTGGCCAGCGGGTCGATGCCGGGATTACGCGACATGTTGGCGACCAGTTCGGTCTGCTCGCCGTCGGCGATGCCGCCCCCGGCGGGCGGCGGGATCAGATTGGCGACCCGAGCGTCCTCGCTAGCCGGCAGACCGATGTGGAAGTCGGTGCCCAGGGGCTCGGCGAGCTCCTGGCGGAACACTGTCCCCAGCGACTTGCCGGTGATGCGGCGCACGACCTCGCCCACAAGGTAGCCCTGGGTCAGGGCGTGGTAGCCGGGCTGCGTGCCGGGTTCCCAGTAAGGGGCCTGGGCGGCCAGCAGGGAGGTGGCCTTCTCCCAGTCGTAGAGATCCTCGGTGGTGATCGGCTGCTTCCAGCCCGAGAGGCCTGCGGAATGGCTCATCAGGTGGCTGACCTTGACGTCGGCCTTTCCGTTGGCCGCGAACTCCGGCCAGTACCTGGCCACCGGCGCATCGAAGTCGAGCTCGCCGCGGTCGGCCAGCAGCAGGGCCGTCAGCGCCGTCATGGTCTTGGTGGTGGAGTAGACGTTGACGATGGTGTCCTTCTGCCAGGGCCGAGTCTGCTCGGCGTCGGCCCAGCCGCCCCAGAGGTCGATCACCGTCTCGCCGTCCTGGGTGGCGCAGAACGAGGCCCCCACATCGGCGCCGGAATCGAGGTTGGCCTGGAAGGCCTCGCGGACCTTGGAATACCTGTCAGCCGTGAAGCCGCCCACCGAACCGTCAGCCATTGTCGCCTCCCCCTTTGTTGTTGGGGGGAGATTAGCGGCAAATCGCGGTGAGGATCGAGCCTCTACTCCGCTCATCCCGGCCTTCGCCGGGATGAGCGAAATACTATTTCCGCCCCTTGAACCCGGTCGCCACCAGATAGGTCTCGGAGCTGTCGGCGCGGCTGGCCTTGGGCTTCATGTTCTTCACCTCGGTGAAGTGGTGCTTGAGGTTGGCGATAACCAGGGAGGTCTCGCCGCCCTGGAAGGCCTTGGCGATGAAGGACCCGCCGGGCTTCAGCACGCTGATGGCGAAGTCCACGCCGATCTCGATCAGGCCCATGATCCGCAGGTGGTCGGTCTTACGGTGGCCGACGGTGTTGGGGGCCATGTCCGACAGCACCACGTCCGGCGGTCCTCCCAGCATCTCGATCAGCAGGGGGCCGCAGGCGGGGTCGGTGAAGTCCATCTCGATGATCTGGGCCGGCGAGATGGGATCGACCGGCAGCAGGTCGACGCCCACGACATTGGTGACGCCGCGCTCGACCGCCACCTGGGTCCAGCCGCCGGGCGCCGCCCCCAGGTCGATGACCCGGATCCCGGGCTTCAGCAGGTGCAGCCGATCGTCGATCTCGGTCAGCTTGTAGGCCGCGCGGCTGCGGTAGCCGTGGGCCCGGGCCTTGGCGGCGAAGGGGTCGTTGACCTGGCGCGACAGCCAGGCCTGGGAGGACGGGGTCCGCATCTTGGCGGTCTTCAGGCGCGCGGGCTTGCCGCGTCCCTCTTCGGTGCCGCCCATGGGCGGCTTGACCATGCGCTTGCGGGCCGGGGGAAGTTCGTCGGTCATTCGGCGGCCTGGGCCAGGGGTTTGCCGCGACGGCCGCGGCGGCGCTTGCGGCGGCGGCCGCCGCCGGTCTCGGACATCAGGGACATCAGTATGCCCTCGCGCAGGCCGCGGTCGGCGACCCGCACCCGGGTGCAGGGCCAGAGTTCCTGCACGGCCTGGAGGATGGCGGCGCCGGCCAGGACCAGGTCGGAGCGGTCGGGGCCGATGCAGGGCTGGTCGGCGCGCTGCTGGGCGGTGAGGTTCAACAGCAGGTTGGCGGCCCCTTCGCACTCGTCACGGGTCATCCAGATGCCGTCGACGCGGGATCGATCATAGCGCGGCAGGCGCAGGTGCATGCCGGCCAGGCTGGTGATGGCGCCCGAGGTGCCGATCAGGTGGGCGCGATCCTCGTCGAAGATCGGCCGCATGGGGTCGGCGTGGCGGAAGGCGGCGAGGTCGAGCTTCACCCGGTCGACCATGGCGCGGAACCAGGCCTCCGTGGCGGTCTCGCCCTCCGGGAACTGCTCGGCCAGGGTGACGACACCGATGGGGATTGAGAGCCAGGCCTTGATGGGCAGCTTCGAGGCCGCGAAGGTGCTGAGCTCACCGCCCAGGCCCTCGCCCTTGAGGTCCACCCAGGAGAGTTCGGTGGAGCCGCCGCCCACGTCCACCACCAGGGCGGCGTCGGCGGTGGTGTCCAGCAGGTTCAGGCAACCGGCGACGGAGAGCTGGGCCTCTTCGCGGGGGGCGATGATCTGCAGCCGCATGCCGGTCTCCTCGAAGACCCGGTCGATGAATTCCTGGCCGTTCTCAGCCATGCGGCAGGCCTGGGTGGCGATGGCCTTGAGCTTGACGACCCTCCGGCGGCGGACCTTTTCGGCGCTGACCTTCAAGGCGGCCATGGCGCGTTCCATGGCGACCTCCGACAGGCGGCCGCTCTGGGTGAGCCCCTCCCCCAGCCGCACGATGCGCGAATAGGCCTCCACCACCCGGAAGCTCTTGCCGGACGGGGTGGCGATCAAGAGCCTGCAGTTGTTGGTGCCGAGGTCGAGGGCGCCATAGCAGGGCGCGTCATTGCCAGACCTGTCCCGGCCATGCCTCACGGCGTCGGGCGCGGGCGCGCTTCCAGCCGGATCGCTCATTCAGGCGCCCGGCAAGCGCTTACAAAATGAGGGCGAAACACGCATCGCGTGTTTCTGCGCGCCTCAGACATGGACCAACCTTAGGGCCTTCGCAGTCGCCGGTACGGGCGCCTCGTTTCAAGGCGACTGTAGCAAGACCATTCGCCTGCCGGAAGGCGCGCTCTTGAACACGGACGCGTGAGCGCTACGTTCACCTCCCAGTTAGGTACGACGGTGTAGATTCTGTTCATGGACGCTCGACTCGAAAAGCCAAACGCTGGCCACCTGCCCAACCCCGCGGCGATCGCGGATATCCGGCTGGCCAAGTTCGCCATCGGCGATGTCGTCAAGCACCGCGTGTTCGCGTTCCGGGGCGTGATCTTTGACGTCGACCCCACCTTCGCCAATACCGAGGAGTGGTGGCTGTCGATCCCGGAGCACATCCGGCCGCGCAAGGACCAGCCGTTCTACCACCTGCTGGCCGAGAACGATGACAACTCGTACGTCGCCTACGTCTCCGAGCAGAACCTGCTGCCCGACGAGAGCGGCGAACCCGTCGGCCACCCGCAGGCCCCGCTGATCTTCGAGAGCTTCAACGAAGGCCACTACACCCTGCGGCCGCGGATCAGCCACTAGCCGGCGAACGGGCCTGCTCGCCGCCCCCTTCCCCCGCCATGTGGGGGAAGCCGGGAAGGCAATCCCCACCTCCTTGACCTGCTTCCGCGCAAGGTTTTCGCGAGCGCCCTCCGAAAAGCCACGCAGTTCGAACGGAACTTCCGGCCGATTGGCCCCATTCTGCCGGAATGAGCGCTGACGGATTCACCCCGCCTCCGGGCGCGCGGCCCGACTGGACCATCGACCAGGACTGGGCGGCCTATACGCCGACTGAGCACCAGGTCTGGATGACCCTCTATGAGCGCCAGTCCAGGCTGTTGCCCGGACGAGCCTGCGACGCCTTCCTGCACGGGCTCGACGCCCTGGACCTGCATCGCGGCGGCATTCCCGACTTCGCGCGGATCAACGAGGAGCTGGACCGCCTGACCGGCTGGAGCGTGGTGGCGGTCCCAGGGCTGGTCCCCGACGAGGTGTTCTTCGAACATCTCGCAAATCGGCGGTTTCCGGCGGGCCAGTTCATCCGCAAGCCCGAGCAGCTGGACTACCTGCAGGAGCCGGACATCTTCCACGACGTCTTCGGCCATGTCCCGATGCTGACCGATCCCACCTTCGCCGACTATATGCAGGCCTATGGCGCGGGGGGTCTGAAGGCGATGAACCGGGGCCAGCTGCACAACCTGGCGCGGCTCTACTGGTACACGGTGGAGTTCGGCCTGCTGGAGACGCCAGACGGCCTGCGAATCTATGGCGCGGGCATCGTCTCGTCCCACGCAGAGTCGATCTTCGCCCTGGACGACCCCTCCCCCAACCGGCTGGGGTTTGACCTGGAGCGGGTGATGCGCACCCCTTACCGGATCGACGACTTCCAGCAGGTCTATTTCGTGGTCCCGTCCCTGCAGGCCCTGCTCGACGCCACGCTGCAGGACTTCGGGGCGCTCTATGATCGGCTCGCGAGGTCGGGGGATATTCCGATCGCGGCGGTGGCGCCTGGCGACCAGGTGTTCACCCGCGGAACGCAGGCCTACGCGGCCAGATAACTCACCCTCGGCGGCGGCAGGGAGTCAGTTGTCGCCCGCTCCCATCAGCAGCTTAAGGCCCCGGTCCACCTCCGCCCGCTGCTCTGGCGTGAAGAGCTGATAGCGCCGCGCCCTGCTGCTGGCGGCGGCTTCGATCCGATCCTCGGTCACGTAGATGATCTGGCCCTGATAGGCGCCCGTGACGGGCGCCCCGTGCCGAAGGTGCAGGCCCTCGAGCTGGATGGCGCAGGCCTGGAGGTTGGGCACGCTGTTGGACATGGGCCGGAAGTCCTGGGCGCCGTTCATGGCCGGGGCGAGGCGCCAGCAGACGCCGGTGTGGGTCGGCGGCTTCAGCGGCGTGTCGCAGGCGGCCAGCGCCAGCAACCCCGCGGTCCCGATCAACACGGTCCGCAGCATCAGTAGTCCTTGCGCCATCGCACGGCGAGCTTGCCGTCCCCCTGGCTGGCGAGCTTGGAGATGATGGACAGGTTCTTGCGCACGCGCCACTCGACTTGAGCCGAGGGTCCCTCGCGACCACCACCCGTCAATTCCAGATAAACGTCTTCCGTCAGATACTTGCCGCCGGAAATTGTCATGCCGCTTTCGTCGCCGCCGCCCACCGCCAGACGGTCGAGGCCGGCGAAGTTGCGCAGGTTGCCGATGACGTCGAAGCCACCGCCGCCGGCCAGAGAGGACAGGGCCGACGCCAGCTGAGCGGCTTCGAGAGGCGACAGCTGCGAGGCCGAGCGACCGAACAGGACGTTGGACAGCACCTCGTCATTGGGCAGGGTCGGGGTCGAGCTCAGGGTGATCTCCGGCTTGGCCGCCGTGCCCCGGATGCTGACCACGGCGGTCAGGGAGGGGTCGTCGCGGGTGGCCGAGAGGCTGAGGCGGATGTCCCGAGTGGAGGTGGCCAGATAGACCACGCCACGCTGGTCGAACTCGAACCGCTTGCCGGCGAAGTCGTACTCGCCGCGCACCACGCGGGCGACGCCGGAGAGCACCGGGCGGTTGGTGTTGCCGCCGACATGGGCGTCCAGGGACAGCTCCACGTCCAGGCCGCGGCCTCGCAGATAGATCCGGCGAGGCGCGGTCAGGGTGACGTCGAGGTTCACCCCCAGGCCCTGCCGCGCCACGGCCTGCTGCGCGACCCCGAGGTCCATGGGCTTGTTGACCTCGATGACGTCCATGGCCACCACGCCCGACGGGGTCGGCGTGCGGGCCGAGATATCGGCCCGCTCCACCAGCAGCTTGCCCGCCAGCCGGACCTTGCCGGCGACGTCCCGGTCCAGGGTGACCTGACCGCTGGCCGAGGCGGTGGCCTGATCATTGTCGATGAGCCGGAAAGCGGTGAGATTGAGCTTGAAGGTGCTGACCCCATCCTGGCTGATCCGCCCCGAGCCGGTGGCCGAGCCGCCATGGCCGTCGGCGCCGGTGGCGCGGGAGACGTTGATCACATTGTCGGTGAGGGTCGCGCGTACGATCACCTCGCGCAGCACCAGGCCGGTGGCCCCGTCGGAGAAGCGACCGTCATCCACTGAGGCCTCGCCGCGCGTCTTGATGTCCGCCAGGGTACCGCCCAGGGTCCCCTCCAGCCGCACCCGGCCAGCCAGCTCGCGCTCGCCGCCCACCAGCAGGTCCCACAGGGGCTTGACCTCGCCGTCGGCGAACACCCGGCCCTGTATCGGCTTCTGGCGATTGAGGGCGACGCGGAAGGGCGCGGACGAGGCCTCGGCCGGGAGGACCAGGTTGGCGGTGGCCTTGAGACCTCCGGTGTTGGAGAGGTCGGCGTCGATGACCATGCTGCTGTCGGCCAGGCGCGCCTTGAGCACGCCGTCGAGACCCTGGGAGACGTCGGAGCCCTTGGCGCGGGCGTCCTCCAGCCTGGCGGCCAGGGTCCCGTCGAGGCGGGCGCCCTTGCCGGCCAGGTTCAGCTCGGCGTCGACCTTGCCGGTGAGGTCCTCGTTGAACAGACCCAGGCCCAGCTGGCGCAGGTGGGCCCGGACCTGGGCGGTGTCGCCCGCCAGCCGACCGTCCAGATCGATCTCGCCGCCGTCGGACGCCGCCAGGCGCAGGCGCGCGCTGCGCTCGGGACCGCCGACCTTGAAGACGGCCGTCTCCAGGGTGCGCAGGTCCCGGCGGCCGTAACGGCCCATGCCGTCGAAGCCGATGACATAGCCGGGCCTGGCCTGGGTGATCACCCCCTTGCCGTTGAAGGCCCAGGGGCCGTTGCTCGAGGCGCCCTTGACGTCGGCGGCATAGGGCAGCCGGGCGAGCGGACCGTCTGCGGTAAGGCGGCCCGCGCTGATGGCGACCCGGGAGCCCGGCAGGACCGCGTTCTGCGCCCGCAGGTCGAGGCTGGCGCGGGGGCCGCCCGAGGCGTCGACGATCTTCACCGCCCCGGTCACCTGTCCGCCGTCGAGGAAGGCGCCCTTGCTGAGGCTGATCGCCAGGTCGGCCGACGACGGCGTGGACCGGCGCAGGGCGAGCGCGCCCGTGGCCTTCAGACCGCCGGCGTCGATGGCCAGGTCGCTGAGATCGACGCCACCTTCGGGGAAGCGGAAGGCGGCCTTGGCGACGGCCGGGCCGAATTCGCTGGTGGCCGCCAGGGTCACGAGGCCGCTGGAGCCGTCGGGGCGGCGCATGAAGGTCAGCGTCATGTGCGCGGCCTTCAACGGCAGGCGCGGCACGTCCAGGGCCTCGAAGTCGGCCAGCAGGTCGGCGCGGGGCTCCCCGAGCGTGCCGGTGACGGCGCCGGAGCCGCTGGCCTTGCCGGTTATCTCCACGGGGCCGGCGCGGAACGGGCCATCGGCGGACCAGTCCAGCTTGAACTTCAGGGCTCCGTTCTCGAGGACACCGGCGCTGGTCGCCTTGACGGCCGCGCCGTTCAGCTCCGCGCTGGCGAGGGATATCTTGCCGTCCTGGATATTGCCCTTGGCCGAGGCGCGAGGCGAGGCGCCCAGCAGGCGGTCGAGCTCGGCATAGCCGGAGGCGAACTTCGCGCCCCGGGCGTCGGCGGTCAGGGTCCAGGGCTTGCCGGGGCCGCCTTGGGTGGCGCTCCAGGTGGCCGACGCCGAGCCCTTGGCGCCGGTCCGGGCGGCGGCGAGGTTGGAAACCTCAGCCTTGCCCTTGAAGTTGAGACCGCCGATCAGGCCGCGGCCGCCGCTGGCCTGGACCTTCAGCCCCGCGCCGGCGGCCTGCAGGTCGCGCAGGGAGAGGCGGCCGTCGGCCAGGCGCTGAGCGTCGAAGCTGGCGGTGGGACTGGCGCCAAGGATGGCGGCGAGCACGCCGGTCCCTGCCCCGCCCGCGCCGCTGGCCTGGCCCTTTACGCCGAGCACGCCCGCCCTGCGGGTGAGCTGGATGGGACCGCTGACGCGGTCCAGGCCGTAGGATCCGAGCTTCAGACGGTCCACCGCGACGGTCCCGACGAAGCGCGCGTCGTCGGCGGTTCCGGTCAGGACGCCAGCGGCCCGCGCGGGGCCCATCTGCGGTCCACCGCTGATCTTGGAGAGGCTGGCCGTGTCCAGGGTGAGCGCCAGGCCCTTGGGACCGGTCCGGCGTTCGCCGATATTGCCCTTGCCCCTGGCCACCAGGGTCAGGTTGGCCGACTGCACGCGGGCGGTGAGGTCATGCAGGCCGGGCTCGGCCTTGGCGCCGGTGATGACGAACAGGGCCTGGGGGCCCAGGCGGGCCGAGAGCTTGCGAGTCAGGGTCGAGGCGGTGAGGTCCAGGCGGCCCTTGGCCTGCCCGCCCTCTGGCGTCCAGGCGCCCTGCATCTCCAGGGGGGTGGCGGGGCCGGAGGTGACGACGGCGGTCAGCTTGCCGGCCGACATCTTGCCGTCGGCGCGGGCCTTGAGGTCGAAGGCCTGATCCACGGGAAGACCGGCCGCCCCAGCCAGCGCCCCGCCCTGGGCCTCATGGACATCGGCCACCAGCAGCAGGGGCCGGGTCTTGCCGAAGTCGAACTGCATATCCAGGTGGTCGCCGGCGTGCAGGACGCTGGCGGCGGAGACGCGGCCCTGCTGGCCCCGGCCGCGCCGCTGGACGTCGAGGCTTGCGGTGACATCGTAGACGCCGCGCCGGTAGCTGAAGGCCGGCTGCAGCTCGAGCCGGGTCTTGATGAGGTCGATGTCGAAGGAGACCGGCAGTCCGCTGGATTTCCGCTTGGGCGTCAGGGTCGGGCGGCGCAGGACGGTGACCTGCTCTGCGGTGATCGTCTCGGCGTGCAGCTTTCGGGTCAGGAGCTTGGCGTAATGCCATGAAATATCGAGGTTCCTCGCCTCGAGCCAGACGCCCTTCTCGTCGGAGATGGTCAGGCGGCGTACGGAAAAATGGCGCCAGACGTCGCCGGACAGGCCCTCGATCCGCAGCGACCCGAAGCGGCCGAGCTTGAGGCCGTTGGCGCGCGACTCGATCAGCATCCGGCCCTGGGGCAGCAGGACGCCGTAGCGGGTGGTGAGCAGCAGACCCGACAGCACGAGGGCGATGACGGCGCAGATGGCCAGGATCGCCTTGGGCAGGCCGCGGCTGCGGGCGACCTTCACCACGGCGGCCTCCACCTCGTGGACCACCTCCTCGATGTCGGACGGGCCGGTCAAAAGCTCTGCCCGATGCTGAGATAGATCTGGAAGGCGGCGTCGCCCTTGCGCTTCTCCAGGGGGATGGCGATGTCGGCGCGGATGGGGCCAAAGCCGAGGTCATAGCGGACCCCGATCCCGGCCCCGACGCTGAGGTCCTTGAAGCTGGGGATCTGGTCGGAACCGACGGAGCCTGCGTCCACGAAGGCCACCACGCCCCAACGCTTGCCGATCTTCTGGCGCAGCTCCACCGAGCCCTCGAACAGGGAGAGCCCGCCTTGAGGCGTGTTGTCGGCCAGGCGTGGGCCGATGGCCTGGTAGGCGTAGCCGCGCACAGAGCCGCCGCCGCCGGAATAGAACCGGCGCGAGGCCGGAACCTCCGGCATCAGGCCGCCGATGGCCGAGCCCAGCTTGAGGCGGCCGGCCACGACAGTGCGGCCCTTCTCGTCGAAGGGGAAGTAGATCGAGCCCTGAGACTGGGCCTTCAGATAGGGCAAGGTGTCGGCGCCGACGATCAGGGTCGGCTCCAGCCGCGCCTCCACGCGCCAGCCGCGCTTGGGATCCAGGGGATCGTCGGAGCGGTCGAGGGCCATGGCGCCCAGCACCGAGGCGGTGACAAGCTTGCGGCCGAGGGACGACAGGGTGACCGCCTGCAGCTCCTGGGTTTCGCTGTAGTCCAGGGACGCCCCGACCGTGACGTGGGACGTCTTGCCGAAGCGGCGCTCGATGTCGGCGCGGACGCCGACGCCGGTCTCGTCATAGGCGTCGGTGTGGACGCGATAGAGGCCGGCCTGGCCCTTCAGGGTCTGCTGAGCGCGGCGCCAGTGCGGCAGGGTCAGCTCGCCGCCCAGGCGGCTGTCCACCGTGGAGGCGCGGCCGTAGTAGGAGAGCGTGTCGGCGCGGCCCAGCACGTTGTAGCGGGTCCAGCGGGCGTCGGCCCCCACCCCCTCGCTGGTGGAATAGCTGGCGCCCAGTTCGAGGGTGCGGCGCTTGCGGTCGGAGATACTGACAATCACCGGGCGCAGGCCCTCTGCGGTCGCCTTCTCCTTGCCGGCCAGGGCGACGGTGACGCTGTCATAGACACCGGTGTCCAGCAGGCGGCGCTCCAGTTCGCCTACGTCGTCGGGGTCGTACGGCTCGCCGGCCTTCCACGGCGCCAAGCCGCGCAGCCAGGTGGGATTTGTCCGGCCCGGCGTCACCAGATCGATGCCGTCCAGGAGCACCAACTCGCCCGAGACGATGCGGAAGGTGGGGCGGACGCTGTGGTCGGCATGGTCGACGATCACTTGGCGGTCACCAAAGGTCACGTCGGCATAGCCGCGCTTGCGCACCGCGGCCACGATGCGGCCCTCGGCGCCCAGGACGTCGGCGGCCCTGCCGGCCTGGCCGTTGGCCAGGCCCAGCACCGCCTCGCCGGCGATCTGCACGCCTGGCGCGGGCTCCGGCGCGATCCACTCGACCTTGGGGTCCTGGATGGTGAAGCGCTGGCCGGGCGCAACCTTGACCACCGGCTGGGCGGGCTCGGTCTCGGTGACCTCGGCCTCGACGGTGCTGGCGTAATAGCCCTCCGACCGCAGAACGGCGACCGCGTCCTCGGCGGCCTCACGGGCGCGCCTACGGGCCTCGAAGCGGTTCTCGATGGGCTTGTCGGTCTCGCCCACCGCATTGGTGATGGCGTCGCGCAGGCTGTCGGACAGTTCGCCCTCGACGGCAGCCTTCGGCGCCTCTGCGTGCGCGGAGTCAGGCGTCCCTTGGACACAAAGCGCCGCTGAGGCGGCGACGGCGAAGACCAGTCGTCCCAAGGTTCAAGAATCCCTGCCGTCCCCGTCCCGGGTCTATCTCGGGTCGCCTTGCCTTGTCACCCCGCTGGAGACGCGCAAGGCGCTTTCAAACTAGGCGGAAGCCTGCCCAAATAGTGGGCAGCAACTCCTGCGTCGCCCGCCGATTCCAAAAAGCCGTCCCTTTGGCCGGGGCTCTCCCTACGGTCGGAACCAAGGCGAAGCAGAAGGATTATCGCAGAGGTGGAGTGGGGCGTGGCGACGGCGAAGAGATCGGACACCAACGCCATCGAGATCTCGGACGGGGCGATCCCGTACGACGAGATGCTGACTCTCGCCGGTGAGGTGCGCAGTCACTACGCCGGCCTCGACGAACGCATCGCCACCCTGGCCTCCGAGGACATGGCCGAGCGCCAGCGGACGCTGGAGCGGTTCTTCCTGCTGCAGGGCATCACCTTCACCGTCTACGGGGCCGAGAGCTCCACCGAACGGATCATTCCCACCGACCTGCTGCCGCGCATCATTCCCGCCGGGGAATGGGCGACTATCGAGAAGGGCCTGACTCAGAGGTTGCGGGCCCTGAACATGTTCCTGGCCGACATCTACGGCGAGCAGCAGATCCTGATGGATGGGGTGGTGCCGCGCGAGCTGGTGCTGATGGCGCCGTCCTACCGCCGCGAGATGCAGAACCTCTATGTGCCGCACCAGGCCTACGCCAATGTCTGCGGCTCGGACCTGATCCGCCAGCCGGACGGCGCCTTCGCGGTGCTGGAGGACAATCTGCGGGTCCCCTCCGGCGTCTCCTACATGCTGGCCAACCGCGAGGCGTCGAAGCGGACCTTCCCCGGCACCTTCCGCGCCTCGAACGTGCGCGCCGTCGACCGCTATCCCGACCTGCTGCTCTCGACCCTCAAGGGCATGGCGGCCGACTGGAGGCCCAATCCCCAGGTCGTGGTGCTGACGCCTGGCGTCTACAACTCGGCCTATTACGAGCATGCCTATCTGGCGCGGCTGATGGGGGCGCCCCTGGTGGAGGGCCGCGACCTCGTGGTCCACGACAACATGGTCTACATGCGGACCACCACCGGCCTGCGGCGCATCGACGTGATCTATCGCCGGGTGGACGACGACTTCATCGACCCGCTGACCTTCCGCCGGGACTCAGGCCTCGGGGTGGCGGGCCTGTTCAACGCCTATCGGGCGGGCAACGTGGTGATCTGCAATGCGCCCGGCACCGGGGTCGCCGACGACAAGGCGGTCTATGCCTATGTGCCGGAGATCATCAAATACTACCTCGGCGAGGACGCCATCCTGCCCAATATCGAGACCTTCCTCTGCCGCGAACCGGCCCAGCTCAGCCACGTGCTGGCCAACCTCGACAAGCTGGTGGTCAAGGCGGTGGGCGCGTCGGGCGGCTACGGGATGCTGATCGGACCGCACGCCAGCGCCAAGGAGCGCAGCGAGTTCGCCGACGCTCTGCGCGCTGACCCGTGCAACTACATCGCCCAGCCCACTATCCAGCTGTCGACAGCGCCCTGCCTGATCAACGGCGAGATCGACCCGCGCCACGTCGACCTGCGTCCCTTCATCCTGTCGGGCGAGAAGATCACCGTGACCCCCGGAGCCCTGACCCGCGTGGCCCTGAAGAAGGGCTCGCTGGTGGTGAACTCCAGCCAGGGCGGCGGTTCCAAGGACACCTGGATCCTGGCCGCCGACGCCGAGGAAGCCCAGTCATGATGCTCGCCCGGGTCGCCGACAGCCTCTACTGGATGGGCCGCTACGTGGAACGCGCCGAGCACATGTGCCGGCTGTCGGACGTGATGCTCAACGCCACCCTCGACCGCAGCGACGCCGCGACCCAGGTCGCGCGCATCGTGCTCGCCGCCGTGGGCGACAACGATCCGGAGAAGGCCAATTCGCCCTATGACGCGGCCCGCGCCCTGGCGCTGGATCGCGAGGATGGCGGGTCGATCACCACCTCCCTGTCCCGCGCCCGCGAGAACGCCCGCCAGGTGCGCGACCAGATCACCAGCGAGACCTGGGAGCGGCTGAACCTGATCTATCTGCGGGTCACCGGGCCGGGGGCGGCCAAGGCCTTCAACGACGGCTCCTCGGCCTTCCTGCACGACATCATCGCCGACCTGCACCTGTTCAAGGGTGCGGCGGACGCCACCATGAGCCACGGCGAGGGCTGGCGATTCCTGTTGCTGGGGGTCCATCTCGAACGTGCGCAGCTGATCGGCCGACTGCTGGAGGTGTTCTTCGGCGACGCCCGCAAGCGCCCGATCACCGACCACTTCGCGCTCACCAGCCTGCTGCGGATGAGTTGCGCGCTGGAGCCCTATCTGCGCCGCTACACCGCCGACGTCCGGCCCGAGCTGATCCTGGAATTCCTGATGTTCGACGAGGACTTCCCGAGGTCTATCCGGTTCTCCACGGCCCGGATCGAAGAGCACCTCTCGGCCGCAAGCCGCTATGTGGACGCCGGCCACGCCGGGCCTGAGCGCCTCGCCGGCCGCCTGAAGGCGCGCCTGCAGTACGCCGATGTCGAGAACATCGAACTCGGCGGCGCGGGCGCCCTGCTCACCACCGTGCTGGACGAATGCGAAGCGATCCACACGGCGATCTACGACACCTTCGTCGCCTATTCCCTCGAGATGCGGTTGCCGGCCTGATGCTTTTGGAAGTCCGCCACGTCACCCAGTACCACTACGCCGCCAATGTGCGCGAAAGCGTCATGGAGCTGTGGATGCAGCCCCAGAAGGGCGCGCGCCAGCGGCTGGTCAGCTTTGAGCTGGAGCTGGATCCGCCGGCCCAGCTGTTCTCCTACGCCGACGCCTTCGGCAACGCGGTCTATCATTTCGACGTGCCGCAGCCGCACGATCGGCTGAACATCCTGGCGCGCTGTGCCGTGGAGACCCAACCAACCGCGGCGCTGCCCGACGCCCTGGACCTGGGAGAATGGGACCGGCTGAAGAGCGACTTCGTCCGTGGAGAGAACTTCGACTTCCTGCACCATCACGGCTTTGCGGTGGAATCCCAGGCGCTCAGCGCCTTCGTGAGGGACTCCGGCATCGACCAGCTCAGGGTGCGCGATCCGCTCAGCGCCCTGCGCGAGCTGTCGGCCATCATCTACCGGTCCTTCGCCTATGAGCCCGGCGTCACCGACGCCGAGAGTCCCATCGACCTGGCCCTGAACGCCAAGCGCGGGGTGTGCCAGGACTTCGCCCACATCATGATCGCCATCTGCCGGTCCTGGGGCATCCCCGCCCGCTACGTTTCCGGCTACCTGTTCACCGACCGCAAGGGGGGCGACCGCTCTGACCCCGACGCCACCCACGCCTGGGTGGAGGTCTTCCTGCCCAGCCTGCGCTGGGTGGGCCTGGACCCCACCAACAATGTGGAGGCCGGCGAGCGCCACATCGCCGCCGCCGTGGGCCGCGACTACAACGACGTCCCACCGTCGCGAGGCGTCTACAAGGGCGAGGCGGAGAGCCAGCTGGCGGTGGGCGTGTCGGTGCGCCGCGCCAAGGCGGCCCTGACCGAACCCGAGTTCATCCGGGTGGCCCAGCCGTCCTTCAACCGCGGCGGACGCCGGCGGGGGCCGCCCGGCTCCCTGAAGTACGACCAGCAGCAACAGCAGCAGCAGTAGCGCTAGATCAGGCGGAACAGGGTCAATCCGAGCAGGAAGGCGCCCACCGCCACGAAGCCGACCTCCACCAGCACCGCCCGCTGGGGCGAGGTCCGCAGGGTCATCAGGAAGTGGAGAAGATCATCCATGCGCGGCATAACGCCGCCAATTCATGAATCTCTCGTTAAAGTTGAAGCAGATCCGTTACGCGCTGAAGATGTACGCCTTCTGGGCGGTCAGGCCGAGCTTGTCGCCGTGCCTCAGACCCTCGGCGGAGTTGCGTTCGAACGCAGCCTCGATGCGTTGACCGCCAGGCGTCCTGCCCTCGATCCTGGCCACCGGTCCCTGCACGTTTATGCGATCGGTGGTGATGAAGAAAGCCTCCTCGCCGGCCGGAGCGCGGATAAGGTCGTGGGGACGAACGAAGGCCACGGCGGCGCCGTCGGCGGCGCCCCGGCCCGGGAGGGCGATCTCCGCCCCGATGAAGCGCCCGCCCTTGACCAAACCCTCCAGGCGATTGGCCTCGCCGACGAAGCCCGCCACGAAGGCGCCGGCCGGATGGTCATGGACCTGCTGCGGCGTGCCCACCTGCTCGATGACGCCGTGGTTGAGGATCGCCACGCGGTCGGCCAGTTCCAGAGCCTCTTCCTGGTCGTGGGTGACGAAAATGGTGGTGACGCCGGTGGCGTCGTGGATGCGCCGCAGTTCCCGGCGCAGGGACTTGCGCACCGTGGCGTCCAAGGCGCCGAAGGGCTCGTCCAGCAGCAGGACGCTGGGGCTGACCGCGAGCGCCCGGGCCAGCGCCACACGCTGGCGCTGGCCGCCGGACAGCTGGGCCGGATAGCGCTTGCCCAGGCCCGGCAGCTCCACCAGGCCCAGGAGCTCCTCGACCCGCTTGTCGATCTCGACCTTCGGAGGCTTGGCCGCGCCCCTTCGGACGTCCAGGCCGAAGGCGATGTTCTTGGCCAGCGTCATATGGCGGAACAGGGCGTACTGCTGGAAGACGAACCCCACCTGGCGCGCGGCCGCGCTGGCATAGGTCATGTCCCGGTCGTCGAACAGGATCTGACCCTTCTCGGGAAACTCCAGCCCCGCGATGGCGCGCAGCAGGGTGGTCTTGCCTGAGCCGGAGGGACCCAGCAGAGCCAGCAGTTCGCCATCGGCGATCTCCAGGCTCACCCCGTTCAGGGCCGGGTAGCGGCCGAAGGTCTTCTCCACCGAGCGGATGGAAATGGTCATGGGGTCTCTTGGTCAGTGACGGGCCGGCCGCGAGTGCGACTGAACCATCTCGAGCAGGGTCTTCAAGGCAAGGGTGACGATAGCCAGGAAACACAGAAGGGCGGCGACGGCGAAGGCGCCGACGACGTCATACTCTTTGTAGATGATATCCACATGCAACGGCATGGTGTTGGTCACGCTGCGGATATGGCCCGAGACCACCGAGACCCTCGGAATCCACGGCCAATATCCATTTTCGAGGCGGCCGCGTGAAAGCCTGGCCATCGCCCACAAGAAAGCCCCGCCCTCACTGAAGAGGACGGGGCTCCTTACGCCACTGGGTAGACTCTGTCTTAGCGGTGATAACCGTTATAGCCGTTATGGCCGTTATAGCCGTTATGGCCGCTGTTGCTGTTGGCGAGGACCTGAACGATCAGGCCCGTGGCGATGGCCGCCAGCACGTAGTCATTGTTGGCCCGGACCCAGCGATGACCGCGGGGCGGCGCGCGCAGGCCGTAGCGGCCGTAGTCGTTCACGTAGTAGGCCGAGCTGCGATACTGGCTCGGCAGACGCTGGCCGCGGCGCCAGGCTTGGCCGCTGTAGTGGCGCTGCTGCTGGCCGTAGCCACGACGGTCGTCGCGACGGTCATCGTAGCGGTAGTCACGGCGGTCGTCGTAGCGGCCACCGTTGTAGCCTTGCTGATACTGGCCCTGGTAGTCGCGCTGATACTGCGCCGGCTGAGCCATGGCGGCCGTACCGCCCAGCAGGGAAAGAGCGAGGGCGGCGGCGATTGCGCGTTTCATCGGGGCATCCTTTGAGGGAGCTTCGAGCCAGTTGGCTCTCTGCGTTGTCGCCAATATGCGACCGGCCCTCTGAACCTGTTTTGAACAGCGCTGGTCATCTCCTGTTCATCATGTTGGCGACCCCCTCACAGGGCAGGCGGCTCCTGTTCGACAGGGGAGAACACGAAGTCACTATGGGTCTTGGCCTGGGCGTTTTCCCGGATCATGGCGTAGCCCGCCTTGTCGATAAGGCTCAGGGCCTCGGCGATATTGAAATTCATCACCTCGATGACCAGCAGGGGCCGATGCCGGGCGAGAAACGCCTCAGCGCCGCGCAGAACCCCGATCTCCCCCCCATCGACATCGACCTTGAGCAGGCGGCAGGACGGCAGGTCGAGACTGTCCAGCGCCATGGCTGGCACGCCAACCATGGCGCCGTCGGCCTGCTTGGAGACGTTGGAGTAGTCGTTGCGGATATGGTTGAAGAACACCTCGCCTGGCCCGTCGGAGACCGCCTTCCCCACATGGCGAAGGTCCACCTGGCCCGTGAGAGCCGAATCCTCCACGACCTTGCGCAGCAGCGGCGCGAGCCTTGGATTGCACTCAAAGGGCGTCACCCGGCACCCGAGCTCGCCGGCGAAGTAGATCGTGTGGTTGCCGATGTTGGCCCCGACGTCGACCACCTCGTCCCCCGGCGAGAGCAGGTGCGCCAGGCGTTGCAGGGTCTGGATCTCGTAGAACTGGCCCACGACGTGACGCAGGGCGATCGACAGGTTCGTCGGCTCGAAGGGAAAGCGGTAGGAGCGGGCGGCGCCCTGGACAGCAACCTCGCGCGCCCCCTCAAGATAGAGTCTCGCCACCTCGCGCGCCCCGCCGACCATGCTGGGGGCCAACCGCTCGACAATGTCGCGGCGGTCCAGAGCGACGGCGCAGAACAAGGCGGTCTTGGCGTCTTCGGCCAAGGCGGGATCGCTGCGCCAGCCGTCCTCATAGACCTGCAGGGCGCCGGCCATGTCGCCGGAGGTGAACCGTTCGGACAGACGCTGCCGGCTCGCGTGCCCCCCCACGGCCTCGACGCGGTCGATCAGGGCAAGCGCCGCGGCGTGGTCGGAGGCGGCCTGGGCGAACCGCATCGCCACGTCCAGCTCCACCGCGTCCTCCTGTGGGAAGTCAGGGATCGCCTCCAGAACCTCCTGGGATTGGGCGAGGCGGTTGCTTTCACGATAGGCGATCGCCACGAGAAGCTTCTGGTGGCGATTGAGCAGCCGCTTGTTCGGCAGGCCGGCATAGATGTCCGTCAAGACCCGGAACTGGGCGGCGGCCCCGAGGGCGCGGAACAGGGTGTTGATCCCTCCCAGGGACGAAGGGTCCTGCTGGAAGGCCCGCAGCGCATAGGCCACTTCCAGCATCTGGTTTCCAAGCCAGCGATGCACCAGGGCCAGGTTGTTGGACGCGGCGTGATCGCCGGCCAGCGACTTTGGTTCTAGATCCGCGAAAAGCTCAGCTTGGCGACCGGCGCGGACAAGGGCGGCGAGATCCATGGTTCATCCCTTGGCGGAAGACAGCGGCGGTCAGGCTCTGCCCGAGAATAGTCCGTCGTGACGCCGGTCGTGCAAGGACATCTTCCCGCCTCGCGACCACGTACGACTGCTTGGTAGGCCGGGTGGGGGTCGAACCCACGACCATTCGATTAAAAGTCGAATGCTCTACCACTGAGCTACCGGCCCTAAGCGCGGCGAGCAGAAGCGCGCCGGGCGAAGCGGCGCGGACCATAGGGCGCGTCCCCTGCCTGAGCAAGGCCGTGCGCGGGCTTTCCAAGGCCTGGGGCCAAGCTGTAGCATCCCGGCATGCGCGCGGCCCTGTTTCCCCTCCCGATCCTGGCCCTGCTGGCGGCCTGCACGACGGCGCCAGCCGACGGCTCGCCGCAGATCCAGACCAGCTCGGCGGCCAACCGCGAGAACGTGCAGAGCGCGGTCGCCGCGCCACTGCGGGACGTCAATGTGTTGCGCACCAAGATCCCCCAGGTGCTGTTGGACGCCATGGCCGATCCCTATGCCCTGCCCGTCCCGGCCACCTGCGCGCGGATCACCAGCCTGATCCTGCCCCTGAACGGGGCCCTGGGCGCGGACCTGGACGAGCCGGTGCAGGATGAGGACGACCTGATGG
Organism: Phenylobacterium sp.; assembly: GCF_030693625.1. Lineage (GTDB taxonomy): Bacteria > Pseudomonadota > Alphaproteobacteria > Caulobacterales > Caulobacteraceae > Phenylobacterium > Phenylobacterium ferrooxidans. The sequence goes on from NZ_JAUYAF010000046.1 coordinate 42,022, forward strand.
TGCGCGGGCGCGGGGCGGCGCTGGGCGCCGTGGCCGGCGCGGCCTCGGGCCTGATCCCGTTCCGGGGCTGGGTGCGCAAGCTGTCGGGGGCCGAGCGTCACGACGGACTGGTGTCGGCGGCGATCGGCGCGGGCGCGGTGCGCCGGGCCTATCTGAAGGGGCTGGGAGAATTCCGTGGCTGCCCCCTGCCCGCCCGGCCGTCGCACGACCTGGTGGATCGCGAGGAGCCGATGGCCGAAACCCTGAAGCCGCGCTACCCGATCCGCTAGAGTCCTTGCTTGCGTGCTTTCGGACGGCGAACCGGTTCCCACTTCGCCTGAAAGCTTACGCGTGCTGCCGGCTCTTGAAGTCCTTCCGGAACTGCTCGAACCGGCCCTGCGAAATCGCGTCGCGCATCGCCTGGGTCAAGGCCTGGAAGAAGGCGATGTTGTGCCAGGAGAGGAGGACCTGTCCGAGGATCTCCTCGGACTTCACCAGGTGGTGCAGATAGGCCTTGGAATAGTGGCTGGAGGCCGGACAGGCGATGGTCTCGTCCAGCGGCGTGTCGTCCTCAGCGAAGCGGGCGTTCTTGAGGTTCAGAGCCCCCTCCCAGGTCCAGGCCTGGCCGTGGCGGCCCGAGCGGGTGGGCAGGACGCAGTCGAACATGTCGACCCCGCGGGCGACGGCCTCCACCAGGTCGATGGGCTTGCCGACCCCCATCAGATAGCGAGGCCGGTCGGCGGGCAGCATGGACGGCGCGTAGTCCAGAACCTCGCACATGGCCTCGTGCCCTTCGCCCACCGCCAGGCCGCCCAGGGCGTAGCCGTCGAAGCAGGTCTCGATGAGACGCTCCGCGGACTCCTTGCGCAGGTGCTCGAAGGTGGAGCCCTGCTGGATGCCGAACAGGGCCTGGCGGTCGCGCTCGCCGAAGGCGGCCTTGGAGCGCTGGCCCCAACGGGCCGACAGCAGCATGGCGTCCCGCGCCCGGTTCTCCTCGGCCGGCCAGGCGACGCACTCGTCCAGCTGCATGACGATGTCGGAGCCCAGCAGATCGGCCTGGATCTCGATGGAGCGTTCCGGCGTGAGGATGTGCTTTGAGCCGTCGATGTGGCTCTGGAAGGCCACAGACTGTTCGGTGACCTTGGCGATCTTCGACAGGCTCATGACCTGGAAGCCGCCCGAGTCGGTGAGGATCGGTTTGTCCCAGCGCATGAAGTTGTGCAGGCCGCCAAGGCGGGCCACCCGCTCGGCGCCCGGACGCAGCATCAGGTGGTAGGTGTTGCCCAGGATGATGTCGGCGCCGGTCGACGCCACCTGGTCGACGGTCAGGGCCTTGACGGTGGCCGCCGTCCCGACCGGCATGAAGGCCGGGGTGCGGATGTCGCCGCGGGCGGTCTTCAACACTCCGGTCCGGGCCTTGCCCTCGGTGGCGGTGATCTCGAAGGGGAAGGCGCTCAAGGGTTCGCCCTCCAGAGCAGGCTCGCATCGCCGTAGGAATAGAACCGGTAGCCCGTGGCGATGGCGTGGGCGTAGGCGGCATGCATGGTGTCGTAGCCGGCGAAGGCGCAGACCAGCATGAACAGGGTCGACTTGGGCAGGTGGAAATTGGTCATCAGGCCGTCCACGGCGCGGAAGCGGTAGCCCGGGGTGATGAAGATGGCGGTCTCGGCGGCGAAGGGGCGCACCACGCCGTCCTCGCCAGTGGCGCTTTCCAGCAGGCGCAGGGAGGTGGTCCCCACGCAGACGATGCGGCCGCCGGCGGCGCGCGCCGCGTTGAGGCGCGCCGCGGTTTCGGCGGTCACCTCGCCGTACTCGGCATGCATCCTGTGCTCGGCGAGGTCGTCGGTCTTCACCGGCAGGAAGGTGCCCGCCCCAACGTGCAGGGTGACGAATTCGATGCTGATCCCATTGTCCCGCAGACGCGCCATCAAATCGGGGGTGAAGTGCAGACCGGCCGTCGGCGCGGCCACCGAGCCGTCGTCCCGGGCGTAGACGGTCTGGTAGTCGGCGCGGTCCTGGGCGTCCTGCTCCCGCTTGGCGGCGATGTAGGGCGGCAGGGGCATGGCGCCGCGCTCGGCGATGGCGGCGTCGAGGCCCGGGCCCATGAGGTCGAAGGACAGGGTCAGTTCACCGCCCTCCCCCTTCTCCGTGATGGTGGCGTCGAGCTGGCCCAGCAGGCAGGCGCGATCCTGGGTCTCGCCGAAGGCCACGCGGTCGCCCACGGCCAGGCGCTTGCCGGGCTTCATGAAGGCGGTCCAACGGCTGGGGGACAGGCGGCGGTGCAGGGTCGCCTCGCAGGCCTGCTGGTTCTCGCCCCGGTGGCGGGTTCCCTTCAGGCGGGCGTTGATCACCCGGGTGTCGTTGAGCACCAGGACGTCGCCGGGCCGGAGCTGGTCGGGGAGGTCCGAGACCGTAAGGTCCGCCAGGGGCGCGACCAGCAGCAGGCGGGCGGAATCCCGGGGGCTGACCGGCCGCAGGGCGATGTTGGCCTCGGGCAGGTCGAAGTCGAAGTCGGCAAGTTGCATGGCGAGGCGTGAAGGCCACGCGCGCCGTCACGCGTCAAGCGCCAGACCATGCTAGAGGCCGGCATGGGTCTGCTCCGAATCGTCATTTCCCGACTGCTGGCCATCCTGATGTTCGGCGAGGGCCTCGTCTGCGCCGTCGCCGCCCTGGTGGCGCACGGGGGGCGCGTCTCGGCGCGGGCCGACATCCTGACCCATTTCGCGCCCTTCTGGCTGGCGGGCGCCCTGGTGGTGGTGGGCTACGCCCTGCTGCTGGCGCCCAAGACCCTGCGGACGGTGTTTCTGACGGTGGGCGGCGTGGGCGTGGTGGCGGCGGGCGCCCTGGTCCTGCCCGAACTGATCCGGCCGATGACCCCGCGCGCCCCGGCCAGCGCGCCCAACCAGCTCAAGCTGGTCCAGTTCAACGTCTGGGGTCGCAACGCCGACCTGGCGCAAACCGCCCAGTGGATCGTGGACCAGGACGCCGACATCGTGGTGATCGAGGAGGCCTCGCCGGCCGTGCGCGACGCCATCCTGCTTCGGCGCGCCTATCACGTGGTGTGCGGCGACTGCCAGGTGATGATCTTCAGCAAGCTCAAGCCGCTCGACAGCGGAGCCCCAGCCTCTCCGGCGGGCCTGCCGCGACCGCCCATAGCGCAAGGGACCTATCGCAACGCCGGGGGCCAGTTCACCGTCCTGGGCGCCCACTACACCTGGCCGACCCAGGGCTCGCTGCAACAGCAGCAGGGGCGGCGCCTGGCCTGGGTGCTGGACCATTATTCGAAGGACGCGATGATCCTGGCCGGCGACTTCAACTCCACGCCGTGGTCCTTCTCGCGGCGGCGGGAAGACCAGCTGTTTGGCTTGGAGCGCCGGACCAAGGCGCTGTTCTCCTGGCCGGCAGGCGAGGTTTCAGATCGGCGGATCAAGGTCCCCTTCCCGTTCCTGCCCATCGACCATGTCTATGCGGGCAAGCAGTGGCGGACGGTCAGCGTCAAGCGCGGGCCGGCGCTGGGGTCGGACCATTTTCCGGTGATCGTCACCCTGGCGCGGACGCCCTAGAGGCTCGCGCGGGCCTTGGCCAGGGCGCGCTCGGCCTCGCGACTGTCGGCTTGGTAGGCCTCCAGCGCCTCAGATTCGCGGGCGTCCAGGGCGGCGCGCTCGGCCGCGATGGCGGCGGCGGCGGCCTCATGTGCCACCTCGACCTCAGCCAAGTGGTGCTCGGCCGCCTCCACCTTGCGCAGCGCCGCCTTGGAGGGCCCCTTGGGCTTGACCACCTTGGGCAAGGCGGCCGGCAGGACGTGGCTCTTGGCGGGACGGCGCAGGACTTCGCCGGGCTGGGCGAGCGCGGCCTTCATCAGTTCGGGATCGTCGGTCTCGTGGGCCGCGCCGCTGGCGAACAGGTCCTGGCGGGCTTCCCATGCGGCCAGCGCCTTGGGTCGTGACGAGGCCGCCACCACATAGTCGGCCAGGCCGTCCGAGGTGACGAAGACCTTCAGCTTGGCGGCCATTCCCAATCCCTCAGGCCAGGGAGGCGATCTCCCGGGCGATATTGGCCCGCGCCACGTCCTCGAAGAGGGCGCGGAACGCCGGGTCGGGGTAGATAACCGGCGCGTCCAGGAAGTGTTGCATCACCTTGGCCCGGCCGACGCGCCAGGCGTCCTCCGGAACATGGGCATATTCCTCGCGGATCTGGCGAGAATAGGCGTCGTAGTCGAGGGGCGCGGCCGCCAGGATGGCAAGGTCGATGGAGACCAGGATCTCGCCCAGTCGATCCTCTTCCTCGACAAGGTGGCCGGCGGTCAGGCGGATCAGCCGAGCCACCTCCTCGCGGGCGTGCAGGGAGACGTCGAGGTCGCGGAGATCGCGCTTGGCCATCTCCGCGCTCTTGGCCTCGTTGTCCGGAGCGGTCGGGTCATAGACCGCGTCGTGCCACCAGATGGCGTAGGTCAGCACGTCGCGCTCAGAGTCCATCAACTCGGGAACCTGATCGAGCAGCGCCAGGCACTGCTCGATATGGGTCCTGGTATGATAGCGCCTATGCGGTTCGGCGTAGGCCGCCTCGAGCTCGGGGGTCACGCGTCGGCCGCGACCTTCATGGAGACGATCTTGCCGGGCGCGCGCGGCGGCTCGCCCTTGGGCAGGCCGTCCACCAGGTCCATGCCCTCGGTCACTTCGCCCCAGACAGTGTACTGGCCGTCCAGGAACTTGGCGTCGTCGAAGCAGATGAAGAACTGGCTGTTGGCGGTGTTCGGCTGGTTCGTGCGCGCCATGGAGCAGACGCCGCGGACGTGGGGCTCCTTGGAGAACTCGGCGGTCAGGTTCGGCTTCTTGGAACCGCCCGAGCCGGTGCCGGTGGGGTCGCCGCCCTGGGCCATGAAGCCCGGGATCACGCGGTGGAAGACCACGCCGTCATAGAAGCCCTCGCGGGCCAGTTCCTTGATCCGCTCGACGTGGCCGGGCGCGAGGTCCGGGCGAAGCTTGATCGTCACCGGGCCGCTTTCCAGCGTCATGATCAGGGTATTTTCGGCGTCCATTACTTCACCTCTGAGGGAATTCGAATTGCGCAGGCCGTGAAATCGGCGCCCATCGCGCCGCGCACATTGGCGATCTCGGCCTTGAACCAGGGACCGGCGGGATCGATCACCCGAACCTTCGGGCGTTCGGCGGCCGGGATATCCGCCATCACGCGGACCTTCAACATCTTATCGGGATCGACCACCGGTTCGCCGACCTTGATGGCCCGCACCGCCTCGAGGCCCGAGATCACCCGGCCGAAGGCGGTGTAGCGCTTTTCCAGGGACGGATAGGCCTGGCGCATCAGGAAGAACTGGCTGTTGGCGCTGGCCTCGGCCTCGCCGCGCGCCATGCCGGCGACGCCCGGGCAATAGAGACCCCAGCCGGAGATCTTGCCGTCCTTGGTCATGGGCATGAGCATCGAGCTCTGGGTCATGACCGGCAGGGCGCCCACGAAGCCGATCTCGGCCACGGTCTGGTCGGCGACCTGGACGAAGGGGGTCTCGGGACCGCGGCGGAAGGTGAACTCGGCCTCCAGGTCGGGCTTGTCCGAACCGCCCTGGCCGGTGTCCTGGGGGTCACCAGTCTGGGCCATGAAGGCGTCGATGACCCGGAAGAACAGGCGGCCGTCATAGAGGCCCGTGCGGGTCAGCTCCTTGACCCGGACCACGTGGGCCGGCGCGAGCTGGGGGGACAGCTCCAGCAGAATGCGGCCCTTGCTGGTGTCGATCACCAGGACGTTCTCGGGATCAGGCGTGCGCCAGTCGGCGGCGGTCGGCGCGCCGGGCGCGCTGGGCACGGCGGGGGCGGCCGGGGTCTTGGCCTTGGGCGCGGCGAAGGCGGAGCCGGCGAGCGCCAGAACGGCGGAGGAGATCAGGAGGGAGCGGATCATGGTCCCACTCCTAGCGGGGCGCGGGCGAGATCGCCACCCCGCGCGGGCAGGTTCAGGCGCCGCATGAAGTCGTACCCCAGAGGCTGGAAGATAGTTCGGGATCCGAACTAGTTCGCGCCGGCGGCCACCTTGGCCAGCAGGGCTTCGCGGACGCCAGGGCTGACGAACTTGCTCACCTCGCCGCCGAGGATGGCGATTTCCTTGACCAGCTTGGAGGACACCGCCTGGTGACGGGGGTCGGCCATCAGGAACACGGTCTCGATGTCGCGGTCGAGCTGCTGGTTCATGGCGGTCATCTGGAATTCGTATTCGAAGTCGGCCACGGCGCGCAGGCCGCGGATGATGACGCTGGCCCCGACCTCGCGGGCGAAGTGGATCAGCAGGCCCTCATAGGGCTGGACCACGATCTCGATGTCCTTGGGCAGGCCCGAGGCCAGGTCGCGCAGGATGGCGACCCGCTCGTCGAGGGTGAACAGCGGCCCCTTGCCGGCGTTGATCGCCACTCCGATCACCAGCTTGTCCACCAACTTCACGGCGCGGCCGATGATGTCGGTATGGCCGTTGTGAATCGGGTCGAACGTCCCCGGATAGATCCCGACGCGGGTGGCCATTCGCCTGTATCCCCCAACTGTTCTTGGCTTCGGCTTTGGCCGGGCAAGCGTTTGAAGGCAAGCCCTAAGTTTCGTCCGGCCCCGCTTGCGCCTCGACTTCCAGCTCGTCGCCCTCCCCGCCGCCCTGATCAGCCAGGCGTTCGACCGAGACGACGTGCTCGTCCTGGGCGGTGCGGAAGATGGTGACGCCCGAGGTGTTGCGGCTGATGACGCGGACCTGACCGACGGGCGTGCGGATCAGCTGGCCCTGATCGGTGACCAGCAGGATCTCGTCGAACTCCTCCACCGGGAAGGAGGCGGCCAGACGTCCGCCCTTGCCCTTCTTGGTGAGGTCCTGGGCCAGCAGGCCCTGGCCGCCCCGGCCGGTGCGGCGGAACTCGTAGGCCGAGGTCCGCTTGCCGTAGCCCTCGGTGGAGACGGTGAGGATGAACTCCTCGGCCGCGCCCAGGGCCGCGATGCGGTCCGGAGACAGGGCCTCGTCGCCGGCCTCGTCCTCGTCGTCGGGCGCCGCGGCGTCCTCGATGTCCTCACCCTCGCCGCTGATGGCGCGACGCATGGCGTTGGCGTGCTTCACATAGGCGGCGCGTTCCGCCGGCGTGGCGGTGACCGAGCGCAGCACGGCCATGGAGATGACACTGTCGCCCTCGGCCAGGCGGATGCCGCGCACGCCGGTGGATTCACGGCCGGCGAAGACCCGGACCTCCTCGGTGGCGAAGCGGATGCAGCGGCCCAGCGCGGTGGTGAGCAGGATGTCGTTGGCCTGGGCGTTGCAGACGCCGACGCCGATGATCTGGTCGCCCTCGTCCAGCTTCATGGCGATCTTGCCATTGCGCTTGATGCCGATGAAGTCCGACAGCTTGTTGCGCCGCACGCCGCCGGAGCGGGTGGAGAACATGACGTCGTACTGATCCCAGGTGGCCACGTCCTCGGGCAGGGGCAGGATCGAGGTGATGCTCTCGCCCGGCTCGATGGGCAGCAGGTTCACGAAGGCCTTGCCGCGCGAGGTGGGCGTGCCAACCGGCAGGCGCCAGACCTTGAGCTGATAGACCTTGCCGCCCGAGGAGAAGAACAGCATCGGGGTGTGGGTGTTGGCCGAGAAGACGCGGGTGACCGCATCCTCGTCCTTGGTGGACATGCCCGAGCGGCCCTTGCCGCCGCGATGCTGGGTCCGGTAGGTCACCAGCGGGGTGCGCTTCACATAGCCGCCGTGGGTCACGGTGATGACCATGTCCTCGCGGGCGATCAGGTCCTCGTCCTCGACGTCGGCGTCGCCGTCGACGATCTCGGTGCGGCGCGGCACGGCGAAGGCGGCGCGCACCTCCACCAGCTCCTGGCGCACCACGGCCATGATGTTGTCGCGCGACGACAGCAGGGACAGGTGGCCCTGGATGGCGCCGGCCAGGCTCTCGGCCTCGCCGAAGATCTCGTCACGGCCAAGGCCGGTGAGGCGCGACAGGGTCAGGGCCAGGATGGCGCGGGCCTGTTCCTCGGTCAGGCGGATCAGGCCGCCCTCTTCCAGCACGGTGCGCGGGTCGGCGATCAGGTCCACCAGGGGCATCATGTCGCCCGCCGGCCAGCCCTTGGCCACGATGCGCTCGCGGGCCTCGGCCGGGTCCTTGGACGAGCGGATGATGTGGATGAACTCGTCGATATTGGCCACGGCGATGGCCAGGCCAACCAAGACGTGGCCGCGGTCGCGGGCCTTGGAGAGTTCGAACTTCTCGCGGCGGACCACGACCTCCTCGCGGAAGTCGATGAAGGCCGTGATCATCTCGCGCAGACCCATCTGCTGCGGACGGCCGCGGTTCAGGGCCAGCATGTTGACGCCGAAGGAGCTCTGCAGCGGGGTGAAGCGGTAGAGCTGGTTCAGCACCACGTCGGCCGAGGCGTCGCGCTTCAGCTCGACGACGACGCGCATGCCCTGGCGGTCGCTTTCGTCGCGCAGGTCGGCGATGCCCTCGACGCGCTTCTCGCGCACCAGCTCGGCGATCCGCTCCACCAGACCGGCCTTGTTCACCTGATAGGGGATGGCGGTGATGATGATGGCTTCGCGGTCCTTGCGGACCTCTTCGATGGCCGCCTTGCCACGCATGATCACCGAGCCGCGGCCGGTCATCAGGGCGTTGCGGGCGCCGGTTCGGCCGATGATCTCGCCGCCGGTGGGGAAGTCAGGGCCCGGAACGATGTCCAGCAGCTCGTCCAGCCCGATCTCGGGATTGTCCACATAGGCCAGGCAGGCGTCGACGATCTCACCCAGGTTGTGGGGCGGGATGTTGGTGGCCATGCCGACGGCGATGCCGCCGCCGCCGTTGACCAGCAGGTTGGGAATCCGCGACGGCAGGACGGTGGGCTCGTGCTCCGAGCCGTCATAGTTGTCCTTGAAGTCGACGGTGTCCTTGTCCAGGTCGGCGAGGATGGCCATCGCCGCCTTGGTCAGGCGGCACTCGGTGTAGCGCATGGCCGCCGGGGGATCGTTGTCAACCGAGCCGAAATTGCCCTGACCGTCGATCAGCAGCTGGCTCATGGAGAACGGCTGGGCCAGGCGGACCAGGGTGTCATAGATCGCGAGGTCGCCGTGCGGGTGGTACTTACCCATCACGTCGCCGACGACCCGGGCCGATTTCACATAGGAGCGGTCAGGCGTATGTCCCTGCTCGCTCATGGAGAACAGGATGCGACGGTGCACCGGTTTCAGGCCGTCGCGCACGTCGGGCAGCGCGCGGCTGACGATGACGCTCATGGCGTAGTCGAGGTAGGACTTCTTGAGTTCGTCCTCGATGGCGATAGGGGCGATGCCCCCGCGCCGGCCGTCGTCCGGAGGGATAGTGCTGTCGTCGCTCAAGGGGAATTTTTCGCCGTTGGAATCGGACTGGAAATCAGAGTTCAGTTGTTAACATCCCAGGACCCCCGAGGCCAACCTTCGTGAGCCTGGGAAACGCCTATGGAGACAGTATGAAATTCGCCCTCCCCGGCCTGATCATCAGCCTGGCCGCGACGGCCGCCATCGCGGCAGCCGCGCCCGCCAACCTTCGGATCGATCTCAAGAATTCCACCGGCGGCTCCGCCGGGACCCTGACCCTGACCGAGGCCCCCAACGGGGTGATGCTGAAGGTTGAGGCCAAGGGCCTGACGCCCGGCTGGCACGGGCTGCACTTCCACGAGAAGGGCGACTGCTCGGCGGCCGGATTCACGTCGGCCGGCGCCCATGTTCACGGCCAGGCCGCCGTGGTTCACGGCCTGTTGAACCCGGACGGCAACGAGGCCGGCGACCTGCCCAACCTCTATGTCGGCGCCGATGGGACCGGGACCGCCGAACTGTTCTCCGGCTACACCTCGCTCAGCGGCAAGGGCGCCAGGCCGGCCCTGATGGACGCCGACGGCTCGGCCCTGGTGATCCACGCAGGCGCCGACGACCATACGACCCAGCCCATCGGCGGCGCCGGCGCCCGCGTGGCGTGTGGGGCCATTCCCAAGGGGTAGGCCGGCCCCTCGCGAGGATACTGGACGGTAGATGCTCCCCCTCTGGGGGAGCTGTTGGCCCGAAGGGCCGGCTGAGGGGGACGTTGACTCTTGTTTGGGGGCGGTAGGGGCCAACGACGTTGATACCCCTCCGGCTCGCCGCTGCGCGGCGACCCACCTCCCCCACATCGGCGCGAAGCGCCTGGGGGAGGATCTTCGCCCTGCGGTCCACCGCGCCTTGCCAGGGCGGGCGTCCGGCGGCAACCTGCGGCATGTCCATCGTCGTTGGCGCGCTGGCGCCGCGGTTCGTCTGCGCGACGACCACAAATCCCCGCTACACCTCCGCGGCCTTCGGTGGCCGCTATGTGCTGCTGGCCTTCCTGCCCACCGACCCGGAGGGCCGGCGCGCGGCGCTGAGCCTGATCGTCGCGCACCGGGGGCTGTTCGACGATGTGAAGCTCTCGACCTATGGGGTGCTGCGCGACGAGACCACGATCGGCATGGCCCGTGACCAGACCGGGCTGCGCTGGTTCCTGGACCGCGACGGCGCGGTGAGCCGGCTGTTCGAGGCCCTGACGCCGGAGGGGGAGGCCCGGCCCCGCTGGGTGCTGCTCGATCCGGCCGAGTGCGTGCTGGCCACCGCCGACATCGACAAGGCCGAAGACCTCTTCGCCCTGATCCAGGCCCTCCCCGCGCCGCAGGACCATGCGGGCGTGCCGCTGCACGCGCCGGTGCTGATCGCCCCGCGCATCTTCGATCGCGACCTCTGCCGGCGGCTGATCGCCCATTACGAAGCCGATGGCGGCACGCCATCGGGTGTGATGCGCGAGATCGACGGCAGGACCGTGGGCGTGCTGGACAACTACAAGAAGCGCCGCGACACCATGATCACCGACCTGGGCCTCGTCCGCGAGACGCACCAGGCGCTGATGAACCGCCTGTTCCCCCAGATCCGGAAGGCCTTTCAGTTCAAGGTCAGCCATATCGAGCGCAACATGGTGGCCTGCTACGACGCGCAGGACGGCGGCTATTTCAAGCCACACCGCGACGACACCACGCCGGGCACCGCCCACCGGCGGTTCGCCTGCTCGATCAATCTCAACGCCGAGGATTTCGAAGGCGGCGACCTGACCTTCGCCGAGTTCGGTCCCAAGACCTATCGCCCGCCCACCGGCGGGGCGGTGATCTTCTCCTGCTCCCTGCTGCACGAGGCGACCGCGGTGACCAAGGGCAAGCGCTACGCCTTCCTGCCCTTCCTCTACGACGCCGAAGCCGCCGCGATCCGGGTGGCCAATCGCGAAACCTCCGAGACCGCCGCGGAAACCTAGGGGGTTTCCAGATCGCGCTTGAGGCGGGCGAGCAGTTCCACCGCCTCGGCGGCGTAGGGCGATATCCAGCGGTCGGAGATCGCCTTCACGGGCGCAGCGTTCAGGTAGTTCCAGCGGCTGCGCCCTTCGCGACGGGCGATGATCAGCTCGGCGCGCTCCAGCACGCCGATGTGCTGCATGACCGTGCAGCGGTCCAGGGCGCCGGCGAAGTGGGCGCACAGCTCCCCTGTCGTGCGGGGCCCAGCCTTCAAAATGTCGAGGATTTGCCGCCGGCGGCGGTCGGCCAGGGCCTTGAAGACCAGGTCATCGGCGTCGTCGGTTGACATGTTATATTTTCATAACATATTTGATCGCGATCGCAACCGGAGGCCTTGCCGTGGAATTCCAGGTGCAGTTGAAGATTCGCAAACCGGTGAAGGACGCGTTCGAGGCGGTGGTGAATCCCGCCAAGTTGAGCGGCTACTTCCTGCAGACCTCCAGCGGACCGCTGGTGGCGGGCGCGACGGTGAGCTGGAAGTTCGCCGAGGCGGACCAGGCCCTCGACGTCGTCGTCGGCCAGGTGGTGAAGGACCAGAAGATCGTCTTCGACTGGCCCTCGGCGGCCGGCGGGACGACGCGCGTGGAGATGACCTTCGTCGCCATGGACGCCGACAACACCATGGTTCAGATCCGCGAGGGCCCCTGGCCGCAGACGGTCGAGGGCGCCAAGGCGTCGCACGACAACGCCGGAGGCTGGATGCACATGCTGGCCTGCTTGAAGGCCTACCTCGAATACGGGATCAACCTGCGGGCCGGCGGGGCCTTCTAGCTCAGGCTCGATGGTCAGCGCCGCGCCGGCAGCACAGCCATCAGGGCGCGGGTGAAACCGACCGGGGCGACTGTCAGGTGATCTTCGTCCTCCAGCACCGTCGATTGGGCCTTGAGGCTCGGATATCCGCGGGATTTCAAGGTCCGCTCCATCGCCCGCATATCGGCGACCATGTCGGTATCTTTTGTATTGCGCGGACTGGAACCGGGAACTTCGTAGGCACCGATGTACATGTAGACGTGGGCCGGCAGGTCGCGGTGCGTGCGGGCGTAGTCGGCCTCCACCCTCATGATGTGGCGCTTGTCGAACCAGAAGGACGGGCTGCCCAGAACATAGGCGTGGAACAGCCCTGGATCGGTGAACAGGATCTGGGCGCCCAGCAGGCCGCCGTAGGAATGACCCAGCAGGACGCGGCGGGCAGGATCGGCGCGGAATCGGGACTCGATAAAGGGAACGGCCTGGGCCTTCAGATAGGCTTGATAGGCCGCGCCCTGGCCATGGAGACCGGTGGAGGCGTTGCGGGGCCCATTTGGCGTGGGGGTGTAGTCGCGGTTGCGGCTGACCGTCCCGTTGTCGCCGCGGGCATAGGAGAGCCCGACCAGGATGAACTCCTCCAGCACCGGGCCCTCCAGGTTCACCCGCCGGGCGATCTGGCGAAGGATCGGGAAGGCGTAGTCGGCGTCCGTGACATAGAGGACGGGATAGCGACGCTGGGGACTGGTCTCGTAGCTCGCGGGCAGGCTGACAAAGACCTCGTAGTCACGGCCTGAGACAGGATCTGGCATGGTCCAGACCTGAGTCCCTTGCAGCACGTAAGGCGCGCCTTCGGCGCGGACGGCTGGCGCCGGTCCCGACTGAGCATCGGCCCGCTCCGTGCAGGCCGACGCGGCGATCGCCGCAAACAGAACTAGAACCAGACCAAACGCCTTCACACTCGCCCCCCGTAAAGCTTGGTTGGGTGTAGCCTGGGCGCCAATGTGGCGCATCTTTGAATTCCGGCGCCGGCCGCTCTTAAGGCTGAAGGTCGATCGCGGCGCGGAAGCTGCCGTCCATGTGGAAGGGCACCGAGCTGTGCTCGTGGATGATCTTCCAGACGCCATCGAGCCGGCGCAGGCAGATCGTCGAACGCTGCCACCATTCGGCGTGATCCCCGCCCTGGAGAGTGGTGGCGCGGATCATCTGCAGGCCGTGACAGACCGCGAGGTCGCCGCTGAGGGTGATTGTCCGCGCACGCCAGGCCTGGTCGATGGGCCCCTCCCAGGTGTCGATCCAGGCCGCGAGGCCCGCGGCGTCGACGCCGTGCGTCAGGGGTGGGGCGAGATCGAAGGTCACGGCCCGGGGCGAAAACTGCGCCACGACGGCGGCGGCGTCGCGGGCGTGGAGCCCGGCGGCCACGGCGTCGAGGACCTTCGCGACGGCGGCCTCATCAGCTTGGTTCATCTCACATCCTCCTGACATTCCAGGCCCGAAGGACGTCACGGCGGATGGGGATCCGACAGGGAGAGGCGAAAAAGCTAGCTCAGGCCTTCCAGGCGGATGGCGTCCAGTTCGGCGGCGGTGAGCACGCCCGCCTGGTGGAGGGCCAGATACTCCTGTGACAGGCTAGAGCCAAAGACCAGCGCGTCGTCGGTGTTCACCGTCACCCGCACGCCGGCGTCCACCAGCGCCCGGATCGGGTGCTCCTCCATCCGCGCCACGCGGCCGAGCTTGAGGTTGGAGGTGGGGCAGATGTGCAGGCGCACGCCGGCGTCGGCGAGCGCACGCATCACCTGGGGAGACCCCGCCGCGGCGATGCCGTGCTGAACCTCGTCCAGCTCCAGCAGCTCGACGGCGCGCCAGACATCGTCGGCGGTCCCCCACTCTCCGACATGGGCCTTGAGCTTCAGGCCGGCGGCCTTGGCGCGGCGGTAGAGGGGCGCGAAGACCTCGATGGGCTGGGCGAACTCGTCGCCCGAAAGATCCAGGGTGCGGAAGACCCCCAGGTCCAGCATCGGCGTCATCCAGAAGTCCAGCGCTCGAAACGGGCAATGGCGCGAAAAGGCCATCTGCGGAATCCACTCCACGTCCGGCCCACCGGCGGCGTGGGCGGCCTGCAGCATCTCCCAGACCGGCTGGGCCTGGTTGTCGTAGTGGGTGATCTCCCAGACGTCGGCGCCCACCTCCACCCGGGTGACGCCGTCGCGGACCGCCTGGACGAAGGTGGCCTCGAAGGCTAGCGCCCTGCCCTGCCCCTGGAACAGCGCGGCCAGATGCTCGCCGGTCCAGGCGTGCATATCGCCCATGGAGGTGAGCACGTGGTCGACGGGGGCGATGTCACGTCCGGTGCGCTCGCGGAGGAAGTCGCGGTTGCCGCTGCCGACGGCGTGAAGATGCAGGTCGGCCTTGGGCGTGGCCCGGATGGCGGCGAGATCGCCGGCCTCGAGAGCGGCCTGGAAGGCGGACATGGGCGTCCCCGACAAAGAAAAACGGCCGGTCCCAGGGGAACCGGCCGCTCTCTTATAGTTCGAAACTTTACCGGCCCTAGAAGGGGATCTCGTCGTCCAGGTCGGCGGAGAAGTCCTCGCGCGGGGCCGAGCTCTGGGCGCGGGGCCCCGACGAGAAGCCGCCGCGATCGCCGCTGGAAAATCCGCCGCCCTCTTCGCGCTCGGCGTCGCCGCGGCCGTCCAGCATGGTGAGTTCACCCCGGAACTTCTGCAGCACGACCTCGGTTGAGAACTTTTCCACCCCCGACTGGTCGGCCCATTTGCGGGTCTGGATCGAGCCCTCGATGTAAACCTTGGAGCCCTTCTTCAGGTAGTTTTCGGCCACCTTCACGAGGTTCTCGTTGAAGATCACCACCCGGTGCCACTCGGTCTTTTCCTTGCGCTCGCCCGAGCTCTTGTCGCGCCAGGTTTCCGAGGTGGCGATGCGCAGATTGGCGACCCGGTCGCCCGAACCGAGACTGCGAATTTCAGGGTCGGCGCCCAGATTGCCGACCAGAATGACCTTGTTGACGCTGCCCGCCATGATGCTTTTCCTGTCTTTTCCGTAGGTGCGGACGCTCACGTCCTGGCGCGCACGCTAGACGAGCGGGATCAGCCGGGCAATATTAATGTTCTGCGTTCGTTCACGTTTGACGTCCGCCGTCCACAGGCCATTGCCGCGGCCTGAAGTCGCGTAGCCTATTCGCGCGGCATGGCGCCCGGAACCGCCAGCCGGCCGTCGCCCGTGCGGACCAGGGCGACGTAGCGGTGCGCCTCCAGGGAGGGGGCGGTGAAGATCCCCTCCTTCTGGAGGAAGATGAAGTTGCCCTGATAGGCGCCGGTGATCTCGTACTGGCTGCCGCCGAGGCTGAGGAAGCGGACGCGCATGGCCTCCAGGGCCGCGGCGCAATGCTCCAGGTCGGCCTGGGCCGCGGGCAGCTTGTTGTACTTCAGCGACCCGTCCTTCTGGGGCGCGACCATGTAGCAGACGCCGACGTCGCCGGGCGGGACGGTGCGTTTGGCGCAGGCGCCGAGGGCGATCAGGGCGGCGCCGAGCAGGAGAAGATTGCGAACCATGACCACAGACTACACAGGGCGATTGCGGCGCGCGAGTGGCCTTCTGACGAGTTCAAAAGTTAGAGCATTTTTCGATCCGATAACCGCGTCACACTTATCGGAAAATGCTCTAGCCGATGCTGGGAATGGCGCAGCCGCCGCCCTGGTCGGCCAGGGTGCGGAAGCTGCGGTTGTCGCCGGAAACCTCGACCTTGCCCGGCACCAGACGCAGGGTCTGGGTCATCCAGCGGCCATAGGTGGCGCCGCCGGGACGCTCGCAGCGGCCGGCGAACAGGGCCTGGACGCAGCCGTTGAGCGACAGGTCCGACGGCAGCCGGGACCAGACATTGCCGGCATAGCGCCAGCAGGCGCCGGTCGGGCTGCCGGCGGGCGCGGCGGCCGGGGTGGCGGCGGCCGGCGTGGCG
>NZ_JAUYAF010000054.1 GCF_030693625.1 Phenylobacterium sp.
GTCACCGACGCCACCTGCCGACCGTTCCGCGTCTATCTGGTCTGCACCCCCCCGGCCCCCTCCGGCGGCCCCGCGGTGCTGGAGGGCCTGGCCATCCTGGAACACACCGACATCGCCGCCCATCCCAACGACGCCCAGGGCGGGTCCCGGTTCTCCCAGGCCAGCCGGCTGATGTACGCCGACCGCGACCGCTATATGGGCGATCCGGACTTCGTGGACGTGCCCACGGCGGGCCTGCTCGACCCCGCCTATGCGGCGACGCGCGCGGCCATGATCGCGCCGGACATCGCGGGCCCCGCGCCCGGCCCCGGCACGCCCAGGGGCGCCGGCGTCCGCGCGCCGGACGCCACGGTCGAGCCCGGCGGCACCTCGCACCTGGTGATCGTCGACGCGGCGGGCAACGCCGTCTCCATGACCACCACGGTGGAGAGCATCTTCGGCAACGGCCGGATGGTGAACGGCTTCTTCCTCAACAACCAGCTGACCGACTTCTCCTTCGCTCCGAAGGACAAGAACGGGGTCCCGGCGGCCAACGCGGTGGCGGGCGGCAAGCGTCCCCGCTCGTCGATGGCCCCGGCCGTGGTCCTGGACAAGGACCGCCGGTTCGTCGCCGCCGTGGGGTCTCCCGGCGGCTCGGCGATCCTGGCCTATAACCTGAAAGCCCTGGTGGCCTTCCTCGACTGGAAGCTGCCCATCGACCAGGCCATCGCCCTGCCCAACCTGATCGCGCGCGGCGACGCCTATGCCGCCGAACCGGCCAAGTTCCCGGCCGGCGTCGTGGAGGCCCTGGCCGCCAAGGGCGTCACCCTGAAGCCCGGCGGCGGCGAGGATTCCGGCCTGCACGCCATCGTCATGACTCCGACGGGTCTGATGGGCGCGGCCGACCCGAGGCGCGAGGGCGTGGCCAAGGCGCCGTAGTCAGCGCTCGCAGCTCACCAACTCTTCTCCCGGCGAAGCCGGGACGCAGATCATCCTGGAGCGTCGATCAGGACCCCTGTTCGTGTGGTTCGTGGCTCCAATTCGTCGGACCGCGACGCCGCGAGGCTGATCAAGATTGTCCACGAACCACACGAGGGTGATCGAGCTCGGTGGCTGGAAGTGAATCTGGGTCCCGGCCGTCGCCGGGAGGAGCGGATCAGGCCCCCTTCGCCCGCGCCCGCTTGGTCTTCAGCTGTGGAGGCGCGCCCGGCAGGCGCAGCTCGAACACCGAGCCTTGTTCGCCGGTCTCGGCGAGGGTCAGGTCGCCGCCGTGCCCCTGGGCCAGCTCGCGGGCGATGGCCAGGCCCAGCCCCGCCCCACCGGGCCGGCTTGATCCGGCGAAGGGCTGGAAGATCTTTTCCTGGGCGCGCTTGGACACCCCTGGACCATTGTCGGAGAAGCGGATCAGGGTCGCGCCCTCGGCCTGGCTCAGGGAGACCGTGACCACGCCGGGCGCGGTGCGGCCCTCCTGCGCCTCGATCGCCTCCCGGGCGTTGCGCAGCAGGTTGGCGACGATGCGGTGCAGCTGGTCGGGATCGGCGATGACCTGGTCGGCGGGATCGATAAGGGTTTCCAGCCGCACGCTGTCGTCGGAGAGCCGCGCCTCCTCCGCCGCCATCTCCAGGGCCGGGGCGAAGGGCATGGCGCTGATGTCGGGCGCCGCCTCCTGGGTCTTGCCATAGACCAGGACGTCGGTGGCCAGCTTCACGGCGCGGTCCAGGGCGCGCTCCAGGCGCGGCAGGGCCTGGGCCACCTTGGGATCGCGGGACGCCGCCAGCCGCTCCGAGGCGATCTGGGCGCTGGTGAGCATGTTGCGCAGGTCGTGGTTGATCTTGGCCACCGCCTCCCCGAGCGCCGCCAGCCGGGCGCGGGAATTGAGCGCCACCCGCAGGTCGGCCTGCATCAGGTCCAGCTCCACCTCGGCGCGGCCGATCTCGTCGCGGCGCCCGGAGGGATCAAGGTGCGAGGCCGGATCGTCCGGGTCCGCGCGGAACCGCTCCATCGCATTGGTGATGCGCTGCATCGGGCGCACCAGGAAGAAGGCCAGGGACAGATAGACCAGGATGCCGGCCACGGTGGCCACGAAGGCCATGATCAGCAGCAGCTGCCAGAGATAGCGGGTCAGCTCGCGCTTCAGCACGGCGTCGGGGGCGACGATCTCGATGAAATCAGCCTTGCGGATGCGGGGCTCGGCGATCACCCGGACCATGCGACCCTCCCCGCCCCCCAGCAGGGTCTGGAACGGCGCCGCCAGCCAGGAGATCGGGGCCTGGTCACGCAGGTCCACGAGATAGGGCGCCCGCTCCAGCTTGGGGCCCTGCAGCACCAGGCGGCGCATGCCCTCGGTCTGGATCGCCACCCGCTGCACCCCGGCGCCCTCCAGCAGCTGGGCGGCCAGGGCCTCGCTCACCACCCGGTCGGGGGCGACGTCGGGGGCGATGGTGGCCAGTTCGGCGGCGCGGACCCGGTCCAGCAGCCACTGTTCCTCGAAGGCCGCCAGGGCCGGCGGCAGGGCCAGGGCCCCGGCCGAGACCACGAACAGGATGGTGAGAATCAGCAGACGCGCGGAGAGGCCGCCCGGCCAGAAGAACCGCCGTCTGGTTCGCCTCGGGGGCGCCTGAGGCTGAGGGGCGTCCGCCATGAGCCTTCCCCCTACTTCACCGTGGGGCTTTCGGCAACGCGACGTCTGCTCGCCTCATGCGCGAATCTAGCCGTCTGCGCCCACCGCGGCGGCCACGCTGGCGAAGCCGTCGGCCCTCAGACGCTGGGCCAGGTCGCGCTTGATCCGCTGAACCAGGCCCGGCCCGCCGAACACCATGGCCGAATAGAGCTGCACCGCGCTGGCGCCGGCCCGGATGCGGGCATAGGCGTCGGCGCCCGAGGCGACGCCGCCGGCGCCGATCAGGGCCAGCCGGCCGGCGGCGGCGGCGTGGAACTCGCCCATCATCTGCTGGGCCAGGGCCTTCAGGGGCGCGCCCGACAGGCCGCCGGTCTCGCCGGCATGCGGCGAGCGCAGGTCCGGGCGGCCGATGGTGGTGTTGGAGACGATGACGCCCGCCAGCCCATTGGCGATCACCGTCTCGACGATCGCCTCCACCTCGCCGGCCTCCAGGTCCGGCGCGACCTTCAGGAACATGGGGACGAGGCCCTCGGCGGGCAGCCGGTCACGGGTCTCGGCCAGTCGGCCGAGCAGCTCCTCCAGCGCCGCCTTGGTCTGCAAGGCGCGCAGGCCCGGCGTATTGGGCGAGGAGATGTTGATGGTGAAGTAGGAGGCCAGGCCCCACAGGCGGGTCAGCCCGGTCACATAGTCGCCGATGCGATCGGCTGTGTCCTTGTTGGCGCCGATATTGGCCCCGATCACCCCGGGTCCCCGCCGCGCCAGCCGGGCCGCGAAGGGCTCCAGGCCCTCGTTGTTGAAGCCCATGCGATTGATCACCGCCTGGTCCTCCGTCAGCCGGAACAGGCGCGGACGCGGATTGCCCGCCTGGGGCAGCGGCGTGACCGTGCCGCACTCCACGAAGCCGAAGCCCGCCGCCAGCATGGGGCCAAACACCTGGGCGTTCTTGTCGAAGCCGGGCGCCAGGCCGACGCAGTTGGGCAGGGACAGCCCCGCCACCGTCGTCCCCAGGATCGGATCGTCGCGGCCTGCGCGGGGACCCAGGCCCATGGCCAGGCCCTTGATCGTGACGCCATGGGCGTCCTCGGGATCGAGCACGTGCAGGGCGCGGGCGGCCAGGTCGTGGATCACGCGAGGTCTCCCAGGATCGGCACGCCGTCGGCCCCCAGGGGCGCATCCGTCACCGCCCGAACCTGGGCGGGGGTCAGCACATTATAAAGGTGTGGAAACAGATCCCCGCCCCGCGACGGCTCCCACCGCAGCGCCGGCCCCAGGTCGTCGCCCTCCACCTCCAGCACCACCAGGCCGGTCAGGTCCTTGAAGTAGCGCCGCGCGGTCTCGCCGGCCTGGGCGGCCGTGGAGAAGTGGATGAAGCCGTCGGCCAGGTCGACGGCGGAGCCCAGGAAGCTCCCAGAGGCTTCGGCGCTGGTCCATTCGGCGCGGGAGAGGATCTTATAGATGCGGGTCATACCCCTCCTCTCCCCTGTTCAGGGGAGAGGGTAGGGTGAGGGGTCTGCGGCCTCTCCATCGGCGCAGCGCCAGGCCGGCAAGCCCCCCTCACCCTACCCTCTCCCCCCGAAGAGGCGGGGGGAGAGGAGGAGCATGCTCGCGACATCGTTCTCATCGCTCACCGCCCCGGGAAGAACAGGCCGTCATAGGACGGGCGCCCGGCGTGGTCGAAGAGGAAGACCGCCGCCGCGGCGGTGGGAAAGCCGTTCTGCGCCTTGGCGATCAGGGCCGGGGGCGCGCCGCCGTCCCGGAGCATCTGGACGGTGAGGTCCTGCAGGCCCGGATTGTGCCCCACCACCATCACCGTGCCGCAGGCCGCGCCGGCCGCCTTGGCCAGCGACCGGACGCGGTCCGGCTCGGCCAGGTAGAGGCTGTCCTCGAAACGCACCTGCGCCTTGGGGAAGGCCTTGCAGACCGCCTCCCAGGTGTCCCGCGTCCGGGCGGCGGCCGAGACCAGCGCCACGTCGGGGCAGAAGCCCAGGTCGGCCAGGGTCGCGCCCATGGCGGCGGAGGCCGCGATCCCGCGGGCCGCCAGCCGCCGGTCGAAATCGTCGCCGCTGGGGGCGTCGCGCTCGGCCTCGCCGTGCCGCAGGAGGATCAGCCGGTCCATGGTCTCTCCGTCGCCCCACCCATGCGTGGGAGTCACCTCGGTTCATAGCGGGCCTCGCCGCCGACGCGAAGCGGTTGACAGCGAAAGAGGTTGGCGGTCCAAGCGGGCCATGAGCGACGTCGGCCACGCCACCCTCGCCACCCCCACCGACGGCGGGACCTGGAGGTCGCCGGCCGACCGTCCGCTGCGCCTGGATTCCGGCGCGGTCCTGGCCCCCCTGGAGATGGCCTACCGCACCTACGGGACCCTGAACGCCGACAAGACCAACGCCGTGCTGATCTGCCACGCCCTGACCGGCGACCAGCATGTGGCCTCCACCCATCCGGTGACCGGCAAGCCCGGCTGGTGGACGACCGTGGTGGGCCCCGGCCTGCCCCTGGACCCTGAGCGCCACTTCATCATCTGCCCCAATGTCATCGGCGGCTGCATGGGCTCCACCGGGCCCGCCTCGCTCGATCCCAGGACCGGCAAGCCCTACGGTCTGGCCTTCCCGATGATCACCATCGCCGACATGGTCCGCGCCCAGGCCATGCTGGTGGAGTCCTTCGGGATCGAGACGCTGTTTTCCGTCGTCGGCACATCCATGGGCGGCATGCAGGTCCTGCAATGGGCGGCCGACTATCCCGAGCGGCTGTTCTCGGCCATCGTCGTGGCCGCCGCAGCCCGCCACTCGGCCCAGAACATCGCCTTCCACGAGGTGGGCCGTCAGGCGATCATGGCCGACCCCGACTGGCGCGGCGGCGCCTACGAACTTGAGGGCGTGCGCCCCGAGAAGGGCCTGGCCGTGGCGCGCATGGCCGCCCACATCACCTACCTCTCGGAGACCGCCCTGCAGCGGAAGTTTGGCCGCGAACTGCAGCGGGACGGCCTGTCCTGGGGCTTCGACGCCGACTTCCAGGTGGAGAGCTACCTGCGCCACCAGGGGGCCAGCTTCGTCGACCGCTTCGACGCCAACTCCTATCTCTACATCACCCGGGCGCTGGACTATTTCGACCTGGCCGCCAGCCACGACGGCGTGCTGGCCAACGCCTTCCTGCGGGCCCGCAACGTGCGCTTCTGCGTGCTGTCCTTCTCCTCGGACTGGCTCTACGCCACGGCCGAGAGCCGAGACATCGTGCGCGCCCTGAACGCCGCGGGCTGTCGCGCCAGCTTCGCCGAGATCACCACCGACAAAGGCCACGACGCCATCTTCCTGGAGGAGCCGGCCCTGGACTCAGCCCTGCGCGGATTCCTGGCCTCGGCCGCCGAGAAGCGAGGCCTCGCGTGAGGACGACCCGCGAGGACTTCAAGGAAATCCTGCGCCTGGTGCGCCCCGGCTCGCGGGTCCTGGACGTCGGCTGCGGCGAAGGCGAGCTGCTGGAGCTGCTGACCCGGGAAAAGGGGGTGGACGGCCAGGGGCTGGAAATCTCCAGCCAGGGCGTCTCGGCCTGCCTGGCGCGCGGTCTGGCCGTGGTGCAGGGGGACGGCGACCGCGATCTCGATCACTTCCCCACCCAGGCCTTCGACTACGCCATCCTGTCAAAGACCCTGCAGCAGATGCGCGAGCCACGGCACGTGCTGAACGAGCTGCTGCGCATCGCCGACCGCGCGGTGGTGTCCCTGCCCAATTTCGGCCAGTGGCGCGTGCGCTGGTCACTGATGGTCAATGGGCGCATGCCGGAGACCAAGGCCCTGCCCGAGCCCTGGTGGTCGACCCCCAACATCCACCTCTGCACCCTGCACGACTTCACCGCGCTCTGCGACGACCTGGACCTGCGGATCGAGGCCTGTTCGGCGCTGAACGCCGGCAAGCCCGCGCGGTCCATCGACCCGACCCGCGCCCTGGAGAACTGGCGCTCCGAGACCGCGCTCTTCCTGCTCAGCCGCAAGGGAGAGGCCGAGGCCAACCCCTCGGTGCGCAACGGCGAGCTGTTTGCGAAATAGCGCGCCCGCTCACCCTGGCGAAAGCCAGGCCCCGGAACGCTAGGGGGCGTCCGGGTCCCACAGTTGGGGATGAGGGTCCGGGGGGGAACTTGCAGGTGGCTCAGGCGAGCCACCTTGGCTGGCGTGCGCCGGCCGCCGCCATCAGGCTAATCAGCGCCATGCCGCCCTCGAACAGGCACAGGGCCGCGACGACCACCACTGGGGTCTCGCCCAGGGCGGCGGGGTCCAGGGCCACCAGGACGCCGCCGACGATCAGGCATGACACCGAGCCCACGAAGGCCACCTTGGAACGCCACAGCGGGGGCTTTGCGGCGGTATGCCGAGCAATGCAGACGAGAACGGCGGCGAGCGCCAGCAGTCCTCCGGCCAGGTGGGTCATGGTAATAAGCGCCTTAGAACACCATACGGGCGACGATGCGGGCGTCGTAGGCCTCGTAGTCGTCGCGAACCTCTCCGCCGCCTTCCAGGGCGAAGTCGACATGGTCGCTCTGGCCGCGGAGGGCCAAGCGTACAACCGCACCGCCGCCTGAGAGTTCCGGGGACGCGATGGTGAAGGCCGATCCGCAGCTGACGAAGCGGGCCGTGGTGGCGTCCGCCCCGTCGCCGGAGACCTGGCGCCAGCCGGCGGTGAGCTCAGGCCCCCAGCGGAAGTCGCCCTTCATGCCGAATCTGGCGCCGACGCTGACGCCGGCGAAGGCGGCGATCTGGCTGGACGAGCGCTCGTCGATGGCCAGGTTCATGGCGTCGCCGCCGCCGGTCTCGGTGCGGTCGTCCTCCTTCAGCAGGAAGTAGTCCAGGGTGGCCTGGGGCCGGGCGTAGAAGGTCTCGCCCTCCAGGATCCAGTTCACGTGGGCGTGGGCGGCGACCGTGGCGCCCTTCCAGTCGGACTCCGCGGTGCGGGTGAAGCCGGACTCGCTGAGCACCCGCTGGCTCTTCATCGAGGCGTAGCCGCCGGTGAGCCCCGCCCCCAGCGTCAGGTCGCCGAGGCTCTCGCGCCAGTAGACGCCCGCCGACAGCACCGTGCCGGAGAGCGATTCCGAGCCCACGGCGCCGGCCTCGTCCACATCGACATTGAGGAAGCTGGTCTGCAGGCCAAGGGCGCCGAGCGCGGTGTCGGAGGCCTCGATCCCGGCGGCGATCCCGAAACCGCCGGCGTCATAGGCGGTGGAGCGATCCACGTCGCGCTTGATCATCACCGCGATCTCCTGGGTCCAGGCCCTCAAGCCCTCGCCCGCGTCGCTCATGGAGGCGTCGGCGTCCGGGCCGCGGCCCGCGGCGTCGGAGGCCGCCGCCAGGGTGTGGAAGAGCCCGCCTGCGTGGTCGGGCAGGAACTGGTCGTACAGCGTCTGGAAGCCGGCCTGCGTAGTCTTGGAGAGCAGGGCGTCGCGGACGGCGGCGTCCTTGTCGAAGGCGGCGAACACCGCGTCGTAGGCCGCGCTTTCCGAGGCGGTCATGCCCGCCTCGGCGGCGGTGCGGCGGCGCACCTCGGCCACCAGGCTGGTGGTGGGGGCGTCCACCCGCAGGGCGGCCTTGTAGAGGAAGGGGGTGTCCCCCAGCAGGCTCTGGTCCAGGGCCCCGGCGGTCAGCGAACCGGCCTTGATCAGGGTGAAGCTGGCCGGCGCCTCCAGCTTGGACGCGAAGGACAGGCCGATCTTGGAGCCGGTGGCGAGCGTCGCGGCGCCGGAGACGTTGAACAGGGTGGACTTGGCGGCCTTGGGGTCGGCGGTGAACACCAGCTCGCCGGCCGCGCCCAGGTTCAGGCTGGTGAGGTTGACCGCCGCCGTGCTGGTGTCGGTCAGCCGGCCCTTGACGATGTCGATGGTGAGGCCGCCGCCGGCGTCGGTGAGCGCCCCGGTCAGCCTGGCGCCGCCATTGATCACCAGGCTGTCGGCGCCCGAACCGAAGGCCACCGCCCCGTTCAGCACGCCGGCCAGCAACTCCAGCCGCCCCGCGCCCGCGCCGAACAGCACGTCGCCGGTGATGGTGGGGGTGATGGCGGTGTCGCTGTTGGCGTACTGGCGCAGCACCACGCCGGCGGTGTTGGCCCGCAGGTCGAAGGCGATGGCGCGGCCGGTCACCGGGAGGGTGGTGTCGGTGGCGATCACCGTGGCGACCACGGAATTGATATTCTCGATGGTGCGCAGCGATCCCGAGGCGTCCAGCACGGCGGTGGCCGAGGCCCTGGAGCCGCTGACCAGGGCGCTGATGGAGCCGCTGTTGGCCAGGTAGGGCAGCGAGGCCCCGGCGTCGATGCGGATCGCCGCGATGTCGTTGGCGTCGGTGGCGACGGTGGTGGCCTTGATCACCCCGGCGTTGGTCAGGTTGGCGCTCTGGGCGCCGGCCCCCATCCAGAAGGCCGTGGCGCTGGCCTTCACCCCGGTGGCCAGGATTGAACCTGAGTTCCAGACCCCGCCGTCGACGGTCACCGTGCGGCCCAGGCCTCCGAACTTCAGGCCCACGGCCGACACCCCGTCATAGACCCCCGCGCCCTGGACCGTGCCCTTGTTCATGAAACCGAAGGCGTCCGCGCCGGTCCCCACCACGCCCAGCCAGACATTGCGGGTGTCCGACCCGATCAGCACGCCGGGGGCTGCGCCATAGGCGCTGGCCGAGCCGGAGGACCCGATCAGCATCCCGCCGAACAGGTCGCCGCGCACCCGCACCGCCGGCCCGCCGATCAGCAGGTCGTCGGCGTCCAGCTTGGCCACCACCGCGTCGGTCCCCCGCGTCGTGGAGCGGAAGCCCGAGGCGCCGATGGCCGAATTGATGGAGAGCTTGCCGCCGACATTCTCATCCAGGGCCACGCCCACGGAGTCCTTGCCTTGGGCGGTGACGCTCCCGGTCACCACCACGTCGCCACCGACCGTGCCCAGGGCGTGCAGCCCATAGGAACGGTCGCCAATCATCGAGATGATCCCCGCGGTCTGCAGGGATCCATCGATGGCGCTCTCCAGCGCGACGCCGGCTGAATCGTTGCCCTCCACGGTGATCGAGCCCGCGGTCTGGGTGATGGAGCCATGGAAGGTGGCGGGCCCCGTGACCCGCACGCCGACCCGGTTGGAGCCGACGGCGAACGGCCCGTCATTGTCGCCGTCGCTGTCGGTGTCCTTGATCTCTGTGGTGTCGTCGACGCTGATCGAGCCCGACAGCTTCACCTCTCCGGTATGGCCGCCGACGATCGCCAGGCCGGTGGCGTTGTTGGCGTCCGAGATCGAAATGGTCCCCTCGTGGGTGACGTTGTTGTTGCTGTTCAGGGTCAGGGCCGCGCCGCTGGTGACCTTGATGGACCCCGCCGAGGTGACCTTCACGTCGTCCCGCGCACCGCTGGCCGCGGTGGCCGTGGCCACCGGCGTGGTCACCGCCGTGGAGATCGCGGTCTCGGCCCAGGCGGGCGCGGCGACCAGGCATAGGGGGGAGGCCGCAGCGAGCATGAGGTGACGAAGCGACATGGGATATCCGAAAGATGAGGACGAAGGGGCGGTCGATGTTTATGGTAGTCGACGAGGCGTTATGCATCGCGTAAGAATGTGTTTCGTAAGAACTGTATATCGGTCCGATTGTGGCCGCAAGATGGCGTGGTCCAGGAGTTGAATTTCAATGCCCAGAGCTGCGGTTGATCCCATCCGCGCGGCGGCCACCAAGAGCCTGCGGCAGGCGGCGGGACGCTGGCTGAAGGCTGGGCGCGAAGCCGCGGGCCTGACCCAGGCCGAACTCGCCGAGCGGGTGGGCATGCGCTACTACACCTTCGTCTCGCAGGTGGAGAGCGGCCTTGGCCGGGTTCCCATCGAGATGCAGGGGGCCTGGGCCCTTGCGGTGGGCCTTGATCCCGCCCATTTCGCCCGCACCCTGCTGGCCTATTACGAGCCTGAGCTGAACCGGCTGCTGTTCGGGGACGCCGCCCAGATCTTGCCCGACGCCCCGCGCGCCTTCGGGACCTGAAGGACCGCCCCGCCCCGATGAGCAACGTCGTCCCGTTCACGCCCCGCGCCGAATCCGGCGGCTGGTCCGCCGGTGAGCGCGCGCGGCTGTCGGAGCTGGCCGACCGGCTGGCGGCGGACGGCATTCACGTGCGCGTGGTCTATGGGGCCACCGACGCCGGCGACCCCTGGTGCGTGATCACTGACGAATTCGACGAGGTCCTGGTCCACGTCGCCCGCATCAACGGCCAGTTCGTCATCCATGACGCCGCCGCCGACGTGGTGGAGGAGGACGACACCCTCTGGACCGCCGTCGATCGCCTGCTGGGCGCCGATTGGCGCGACGGCCAGGGCGAGGTGGTGGTGCCCATGGCCGCCCGCCAGGCCCAGAGCCTCATCGCCCTGGTGGTGGCCGCCGCCTTCTTCGACATGACCGCCCAGGCTCACGAGACGCCCGAGCCCACGGGCCATGACACCGGCGCCGCGGTTCTGGCCGCCTTCGCCACCGCCGCTGTCCTGGCCGCACCAGCCGCGGCGGAGGAACACCAGCGCTTCGAACGCCTGGCCGCCCCGGCCGACGACACCACCCCTGGTGACAGCGCGACGCCCACCCTCGCCGAGGAAGCCCCCAAGGCCGAGGCGCCCGCAGACGAGATCAAGCCGGCCCTCACAGAGGCGGACGGCCCAGCGGCCGGGCCCCCGATCCTGGCGGCCCAAGCCCAGGCGAACGCCCCTCAGGGCGGTGACGGGATCAACGTGCTCGTGGGCGGCGCCGGCGACGACAGCCTGAGCGGCGGCGGCGGGTCTGACCACCTGGTGGGCGGCGCGGGGGACGACACCCTGTCGGGCGGCGGCGCCGGCCCGGGCCAGGCCGACCTGCTGGAAGGCGGCGACGGAAACGACCAGATTCACCTGGGCGCCCAGGTGGCGGCCATCGGCGGCGCGGGGGACGACACCTTCGTTCTCGAGGTCGCCCAGGCGCCCGAGACGCCGCCGCAGCAGCACGATCTCGGCGTCATCCTCGACTTCACCGCCGGCGACCGGCTGGCCGGCGCCAACGGCCACCTGGTCAGTGTCATCAACGCCACGGTCCAGGACGACGTGCTGAGCGGCCTGCGCGGCTTCACCTTCCCCGGCCACATGCCGCCGCCCCTCCCCGGCTTCCGCGTCGAGGTCGACCTCGACGGCGACAACCAGGGCGACGGCTTCCTGATGGTGGCTGGCACGGGCGTGGCGGGCCTGGTGGGCCACCTGCCCAGCATCGGCCCGCGCCCTCCGGCGCCGGCGGAACCGACGGACGTGGTGGTGGCGATGAGCCCCGTGGCCGTGCCGCAAGGCGACTTCCTGCTGGGTTAGTTCCAAACCCGCTCCTCCCGGGCGAAGGCCGGGACCCAGATCCACCTCTGGCCTCCGGTTAAGACCCGCCGTTCGTGTGGTTCGTGTGGTTCGTGGTTCCAAGCCTTCCAGCCGTGACACCGCCAAGACCGATCAGATTGTCCACGAACCACACGAACCACACGACCGTGGATCACCGCTGACAACTCTGGATGAAGCTGGGACCCCTGAGTTCTCAAACGAAGTGCAACACCCTGCATTGGCGGAGGTGTTGTCATGGGACGGCTCTACGAGCAGCTCAGTCTTGATGAGCGGTGCGAGATTGCCCGGCTACGTGGCTCGGGGTCGTCGATCCGGCAGATCGC
>NZ_JAUYAF010000058.1 GCF_030693625.1 Phenylobacterium sp.
CCCGGTAACGACCCTCGGCGTGAATCTGCTCAAGAGCGGTGCTGAACGCGGCCTTGTAATCCATCGACTTGAATTCCGGCCGCGCGCTCGACCATCTCGCGCCGCAACCGGTCCCCTTAGCTTCGCCGGGCTTATCGCGCCGCCCGACCCCGTTGTCTACAATCCGTCATGTCGCAAGACCGCACATTTCGTGAGCGTGCAGTCAGAGTTCGTGAACGGCGATAACCCGCCTCAGGGTAGATTGCCCCGGAAGAGCTGGAGGATCGCGCTGAAATCCTTGGCGCCGCCCCCCAGGCGATCGAACAGGGCGTACATCCCCTCGGCCTGAGCCCCCATCGGCGTAGCGGCCCCCGACCTGGCCGCAGCCTCCTGCGCCAGCTTCAAATCCTTCAACATCATCGCGGTGGCGAAACCGCCCTCGTAGTCGCGATTCGAAGGCGCCGCCGGCACCTGGCCGGGCCAAGGACTGTAGTTGGACAGGGACCAGCACTGACCTGACGACTTGGTGGCGATCTCGAAGAACCGGTCGGGGTCCAGGCCCAGTTTCTCGGCCAGGGCGAAGGCCTCGCACACCCCGATCATCGAGATGCCCAGGACCATGTTGTTGCAGATCTTGGCCGCCTGCCCCGCCCCGTGGTCGCCGGCCCGGATCACGGCGCGAGCCATGGGGGCCAGCGCCCCCTCCACCGCGGCGAAGTCGGCCTCGTCGCACCCCACCATGAAGGCGAGCGTTCCGCCCTCGGCCGCCGCTGTGCCGCCCGAGACCGGCGCGTCGGCGAACCGGAAGCCCAGGGCCTTGGCGTCGGCCGCCACGCCGCGCGCGCTTTCCACATCGATGGTGGAGCAGTCGATCAGCAGGGCGCTCTTGGGCGCCTTGGTCAGCACCTCGTCGACATAGACCGCCCGCACGTGGGGTCCGGCCGGCAGCATGGTGATCACGACCTCCGCGTCGCCGACGGCCTCCGCCGCGGAACCGGCCGCGCGGCAACCCGCCGCCACGGCCTTCTCCAGCGCCTGGGCCGACAGGTCGAAGGCCGCCACCTCGTGGCCCGCCTGCGCCTGGTTGGCGGCCATGCCGCCGCCCATGTTTCCCAGACCGATGAACGCGATCCGCGTCATGGGCGAAGCTCCCTTACTTGGGCCTGCGGAACTTGTAGATGAACTGGTCGGTGTGGCCGCGCAGGGTCGGATCGAAGACGCCCTTGGTGTGGTCGTCGGTGGTGTTGCGCAGCAGGGTGCTCTCGCCTTCGTAGACAAAGCCAGCCGCCGCCAGTTCGCTCTTCACGATGGCCGGATCGATGCGGTGCAGCTTGTCGGCGGTGTCCAGGGGGGCGCCCGCGACGGCGGCGTGGTCCAGCACGACATAGACGCCGCCCGGCTTCAGGGCCGCATAGACGGCCTTGTTGACCGCCGCCACGTCCAGGTTGAAACGGGCCAGATGCAGGTCGTGATAGTTCTGCGCCGTCCAGATCACGTCGGCCTGGGTCGGCAGGGCCAGGGTCTGGAAGCTGGCCTGCACCACCTTGATGTTCCCGTAGGCGGGATCAGCGGCCACCGCGAGGATGGGGTTGGGCTTGGCGTCGGGCGCCGGGTTCGGCGGCGGCGCGTTGATCACCGCATAGACCACGCCCGTGGGCCCGACGGCCTTGGAAAAGATGCGCGTGAAATAGCCGCCGCCTGGCAGGAAATCGGCCACGGTCTGGCCGGCCTTCACCCCGGCGAACTCCAGCATCTCGGCAGGCTTGCGGTCGGCGTCGCGCTTGGTGTCGGCCTCGGGGCGAGCCTTGTCGGCCACTGCGGCGGCGACCTCGCTGGAGGGCGCGGCCTGGGCGGCGCCGGCGGAAAGCGCCAGGACCGCGACGGCGGCCAGCAACAGATTGCGTGTCATCGGTTCTCTCCCAAGTTTCGTTGTCTTTCGGAACGCCATTCGGCGACCCAAGGCGTCTCGTTACAGTGGAGGTAGGGGCGACCAGGTCTCATCGGAAGGCAGGGGGGAGAAGATATCGTCCAGCATGGCCTCGGTGACCCCCTCCAGGGTGGCGGGGCTCCACTTGGGCGCGTTGTCCTTCTCGACGATGACGGCGCGCACGCCCTCAATGAAGTCGTGGCGCTGCACGACGCGGGCGCCGATCCGGTATTCCATCTCCATGTTCTCGGCGAAGCTCGCGGCCTTGCGGCCCAGCGCCAGTTGCCGGAAGGCCACCTTCAGGGTCTGGGGAGACTTCGAGGCCAGGGCCTTGAGCTGGTCGTCCGACCAGTCGGTGTCGGAGTGCTGCAACGCCTCGACGATGGCCTCGACGCTGGCCAATCCGAAGATGCGCTCGATCTCGTCCTGATGCTCCGCCAGGCGGGGCCTGCCCGCGTCGCCTTCGAACTCCGTCAGCAGGGTCTCGACGGCGGCGGGGTCGGCGATCAGGGCGCTCTTGAAAGCCTCGATCTGATCGCTCGGGATGTAGTCGGTGGCGATCCCCACCAGTTCGCAGTCGGCCGCCTTCAGACGCGCGCCGGTGAGCGCCAGCCACAGGCCGATGTGGCCGGGCATGCGCGACAGGAACCAGCCCCCGCCGACGTCGGGGAACAGGCCGATCCCGGTTTCAGGCATGGCGAAGGTGGTCCGCTCGGTAGCCACCCGGTACTGGGAGGGCGCGGCCAGGCCGACGCCACCGCCCATGGTCACCCCGTCCATGATCGCCACCACCGGCTTGGCGTAGCTGAACAGCAGGTGGTTCAGCCGGTACTCCTTGAAGAAGAACTCCCGGGCCGCCTTGCCGTCCGCCGCCCCGCTTTCGGCCAGCATGCGAATGTCGCCGCCGGCGCAGAAGCCGCGCTCGCCGGAATGATCCAGCAGCACCAGGGCTACGGCCGGATCATCCTTCCAGGCCAGCAGGGCCTCGGTGAGGATTTCGCACATCCGGGTGGTCAGGGCGTGCAGCGCCTGGGGCCGGTTCAATGTCAGGCGGCCGACGCGGCCCTCGATGCGGACCACAACTTCGTCATCACTCATTGGCGCAGCAGCTCCCGGGCGATGATCACCCGCATGATTTCGTTCGTGCCTTCCAGGATCTGGTGGACTCGCAGGTCGCGCACGATCTGTTCCAGGCGATAGTCTTTCAGATAGCCGTAGCCACCATGCAGTTGCAGGGCCTGGTTGGCGACCTCGAAACCGGTGTCGGTGGCGATCCGCTTGGCCATGGCGCAGTACTGGGTGGCCTTGGGATCGCGGTCGTCGAGGGCGGCGGCGGCCCGTCGGACCATCAGGCGGGCGGCGTCCAGCTCGGTGGCCATGTCCGCCAGCCGGAACTGCAGGGCCTGAAAGTCGGCCAGGGCCTGGCCGAATTGTTTGCGGGTGAGCAGGTATTCCCGCGCCGTATCAAGGGCGAGCTGCGCGCCGCCGAGCGAGCAGGAGGCGATGTTGATGCGCCCGCCGTCCAGGCCGGCCATGGCGAAGCGAAAGCCCTCCCCCTCCCCGCCGAGGCGGTTGGCTTCCGGCACGCGGACCCCGTCGAGGTTCACCTGAGCCGTGGGCTGGGCGTTCCAGCCCATCTTGCGCTCCTGGGCTCCGAACGAGACGCCCGCCTGGTCCTTCTCCACCACGAAGGCCGAAACACCCTTGGCGCCCGCCGCCCCGGTGCGGGCCATCACCAGATAGAGGTCGGAGCTCCCGGCGCCCGAGATGAAGGCCTTCGAGCCCGCCAGGACGTAGCTGTCGCCGTCCTTCTTCGCCGTGGTCCCCAGCGCCGCGGCGTCCGACCCAGAGCCGGGCTCCGTCAGGCAGTAGGAGGCGATCAGCTCCATGCTGGTCAGACGCGGCAGGTATCGCTGGCGCAGGTCGTCGGACCCGAACCGATCGATCATCCATGAGACCATGTTGTGGATTGAAAGGAAGGCCGCGGTCGGCACGTCGCCATAGCTCAGCTGTTCGAAGACGATGGAGGCGTCCAGTCGGCTCAGGGCCGAGCCGCCGACGTCCTCCCGCACATAGAGCCCGGCGAAACCGAGCCCCGCCGCCCTGCGCAGGACATCGACCGGAAAGTGCTTGTCCTCGTCCCAGCGGGCCGAGTGCGGAGCCAACTCCTCGGCCGCGAAGACACGGGCGGCGTCCTCGATCGCGCGCTGGTCTTCGTTGAGGGTGAAATCCATGATCTTGGCGGCCTTCGGAAGGGGTTAGCTTGAGGAACTCGCTCCGTAGGCGCAACCTGTCAACGACGCGCGGGGAGTCGGACGATGACGGATCAATTGATGGGACGAGGGCCAGAGGCGGCGCGAAACCTCGCCCTGGTCAACTATGGCCTGCTGTTCGCGTCGATCTTCTTCGCCGGCATCCCGGCCCTGATCGCTGTGATCATCGCCTATTCGCAGCGGGACGAAGCGCCGGTGGCCATCCGCTCGCATCACGATTTCCAGATCAGGATCTTCTGGGTGGCCTTTGGCCTGACCATGGCCGCCGGGGCGTGCGGACTTGGGGCGCTCATCAGCGGAGTCGGTGAACTGTTGGAGTTCACCCGGGTCAACGGTTGGGACGGCTTTTCCACCATCAATATCGACCTCTCCCGCATGGTTCTCGACGGGCGGATCGTCAGCCTCCTGGTGGCGGCCGTGGTGCTGTCGCTGCTGGCCGGGCTGTGGCTGATCGCGGCCCCGGCCATAGGCTTTATCCGGCTGGTCTCGGCGCGAGGGATTGGCCTGACCTCCCACCCGGCCTAGATAGCGGCCCATGAAAAACACCCATCTCGCCGCCTACCCCGCCCTGCGCCTGCGCCGTCTGCGTCAGGCTGACTGGGTCCGCCGACTGGTCCGCGAAAGCGTGCTGACTCCGGCCGACCTGATCTGGTCGATGGTGGTGCATGAGGGCGAGGGCGAGGTTCCAGTGGGCTCCATGCCTGGCGTGTCACGCCTCTCGGTGAAGGACTGCGCCAAGGCCGCGGTGGAGGCCCGCAGGCTTGGCATCCCCGCCATCGCGGTCTTCCCCCACATCGACGGGGCTAAGAAGGACGCCACCGGCAGCCTGGCCCACGATCCCAACGGACTGGTGGCCACGGCGGTCAAGGCCATGAAGGACGCCGCCCCCGAGGTCGGGATCATGTGCGACGTGGCGCTGGATCCCTTCACCGACCACGGCCATGACGGGCTGATCGAGAACGGCCGCATCCTCAATGACCCGACCATCGAGACCCTGGTCCGCCAGGGGATCATGCAGGCCGAGGCCGGAGCTGACATCCTGGCGCCCTCCGACATGATGGACGGCCGCTGCGGGGCCTTAAGGAAGGCCCTGGAAAGCGCGGGACTTCAGGATGTTATGATCATGTCCTACGCCGCTAAGTACGCCTCGGCCTTCTATGGCCCTTACCGCGAGGCGATCGGTTCCGGGAAGCTCGGAACCGGCTCGGTGGACAACCCGGGCGACAAGAAGACCTACCAGATGGACTTCGCCAATTCGGACGAGGCCCTGCGCGAGGTGGCCCTCGACATCGCCGAGGGCGCCGACATGGTCATGGTCAAGCCGGGCATGCCCTATCTCGATATCGTGCAGCGCGTGGTGGAGACCTTCGCCATGCCCACCTTCGCTTTCCAGGTCTCGGGCGAGTACGCGATGATCAAGGCCGCCACCCAGAACGGCTGGCTGGACGAGGAACGCGCCATCCTGGAGAGCCTGGGCGCCTTCAAGCGCGCGGGGGCCGCCGGCGTGATCACCTATTTCGCACCGGTCGCCGCCCGGCTCATGGGCGCGTGACCCAGCCGCTGATCCGCATCGTCGCGGCCGTGATCCGCGACGGAGCGGGGCGGCTGCTTACGGTTCGCAAGGCCGACACAACCGCCTTCATGCTGCCTGGCGGCAAGCGCGCTCCCGGCGAGGACGACACCGCTGCGCTGGCCCGCGAACTTGCCGAGGAACTGGGATGCATCCTGGTCGAGAGCCGCCCGCTCGGCGTCTTCAGCGCGCCGGCCGCCAACGAGCCCGACACCCAGGTGGAGGGCGCGATCTATCACGCGACGATCCGCGGCGAGGTCGCGGCCCAGGCTGAGATCGCCGAACTATTGTGGATCGATCCGACCACGCCGCCCGCGGTGCGCCTCGCTCCCCTACTGGAAACCCAGGTCCTGCCGCGGTTATTCTAGGCCCAGAGCCCCGATGGAGACGACCATGTCCAAATCCCTCGTCCGCGCCGTCATCGGCGCCTCACTGGCCCTGTCGTTCGCCGGCTCCGCCGCCGCCAGCTCCGACGACGCCTGGTTGGCGTTCCAGAAGGAGGTCGCCACCCGCTGCAAGGCGGCCGCCACAAAGGATTCGGGCGTGAAGACCTGGACCGTGGCGGTCTCGGCGTTCGGCAGCCAGAATTTCGGCATGGCCATCCTCACCGGCAAGGCCCAGGGCGGGGCCCCGGTGAAGTACGCCTGCGCCATGGACAAGAAGACCAAGGCCGCGGAAGTCGCCGGCGGCGAACCCTCCGGCTGGGCGCCAAACTAAGCGTCGGAGACGAAGTAGCGGCTCTCTCCGCCGTGGTCGGGCAGGTTGACCATCCCATCAAACGTCAGGCCGATCTTCTCCAGCACCCGGATCGACCCGTCGTTGTCAGGCTTGGTGATCGCCACGATCCGGCCCAGGCCGAGCGCCCTGCGGCCATAGGCCAGCACCGCCGCGCCAGCCTCCGAGGCGAACCCCTGGCCTGAGAACCGCGCCAGGAAAGCGTAGCCGATGTCGGGGTGATCGAGCACCTCGCGCTTGATCAGGCCGCAGATGCCGACCGGCTCGGCGGTGGCCTTCAGCCCCGCCCACCAGAGGCCGAAGCCGTGCCGGGCATAGCTGACCACTGGTCCTTCGGCGACATAGCGCCGGGCGCCCTCCAGGTCGCGCACCTGCCGGTCGCCGATGTTCTCCAGGAACCCAGGCTCGTTCAGCAGTTCGAGGATAAAGGCGTCGTCGTCGGGCGTCAGCTGGCGCAGAAACAGCCGCTCGGTCTGAAGCACCATCACCGACACCACGATCCTCCCCGCACTGTCGTTCTCCGCTTTGGGAACGCCCGACTGTACCTAGACGGCGCGGCTGAAGAACAGAGCAAACTCCCCCTCCGAGGGGGTGGCGTCATAGAGGGTGAGGTCCAGGCCAGTTAGGGAGAAGCCCAGGGCCTGATAGGCCGCAACACCTAGCTGATTCTGGTTGCTGGTCTCCAACCAGACATGACGCGCGCCCAGGGACCGCGCGTGGTTCAGCACCGCCTCCATCAGCCGCCGGCCGAGGCCCTGGCCGCGCCGGCCAGCGTCCACATAGAAGTGCCAGAGCACCAGCCGCTGGTTCCAGGCCTGGAAGCCCACGGCGGCGAACCCGATAATCTGCGACCCGTCGGTGGCCACCCAGGCGACGTCCCATGGGCGATCGGGATCCTCCAGGTCCTCCAGGGGGAAGACCTTCGTCACGGTCTGCGGAACTGAGCGCAGGACGATCCCCTCCGGTCCGGCGTTCGCCGCCAGGACACTGGTGCTCTGCACGGCCGTGTCGATCGCTGCGATCCTCTCCACGTCCCGCGGCAGGACGGCGGGCCGTATCACGGTCACGGCTTTTCAAGCCGCGCGACGAGGCTTGAGGTGTCCCAGCGGCGGCCGCCCATCGCCTGGACCTCGCGGTAGAAGCCGTCGATCAGGGCCGTGGCCTCAAGGGTCGCGCCGTTCGACGCCGCCTCGTCCAGCACCAGGCCTAGGTCTTTGCGCATCCAGTCCACTGCGAATCCGAAGTCGAACTTCCCCTCGGCCATGGTCTTCCAGCGGTTGTCCATCTGCCAGGATTGGGCCGCGCCCTTGGAGATCGCCTCATAGACTTCGAGCGGATCGAGCCCCGCCCGCTTGGCGAAGTGCATCCCCTCGGCCAGGCCCTGGACCAGGCCGGCGATCGCGATCTGGTTGACCATCTTGGTGAGCTGGCCTGCGCCGGCCTCGCCCATAAGCCGCACGGCCTTGGCGAACGCCATGATCACCGGCTCGGCCCGGGCATAGGCGGGCGGATCGCCGCCGCACATGACGGTCAGGTGACCGTTCTCCGCGCCGGCCTGCCCCCCCGACACCGGCGCATCTACGAAGAACCGGCCGTCCCGCGCCGCCAAGTCCGCCATCTCGCGAGCCACCTTCGCCGAGGTGGTGGTGTGGTCGACGATGATTCCCCCGGCCGCCATCGCCGGGAGGGCCTGGGACACGACGCCGCGGACGTCATCGTCATTCCCTACGCAAAGGAAGGCGATCTCGGCGTCGTGGGCGGCCTCGGCGACGGACGCTCCGGCGCGGCCGGCGTGGGCCTGAGCCCAGCGCTGCGCCTTCTCCGGGCTACGGTTGAACACCGCGATCTCGTGGCCGGCCTTGGCCAGGTGTCCGGCCATCGGGAAGCCCATCACTCCCAAGCCCACGAACGCGACCTTCATGTCCCCACCCTTCTGAACAAACTCAACGCCATCTTAACGAGCCTCACCGCACCTTGCGCTGGAATCAGCGTTAACCGGATTTGAATCATGGCCGTCGGCGAAGCCCCTATCCTGATCAAGAAAATCAAGAAGGGCGGCGGTCATGGACACCATGGTGGCGCATGGAAGGTGGCCTACGCCGACTTCGTCACCGCGATGATGGCCTTCTTCCTGCTGATGTGGCTGATCAACACCACCAGCCCGGAACAGAAGCGCGGCATCGCCGACTACTTCGCCCCCGCCAGCGTTTCAGAAACCACCTCCGGCGCCGGCGGTATCCTGGCCGGCACCGCCCTGGGCGAAGACGGGGCCAAGGGCGCGGGCTCCATGGCGATCATCGAGGAGATGTCTCCGGAGTCCAAGAATCCTGACGACGGCAAGGCCTCCGACGCTGCCAAGGCGATCGACTCCCAGGCCTCCAGCGAGGCCATGAAGGAGGCGCTGGAGAAGCGCGAGGAAGCCGCCTTCCAGTCGGCCGCCCAGTCCCTGCGCCAGTCGCTGCAGGACATGCCTGAGCTCGCCGAGCTCTCGAAGAACATCATCATCGACCAGACCCCCGAGGGTCTGCGCATCCAGCTCGTCGACCAGGAAGGTCGTTCCCTGTTCAACGAGGGACAGGTGCAACCCAATGACCGGGCGAAGCTGCTGCTGCGAGCTGTGGGTAAGATCGTCAACCAGCTGCCCAACCGGATCAGCATTTCCGGCCACACCTCGGCCAGCATGAACGGCCGCAAGGCCGACACTGACTGGGCCCTGTCCTCGGCCCGCGCCGACGCTTCGCGCCGCCTTCTACAGACCACCGGCGTGGATCCCGACCGGGTCTATCAGGTGGCTGGCAAGGCCAATTCCGAACCGCTGTATCCGGACGATCCAACCCTGCCCGGCAACCGGCGGATCGCCATCGTCCTGCTGCGCGAAGCCCCGGTGCTGCCGCCGAATAACGGGTTCTAGGCTGTGACTCTCGGAACACTTGCGCAACCCACCGGCATGACGCCTAATCGGGTTAGGCGCAGTGGTTCGAGAGCGATCGCAAGTCCGTGACGCAACATTTTCCGACCCGACAGCTCAGGTTCTTCCTGACGGCGCCGAGCCCCTGCCCCTATCTGCCGGAACGTCATGAGCGCAAGGTCTTCGCTCACCTGCCCCTGTCGGACGGCGCCACGGTCAACGACTCCCTGACCCAGGTGGGCTTCCGCCGCTCCCAGAACATCGCCTATCGCCCCGCTTGTGAGTCCTGCTCGGCCTGCGTCTCGGCCCGGATCCCGGCCGTGGACTACGTGTTCTCGCGTTCGGAGCGCAAGACCCTGGCCCGCAACGAGGACATCGAGCGCCACCTGGTGGAGGCCGAGGCCACCATGGAGCAGTTCGACCTGCTCCGGCGCTACCTGCTGACCCGGCACGCCGACGGCGGCATGGCCGAGATGACCTGGCCCGACTACGTGGCCATGGTCGAGGACACCGCGGTCCGCACCCACATCATCGAGTATCGCCTGCGCTCCAGGGATGGCGGCCCCGGCGACCTGGTGGCCTGCGCTCTCGTCGACCTGATGAGCGACGGTCTCTCCCTGGTGTACAGCTTCTACGATCCCACCGTGACCCGGCGCAGCCTGGGCTCCTTCGTGATCCTGGACCACGTGGTCCAGGCCGGCCTCACCGGCATGCCCTACGTCTATCTCGGCTACTGGGTCCGAGGCTCGGAGAAGATGGACTACAAGGTCCGCTTCTCCCCCATAGAGCTGCTTCGCCCCGAGGGCTGGCGCCTGATATCCGCCCGCGACCGGGTCGCCGAGGCGATCTGACCTGCTGGCTTCGGGCGCGCTGCGCCGGCAAGTTCGACGCCGCCGTGGGATGAGCCACGGCGGCGCGTACGCCTAGAACTCCGCTGAGATCGTGAACTGGATGGTCCGCCGGGGCCCCGGCCGGAAGCTCGCAGGCGTGTTGGTCGTGGTGTTGACCGTGCCCAGGTAGTCCTCGTCCAGGATGTTGTCGATATTGACCCGGGCCTTGATCTGCTCGAACGGCCCGGCCCCGAACCCGTCGCCCAGATCGACATAGGCGTTGTAGATCGTGTAGCCGTCGGTCTTCTCGCTGTTCACGAAGTTGGTGAAGCGCGAGCTGATGTGACGCGCCGAGATGTTGATCACAGCGCCCTCCACCGGCTCGAGGGTGACACCGCCGGTCCACAGCCATTCGGGGAAGTCAGGGACCCGCTTGCCGGCGATGGCGAAGGTGGCGAAGTTGTCCTGGAACTCGGCGATATTGTAGCTGAGGTTGGTGTTGAAATAGACCTTCCCGCCCAGGAACTCCGGCTTCCACTGTCCGCTGAACTCCGCGCCGTGGGCTTCCACGCCGCCGACGTTCTGGAAGAAGGTCTCGGTGGTCGTTGACCCTGGCACCACTGAGGCGAAGGACTGCAGCCGGTTCTCGAAGGTCGTCTTGTAGGCCACGATCGAGGCGTTGAAGGTCGGGCGGTTGGCGCGGTAGCCGATCTCCCAGTTCTTGGAGGTCTCGGCCTCCGGTCCCGGCGCCAGCGGACTGGCGGCCGAAAAGATGTCGTCGGCGCCGCGAGGCAGGGCCATGTTCTCCGAGTAGGACGCGAAGATCTGGTCGCGGCCGTTGACGTCCAGCACCGCGCCTACCTGCGGCAGGAAGTTGTCCTCCCAGGTCTTGGAGACCGAGGGCTGGCGGCGCGCGATGAAGTCGGCCGGATTGCGGTAGCCCGCGATGTTGTAGTCGACGCTCAGGCTCTTGAAACCCAGGTCGATCTTCAGCCGGTCGTCGAGCAGGCCGATAGTGTCCTTCAGGAAGAACTCCACGGTGTCACGGGTCGAGACGTAGTTGCGCTGCAGGTGGACCGGCTGGCTCAGCAGCGGCGCGCCATCCGGGCTGCCGCCCACCTGGTTATAGCGCTGCTGGGTGCGGTGATAATCGTCGTTCTCCACCCAGACGCCGCCGGAGATGTCGTGGTTGGCGATGCTCCAGGTCAGCTTTCCGGTCGCCCCCTGTCGCGTCCCGTCCACCGTCGACAGGCCGTACTGCAGGCCCAGGGGCGCGAACAGCCCAGGCACGATCAGCCGTTCGGCGTTGTAGTTGGTGAGTGAAGTCGCATAGGCCTCCGGCGAAACGCCATAGCCCTCCTTGGACTCGTAGTAGGCCCCAACTGTCAGCTTCAGGCTCTCGCCGATCGGGGTGTCGTAGGTCAGGCCGTAGAGGTGGTCCTGCCGGCTGTTGATGGCCTGCTTGTAGTACTGGTTATAGGCGGTGTTGGAGTAGGTGATCCCCGCCGCCGTCACCGGCAGCACCGGCACATAGCCCAGATAGGCGAAGCTGCGCCCCGAGCGACCGAAGATGTCGCCCGCCGTGCCGGCGTACTGGGCCTTGGTGATCGAGGGCGAGTCGAAGTCGAAATAGTCGTTGTGGACGGTCTGGAAGGTGATGGCGCCCTCGCCCACCTCGTAACGCAGCTTGGCCTCGTAGTGGGTGCGCTCGATGTCACCCGGCCCGCGCCACAGGTCGCCCTTGATCCACGAGCCGCTCACATAGCCCGAGAGGCCGCCATGCTCGCCCAGGTCGATGCGGGCGAAGGTGCGGCGCAGGTTGTCGCTGCCGAGGCTCTGGCTCACCACCCCGCCGAATTCCTCATCGGGGACCTGGGTCAGGTAGCTGACGATGGGGCCGAGGGAGGCGTAGCTGGGCAGGCTGACATCGCCTGAGCCCGCCGAGGCCGTGACCCGCAGCAGGTTCTCGTTGTCGACGTAACGATAGATCGGGCTGCCGCCGAACTGGTCGCTGCGGCCCATGGGGATGTTGTCCAGCAGGAAGCCGATCTGCTGGAAATTGAAGGCCCGGACCGAGACCGAGTTGCCGAACTCGTACATGCCCAGCGCGTCATTGGCCTGCACGTTGAACCCCGGCAGGGACTCCAGCATCTTCAGGCCGGTCACCCCCGCCGGCGCCGAAAGCAACGCCTCCCGGGTGATGGCGACGGTGGCGGTGGCCTGGTCGGTGCCGATGGCCACCGAGGCCTCCGAGACCCGGCTGCCGGTCACCACCAGCTCCTCCACGGTCCCCGGCCCCTGGGCCAGCGCCCAGGTCGGCGCGCTCAGGACCGTGGCCACCGCCGCGCCGGACAACAGCGCCGTGCGGCGCAGGTTCAGAATGTTCATCGAGCTATCCCCAGCTCACCGTTCTTGGTGCGGAGGAAAGCTGGCCTACCGTCCCGGCTGAAGACAGCGACAACTGGTCAAGCTCCGCATTATGCGGGCGATCGCCGGATCGGCGCGCAGACAGGCAGCTGGCTGCTCCCCAACGCGGCGCCGACCCGCGCCACGCGCGCCCCGCGGCGCCTCCCCTTGCAGCGACGCACCGTTCATCCCCAACTGCGCGCCCTGTTCACATCGACCCCGTGCGGCGCGGCAGGTAAGGTCGGCCCGTGACCGACACCGCCCCGAGAGACGCATAGTGCGACAGCTGCGCCTGAGCCTCAGGCGACCCGTGTCCTACGCGCGCCGCGAATTCAGCCAGGGCCCTTCCAACGCGCAGGCGATCGCGGCCCTGGATGCCTGGCCGGCATGGCATGGCGGCTGCCTGGTGCTGCTGGGTGCGCCCGGCAGCGGCAAGACCCACCTGGCCCAGGGCTGGGCCGCTCAGTCCCGGGCTCTGGTCCTGGACCGCGAGGCCACCGACATCGCCGCCGCCAATGGACGTCCGGTCCTGGTGGAGGATGTCGATCAGGGCATGGACGCCGAGACCCTGTTCCACCTGATCAACATGGCCGGCCACGATGGCGGCAGCCTGCTGCTCACCGCGCGCCTGGCCCCCTCCGCCTGGCCTGCCCAGCTCCCCGACCTACGCTCGCGTCTGAACGCCCTGCCTGTCGCCCTCATCGAGGAGCCGGACGACCAGGTTCTGGAAGGTGTATTGAGAAAATTCTTCCGAGAGCGGAGCATTCGGCCGCCCAAGGAGGTTTTCCCTTATCTGCTGCGGCGCATGGAAAGGTCGATCCCCGCGGCCCGCGAGATCGTCAGGAAGCTGGATGAGGCGGCCGACGAGGAACAGCGGCCCATATCGCGCGCGCTCGCGCGACAGATCCTTGAAGAGGATACGGACAATCTTGACCTTTTCGATGGATAACTTGAAGCCTCAAGTCGGTTGGGTCAGAAGAGGCTCGATCTCCAGCCTCGGGAATGCCCACCGATGACCTATGCTGCGCCCCTGCGATCCGACGGTGTCGAAATCGGGCGCGAACCGCTCACCCTGGACGCCGAATTGCTGAAGTCGCAAAGCCGGTTCTTCAATCGCGAGCTGTCCTGGCTGGCCTTCAACAAGCGCGTGCTGGGCGAGAGCCAGAACACGCGGCACCCCCTGCTGGAACGCCTGCGCTTCCTGTCGATCTCGGCCAACAACCTCGACGAGTTCTACATGGTCCGCGTGGCCGGCCTGAAGGCCCAGGTCCGCGAAGGCGTGCGGGTTGTCAGCCAGGACGGCCTGACCCCGGCCGAGCAGCTTGAACGGGTCAATTCCGAAGCCGCCGACCTCATGGCCGGCCAGCAGACCCGTTGGCGCGAACTGTGCGTCGAGCTGACCGGCGAGGGTCTGCATGTCGTGGGTCCGCAGGATGTGACCGCCGCCGAGAAGGAAGCCCTCAAGGACACCTTCGCCAGCCGCCTGTTCCCCGTCTTGACCCCTCTGGCTATCGACCCCGCGCACCCCTTCCCCTTCATTCCGAACCTGGCCTTCTCCCTGGCCCTGAAGCTGCGGCGCCAGTCGGACGGCCGGCGGCTCTACGCCCTGGTGCCGATCCCGGCGCAGGTGGCGCGGTTCTGGCCCCTGCCGGCGGTTCCATCGCGCCGGCGCAAGCCCGAGCGGCGGTTCATCTCGCTGGAGAACATGGTCTCCCTATTCCTCGACCATCTGTTCCCCGACTGCGAGATCGAGGCCCAGGGTGTCTTCCGGCTGATCCGCGACAGCGACATCGAGATCGAGGAAGAGGCCGAGGACCTGATGCGGGAGTTCGAGGCGCGCCTGAAGCAGCGCCGCCTGGGCTCGGTCGTCCGGGTCGAGATTGAACAGGCGATGCCCGAGGAGCTGCGGGTCTTCATCGTCAGCAACCTGCACGCCCGCGAAGACGACATCCTGATGGTCGACGGCCTGCTGGGGCTCGACGAACTTTCCCAGCTGATTCCGCCCGACCGCCCCGACCTGAAGTTCAAGGCTTTCGAACCCCGCTTCCCGGAGCGGATCCGCGACCATGCCGGGGACTGCTTCGCCGCCATCCGCGAGAAGGACATCCTCGTCCACCACCCCTTCGAGAGCTTTGATGTGGTGGTGCAGTTCCTGCGCCAGGCCGCCCGCGACCCCAATGTCCTGGCGATCAAGCAGACCCTCTATCGGACCTCGTCCGACAGCCCCATCGTGGCCGCCCTGATCGAGGCCGCCGAGAACGGCAAGAACGTCACCGCCCTGGTGGAGATCAAGGCCCGCTTCGACGAAGAGGCGAACCTGAAGTGGGCGCGCGATCTCGAACGCGCCGGGGTCCACGTCGTCTTCGGCTTCGTGGAGTACAAGACCCACGCCAAGCTCTCGATCGTGGTCCGCAAGGAAGGCGACACCCTGCGCACCTACTGCCACTTCGGCACCGGCAACTACCACCCGATCACGGCGCGCATCTATACCGACCTGTCGCTGTTCACCACCGACCCGGCCCTGGCCCGCGATAGCGCCCGGCTGTTCAACTACATCACCGGCTACGCCACGCCTGACCGGCTGGAGAAGCTCTCCTTTTCGCCGATCACCATGAAGACCGACCTGCTGACCCTGATCGGCCGCGAGGTGAAAAACGCCCGGGCCGGCAAGCCCTCCGGCATCTGGTGCAAGCTCAACTCCATCGTCGACCCCGTGCTGATCGATGCGCTCTACGAGGCCAGCCAGGCCGGGGTCGCCATCGAGCTGGTGATTCGCGGCATCTGCTGCCTGCGCCCCGGTGTGCCGGGCCTGTCGGAGAATATCCGCGTCAAGTCCATCGTCGGCCGCTTCCTGGAGCACTCTCGCATCGTGGCCTTCGCCAACGGTGCGGCCATGCCCTCGGCGGAGACCCGGGTGTTCATCTCCTCGGCCGACTGGATGCCGCGCAACCTGGACCGCCGGGTGGAGTGCCTGACGCCGGTGGAAAATCCCACGGTGCACCAGCAGGTACTCCAGCAGATCATGGTCGCCAACCTGAAAGACGAGGCGCAAAGCTGGACGCTGGACGCCGAGGGCCGCTATACCCGCGATCCTTCGTGGGACCACCCGGGCGCCTTCTCCGCGCACGAGTATTTCATGACCAATCCCAGCCTGTCTGGCCGGGGACAGAAGGTTAAGGACATGCCGCG
Organism: Phenylobacterium sp.; assembly: GCF_030693625.1. Taxonomy (GTDB): domain Bacteria; phylum Pseudomonadota; class Alphaproteobacteria; order Caulobacterales; family Caulobacteraceae; genus Phenylobacterium; species Phenylobacterium ferrooxidans. The sequence goes on from NZ_JAUYAF010000058.1 coordinate 15,818, forward strand.
CGCGATCGATCATGTGGCCACGCACGGATAGTTCGCCCGGTCGCCAGGCCGCCGTCATCGACCTGGGCTCCAACTCCGTACGTCTCGTCATCTACCGGCTGGAAGGCCGGGCGATCTGGACCATCTTCAACGAAAAGGCCCTGGCTGGCCTTGGCCGCGACCTGCCGACCACGGGCCGGCTATCGCCAGACGGCATAGAGACCGCCATCGCCGCCATGCGCCGCTTCCGCGCGGTGCTGGACGGGCTGCACGCCTCGGAAATCATGGTGGTGGCCACGGCCGCCGCCCGCGACGCCGTCGATGGCCGGGACTTCCTGGCTCGGGTTCAGGAAGAGACGGGCCTGCAGGTCCGCATCCTGACCGGCGAACAGGAGGCGCGTTACGCCGCCCTTGGCGTGATCGCCGGACAGCCCGACGCCAAGGGCGTGGTGGGCGACCTGGGCGGGTCCAGCCTGGAACTGATCCGCCTGCAGGAGGGACGGTCCGGCGACGGCGTCACCCTGCCCCTGGGCCCCTTCTCCCTCGGCGCCCCACGGCCGCTGGACGTCGACAAGACCCGCAAGCGGATCGACGCGGCCCTGGCCCCCATGGGGGAGCGCTTCGCCACGTCGCAGTTCCAGGCCGTCGGCGGCGCCTGGCGCAACTTGGCGCTGCTGCACATGATCATGGCCGACTACCCCCTGCGCGTCGCTCACCAGTATGAGATGACCCGCGCGGACGCCCAGGACGTGGCCCGCTTCGTCAGCCGACAGTCCCGCGGTTCGCTCGAACGTATCCAGGGCCTGTCGAAGAAGCGTTTCGACACCCTGCCCTATTCGGCCCTGGTCCTGGACGCCCTGATCGAACGGCTGGGGGTCGAGAAGGTCGTGATCTCGGCCTATGGCCTGCGCGAGGGCCTGCTGCTGGAGGCCATGTCCCCGGAGGAACGCGCGCGAGACCCGCTGATCGAAGGCTGTGAGGCCCTCACCGCCGTTCGCGGCCTTTCCCAGGACCTGGGCCTCGCCCTGGAGACCTGGCTGACCCGGGCCTTCGCTACCCTGCCGCCGGTGTTCGGCGAGCGCGACGCCGTCCTCACCGCGGCCGCCTGCCGGCTGGCGGACCTCGGGGCCCGATTGCACCCCGATCACCGGGCCGATCTGGCCTTCGACCAGGTCCTGCGGGCTCCCATCGCCGGCATGACCCACGCCGAGCGCGCCTTCCTCGCCTGCGTCGCCTTCGCGCGCCACTCGAGCGCGCCTGTCACGCCCGAGCCCGAGACCGTGGCCAAGGTGCTCTCGCCCGAGCGCCGCCAGAGGGCCCGCGCCCTGGGGGCCGCCGTCCGCCTGGGCTGCGACCTCTCCGGCCGCAACGCCACCCTGCTGCCCCACGCCAGCCTGGTGATCAGCGGCGGCCGCCTCACCCTGGGCGCCGAGCCGGACTGGTGCGACATGCTGCTGGGCGAACAGACCGCCAAGCGCGCCACCACCCTGGCCCAGGCGCTGAAACTCAAACTCGAAATGGTCTGACCGATGCAGCTGCTGCTCTCCGCCACCGCCTATGAGCGCGTAAAGGCCCGTATCGCCCCCTTCGTCGGCGAGCTGGACATCGTCACCGTGACCGGGCCCGACAGCTTCCAGCGCAACGGCCAGGATATCAGCGTTGAAGAGGTCGATCCCGAGATCGTCTGGACCACACTGGACGCCTATGGCGGCGGCCTGCTGCCCACTCTCATGGGCCGCATTCTCAAGGGCTCGAAGACCCAGTGGATGCAGACCTTCAACGCCGGCCTCGACGCGCCCATCTTCAAATCGGTGATGGCCAAGGGCGTGCGGCTGTCCAAGAGCAACGCCCAGGCCGTGGCCATTGCGGAATACGTCCTTGCCCATGCGCTCGCCCTCATCGCGCCGATCGCCGCTCAGCGCGACCTGCAGGCGAGGAAAGAGTGGAAGTCGACGCCCTATCGGGAGATCAGCCAGACCCGCTGGACCCTGGTGGGCGCGGGCGCCATCGGCACGGAGATCGCCCGGCGCGCCAAGGCCTTCGGCGTCCACCTGACCGTCGTGCGCCATAGCGACAAGCCGGCCGAGATGGCCGACGACACCATCACCATGGCCGGCCTGCCCCAGGCGTTGCCGCAGAGTGACGTGGTGGTCCTGGCCTGCGCCCTGAACGACGACACCCGCGACATGGCTGACGACGCCTTCTTCGAGGCCATGAAGCCTGGAGCCATCCTGATCAATATCGGCCGCGGCGGCCTGGTGGACGAGGACGCCCTCAAGCGCGGCCTCGACACCGACAAGCCTGGCTATGCGGTGCTGGACGTCTTCCAGGTGGAGCCCCTGCCGGCCGACAGCTGGATGTGGGACCACCCCAATGTCCGGATCAGCGCCCACACCTCCAACTCCGGCCAGGGGACGCCCGCGCGGGGCGACCAACTGTTCGTCGACAATCTGCAACGCTTCCTGGCCGGCGAGCCGCTGATCAACGAAGCCTCGCCCAGCGAGGTGGGGCTCTAGAGGTAGGCCAGCAGCCGCGCGACCAACTCCGGTTGCCGGCGGACCCCAGCCTTGGCCATCACGCTCTTGACCTGGTTGCGGACCGTGGCGACCGCTGCGCCCCGCGCGGCGGCGATATCCCGCAGATTGGCGCCGGTGCAGAGCATGGCGCCAACCGCAGCCTCGGCGGTGGTGAGCCCGAACTCATCGGCCAACACCCGGGTGACCGCCGCCTGCCGCAGCTCCTGCGCGCCTAGCACGCTTTCGCTCAGGGCCCGCATGATCGGATCGTCGCCATCCAGCGCCAAGAACAGACGTTCGGCGGCGTCCGGATAGATCTTGCTGTAGGCCGCGACGGCGCCGTCGCCGATAACAAGTTGTCTGAGCCGATCCTTGTCCGCCATAGTGAAGCTAATGGCATCGGTGGCGTTGTTTGAACAGTCCCGCGCGGGACGCGTGCGTACGGAAGTCGTGGCGAGCCGCGGCGACGCCAGGGCGTGGTCTTTGACCGCCCAGACGATCAAGAACCGCTTCTTTCAATGGGCCTTCGACCGCGGCATAGCCCGCGAGGTTCATCTGGTGGAGGGCGGCGGCGAGCGCTTGCGGCGGTCGGTCGAGCGCCTGCGCCGCGCCTATCTGCGCCACGACCGGCCGGTCGGCCCGTTGGCCCGGGTCGAGGCCGAGGCCTGGAGCGGGCCGCCTTCACCGCCCTCGCCGGCCCCCATCGCGGCGACCTGGTTCCGACCCTCCAAGGGAGAGGACCGCGGCTTCGTCTTCTACGTGCATGGCGGATCCTTCGTCTGCGAGAAGAGCCCCCGGGTCACCCGCATGATCGCCAAGCTGGCCGCCGCGGCCGGCGCCAGGGTGTTCTCCCCCGACTATCGACTGGCGCCCGAGCATCCATGCCCCGCCGCCATTGAGGACGTCGTGGCCGCCTGGGACTGGCTGGCGGCGACCTATCCTGATGAACCGCTGATCGCGGTGGCGGAGTCCTCCGGCGCGGCGATCCTGCTGGCGGCCCTGTGCCAGGTGCGCGACCAGGGCGGTCGTCTGCCGGAAGGGGTGCTGCTGTTCTCGCCCTGGGTGGACCTGTCGCTGCAGAGTTGGTCGGTGACGGCGGCCTCGCTGGCGGGGTCCACGCCCTACAGCATGGCCTCGCTTGGCGTGATGAGTCGCCTTTACCTGCAGGGACGACCCGCCACCCATCCGGTGGCCTCGCCCATCTTCGGCGACCTCTCGGGCCTGCCGCCAATCCTGGTGCACGCCAGCCAGACCGACATCGTCTTCGATGACGCCAAACGCCTGGCCGACGCCGTCGAGGCCACGGGCGGTGAACTGACCCTGCGGGTGTGGCGCGGCCAGACCCACGTGTGGGAGCGCACCGAGAGCGCAGAGGCCCGCCAGTCCCTGGAGCTGGCGGCCGCCTTCATCGAGGCCCACGTGAGCGCCGCGGCATAGTCCATAGCAAGAGGGCGACACGTCGGTCGCCCGACATGCCGCCCTCTCATCCAGATCCCTTGCGGGAGCTGCGCTTCTAAGGTCAGTCGCCGCGTCGGTTTGCAGGTCGCCCTGCGCCGCTTCGCCTTCGACCGGTGTCGCCCGGGCTGGTTGCTGACAGGTCGCCCCGTCAGCCCCTTGCCTGGAACCTCCTGCCCGCCTGGTGGTCCGGTTTCCCGGGCCGCCCGCGCCGCAGTCCCTCTCGGCCTCATGAGGGTCCGCCCATCGCGCCAAACCCGCAAGCGCCGTTTGGCCGCCACCGGTGGGTCAGCGGTGCATAAACGGTGCGTGACGGGTGGACGGCGGCTCGCAACCCGCATCGCCCTAAGGCGCACGAACTATCCACCGCTTTGTGAGGGGGTCAGACCTCGACGACCTGTTTGCCGACCGGGGCCAGGGAGATCAGGGCCAGTTTCACGTGCTGCAGGGCGAAGGGGATGCCGATGATGGTGACCGCCAGGCCAAAGGCCATGATCAGGTGGCTGAGCGCCAGATACCAGCCCCCCAGGACGAACCAGACCACGTTCATCACGAAGCCCAGCGGACCAGTGCCCAGATCCTCGCGGCCGGTGTGCAGGTCGCGTGACACCACCTGGCGCCCGAACGGCCAGGCGCTGAATCCGGCGATGCGGAAGGCTGCGAACGCCCAGGGCAGGCCGACGATGGTGATGGCCAGCAACACCCCAGACAGCAGCCACAGCAAGCCTGCGACGAACCCGCCCAGCACGAACCAGAGGATGTTGAGGAGCAGGCGCAACATCACTCCGCCGCGTTCGCCTTAGGCGCGCGTCGCACCTCGACCACCCGCACGCGCGTGCCGTCCAGCACCAGGGCCAGTTCGCCGCGCTTCAGCTTCAGGGCGTCCTCGCCGAACGCCTCGCGGCGCCAGCCCACCAGGGCCGGGGTCTTGGCGTTGTCGTCATTGGCGATCTGCTCCAGGTCCGAGACCGTGGCGATCAGCTTGGACGCCACGCCGGAATCCTCGGCTCGCGCCTTGAGCAGCACCTTCAGCAGCTCCACCACTGCGCCCGCGGCCGGCGAGGCGGCGATCTTGCTGCGCTCGATGACCGGCGCGTAGGCGTCGGGGTCCTTGAGAGCTTCCTTGATGGCGTCCAGCAGGTCGGGTCCGAACCGCGAGCCCGAGAACCCCTTCGGAACCGACCGCAGGCGATCGACCGCGGCGGCGTCGGTGGGCGCCTGGGTCGCCAACTCGTCGATGGCCTCGTCCTTCAGGATGCGGCCGCGCGGCTGGTCACGCTGCTGGGCGGTGCGTTCGCGCCAGGCGGCGACGGCCTTGTAGACCGCGAGATATTTCGACGTATGCCGGCGCGGCTTGAGCCGCTTCCAGGCGTTCTCCGGCTCCACGTCGTAGACGGCGGGATCGCAGAGGTTCTGCATCTCGTCGTGCACCCAGCCCAATCGGCCTTCTTTTTCCAACCGCGCCTTCAGCATCGGATAGAGGGCCGCCAGGTGGGTCACGTCGGCCAGCGCATAGGTCAGTTGGGCCTCGGAAAGCGGCCGCCGGGCCCAGTCGGTGAAGCGGCTGGACTTGTCCAACTCGATCTTCAGCATCTGGCGCACAAGGGCGTCATAGGCGATCTGCTCGCCATAGCCGGCCGCCATCCCCGCCACCTGGGTGTCGAAGAGAGGCTTGGGCATCGCCTTGAGATTGTTGAAGATTTCAACATCCTGACGGGCGGCGTGGAACACCTTCTCGATGCTCTCGTCGCGCAGAATCTCCAGGAACGGCTCGAGGTCCAGGCCCTCGGCCAGGGGATCGATAACGCACTCGGCGTTGGGGGCGGCGGCCTGGATCAGACAGAGCTTGGGCCAGTAGGTCGTCTCGCGCATGAACTCGGTGTCCACGGCGACGAAAGGCTGGCCTTTGATTTTGTCACAGTACGCCGCCAGTTCGGCGGTGGTTGTAATCGGCGTCATCAATTAGCTATAGCCCCGCGCACGCCCGAGTCTGCAACCCCGGCGGCGAATTTCTTGAGGCCTATTTCTCCATGACCGACCGTCCGAACGGCCTCACCTATGCTCAAGCCGGTGTCGACATCGACGCGGGCAACGCCCTGATCGAAGCCATCAAGCCCCTGGCCAAGGCCACCCGCCGCCCCGGCGCGGACGCGGCGCTCGGTGGGTTCGGGGCCCTCTTCGACCTGAAGGCCGCCGGCTACGCCGATCCTTTGCTGGTCTCCACCACCGATGGTGTCGGCACCAAGCTCAAGGTAGCCATCGACACCGGCATGCACGACACCGTCGGCATCGATCTGGTGGCCATGTGCGTCAACGACCTCCTGGCCCAGGGCGCCGAGCCCCTGCTGTTCCTGGACTACTTCGCCACCGGCAAGCTCAACGTCGAGGAAGCCACCCGCGTCGTCGGCGGCATCGCCGAGGGCTGCCGCCAGGCCGGCGCGGCCCTGGTGGGCGGTGAGACCGCCGAAATGCCGGGCATGTACCGCGAGGGCGACTATGACCTGGCCGGCTTCTCCGTCGGCGCGGTTGAGCGTGGCGCGGTGCTGCCGCGCCTGGACGACCAGCGGGCCGGCGACCTGATCATCGGCCTCGGGTCCAGCGGTCCGCACTCCAACGGCTACTCCCTGGTCCGCCGCATCGTCGAGCGCTCGGGCCTGGCCTGGGCCGACCCGGCGCCCTTCGCCGAGGGGCAGACCTTGGCTCAGGCATTGATGGCCCCGACCCGCATCTACATCAAGAGCGTCCTGCCTCAGATCAAGGCCGGCCTCGTTAAGGGATGCGCCCACATCACCGGCGGCGGGCTCATCGAGAATCCGCCCCGCGCCGTCGCCGAGGGCCTGACGGCCAATTTCGACTGGAACGCCTGGACCCTGCCCCCGGTGTTCGCCTGGATGCAGCAGGTGGGTGGCGTGTCGGACCACGAACTGCGCCGCACCTTCAACTGTGGCGTGGGCCTGATCCTGATCGTGGCGCCCGGCGACGCGCCCGCCGTGCTGGAAGCCCTGCTGGCGGCCGGCGAGGACGCCTTCGTGTGCGGGCAGCTCGCCGCCGCATAGCGCCCATCTTCGGCCACACAACCGCCGGATCAAGGCCAAGCTACCGAAAATAAAGGAAGTTTTTTCGGAACGGCCCTTCGCCTCGCGCCTTTTCCACCTGGAATTGAGGATGCGATGACCCGGGAGCAACAGATCGAGCAGGAGGCGCGCGACCTCTGGAAGGCCATGAAGGAAGGGTCCCCACCCTGTGGCCTGCACGGATCAGACTTGATCGACGCCCTGGTGAGGGGATCGGAGGCGCCCCCCTACGAACGCCTCCACTCGCCCTTCCTCCGCGACAGCCAGATCCGCCGCCCGCGCTAGAGACCTCGGAAGTTGGGCGTCCGCTTCTGGTTGAAGGACGCCACGCCCTCCCGGCGATCCTGCGTGGTGAAGAGCTGGTTGTAAGCGTCGAGCTCAAGAGCCATCGCCTCATCCAGCGGCAGCACCGCCCCTCCCCGCACCACCCGCTTCAGCGCCCGCACCGAGAGCGGCGCCTTGGACGCGATGAGGTCGGCGCGCTCGAGAACCCTCGGCAGAAGATCCTCCGCCCCGCACACCCGATTGACGATCCCGATCGCCAGGGCCTCGGCCGCATCGATGGGCGCGCCCGACATCAACAGCTCCGACGCCCGCCTTTCCCCGACCGCCCGGGTCAGCAGCTGGGTGCCGCCCAGGCCGGGAATGATCCCAAGCCCCGCCTCCGGCAAACCGATCCGCGCGGTCTCCGAAGCCCAGGCGAAATCGCAGGCCAGGGCCATCTCCGCCCCGCCGCCCATGGCCGCGCCGTTCACCGCCGCGATCACCGGGAAGGGACAGGCCAGCTGGGCGCGGATCATGTCCTCGAACAGTCGATGCTGCTCGGACCAGGCCGCGTCGGACATGCCGTCGCGTTCCTTCAGGTCGGCGCCAGCGCAGAAGAACCGCCCCGCCCCGGTCAGGACCACGGCGCGCACCTGTTCGTCGTCGGCGATCCGCATCCACAGGGCCAGCAGTTCGCGCCCCATGGCGGTGTTCAGGGAATTGGCGGCCTCAGGTCGCGACAGGGTGACGACCAGCAGGCCGGGGCCCGTCTCCTCGACGGCGATGGTCTGGTTCATTTGCTCTCCGGTCCGGCGATGATCTTGGCGTCGTGCAGCCTGGCGATCTCGACCCCGGACATGTCCAGGAGTTCCGCCAGCACCTCGTCGGTATGCTGGCCCAGCTTCGGCGCAGGACGCACGTCGCCGCGGTCGTCCTGGGGAATGGTGGCCATGGCGCCCGGCGCCGGATAGTTCAGCCCGCTCGGGTGGCGCACATCCTGGAACACCGGGTTGGCCTTGAAGAGACGCGGGTCCTCCAGCGCCGCCTCCAGGGTCTGGTAGGCGCCCCAGGTCACCCCGCCGGCGTCGAAGGCCGGGGTCAGCTCGGCGGCGGTCCTGGCCGCGAACGCCCGCTCGAACAGCGGATAGAGCCGCGCGCGGTGGGTGAACCTCAAGCCCTCGTCGGTGGCGAAGGAGACACCCAGCTCGGCCTCGACGGCGGCGGCCTCGGCGACGATCCCGAGCGTCTCCAGGGCCTTGCTCCACTGCTTGGGCGTGATCGCCAGCAGCATCAGCTTCTGGCCGTCCTTGGTGGTGAAGTCGCGACCGAAGGCGCCGTAGATGTCGTTGCCCATGCGCGGCCGCTGGTGGCCCGCCAGCAGGGTCTCTGCGGTGAATCCCAGATTGGCCATGGTCGCCGCCCCGATGTCCGACAGCGGCGCGCGGATCTCCCGCCCCCCCTGGCCGCGCATCCGCGCCAGCAAGGCTGAGACCAGGGCGAAGGCGCAATAGGCTCCGGTCAGCAGGTCCCAGGCCGCCAGGACATGATTCACCGGCCGATCGTCGCCCACCGGCCCGGTCATCAACGGCAGGCCGAGCGCCGAGTTGATCGTGTAGTCCATGCCCTGGGAGCCGTCGGCCCAGCCCATCACCCGAACGCAGATCAGATCGGCCCGGATGGCGCTGAGCTTTTCGTAAGAAAGGAAGCCGTCCACCGGGAAGTTGGTGACGAACAGCCCGCCGTCCTCGCCCGGCGCGGCAGCCAGCCGCTGGGCCAACTCCCGGCCCTCGGGGCGGGCCAGGTCCAGGGCCACCGACTTCTTGCCCTTGTTCAGCCCCTCCCAATAGAGGCTGTCGCCCCCCTCGGAGAGCGGCCAGCGCCGAAAGTCGGGCCCGCCGCCGATATTGTCGAAGCGGATCACCTGGGCGCCCATCTGGGCCAGGTAAAGCCCACAGGTCGGCCCCGCCACGAAGGCCGAGCCCTCGACGACGCGAAGGCCTTTCAGCAGGTCATACATTCAGTGCTCCTGGCCGGAGGCCGAAGGGATATTGAACCACGAACCTCACGAACCCACTCAAACGCTTTCCGGGAAGGCTCGGCCAGCTCCGCCCGTTCGTGTGGGGTCGTGAGGTTCGTGGTTCAATATCTTGATAGCTCCGCGGTCCGATCGTCTAAGGCCTTCGCCGGGTCAGAAACTCTTTGGCATGCCGAGCACGTGGGTGCCCACGTGGCTCAGGATCAGGTTCGTGGAAATCGGCGCCACCTGGTAGAGCCGCGTCTCGCGGAACTTGCGCTCGATGTCGTACTCCTCGGCGAAGCCGAAGCCGCCGTGGGTCTGCAGGCAGGTGTCGGCGGCGAACCAGGAGGCCTCGGAGGCGACAAGCTTCGCCATATTGGCCTCGGTCCCGCAGGGCTCGCTGGCGTCGAACATCATCGCGGCCTTGTCCACCATCAGAGAGGCCGCGGTCATCTGGACGTAGGCCCGGGCGATGGGGAACTGCACCCCCTGGTTCTGGCCGATGGGCCGTCCGAACACCTCCCGCTCGGTAGCATAGGCGCTGGCCCGGTCGATGAAGAACTTGGCGTCGCCGATGCACTCGGCAGCGATCAGGATCCGCTCGGCGTTCATGCCGTCCAGAATGTAGCCAAAGCCCTTGCCCTCCTCACCGATCAGGTTGGCGGCGGGCACTTCCAGATTGTCGAAGAACAGCTCGGTGGTGGCGTGGTTCAGCATGGTGCGGACCGGGTTGATGGTCAGGCCGCGCCCGACCGCCTCGCGCATGTCCACCAGCAGGACGCTCATCCCGGCCGTCGGCTTGGCGGCATCTTCCCGCGCGGTGGTCCGGCACAACAGGATCATCAGATCGGAATGCTCGGCGCGGCTGATCCACAGCTTCTGGCCAGTAACGAAATAGCTGTCCCCCTCACGCCGAGCGAAGGTCGAGATGCGGGTGGTGTCGGTGCCCGCGGTGGGCTCGGTCACCCCGAAGGCCTGCAGGCGCAGGTCCCCGCTGGCGATCTTCGGCAGATAGGCCTGCTTCTGCGCCTCGCTCCCGTGCCGCAGCAGGGCGCCCATGGTGTACATCTGGGCGTGACAGGCGCCCCCGTTGCAGCCCGAACGGTGGATCTCCTCCAGCACCGCCGTGGCCGCCGCCAGGCCCAGCCCGGACCCGCCATAGGCCTCGGGGATCAGCACCGACAGGAAGCCGGCCTCCGTCAGGGCCGTCACGAACTCGGTGGGATAGATGCGGTCGCGGTCCAGCGCCCGCCAATAGGCTCCCGGGAACTGGGCGCAGAGGCGGCGCACCGCCTCGCGGATCTCGGGGAAGGTCTCACCCGCTGCTGCGCCCACGAAAAAACCCTCCCTGCGACCAGCCTTGGCTAGCGCATGGAGGGCTCCTTGGAAACGGTGACGCGGCGTCCGGCGAGTGGGATGAGGAAAAGTGGGAACCGGTTTTCCGCCCGCATCCCGCTCCACTCAAACCTGGATCACCCAGGGTGATCTAGACGCCAGGCCGCTTAGCCAACGATGTCTTCGTCCTTGAAGAACTGGGCGATCTCGATCTTGGCGTTGTCGACGGAGTCCGAACCGTGCACCGAGTTCTCGCCGACGTTAAGGGCGAACAGCTTGCGGATGGTGCCCTCGGCGGCTTGCTCGGGATTGGTGGCGCCCATGACTTCGCGATAGCGGGCCATGGCATTGTCGCCTTCCAGGACCTGCACGACCACGGGGGCCGAGGTCATGGTCTCCACGAGTTCGCCGTAGAAGGGACGCTCGGCGTGCACTTCGTAGAACTTCTTGGCTTGGGCTTCGGTCATCTGGATCCGGCGCTGGGCGACGATGCGCAGGCCCGCGTCTTCGATCACCGCGTTGATCTTGCCGGTCAGGTTCCGCTTGGTGGCGTCCGGCTTGATGATCGAGAAGGTGCGTTCAGTCATGGTCTTTGGCTTGTTCTTTGTATTCGGGGCGCGGCCGTCCGCGCCGAAGGGTGCGGGCTTATAGCCGCCGGAGGTGACAGCGCCAAGGCAGGTTACGCGCGACTGCGGCGCCGACCTCTGTTATGGAGCCCGCGTCATCGAGAGACGGGCTCCTAGTCAACGCCGCGAGCGACGACATCTGCGGCGGCCGCACGGCGACGCTTTTCTCTCATCCTGCTTTGTAAGTTCGACTCCCATGCTTCAGATCCACGAACTCGTCTTTGACTCCTGGGGCCGTCGCTTCTTCGACGACGCCACCATCAGCCTGCCCGTGGGCTCAAAGGTCGGCCTGGTGGGCCGCAACGGCGTGGGCAAGTCGACCCTGTTCAAGCTGATCCTGGGTCAGCTTCACCAGGGTTCAGGCGAGATCGGCTATCCGAAGGCCGCCCGCATCGCCTCGGTGGACCAGGAGCACCCGGCCACCCCGGTGACCCTGATGGACACCGTGCTGGCCGCCGACGTCGAACGCGAGACCCTGATGGCCTCGCTGGACACCGCCGAGCCCGAGCACCTGGGCGAGATCTACGCCCGGCTCAGCGACATCGGGGCTGACCGCGCCCCCAGCCGGGCGGCGGAAATCCTGTCCGGCCTGGGCTTCTCCCACGCCGACCTGGCCCGCCCGATGGCGGAGTTCTCAGGCGGCTGGCGGATGCGCGTGGCCCTAGCCGCGGCCCTGTTCGCCGAACCCGACCTGCTGCTGCTGGACGAACCCACCAACTATCTCGACCTGGAAGGCGCGCTCTGGCTTGAGGCGCGGCTGAAGAAATATCCCAACAGCGCCATCATCATCAGCCACGACCGCGAGATCCTGAACAATTCGGTGGACCACATCCTCCACCTGCATTCGGGTAAGCTCGACCTGTATCCGGGCAACTACGACAACTTCGAAACCCAACGCGCCGAGCGCGCCCGCCTGCTGGAATCCAACAAGTCCAAGATCGACGCCCAGCGCGCCCACCTGCAGGCCTTCGTCGACCGCTTCCGGGCCACCGCATCCAAGGCCACCCAGGCCCAGTCCCGCCTGAAGCAGCTGGCCAAGCTGCCGCCGGTCTCGGTCGTCGCGGCCGAGCGCACCGCCCCCTTCATCCTGCCCTCCCCCGAGCGCCCCGTGCCGCCGCCCCTGATCCGCCTGGAAGGCGCCTCGGCGGGCTATGACGGCTCTCCGATCCTGCGCAACATGGACCTGCGGCTCGACTTGGACGACCGGATTGGCCTGTTGGGCGTCAACGGCGCCGGCAAGTCCACCTTCGCCAAGCTGATCGCCGGCGCCCTGCCGGTCATGCACGGTGACCTGCGCCGCGACCGCCGCCTGAAGGTGGGCTGGTTCCACCAGCATCAGATCGAGGCGCTCGACCCCTCCGACACCCCGCTGGAGATCATCCGCCGGGCCATGCCCGAGGCCAGCGACGCGGCGCGCCGCTCGCGCCTGGCCCAGTTCGGCATGGGCGTGCAGAAGGTCGAGACCACGGTCGCCAACCTGTCGGGCGGCGAACGGGCCCGCCTGCTGTTGAACATGGTGGCCATGGAGGCTCCTCACCTCCTGATCCTCGATGAGCCCACCAACCACCTGGACATCGACAGCCGCCGCGCCCTGCTGGACGCGCTGAACGAATATGCCGGGGCGGTCATCCTGATCACCCACGACCGCTCGCTGATGGAGCTGGTGGCCGACCGTCTGTGGCTGGCCGCCGACGGCACCATCGCGCCCTTCAACGGCGACATGGACGACTACGCCAAGCTGGTGATCGACCGCGCCCGCCAGGCCGCCAAAGGTCCGTCGCAGGTTCCGCAGGCCGCAGCGCCCCCGCCGGCCAAGGCCGCCCCCAAGGCCAAGGTCCCCACCGGCACTGCACGCCGCCGCGCCGAGCAGGCCGAAGCCGCGCTGGGCCGCGCCACCGCGGCCGTCGCCGACCTCGACAAGGCTCTCACCGATCCCACGGTCTTCACCAAGGATCCCGGCAAGGCCGCCCGCCTGGGCGCCGACCGCGCCAAGGCCCAGGCCGCCCTCGACGCGGCCGAGCAGGAGTGGATGGCGGCCGTGGAGGCCTACGAGGCGTTGAAGGCCGACGCCTGAGGCCGCTCGCGAGTTCGGCAACCGGACGGGAAGCCCGAGCGTCAACGGAAACTGCGCGGTTAGGGTTTACATCCGCTCACCTTCTTTATTGTCCCTATCGCAAGGGGGCCTGCCCATAACTGGCTGATAGTTCGAAGCTATTAGCACCAGAGGCGGGGCATGCGGCTCGTTACAATCGGCAGTCTTGGCGCCTCGGTCGCCCTTGGCCTCGGCGCCATCATCGTGGCCCGCGTCGCCTTGCCGGACACCGGAAAGGTGCAGGCGGCGCAGGTTGTCGTCTCCCCCATGGCCAACGCGGTTTCGGTGGTCGTGGCGTCCCGCGACATCGCCTATGGCGAACGCCTGGAGGCCGGTCACCTGAAGCTGATCCGCATCCCCAAGGACGGCGCCCCGGTTAACGCCTTCGGGTCCGTGGCCCAGGTCCTGGCGCAGGATCACGGGGGCGCCCCGGTCGCCCTGACCCTGATCGCGGCCCGCGAGCCCCTGCTGCCGGCCAAGCTATCCGGACCGGGGGCCCGCCCCTCGGTGGCCGCCGAGCTGGAACCTGGCATGCGCGCCTACGCCATCGGCGTGAACGACATCTCCGGCGTCGGCGGCCACGCCCTGCCCGGCGACCGCGTGGACGTGGTGATGATGCGCAACCTGACCCCCAACGGCCCGAACAAGGTGCTGACCTCCCAGCTGGTGGTCCAGAACGTCCGCGTCCTCGGGGTTGATCTCAACGCCGACCCCACCTCCACAAAGGCCGAGAAGCCCTCGACCACGACCCTGGAGGTCAGCGTCAAGGACGCCCAGAAGCTCGCCATGGCCGCAGAGCTGGGCTCCCTCTCGCTCGCGCTGCGCCCGCTCGGCGCCTCGGATGTCGAACCCGTGGCCGAGCTCTCGGCGGCGGCGGCGCCCCGCGCCCGGGCCCCTGCCCGCCGCGCCTCGGCGTCCGGCGCCGCCTCGGGCGGCCGCATCACCATCGTCGAAGGCGAGAATTCCGCCCCGGCCGCCAGCCCCAAGCCCGCGGCCTAAGGACACCACAGCCATGCTCCGATCCCCCCTCATCGGCGCCCTCGCCGGCGCCCTGGTTCTCGGCGCCGCCTTGCCCGTCGCGGCCGAACAGTTCTCCAGCGAGGCCGCCCGGTCTCGCGTCATCAGCGTGCCGCGCAACAAGTCGGCCTCCTTCCGGCTGGACAGCCCCGCGAGCAAGATCGTGGTGGCCCAGCCCGAGACCGCCCAGATCGTCGCCACCACCGACCGCAGCTTCTATGTGCGCGGCAAGGCCCTGGGCTCCACCAACCTGCTGATCTACGGCGCGGGCGGCGCCCTGCAGGAGGTGGTGGACGTCCGGGTCGGCTACGACGCCGAAGCCTTGCAGGAAGACCTAACTGCCGCCCTCCCCGGCGAGATGATCCAGGTCCGCAATCTCGGCGAAGGCCTGCTGCTGGCGGGCGACGTCTCCACCACCGCCGCGGCGGCCAAGGCAAAGGGCCTGGCGGAGAAGTTCGCGCCTGGCTCGGTCACTTCGGCCCTGACCGTGCGGGCCTCCCAGCAGGTGATCCTGGAGGTCCGGGTCCTGGAGGCCAGCCGCTCCTCGCTGAAGGACATCGGCTTCAACATCAACGCCAGCAACGGCTCCACCTTCGCCCTGCAGACCGGCACGGGCCTGATCGGCAACACCGCGCCCCAGGGCGGCCTGTCACTCCGGGGCTCGATCGGCAGCGCCACCATTGACGTGGTCCTGCGCGCGCTGGAGGAGAAAGGCGTCATCCGCACCCTCGCCAAGCCGAATCTGGTGGCGCTGTCTGGCGAAAAGGCCAGCTTCCTGGCCGGCGGCGAATTCCCCTTCCCGGTCCCCAACGGCCGCGACAGCGTCACTATCGAGTTCCGCCCCTTCGGCGTGACCTTGGACTTCCAGCCCACCGTGCAGGACAACGGCCTGATCCGGCTGCAGGTGGCCCCGGAGGTCAGCCAGCTCGACAGCCGCACGCCCCTGAAGCTGAACGGCATCGAGATCCCCAGCCTGGTGGTCCGCCGCGCCAACACCACCGTGGAGCTGCGCTCAGGCGAGAGCTTCGCGATCGCAGGCCTGTTCCAGCAGGACTACTCCAACGCCGTGCGCCAGCTGCCTGGGGTCGGCGACGTCCCGGTCCTGGGCAGCCTGTTCCGCTCCTCGCGCTGGAAGAAGGCCGAGACCGAGCTGGTGATCATCGTCACCCCACGCATGGCCGGCGAGGAGGACTATCGCGCCACCTCAACCATCATGGCCGGCAATGAGGCCACCGCCATCGACCTGATCCTCAATGGCCTAGCCCTCGACAAGCCCCTGGCCAAGGTCGAGGGCTCGGCCAAGACCGGGGCGCCCACATGAGCAACTGGAGCCTTCTGGGCCGCCGGGTCCTGGCGATCGGCGACAGCCTCGCCCCCCTGGCGCGCGGCCCCCTGTTCGGCGCGGCCATGGAAGTCGCGGGCCTCAACCGTCTCTCCGACCTTCGCCCCGGGATGACCGACCTCATCCTGATCGACGCCGACAACGCCGAGCCGGCAGCCCTGGCGGCCGCGGTGGGGACCCTGTCTCAGGTCGTCGACCTGCCGCCGACCCTCTTCCTCGGCGGACACCTGCCGGCCGGCCTGGTGCGCGCCCTGATGCGCCTGCCCCACGCCGACGTGGTGGAGACCCCCTTCACCCACGAACAGTTGCAGAACGCCATCTACGCCCTGCTCGACCAGGCCGCCGCCCAGGCGCCGAGCGCCCAGGGGCACCACTCCCGGTGCTGGTCGGTGATGGGTGCGGTCGGCGGCGCCGGCGCCACCATGGCCGCCATCGAGATCGCCAGCGCGCTCGCGGCCAGGTCCTCTCGCGCAAACAGCGTCTGCCTCATCGACCTGCACCTGGCCGACGGCGCCTGCGCCCCCTATCTCGGCGCCACGCCCTCCATGGGCCTGGCCGAGTTCGGTCCCGCCGCCGAGCGCATGGACGCCGCCCTGCTGGCCGCCTTCGCCACCCCGGTCGGCAAGGGCCTGGACCTGCTGGCCTGCCCC
This sequence comes from Phenylobacterium sp., assembly GCF_030693625.1. Classification (GTDB taxonomy): domain Bacteria; phylum Pseudomonadota; class Alphaproteobacteria; order Caulobacterales; family Caulobacteraceae; genus Phenylobacterium; species Phenylobacterium ferrooxidans. The sequence continues at coordinate 32,185 of NZ_JAUYAF010000058.1, forward strand.
CGTGATCCCACCGCCTTCAACGCCATCTCCCGCGAAGCTGTCCTGCGCATCCTGGAAATCGCCTGCGAAGCCTACGACCACGTGGTCCTCGACATGCCCCGGCACCGCCATTCCTGGACCCTGGACGCCCTGGCCGGCTCCGACGAGGTGGTCGTGGTCTCCGAGCTGACCGTTCCGGCGCTGCTGGCCGCCCGCGCTCTGTCCGACGAGGTGGAGGCCGCCGCGGGTCTGCGCCCCCGCATCGTGCTCAACCGGCTCGCCAACCGCATGTTCGGCCCCGCCCCCTCCACCGCCGAAGCCGAGAAGGCTCTGCAACGTAAGGCCGATGGCGCCATCGCGTCCGACTGGGACGCCGCGGCGGCCTCGGTGAACCTCGGCGGCGCCATCAGCCAGCACCGGCCCAAGTCGAAGATCGTTCGCGATATCGCGTCCCTGGTGGACCGTATGCTTGCCGACCGCGGCCGCCGCGCGCCCCAGCCGGTTCCCGCCGCCACCTCCTCGCGAGCCGCCTGATGGGACGCTTCAGCCCCGCCAAGCCCCTCGCCTTGGAAGTCATCGAGACGCAAGAGCCAGGGCCCGCGCCGGAACGCGCCCCGCCACCGCCCGCCGCCAGCGCGATGGCCGAGAGCCAGATGCTCGACATCAAGCTCAAGTTGCACGCTCAACTGATTGAAGAGCTTGATCTATCCAAGCTTGAATCGGTTGGCGAGAAGGAACTACGCCGCCAGGTGATGGTGCTGGTGGGCGACTTCGCCCGCGCCGAGCGCCTGGTGCTCAACACCGCCGAACTCGAGGACCTGGGTTCCTCAGTCTATGACGAGATGATGGGTCTGGGCCCCCTTGAGCCCCTGCTCAAGGATGACAGCATCAATGACATCCTGATCAACGGACCCTTCCAGGTCTATGTCGAGCGCCGCGGCGAGCTGGAGCCCACGGCCGTCCGCTTCCGCGACAACGATCACCTGCTGCGCATCGTCAACCGCATCGTCGCCGGAGTCGGCCGCCGCATCGATGAGAGCCAGCCCATGGTCGACGCCCGCCTGCCCGACGGCAGCCGGGTCAACGCCGCCATCGCCCCCATCGCCATCGACGGGGCCTGCGTCTCGATCCGCAAGTTCTCCAAGAAGCCCTACACCCTGGAAAAGCTGGTGGACGTGGGCGCCATGCCCCAGTGCGTCGCCGACTTCCTGCACGGCGCCATCAAGGCTCGGGTCTCCACCGTGATCTCCGGCGGCACCGGCTCAGGCAAGACCACCCTGCTCAACGCGCTCTCGGCGGCCATCAGCCACAAGGAGCGGCTGATCACCATCGAGGACGCCGCCGAGCTCCAGATGCAGCAGCCGCACATCGTGCGCCTGGAGACCAGGCCCCCCAATATCGAGGGCAAGGGCGAGATCCGTCAGCGGGAGCTGGTGAAGAACGCCCTGCGCATGCGCCCCGACCGGGTGATCCTGGGCGAAGTCCGGGGCGAGGAAGCCTTCGACATGCTCCAGGCCATGAACACCGGCCATGAGGGCTCCATGGCCACCATCCACGCCAATACCCCCCGCGACGCCATCACCCGCCTGGAGCAGATGGTGGCCATGTCGGGGATGAAGCTGTCGCCTGAGGCGGTGCGCGGCCAGATCGCCTCGGCGGTGGGCCTGATCATCCAGATCATGCGTCTCTCGGACGGCAAGCGGAAGCTGATGAGCGTCACCGAGATCACTGGCATGGAAGGCCAGGTGGTGCAGATGCAGGAGATCTTCTTCTTCAACCGCCTGCACACCACCGCTGACGGCGTGGTGCACGGCGAATTCCGCGCCAGCGGCCTGCGGGCCCGCTGCCTGGACGAGATGACCCGTCGCGGCATCGCCTATGACACCGCCAACTTCGACCCGTCGCGGGTGCTGGGTTGATGGGGTTCGACGCCAAGAGCGCCTATCTGGTCCTGGTCTTCGCGACCGTCTTCGCCGCCGGCCAGGCCTGTTTCGGCCTGCTGGGAACCGCCAAGGTCAAGCGCAAGGTCAATCAGCGCCTGAAGGTCTCCGAGCGTATCGGCGGCATCCAGGAACTGGTGGTGGAGTTGCGCAAGCAACGCGGGCTCACCGCCGCAGGCGACCTGCGAGCCGGGGTGAAGTGGCTAGCCGAGCTGATCGTCCGGTCCGGCGTGCCCTATGACCCCAGGAAGTGGCTGATGGCGGTGATCGCTGCGGCGGTCGCAGGCGCCGTCCTCCTGGCCTTCTTCACCCACAGCCTGCTGATGGCGCCGGTGGGCGCGATCGTGTTCGGCGGCGCGGGGCCCATCTTCTTCCTGAGGTTCATGGCCGGCCGCCGGTCCAAGGCCCTGGGTCACCAGCTGCCCCAGGGCCTGGAGATCATTGTCCGCAGCCTTGAGGCCGGCCATCCGGTCCCCACCGCCATCCAGCTGGTGGGCCGCGAGATGGCTGATCCCATCGGCTCGGAGTTCGGCATGGCCGCCGACGAGATCGCCTATGGCGCCACCCTCGAACAGGCCATCGGCCGGATGTCCCAGCGCTGCCAGCACCCCGATGTCGACCTGTTCGCCGCCACCGTGCGGCTGCAGGAACGGGCCGGCGGCAACCTGACCGGCCTGCTGAAGCTCAACGCCGCCACCGTGCGCGAGCGCCACCGCATGCGCCTGAAGATCAAGGCCGCTTCGGCCGAGGGGCGCATCTCGGCCCTCATCCTCACCGCCGCCCCCTTCATCGCCGGCGGCGCCATCCACCTGATGTCGCCCGACTTCTATGGCGAGGTCCTGGGGGAGCCCTTCATCCAGACCGGCCTGATCGCCATGGGCATATGGATCGCCATCGGCAACCTGATCATGCGCCGCATGGTCGATATGCGGATCTAGGCCATGGATTTGCAGACCCTCATCCTCTGGTTCGGCCTGGCCTTGGTCGGCCTCGGCGTGGCCGGCGGCGGCGTGCTGGTCATGGGCGAGCTTCGCGTGCGCGCCCTGCGCAAGGCCCGCTTCCAGGACCCAGCCGGCCCTGCGATCGAGGCGAACCGGGGCGACGTGCGCATCCTGGGCCAGGTCACCGCCAGCGTGCGCCGTCTGGGCCAGCAGGCCGCCGTCCGCGATCCGTCCAAGGTCTCGGACGTCCGCATGCGCCTGGTCCGCGCCGGCTTCTTCGGCCGTGAAGCCGCCATCTACTATCTAGGCGCCCGCGCCGCCGCCTTGGCCGCCGCCACCCTGGGGACCATTGTCCTGCTGCCCTTCGCCCTGAAGCCGGGCCACGGCATGGCCCCGGTGCTGCTGGCCGCGATCCTGGCCCTCATCGCCCTGCTCGGCCCCGACCAGGTCCTCTCCATGCGCCAGAAGGACCGGGAGCGGGAATATGCCGACGGCTTCCCCGACCTGCTGGACCTGCTGGTGGCCTCCGTCGAGGCGGGCCTCTCCCTCGACGCCGCCGTCGGCCGGGTCACCGACGAGCTGGCCCGCCGCTATCCGCGCCTGACCATCCACCTGCGCATGCTGACCCTGGAACTCCGCGCCGGCAAATCTCGCAAGGAGGCCTGGACCGCCTTCGCCGACCGCCTGGGCATCGACGACGCGCGCGCCTTCGCCACCATGCTGCGCCAGGCCGAGGACATGGGCACCAGCCTGGGCGAGACCCTGTCGGTCTTCTCCCAGGACATGCGCCAGAAGCGGATGCTGCGGGCCGAGGAAAAGGCTCTGGCCCTGCCGGTGAAGCTCACCGTCCCCCTGATCCTGTTCATCTTCCCCTGCCTGCTGGGGGTGCTGCTGCTGCCCGCCGCCTTCCGGCTGACCCAGGTCTTCAACTAGGCGCAGGAACCTTGGCCGCCTCGTCCAGCAACCAGTCCCGGAACGCCGAGGCCGCCGGCCGCGCGGGCCCGGGCGGAAGGATCAGGTAGAACTGGGCGGGCGTCCGCACGAAGCCCACCGGCGCCGCCAGCCGCCCCGCCTCGATGTCCGCCGCCACATAGACGAAGGGGCTAAGCCCCACGCCCAGGCCCGCCACCGCCGCCTCCAGCATGTAGAACAGGTGCTCGAACTCCCGGTTCTGCGCCACCTCGGGCAGGGAGAGCCCGGTGTGGCTTTCCCACTCCGACCAGGCCTGCAGGTGGGGCCGGGTGTGCAGTCGCGGCAGGCTGGCGAAGGCCTTTACCCCCGGCGTCGCGCCGGTCAGCTGCGGCGCGGCCACCGGGCCGTGGAAGTTGTCCAGAAAGGCGATGGCCTCCCCGCCGTGGGCCGGCACGTGTTCGGTCAACCTTATGGCGGCGTCATAGCGCTCGCGGGCGAAATCGGCCGGCGCGAAGCTCTCGGTCACCCGCACCCGCAAGCCCGGATGCCGGTCATGGAACGACCCGAGCCGCGGGATCAGCCAGCGCATGGCGAAGGTGCCCAGGCAGGACAGGTGCAGCTCGGTGTCGGCCGCTGACGTCAGGTCCGCCAGGGTCCGCTCAACCCGGTCAAAGGCCCCCGACAGCGACGCCGCCAGCCGCTCGCCGGCGTCGGTCAGCTTCAGCCGGTGCCGCGGCCCTTCGGTGAGCGCCAGGCCCACCGACTCCTCCAGGCTGCGGATCTGCCGGCTGATCGCACCGTGGGTGACGCACAGCTCGTCGGCCGCCGTGGTCATCTTGCCCAGCCGCGCGAACGCCTCGAAGGCGCGCAGGGCGGTCAGGGGCGGAAGCGAACGTCGTGTCATCGCCGGCTCTGTGATCTCAGCTCACAAGAATAGCACCGTTATATCGTTTGTTGCGATGCATCAATTTCTCCCATCCTGGCGCGAGGTCACCGACCGAGGGACAGGCTGATGAGCGACACCGCCACATTCGATTGGACCCCGGCGCCCCCCGCCCCTTTCCGACCGGCCATGCCTGAGCGCCCCGAGGACTGGCTGCCGGTGTGGCGGATCTTCGTGGACAGGGAGGCTCAGAACGCTCTCAACGGCTGGCCGAAACAGGCCTTCGACGACCACTACAAGGCCCGCAAGGTCCTCACCCTGAACTACCACTTCATCAGCGACCCGGCCGCCATCCAGCACGTCCTGATGGACAAGCTCGGCAATTATCAGAAGCCACCGCTGGTCAATAAGATGCTCAGCGTCGCCCTGGGCCAGGGGCTGCTCACCACCGACGGGGAGGCCTGGCGCGAGCAGAGGCGGATGATGGCCCCAGTCTTCACCCCGCACATGGTCACCGAGTTCACCCCGACCTTCGTCGCCATCGCCCAACAGACCGGCGACCGCTGGGCCACCGGCGACAGTGACGTCATCGACGTGGCGGCCGAAAGCCTGCGCACCACCTTCGACATCATCAACGCCACCCTCTTCTCGTCGGCCGCCGGCTTCACGGCGCAGGAGGCGTCCGGCCACATGGCTGCGGTGATGAAGGCCCTGACTCAGTACCGCATCGGCCCGATCGTCGGCATGCCCTGGCTCGACCAGAACCCCGTCCAGTGGCGCGGCGCGGCGGGCCGGCGCTTCATCATCGACCGGCTGGCGGCGTTCATCGCCCGGCGGCAGGCCGACCCAGTCCCGCCCCAGGACTTCATGACCCGGGTGATCGACGCCTTCAGCGCCACCCATCCGCCCAAGGAGGCCGCCAGGCTGGCCCTCGATAACGCCGTCACCTTCCTGGGGGCCGGCCACGAGACCACCGCCAACGCCCTGACCTGGGCCCTCTACCTGCTCAGTCGCGACCGTCAGGCCCAGGAATGGGCCGGCGAGGAGGCGCGCGCCGCCTGGGACGCCGGGGGAACCCCCGAGGAGGTCCTGGCCCGCCTGCCCTATCTGAAGATGGTCTGGGAGGAGACCCTGCGCCTCTACCCGCCGGCCGTGCGCATCGACCGCGAGGCCCTGGTCGACGATGAACTCTGCGGCCACCGGGTGCGCAAGGGCGACCAGATTTCGATCTGGCCCTGGATCGTCCACCGCCACCGCCGGCTATGGAACGACCCCGACGCCTTCAATCCGGAGAACTTCCACCCGGAGGCCAAGGCCGCGCACCACCGCTTCCAGTACATCCCCTTCGGCGCCGGCCCGCGGATCTGCATCGGAGCGGCCTTCGCCCAGGCCGAGGGCCTGCTGGTGCTCTCCCACTGGCTGGCTCGCTTCCGCTTCCGCCCCGTCGCCGGCCACACCGTCGAACCGACCGGCGACATCGCAATCCGCCCGAAGGGCGGCCTGCCGCTGATCGTGGAGCGGGTGTAGCTCTCCGTCATCCCGGCCGCAGCGAAGCGGAGAGCCGGGACCCAGGGGCGGAGCGCTCGGCCCCTGGGTCCCGGCTCGGCCTGACGGCCGTCCGGGATGACGTGGAAATGGGATCACCTCCCGCTAGATATCCGCCCTGAAACAACAAACTCCGCTGTTCTCCGGGTTTGGTCCTAGTCCTTTCCGCCGCTGGCGCGTTAAGAACATCGGCGATGCTGAAAACACCTTCTCCTCCTGTGGGCGTCTCCGAGACGCGCGTCCGCTCCGGGACGCTCGATCAGCCGCCGCTGCGCATCGCCTTCCTCTCCTACCGGTCCGATCCCCGCGTTGGCGGCCAGGGCGTCTATCTCAGCCAGGCCGCCGCGGCCCTCGCCCGCCGGGGCCACCAGGTCGATATCCTGTCGGGCCCGCCCTACCCCGACGTGCCCGAAGGCGTGCGCCTGATCACCCTGCCGTCGCTGGACCTCTACAATCAGCCGCACAACGGCCACCGCGCCCTGCGCTGGAAACACCTGCTGAGCTGGACCGACACCGCCGAATATTTTGGCCACTGGGCCGGCAAGTTCATGGAACCCTGGACCTTCGGACGCCGCGCGGCGAAGTACCTGCGCGCCCACCGCCGCGACTATGACGTGGTGCTGGACAACCAGTCCCTCAGCTCCGGCCTGCTGGCCATCGAGCGCGCCGGCCTGCCCGTGGTCGGCGTCATTCACCACCCGATCCGCCGCGACCTGGAACTGGCGCTGGCCGCCGAGCCCCAGTGGGGCATGCGCCTGCTGACCCGCCAGTGGTATTCGTTCCTGAAGATGCAGGAGAAGGTCGCCCCGCGCCTGGCCGAAGTGATCCTCGTCTCCGAGGCGGCCGCCACCGATGTCACCGCCTGCCTCAAGGTCGACCGCCGGGCCATGAGCGTGATCCACCTGGGCATCGACCAGGACACCTTCAAACCCCAGCCCGACATCCGCCGCCGCGACAATCGCCTGCTCACCACCGCCAGCGCCGACGTGCCGCTGAAGGGTCTGAAGCACCTGATCGAGGCCTATTCCAGCCTGCTGGAGCGCTATCCGCGTCTCGAACTCGTGGTCATTGGCAAGCTGCGCGAGGGCCCCACCGCCGAGCTGCTGGACGACCTCAACCTGCTGGACCGGGTGAGCTTCATCCACGATCTCAGCAATGACGAGATGGCCGAGCAATATGCCCGGGCCACCATCTGCGTGACCCCGTCCCTCTACGAAGGCTTCGGCCTGCCCGCCGCCGAGGCCATGAGCTGCGGCGCCCCCGTGGTGGTCACCGATGGCGGCTCCCTGCCCGAGGTCGTCGGCGACGCCGGCGTCGTCGTGCCCAAGGGCGACAGCGCCGCCCTGGCCCGCGCCATCGCCGCCCTGCTGGACGATCCGGCCCGCCGCGCCGACCTGGGCGCCGCCGCCCGCCATCGCGCCCGCAAGGCCTTCTCCTGGGACCGCGCCGCCGAAACCTATGAAGCGGTCCTGCGCCGCGCCATCGCCCGCAAATGCTGACCGTCCGGCTGGAGACCCTGGGCCTCAAGGCCGGCGACTGGGTGCTGGACCTGGGCTGCGGCGAGGGCCGCCACGTCCACGGCGTCCACATGATCCCCGGCGTCAATGTCGTGGGCCTGGATCTCGACATCCCCAGCCTGGTGAAGGCCCGCGAGGGCCTTGACCACCTGCCGCCCGTGACCGACGGCGCCGCCACGGGGTTCCTGTCCGGCGACGCCTACCGCCTGCCCTTCGCCGACAACGCCTTCGACGTGGTGATCTGCTCCGAAGTGCTGGAGCATCTGCACGAATACGACCGGGCGCTCGCCGAAATCCGCCGCGTGCTGAAGCCCGGCGGCCGCTTCGTCCCCACCGTGCCCCGCGCCTGGCCCGAGCGCATCTGCTGGGCCCTGGCGCCCGGCAAGGACGGCTATGCCGACCAGCCCGGCGGCCACGTCCGAATCTTCCATGAGCCGGACCTGCGCAAGTCCATCAGCGACCTCGGCTTCTCCTATCGCGGCAAGCACTATGCCCACGCCCTGCACAGCCCCTACTGGTGGCTGAAGTGCGCCTTCTGGGACCGCCGTGACGACCATCCGCTGGTGAAGCTCTACCACCGCTTCCTGGTCTGGGACCTGATGGACCGTCCCGCCCTCACCCGCGTGCTGGAGGCCATCGCCAATCCCTTGGCCGGCAAGAGCGTGGCGCTCTATTTCCGTAAAGGCCTCGCATGAGCCTGGCCTTCGACCGCGTCGGCGGCCCCCTCGCGCCCTTCACCGGGGCCCTGGACGTCATCCTGGCGCAGCAGACGCAGAACGGCGCCATCCCCTGGTTCGACAAGGGCCCCTGGGACCCTTGGAACCACGCCGAATGCCTGATGGCGCTCGGCGCCATGGGCGAGTTCGAGGCGGCCGATCGCGGCTTTGAATACCTCGCCTGGTCTCAGGAAGCCTCGGGCGCCTGGCTCGGCGAATACGGCAACACCCTGCCCATGGCCGATCGCCTGCACATGGCCCGCACCCCGGCCGCCGCCTTCCGAGACTCCAACTTCGCGGCCTATCCCGCCGTGGCCCTGTGGCACCGCTACCGGCTCGACAACGACCTGACCTTCGCCCGCCGCTACTGGCCGATGGTGAAGTCAGCCATCGACTTCGTCCTGACCCTGCAGCACCCGGAGGGCGATATCTCCTGGAGCCAGGAAGCCTTCGGGACCGGCGCCGACGACGCGGTCCTGGCCGGCAACGCCTCGATCTTCAAGAGCCTCGACTGCGGCCTTAAGCTGGCCGACCTGCTGGGCGAACCCCAGCCCGCCTGGCGCCTGGCCAAGGACCGGCTCAGCTGCGCCATCCGCAACGCCCCACACCGCTTCGACCGGCTGCAGGACCGCTCCGACTTCGCCATGGACTGGTACTATCCGGCCCTGGCCGGGGTGCTGTCGCCGGGCGCGTCCTTCGCCCGCCTGGAGGCCCGCGCCCCGCGCTTCGCCGTCCTGGGCCGCGGCTGCCGCTGCGTGGCCAGCGAGCCCTGGGTGACGGTGGCGGAGTCCTGCGAACTGGCCATGGCCCTGCTCAGCCTCGGCGCCCGGGCCGCCGCCTGCGCCCTGCTCGACAGTCAGCTCAATCACCGCGACGGCGACGGCGCCTTCTGGATGGGCTGGCAGTTCGCAGAACAGATCGTCTGGCCCCGCGAACGCCCCACCTGGACCCAGGCCGCCGCCATCCTGGCCTTCGACGCACGGCTTGGGGCGTCAGCGGCGTCGGACGTGTTGATCTCGCGCACCTAAGTCGAGCGAGTTGGCCAACCATGCGGACGCTTCCGGTTGATGTCTTGGCGGGCGACTTGGTGATCGGCGCAGCCAATCTCACGCCTGTTGATCCGTCGATGGGTGTCGTCGGCGCAGTCTTCCAACCCAACAGCGCTTACATTCCATCGCGCCACTCCAGATCGATGGAAGATACCGCTCCTCCCACCGAATTGAGCGTGCGCGAGACGAATGGGCGGCTTCTCCGTTGCGCGGGTGTTGACCTGATCGATCTATCGAGTGAGGTCGGCGACGAAGGCCGGGAGCTACATGTCCTTGGGCTTGAAGACTACGGACGCTACTTTGACGAGAGACAACTGTAGCCTTCGGGCAGCCTGCCTAGCTCCGTCGAGCCTAGTTCAAACCCGCCGCAAAACCCGCAAACTCTTCACCGCCGCCACCTCTTCGAACAGGTCCGACGCCAGGGCCCGCTGGTAGATCTCGAAGGGCGGCCGGCCACCGTCCGCCGGATCGGGAAACACGTCGTGGATCGCCAGGGTCCCGCCCGCCATCAGGTGCGGGGTCCAGTGCCGCCAGTCGCCGAGCGCGTGCTCCATGGTGTGGCCGCCGTCGATGAACAGGAAGCTCAGCGGGGTCGCCCAGGCCTTGGCGATCAGGGCCGAGCGGCCCACCACCGGGAACACCACATCCTCCAGCCCCGCGCGGCGCAAGGTCGTGCGCAGGAAGGGCAGGGTGTCCATGGCGTTCGCCGCGTCATCCCACAGCTCGGCGTCGTGATACTCCCAACCCGGCTGGTTCTCCTCCGAGCCCCGATGGTGATCGACCGAGAACAGCACCCCGCCCGCCGCCTGGCAGGCGCTCCCCAGATAGACCGCCGACTTGCCGCAATAGGCGCCGATCTCCAGGCACGGCCCACGCGGCGCGCAGGCCAGGGCCGCCTCGTAGAGGGCCGCGCCCTCGGCCGGATCCATGAAGCCTTTGACGCTGTCGATATCGATCGGGAGTTTCATGGCCGCTCTCCTAGCAGAGGCGGGGCGGCTGGCGTAACAATCGACACAGGTTTTCGAAGGTCCCCCATGCGCCCCATCCTGCTGACCGCCCTCCTCGCCTTCCCCCTGCTCACCGCCGCCGCCAAGCCGCAGCCCGAGCTGGTCCAGATCGCCAAGGGGGTCCAGCAGTCGCGTCTCCACGCCACGGTGGCCAAGCTGGTCAGCTTCGGCACCCGCCACACCCTGTCGGACCGCACCTCCGAGACCCGCGGCATCGGGGCCGCCGAGCGCTGGACCGCCGCGGAGTTCGAGGCGATCTCGAAAGAATGCGGCGGCTGCCTGACGGTGGCCGTCCCCAAGCAGACCTTCACCGGCCGCCGTGTGCCCAACCCCACCGAGATCGGCGCCATCCTCGCCATCCAGAAAGGGACCACCGATCCGGATCGGGTGATCGTCATCTCCGGCCATATTGACAGCCGGGTCTCCGATGTCATGGACGCGACCTCCGACGCCCCCGGCGCCAATGACGACGGCTCCGGCGTGGCCGCCGTCATCGAGGCCGCCCGCGTGCTCTCCAAGCACAAGTTCCCCGCCACCCTGGTCTTCGCGGTGCTGGAGGGGGAGGAACAGGGCCTCTACGGCGGCAAGGTGCTGGCCGCCTACGCCAAGGCGCAGGGCTGGCGGGTCGAGGCCGACCTGAACAACGACATCATCGGCAACACCCGCGGCGCCAGCGGCGTCCACAACGATCGCCAGGTCCGCGTCTTCTCCGAGGGCACCAAGGCGGTGGAGACCCAGGAACAGGCCAACAGCCGCCGCTATAACGGCGGTGAGGTGGACTCGCCGTCGCGCAACCTGGCCCGCTTCGCCGACGGCCTGGCCGACACCTATCTGAAGACCCTCGACGTGGTGATGGTCTACCGCACGGACCGCTATGGCCGTGGCGGCGACCAGGTGGAGATGCTCAACGCCGGCATCCCCGCCATCCGCGTCACCGAGGCCGCCGAGCACTATGACCGCCAGCACCAGGACCTGCGCACCGAGAACGGCCGGGTCTATGGCGACACCATAGAGGGCGTGGACTTCCCCTACCTGGCCAAGGTCACCCGGCTGAACGTGATCATGATGGCGGCGCTGGCCAACGCGCCGGCCCCGCCCGAGGGCGTGAAGATCGAGGGCGCGGTCTCCCCTGACACCAAGCTATCCTGGACCGCCAGCCCCGGCGCGGCGCGCTACCGGGTCCACTGGCGCGAGACCACGGCCCCGCGCTGGCAGCACGCCAAGGACACCACGGCCACGGCGGAAACCCTGAAGAATGTCGTCATCGACGACTGGTTCTTCGGGGTCTCGGCGATCTCCGCCGACGGCTACGAGAGCCCGGTGGTGTTCCCCGGCGCCGCCGGATCCTTCAGCGTCACCAAGTAGGACCGCTCTACGGCGCGTAGCTCGACCGCGCCTTAACGCCCCAGTGGCCGTCTTCGCGCGTGATCACATAGATCGAATCGAACCCGCCGATCACGCCGCCGTCCTTGCGATAGCGGGTGAAGCGGGTGTCGATGTGCACCTTGTCCGCGCCCGCGTGGATCACCTCGCGCCGTTCCCAGGCCGAGTGATCCCACTCCGCCAGGGCGCCCTTGTCGAACATGCCCGGCTTGTGGTCGCCCGCCTGCAGGATCACCAGGGTCCCTGAGGCCAGCCTCACGCTCGGGAAGTTGAAGGTGGCGTCCCAGCGCGCCACGTCGCGGGCGTTGAACCCGGCCATGAACTCGTCCAGCACGCCCTGGGCGGCGGCGATCTCGGCGGTGAAGTCAGCCATCGTCTTCTCCCTCTTTGCTGCTAGCATCGCCCTGAAATCCAGGGAGGCAAGCATGAACCGGTTGATCCTCGCCGGCGCCGCGGCGCTCGTCGCCACGGGCGCACTCACCACCACGGCGGTCGTGGCCAAGGAGAAGTCCAAGACCACCTTCTTCATCACCAGCGTGGGCCCCGGCAAGGGCGGCGACCTGGGGGGCCTGAAGGGCGCCGACGCCTGGTGCCAGAAGCTGGCGACGCAGGCCGGGATCGGCGACCATGCCTGGCGCGCCTACCTCTCGGCCACCGACGCCAAGGGCAAGGCGATCCACGCCCGCGACCGCATCGGCAAGGGCCCGTGGTTCAACGCCAAGGGCGTGCAGATCGCCTCCAGCCTGGATGACCTGCACAGCGAAGGGGCGCTCACAAGCAAGGCCAATTCCCTTGATGAGAAGGGAAACCCCGTCAAGGGCCGCGGCGACAGCCCCAACCAGCATGACATCATGACCGGCTCGCTGGCCGACGGCCGCCTGGCCCCGCCGGTGGCCTCGCCCCTGCCCGCCAACGCGCCCGCCGGAACCCCGGCCCCGGTCGCCCCGCCGAACCTGACCTGCAACAACTGGACGTCCTCGGGCGAGAGCCGGACCATGGTCGGCCACCACGACCGCATCGGCGGCGGCCAGAACCCCACCTCCTGGAACTCCGCCCACCAGACCCGCAGCTGTTCGCAGCCCGACCTGGTGTCGACGGGCGGCGCGGGCCTCTTCTACTGCTTCGCGGCTAAGTAGGCGGCAGGCTCGCGAGGAACGCCTTCAGATCGGCCGCCGAGCGGTCCGGGATCTGCTCCATCGGCACGTGGCCGACGCCAGGATAGGTGATGAGCTTGGCGCCCGGGATGGCGCTGGCCAACCCACGTCCGGCGGCCACGTCGATCACCGTGTCGGCCTCGCCGTGCATCACCAGGGTCGGGGTCTTGATGGTGGCGAAGACCGACCGGTCGACCCTCCGCTGCGGGCCGTCGCGGCCCGACGTCAGGATCGCCCGGTGACCCGGCGCGAGCGCCAGCTCCACGTAACGGTCGACCACGGCCGGCGTCACGACGGCCTCGTCCACATAGGCCGACTTCAGCCCCCGCGTGGCCAGCGGCCGAGGGTTGATGTTGCGCAGCAGGGCGCGGCCGGCCGGATTGCCCAGCAGCTTGAACACCACCGGCGGCTTCTCATTTCCCTTGTCCTCACGCGGCCAGCCGGCGGCGTCCACCAGCACCAGCCCGTTCAGCCGCTCGGGATGGGCCAGCGCATAGGCCCAGGACACCCCGCCCCCCATGGAGTTTCCGACGATCACGAACCGGTCGGCCTTCAGGCGCCGCGTCAGTTCGTCCACCACCGCCACATTGGTCGCCTGGGCCGCCACATAGCCCTCCGGCGCCCGCGTCAGTCCGTGGCCGGGCAGGTCCAGGCTGATGACCCGGTAGTCGGGCGCCAGTCGCGTCACCCACGGCTCCCAGGTGTGAAGCGAGGCCGCGAACCCATGCACCAGCACCACGGCCGGCCCATCGGCCCTGCCCTGGTCGCGGTAGTGGACGCGCAGCTCACCGGGCAGGTCCATGTAGTGCGAGGCTGGCCCGCCATACTTGGCCTCCAGCACCGGATAGGGGATGTCCTTGGCGGTCAGGGCGCATCCGGCCAGGGTCAGGCCTGCCGCGACCACCACCAGTATTCCGACAACCCACTTCATGCCTGCCTCCCCGTTTCGGGCAGCAGGCCAGATTGACCCCTGGTCAGGTCAACGCCCCTAGAGCGCGTCGGGGTTAAGTGGACGCCGGTTAACCCGTCCGACGCGCTCTATCTTTGGATTAGAGCCCTTTTTGAACGGGTCAGATGATTCCATCTGACCCTAAATGGCTCTAGCCGCACCTAACCTCTTTCACGATGCCGGTCTGGGCGTCGTAGTAGAAGTTCAGCCGCCGGGCGCTGTAGTCCATGGTCACCGGGCAGGTGGTGCAGGCCACCCGCTGCAGGGCCGGCAGCACCGGGATCGGAATCTCGCTGCGCGGACGCCCGACATACTTCTGCGCCTCGGCCGCCCCGCACTGGTCGGCGGGCGGCGGCGGGGGCGGCGGCGGACGATAGGACGGCGGCGGCGGAGACGGGGCTGGCGCGTCGCTGGCGCAGGCGCTCATCAGCAGCAGCGCGGCCGCGCCCGCCAGGATCTTGATCTTCATGCCTGTTTCTCCCAACCGCGAGCCTGCTGCTTCCAGTACGACGCCGGCAGGCCCTTGGCCTTCACCGACTTCCATTGGCGGCGCGCCGTAGCCAGGGCCTCCTCGTCGCCGCCGTCGAACAAGACCACGCACCGGGTATAGTCGCCAAGCTCGCCCGGTTCGGCGCCGTCCACGAGGAACAGGGCGTCGGCCGCGTTCAGGTTCTCGTCGCTGGTGGTGAGCAGGATCGGCTGCCGCGCCGCGCCCGGCTCATCGGCGGGCGCATGGGGCAGGAAGCTCTCGTCGCGATAGGCCCACAGCCAGCCGTCCAGATGCTCCACCCGCTCGCTCCTGGTGGCCCGCACGATCGCCTTCCAGCCTCGCGCCAGGGTCTTTTCCAGCAGCTCGGGCAGGGCCTGGTCCAGGCTCGTGCGCTCCAGGTGATAGAACCAGACCTCGCAGGGATCAGCCATGGTCGCCCCGCACCAGGTTCACCAGGGCGCTCGCCACCTCGTCGGCATGGGTCATCATGGCCAGATGATGCCGCGCCAGCCGCAGGGTGGGAATACCCTGCTCGCGGGCGACCCGCGCCTCGTCCTCATAGGCCTTGGAGAGCCGCAGATAGGCCCAGCCGACGCCGTCTGGCAGGTCCAGGTCCGGCGCGGTCTCTTCCAGATAGGCCAGCGGCGTCGGGGTCAGTTCGGAAACGAAGCGCTCCCGCGTCTCGCCCTCCGGCAGGGTCGCCGCCAGGGCGCCGGGCGGGAACCACTGGTCCCAGGCCGGAACCTCCCCGTCCGTCACCTTGGCCCGCAGCGAGTCGCCAAGCACCGGAGAGGCGGTCTCGAACCAGGTCCGTCCCGGATGCGGCAGGATGGCGTCCACGAAGATCACCTGGCTCACCCCGCCCTTCGCCGACGCAACCACGGAGGCCGCCAGCGACCCCGCGCCGGAGTGGACCACCAGCACGACGGGATGCATCTGGGCGATCTGCTCGGCCACCCTGGCCGCCAGGGCCGGATAGTAGGGCGGCTCGGCCGCGCCCCAGGCCGGCAGCCTCGGCGCCGCGGCCCAGATTCCCCGCGCCGCGAAATCCCCCACCACGGCCCGCCAGCAGCTCGCGCCCACCAGCGGGCTATGCAGCAGCGCGAACCGCACGGCGGGTGATCAGCCTTCGTACTTGTCCGCCACCATGCGGTTCAGCAGCCGCACGCCGAAGCCTGTCGCGCCGTCGGGGATGGTGGGGATCGTGGACGGCTTCTTCCAGGCGGTGCCGGCGATGTCCAGGTGGGCCCATGGCACGCCGTTGACGAAGCGCTGGATGAACATGGCCGCGGTGATGGAGCCGCCGGCCCGGCCGCCGGTGTTCTTCATGTCGGCGATCACCGAGTCGATGTTCTTGTCGTAGTGGGCGGGCAGCGGCATCCGCCACAGCGGCTCGGCCTCGCCCTCCGACGCCGCCATCAGGTTGGCGGCCAGTTCGTCATTGTTGCTGAACAGGCCCCCGACGTCGTCGCCGAGCGCGATGATGATCGCCCCGGTCAGGGTGGCCAGGTCGACCATGAACTTCGGCTTGAACCGCTGCTGGCAGTACCAGACGGCGTCGGCCAGCACGAGGCGGCCCTCGGCGTCGGTATTGATGATTTCGATGGTCTGGCCGGACATGGAGGTCACCACGTCGCCCGGTCGCTGGGCGTTGCCGTCCGGCATGTTCTCCACCAGGCCCAGGATGCCTACCGCGTTGACCTTGGCCTTGCGCGCGGCGAGCACGTGCATAAGCCCCGACACAGCGGCCGCGCCGCCCATGTCGGTCTTCATGTGCTCCATGTTGTCGGCGGGCTTGATGCTGATGCCGCCGGTGTCGAAGCAGACCCGCTTGCCGATGAAGGCGACGGGCTGGGCGTTCTTGTCGGCCGCGCCGTTCCACTTGAGGATGGCGAGCTGGCTCTCGCGCACGCTCCCCTGCCCGACCCCCAGCAGCGAGCCCATGCCGAGCTTGGCCATCTCGGCCTCGCCCAGGATCTCGACCTCCAGGCCCAGTTCCTCCAGCTGCTTCACCCGCTTGGCGAACTCGGCGGGGTAGAGGACGTTCGGCGGCTCGGAGACCAGGTCGCGGGCGAAGGCGATGGCGTCGGCCAGCGCCGCCAGGTCGGCGAAGGCCTGGATGGCGCCGTCCACGTCGGTGGTGACGATCTCGGCCCGGGTGAGCGAGGGCTTCTTCTCGGCGGCTTCCTTGGTGCGGTACTGGTCGAACCGATAGGCGGCCAGCCGCACGCCGAAGGCGGCCTTGGCCGCCTGGGCCGCATCACCCGCCAGTTGCACCCGCAGCGTGGTCAGACCCGAGGTCTTCAAGGTGCCATAGGCGCTCGCCGCGGCGTTCTCCGCGCCCAGGCCGTCGAAGCCGTCGGCCTTGCCAGCGCCCACCAGCAGCACCCGGGCGGCGGCGGAGCCGGCCGGCGCGATCAGGTCCAGGGTCTGGCCCTTGGCGCCGGTGAAACGGCCGCCCACCAGCGCGGCGGCGAAGGCGCCGCCCTGGGCGGTGGCGGCCTCGCCTTCGAACACCACGATCGCCAGGGCGCTCTTTTCACCAAGCGCGGCGTCGGGCGTGACGAACTGGATATCCATGGAATTCTCTCAACTTAGCGACCCGGCGCAGCGCGCGCCCTGAACCCATCCCAGCCTGACCGTTCGTGCGGCGGTTGTGTGGCGGGGCGACGCATGGTTTAGAGCAGCTTCCCGTTGCGGGCGCGGCAAATTTGTCGGCCCGCCCTATATTTCTTGCCGATGCGCCTGATCGATCGATACCTGCTCCGTCAGCTCTTGGGGCCGACCGTCATGGCGACGGCGGCGCTGACGGCGGTCGCCTTGCTGTCCACCAGCCTCTCGCAGCTCGACATCATCGTCAGCCAGCGCCAGAGCGCCCTGGTCTTCCTGCAGGTGACCCTGCTGGCCATGCCCCAGCTGATCAACATGGTCATGCCCATCGCCCTGCTGGTGGCCGCCCTGGTGGCGCTCAACCGCCTGCACGTGGAGCAGGAGATCGTCGTCTGCTTCGCCGGCGGCATGAGCCGCTGGCGGGTCATCGCCCCAGCCCTCCGGCTGGCCGCCGTCGTCACCCTCATCGCGCTCTTCATGAACCTCTGGGTCCAGCCGGCGGCCTCGCGGCAGATGCGCGAGACCCTGTTCCAGGTGCGCACCGACCTGGCCTCGACCCTGGTCCGCGAGGGCGAGTTCACCGAGCCGGCCCCCGGCCTGACGGTCTACGCCCAGTCGGTGGACAACGGCGGCCTGATCCACAACCTGTTCATCCACCAGACCAAGGACGACGGCGGGGCCACCACCTACACCGCCGACGAGGGCCGGGTGGTCAAGCGCGGCGACAAGCCGGTTCTGTTGATGCGCAAGGGGTCGAACCAGGAGTTCAGCCGCACCGGTGTGCTCAACTTCCTGTCCTTCGACGAGTACGTCTTTGACCTCTCCACCTTCCTGGCGAGTGACGAACTGATCCACTACAAGCCGTCGGACCGCTACCTGCACGAGCTGTTCTTCCCGGACCTGGAGCAGGCCTGGGAAAAGCAGAACCGCGACAAGATGCTGGCGGAGGGCAACGCCCGCCTGACCACGCCGCTGTACAACCTCACCTTCATGAGCTTCGCCCTCCTGGCCATCATTGGCGGCGGCTTCTCGCGCCTCGGTTACGGCCGGCGCATCGCGGTCATTGGCGGGGCGGCGGTCGCAGTCCGCATCCTGGGCTTCATCGTCCAGGCCGCCAGCGAGTCCGAGCCCTGGGTCAATGTCCTGCAGTACGTCGTGCCCCTGGGGGCCATGGGCCTGGCCCTGCGGGGCATCTTCAAGCAGCCGGTCAGCCGCTACATCGACATGCGCAAGCGCCCCGCCTCCATCGCCGGGCTGAAGACCGCATGATCGGGACGGGCCGCCTCGAACGCTACGTGCTGCTCCGCACCTTCACCGGCGTCGGCGCCGCGCTCGCCGTCATCTCGGCGGTGATCCTGCTGGTGCAGTTCGTCGACCTGTCGCGCTCGGTGGGGGTCCGCGCCGATGTCGGCGTGGCCCAGCTCTTCGGCCTCACCCTGCTCAAGGCGCCGGCCCTCATCCTGCTGCTGCTGCCTTTCGTCTTCCTGGCCGGCGGCATCAGCGCCTATGTCGGTCTCAACCGCTCCAGCGAACTTGTCGCCATGCGGGCCGCGGGGATTTCGGCCTGGCGCTTCGTCCTGCCCTCGGCGGCGGCGGCCTTCGTCGTCGGCGTCTTCGCCGTCACCGCCTTCAACCCCCTGGCCTCGGCCCTCAGCGCCCGCTTCGAGGCCGACCGCGCGGGCCTGATGGAAAACTACCTGACCGACGCGCCCAAGGAGGTCTGGCTGCGCCAGGGCGACGACCGCAACCAGATCGTCATCCACGCCAAGGCGCGCGAGGCGGTGGCGGGAAGGGTCTTGCTCAAGGGGGTCTCCCTCTTCGTCTACCAGAAGAACAAGGACGGCCTGCCCGAGTTCAAGCGCCGGCTGGAGGCCGCCGAGGCCGAGCTGCTGCCGGGCTTCTGGAAACTCACCGATGTGCGTGAGGCCACGGCGGGCGAGAGCTCGGTGCGGTCCGACTCGCTGTCGATCCGCTCCACGCTGGATTCCGAATCGGCCATGGAGCGGTTCGCCTCCCCCGACGCCATCGCCTTCTGGCGGCTTCCCGCCGCTATCAACCAGACCGAGCAGGCCGGCTTCTCCGCCGATGGCTATCGGCTGCGCTTCCAGCAGCTCCTGGCCACGCCCCTGCTCTTCGCCGCCATGTCGGTGCTGGCCGCCGCCTTTTCCCTCAGGCTGGCCCGCCTGGGCGGGCTTGGCGGCCTGGCCGGGGCCGGAGTGGCCATCGGTTTCATCTTCTTTTTCTTCAACGAATTCTCCGGCGCCCTGGCCGATGCGGAGATCATTCCGCTCTACGCCGCCGCCTGGGCGCCGCCCGTGGTCGCCCTGCTGTCCGGGCTGACCTTGCTCTGCTACACCGAAGACGGTTGAATCGTTGGCGTTCCCCGCTATCCATCCGCCAACAGTCGCCCGGAGGGGGTTTCCTAGCTTCATGAGTCGCGGTCGCCGTCCCGTCTCCGTTAAGCGCGGCCTGTTGGCCAGTGTGGCGGTCATCATTGTGTCGATGGCGGCGCAGGCCCATGCCCAGTCGCCGGCCAAGCCGTCGGCCGATGGGCTCGAGGCGGGTCAGCTCTATATGGAGGCCGACCTCGTCATCCGTGACGACAAGAACAAGATCACCACCGCCCGCGGCCAGGCCGAGGTCCGCTACGAGGGCCGCACCCTGCGCGCCGACGAGCTGGTCTATGACGAGACCCGCGGCGTCGTCACCGCCAAGGGCCAGGTCCAGATCATCAACGAGGACGGCAGCGTCGAATACGCCGACGAGCTGACCCTCGATGATCAGATGAAGGCCGGCGTCGCCACGGGCTTCGCCGCGCGCATGGCGCCCGGCATCAAGATCGCCGCCGCCTCGGCGGTCAAGCGTAGCGACCGCGTCAATGAACTCAACCGCGCCATCTACACGCCCTGTGAGATCTGCGCGCCGGACGGCTCACCCAAGACGCCTACCTGGTCGATCAAGGCCGACAAGGTGGTCCAGGACCGCGACCGGCAACTGGTCTACTACCGCAACGCCGTGATCCGGGTGTTCGGCGCCCCGGTGCTGTACCTGCCGCTGTTCTGGCACCCCGATCCCCAGGCGGTCCGCAAGTCCGGCTTCCTGCCGCCGAAGCTTGGCATCTCCAACCGTCGGGGCCTCAGCTACGAGCAGCCCTATCTCCAGGTTCTCTCGCCGTCTTCAGATATCACGCTAAGCCCCCAGATTAACACGAAAGTTAATCCGTTCCTGAACGGGCACTACCGCAAACGGTTCTACTCTGGCTCCGTGGACGCCCGGTTCGGCTACACCTACGACACCGACTTCGACGGCAAGGGCGACGGCTTCGGCGACAACACCAGCCGCAGCTACATCCTGGCCGCGGGCCAGTTCGCCATCAACGAGAAGTGGGACTGGGGCTTCACCGCCGAGCGGACCTCCGACGACCTGCTGTTCGACAAGTACGAGGTCAGCGACGTCTACGCCACGCGCGGCCCCTACCTGGCCGACGATCGCCGCCTGATCTCCCAGGTCTACGCGACCCGCCAGGACCAGCGCTCCTACTTCTCGGCCGCGGCCCTGTCCTTCCAGGGTCTGCGCCCCGAAGACAATGAGCGCACCTTCCCCATCGTCGGCCCGCTGATCGAGGCGCGTTGGGAGCCGGAGGCCAATATCGCCGGGGGCCGCCTGCGCCTGCTGGGCTCGGCCGTGGCCCTCACCCGCGACCAGTCTCCTGTCGGGGCTCCGCCCCTGCGCCTGGCGGGTCTCGACAGCCGCCGGGTCACCGGCGAGGCCGACTGGCGCGCCACCTACACCGCCCCCGCCGGGGTCAGGATCTCGCCCTTCCTGAACATCCGCGGCGACGCCTACAGCCTCGATGACCTCAACGGGGTCGCAGACACCTCCAAGACCCTGTCTCGCGGCCTCCTGGTGGCTGGCGCCGACATCTCCTGGCCCTTCGTGCGCCGGTTCTCGGAGTCCACCGTGATCCTGGAGCCCATCGTTCAGGTCGCGGCTTCCCCCGACGCCAAGCAGGTGGTTGTGGCGACCTCGGCCACGGGCGCGCCGGTCTATTTGAACGAAGACTCCATCGCCTTCCAGTTCGACGAGACCAACCTCTTCCGGGCCAACAAATTCCCAGGCTACGACCTCTATGAGGACGGCCTGCGCGTGAACGCCGGCGGTCGGGCCTCGGTATTCTGGGACGATGGACGCCGCGCCAGCCTGCTGGTGGGCCGCAGCTTCCGCAACGAGAGCAACGACGTCTTCTCGCCCCAGAGCGGCCTGCGCCAGACCCGGTCCGACTGGATCGTCTCCGCCGACGCCCAACCGATCAAGGGTCTCTCATTCTTCGCCCGTACGCGGTTGGATTCAGAAGACTTTTCGGTCCAGCGCGCAGAGGCGGGCGCCAACCTCTCCACGAAGCGCGCCAATGGCTATTTCCGTTATCTGCGTGACCGCGCCGACATCAACGGGACCAAGGTGGAGAACCTGGACCTGGGCGGCGATCTCTACCTCACAGAGCATTGGGGCGTCACCGCCTATGGCAACCGCGACCTGGTCCAGGACGCCTGGGTGATCCGCGACCTCGGCATCACCTATCGCGACGACTGCACCCGCGTGGACATCATTTATCGGCGCGAAGACACTGTAATCGGAAGACTAGGTCCGACGGAGTCTCTCGCCATACGCCTCACCCTCGCCACATTGGGCGGACCGTTGTATGCGAACTGAAAATCGCCACCGAATTGGCCCTTCGCATCGACCTGCCCAGGGCCATCGCCTCCAAGGAAACCTTCCACCCATGATGCGTGCGCGTAATGTCACGGGCCGTTCGGCGCGCGGCGCCGCCCTGGCGATCGCCCTGGCCACCACGGCCCTGCCGCAGGTCCTCTGGGCCCAGGACGCCGCACCTGTGGAGGCGCCTGCCGCCCCGGTGGCGCCGGCCGGGATCAACGAGTCCGTGGCCGCGGTCGTCAACGACGACATCATCTCGACCTACGATCTGGCTCAGCGCATGCGCCTGCTGATCGCCACCTCCGGCGTGCAGCCGACCCAGCAGAACCTGCCCCAGTTCCAGCGCGAGGCCCTGGTGGGCCTGGTGGACGAGCGCCTGCAGCTGCAGGAACTGCGCCGGGTCGAGCGCGACCAGAAGATGGAGATCATCGCCACCGACGACGAGGTCACCGAGGAACTGGCCGAGATGGCCAAGGGCAACAACATGTCCCTGGAGCAGTTCCTGGGCAATCTGAAGGTCCAGGGCATCGGCGAGGAGACCCTGCGCCAGGAGGTCCGCTCCAACACCAGCTGGCAGCGCTGGATTCGCGGCCGCTACGGCTCGCGCCTTCGCATCGGCGACGATCAGGTCAAGGCCGTGCAGCAGCGTCTGGCCGCCGCGGCCTCCAAGCCCCAGTACCAGATC
Organism: Phenylobacterium sp.; assembly: GCF_030693625.1. GTDB lineage: Bacteria > Pseudomonadota > Alphaproteobacteria > Caulobacterales > Caulobacteraceae > Phenylobacterium > Phenylobacterium ferrooxidans. The sequence goes on from NZ_JAUYAF010000058.1 coordinate 54,658, forward strand.
AGCGAGGTCTTCATCGACGCCAACCGGGTCGGCGGCATGGACACCGCCCTGACAGGCGCCGGCCAGTTGATCACCCAGATGCAGCAGGGCGCGCCCTTCCCCGCCGTGGCCCGCCAGTTCTCCGCCGCCGCCACCGCCGCGGCGGGCGGCGACGCCGGCTGGATCACCGCCGGCGAGATGGCGCCCGAGATCGACGCCGCCCTGGAGCAGATGCGTCCCGGCCAGTTGTCGCGCCCGATCCAGGTCAAGGACGGCGTCTACATCATCTATCTCCGTGAGAAGCGCGCCGGCGCGGGCGGCATGATAGTCAACCTCAAGCAGGCCGCCGTCGGCCTGACCCAGACCGCCGACCAGGCCGCCGTCGACGCCGCCACCGCCAAGCTGATCGCCCTGCGCGCCACTGTCACCGGATGTGGGGACCTGGAGGCCAAGGCCGGCGGCGTTCCCGGGGTCGTCGCCGGCGATCTGGGCGAGGCCGAGATCAAGGACCTGGCGCCCGCCTTCCGCGACGCCGCCGAGAGCCTGGCCGCCGGTCAGATCTCCCAGCCGATCCGCACCAGCGCCGGCCTGCATCTGCTGGCCGTCTGCGCCAAGCGGGCCAGCGGCCAGGAGGGCCAGTCCAGGGAGCAGATCGAGAACCGTCTGTTCGGACAGCAACTGTCCATGATCGCGCGGCGTTACATGCGTGACCTCCGGAACTCGGCGACAATCGAGACCAAGTGAAGACTGGACCACTCGCGCTCACCCTTGGTGACCCTGCCGGCATAGGCCCGGAGATCATCGTCAAGGCGTGGACGCAGCTACGGCAGACCGGGCCCGCCTTCCTTGTGGTCGGCGACAGCCAGTCCCTGGCTTCGGCTTCGGGCTCCGGCGCGACCATCGTGCGCAGCGTGATCTCGCCCGACGAGGCCGCCAAGGTCTTCCCCGACGCGATTCCCGTTCTCGACATCCCCCTGCGCGCGCCGGTGGTCTCCGGCCAGCCGACCTCGGCCGCCGCCAAGTCGGTGATCCAGTGGATCGAGACCGCCGTGGGCCTCGCCCTCTCCGGCCAGGTCTCCGGCGTCGTCACCGCCCCGATCGCCAAGGCCCCGCTCTACGAGGCCGGCTTCGCCTTTCCGGGCCATACCGAGTTCCTCGGCGAGCTCACCCAGGCCACCCGCTTCGACGGCGCGCGCGGCCCCATCATGATGCTCGCGGTGCCGGGCCTGCGCACGACCCTGGTCACCGTCCACGAGCCAATCTCCCAGGTCGCCGCGGCCCTGAGCATCGAGAAGGTGGTCAATGCCGGCCTGGTGACCGCCCAGGCCCTGCGCCGGGACTTCGGCGTCGAGGTTCCCCGCCTGGCCGTCGCCGGCCTCAACCCGCACGCGGGTGAGAGCGGGACTATTGGGCGCGAGGAGCACGAGATCATCGCCCCGGCGATCCGCGCCCTGCGCGACCTCGGCGTCGACGCCACCGGCCCGGTCCCCGCCGACAGCCTGTTCCCCGAAGAGATGCGCGCCCGCTATGACGCCGCGCTCTGCATGTATCATGATCAGGCGCTTATCCCTGTGAAAATGCTCGACTTCTGGGGCGGCGTTAATGTGACGCTCGGCCTGCCCATCGTGCGGACCTCGCCCGACCACGGCACGGCTTTCGACATCGCCGGACGGGGTCTGGCCCGTGCAGACAGCCTGGTCGCCGCCATCCGCATGGCCGACGAGATCGCCACCCGCCGCGCCGCCTAGATGGACCTCGACCACCTTCCGCCCCTGCGCGACGTCCTCGACGCCCATGGTCTCATGGCCAAGAAGAGCTTCGGCCAGCACTTCCTGTTTGATCTCAACATCACCCGCAAGATCGCCCGCCTCGCCGGCGTCGGTGAGGGCGACCACGTCATCGAGGTGGGCCCCGGCCCTGGCGGCCTGACGCGGGCTCTGCTGGAGACGGGCGCCCAGGTGACCGCGGTCGAGAAAGACCCCCGCTTCCTGCCCCTGCTGGCCGAGCTCGGCGAGGCGGCCAACGGCGCGCTCACCGTCCATCTGGACGACGCCCTGACCGCCGACGAGACCGCGCTGGCCGCCGGACGCCCCACCGCCATCGTCTCCAACCTGCCCTACAATGTCGGCACGCCGTTGCTCATCAAGTGGCTGACGGGTCCGTTCACCCCCACCTCCCTGACACTGATGTTCCAGAAGGAAGTGGCCGAGCGCATCGTCGCGGCGCCAGGCTCCGACGCCTATGGCCGCCTGGCCGTCATCGCCCAGGCGACGGCGGACGCAAGACTGGTGATGGAGGTTTCGCCCCGCGCCTTCACGCCGCCGCCCAAGGTGACCTCGGCCGTGGTCCACCTGGTTCCCCACGCCCAGCGCCTGGACCAGGCCCTGCTGGAGAGCTTGCAGACCCTCACCGCCGCAGCCTTCGGCCAGCGCCGCAAGATGCTGCGCTCGAGCCTCAAGCAGCTGGGGGGCGAGACGATCTGCGAGGCGGCCGGCATCGACCCGTCACGCCGGGCCGAGACCCTGGATGTGGAAGAATTCCTGAAGTTGGCCCGCGCCCGTTAGCGCGCCAGGTCCACGGCGTCGTTGGTGCAGGCGCTCTCACCCGGACCCTCGCGCAGCCGGCGCCAGTCCGGGCCCCGATCCATCCGCTGCGAGCAACGCGGCGCCTCGCCCTGCGACGAGAACTCAAGCCCGATGGACTGCCGCTCGCCGTGGCCGTAACCGCGCCCATGGCCACCATATCCATAGCCGCCATATTCGCCATAGCCGGCATAGGGCGAGTTGCGGCTCTTGCTCACCGCCACGGCCAGGGTCCCGGTCTCGCCGACCGGGATGACGCTCATGGCCGAGAAGCTGCGATAGCCCCCGCTTCCGACGCCGACGGTGACCTCGCCATGCACCTTGCGGGGCTCCTCGCCGGGCGTGATCCCGTCCACCCCGTCGTCCTGCAGGGTGGGCACGGGCGAGGCGCGGATGAACTGCTCGATCTGGGCCGCCGTCGCCGGATCGGCCGCCGGGACCGGGGTCGAGGACGCGGTCGCCACGGCCTCCTGCGCCTGGGCGGTCCCGGCCAGGGCCGCCAGCGTCACGCCGGCCATCCAAAGTCGCATGCGGGTCATCGGCGGAACTCCTTCGCCTCCCAGGCTCGCCCGCGATTGCGGCGCGCTGAGGGCGCGGGTGTTTCAGTCTAGCCGATGAGCGAAACCGCGCCATCCCAGGCCAGCTTGGCTCCCACCAGGACCAGCAGGCTGTAGATCACCTTGTAGAAGGCCTGCCCCGGCACCCGCCGCACCAGCCACACCCCGGCCCAGGTCGAGGCGATGGCCAGGGGCAGCAGGGCCGCGGCGGTCGACAGGCTCTGCGCCGTCACCTGCCCCAGCGCCAGATAGGCCGGGACCTTGATCCAGTTCACCACCGCGAAGAAGATGGCGCTGGTGCCGATGAACACGTCGCGGGGCAACTGCTTGGGCAGGACATAGATCTGGAACGGCGGCCCGCCGGCGTGGCTGATCTGGCTGGTGAACCCCGCCGCGATCCCCGCCAGCACGCCCCGCCACGGCACGCCCTCAGGCGCCGCCGCCCGCACGGGCGCGCCCCTGCGCTCCAGCCACAGCCGCTGCACGGCGAACAGCACCGAGATCACGCCCACCGCCAGCTCCACCGCGCCGGGCCTGACAAAGGCCGCCAGGGCGAACCCGGCGAAGATCCCCACCGCCGCGCTGGGCAGCATCAGCCGCAAGATCCCCCGGTCCCAGGTCTTCCGGAACGCCCACACGCTGACCACGTCCTGCACGATCAGGATCGGCAGGGTGATCGACGCCGCCAGCACCGGCGACACCGCCAGGGCCATCAGCGGCACCGCGATCACCCCGATGCCGGAAAACCCGCCCTTGGCCAGCCCCAGCAGGATAACCGCCGGCACGGCCAGGGCGTAGAACCACGGGTCGGTGATCAACGCCGGCGGCCCGTCACGTCGGAGCCGGTCATGATGTCGGTGTCGGGACCCCCGTCACGGATGGTCTTGTCGCGGTAGATCACCGCCCCGATCAGGTTGGGCGTCCGTCGGATGGCGGCGCAGAAGTCATCCCAGTGCTCGCTCGGAACCCACAGGCACGGGCTGCGCGGATCCTCGTCGATGGCCAGGTCCACCAGGTCGCGGATGGTCATGCCGCCAGCGCCGCTACTCGCGCCGCCAGGGCCACATTCACCGCCTCGTAGGCCGGGACGAAATCCCGCGCGATCTGCGCCTTGGAAAAGGTCAGCGCGATCAGCCCCGCCAGGTCCTCGCCATGCAGCACCCGCGTGCCGCCGGGCGCGGCCTCCAGGGTGAAGTGATGCCGCCCCCGGAACAGCAGCGGCACATGCCCGGCCCAGGCCAGGGCCTTGCCCGGCTCACAGGCCACAAGGGTCACCGTCTGGGAAATCGTCGCGCCGGGCTTGGCCGAGGCCAGGTTGCGGAACACCATGGGGATCTTCGCCCCCAACACCGCCTGCCCGTGGGCCTCCAGGTTCAGCGGGTTCCACGCCGGGTAGCTGGCGAAGTCGGCCAGCACCGCCCACACCGCCTGCGGCGTGGCCTCGATCACCGCCTGGGTCCTGATCTGGTGCATCCCTAAACCCCCTTGCCGCCCAGGCCATGCGCGCGCCGGCCCCACTGGTTGCACGCCTCCAGGAACTTGGTGACGGCGCCCGCCCCCCCGATCGCGGCCTTGGGCACCACCACCGGGTCGCCGCGGTCCAGGATCAGCACCACCTGCCCCGGCGCCTCGCGGATCATCGCCACCCTGGCCCAGCTCAGCAGGTCGCCGTCGCCGAGCCGCAGGCCCAGCGGCCCCACCTCCAGGGTCACCTCACGCCCGGCCGGACCGGGTCGCCCCAGCCACCAGGCCTGGGCCGCCAGACAGGCCAGCCAGAATCCCGCCCCGCCCAGCACCGCGCCCGTGATCCCCAGCACCGGTCCGTCGCCGAGCGCCCCGAACCCGGCCACCCCCAGCACCGCCGCCCCGGTCATCCCGGGCCAGAACCACAGCCGCCGCGACACCTCGCGCGCCGCCAGCCTGCGCCCCACCGCCACGTCCTCCGGCGTCAGCACATAGCGCATGGCCTCAGCGCTTCTTGCCCAGCTCGACGGCGATGTCCTTCACCATCATGCCGACCTTGCGATAGGCGCTGATGATCTGGTCATGGGTCACGCCCCAGCGCTTGGCCCAGTATTCCACCTGGTGCCGCTCCTTGGGATCCAGCCGCGGCGAATCCCGGAAATCCCGCTTGCCCTTGGGTTCGGCCATCTGGGCGCTCCTTATTCTGTTTCGGTCTGGAGTGTCACCGACTCCAGGCCGGGGCAACTCCCTTTCAAGACCAGCGCCTCCTCTCCCCTATTGAGGCAGGGGAATCGCATATGGCGTTGGAGTCGAAATCTTAGGTCGAAGCGGATTCTGCAGATGTCTCCTTGGTGTTTGGAGACGGGGTTGTGGGGACGTTTTCTGACTACTTTGGGGCCGTGTCAGACCCTCGTGCCGGTAA
>NZ_JAUYAF010000059.1 GCF_030693625.1 Phenylobacterium sp.
CCCGGTAACGACCCTCGGCGTGAATCTGCTCAAGAGCGGTGCTGAACGCGGCCTTGTAATCCATCGACTTGAATTCCGGCCGCGCGCTCGACCATCTCGCGCCGCAACCGGTCCCCTTAGCTTCGCCGGGCTTATCGCGCCCCAGGCTTCAATGCCCCGCGAGGACGCCACGGCCCTTGATCTGGGTCAATTGCGGGAAATCAAGGCGCGGCGCGGCGGTCCCCCTACCTTCGCCGCATGAGCTGGCTCCTTATCCTCTCGCTGGTCACGGCGCTTCCACCGGCGCCGCCGAGCGTCCAGGGCTTCATCAGCACCGAGGACCTGACGGTGCTGTGCGCCCCTCAGAACGACTCACCGGCCCTGTGCCTCGGCTACCTCGTGGGCGCGGTGGATCAATTGCTGGCCGGCCAGGCGCGGCGTCCCGCGACGCGGCGCACCATCTGTCCCCCAGCGAACCTCTCGGCCGAAGCCGTGCAGACGGCCCTGCTGCTGCGGCTGGGCCGTGATCGTGCAAACCGGCCGCAGGCCGCCGCCGACGCCATCCGCCAGGCGGTGGAGGCCGAGTACGCCTGTCCGCTGGGCGCGGGCGTCCGGCCAGGACGCTGAGGTGGAGCCCAGTCCCTCCCGCCCCTCTTGGCCAAGCTGGACGCTAGGAGTCCTCTATGGGCTGGCCCTGTTGGCCGGCGGATGGATACTCGGGCCTCTGCGGGTCATGGTCGTGGCCCCCCTGATTGGCCCGCTCGCCGCTGTCGGCCTTGAAGCGCCGCTCCTCACCGCGGTCATGGTCCTCACCGTCCGCTGGATGGAGAGACTGAACCTGATCGGCCGCCGGCCGGTGGGGCGTGCGGCCATCGGGCTGACCGGCGCCTGCGTCGTGCTGATGGGCGAGGTGGCCGGCGCGCTCCTGGCGCCCGATCACCGGGAAGCCTTGAGCCGGTTCTTCACCCCAGTGGGCCTCTTGGGTCTGGCCCTTGTCGGCGTCGCAGCCGTGATCCCTCTTGTCCTGCTCGCCTGGCCTTCGCCAGGTCGGCGGTTGCGCTAGGTCAAGGCGGGACCTCGGGACTGGGTCATGCTGACCTCACATCCCTGGAGCGCCCCATGAGCCTGCAAGACATTCTGCTTCATCTCGACACCTATCCGGAGCCGACCCCCGACGCCGCCATTGATGCGGCCGTGGGCCTGGCCGCCCGCCTGGGTGGGCAACTCACCGCGCTGGCGCTGCGCCTCTCGATCCCGGTGAGGAGCAACATCCTCGCCGAGCGCCTGATCGGCCTGACCGATCTCGCGCGCGAGGAGGAGGCCCGCAGCCTGGCCGCCTGCAATCACGTCCTGGAGCGCTTCAAGAGACGCGCGGAGGACACCGGCGTCTTCCGCGGCACGCTTCTCGAAACCGCCGGGTTGCCGGACTTCGCGCTTCATGTCGCCCGCAAGGCCCGGGCCCGCGACCTTTGCATTGTACCGATAAGCGCCGCCCTGGATGGCCAGAAGGAGGTGGCCGAGACCGTGATCTTCAACTCAGGCCGCCCGGTGCTGCTGATGCGCAGCGAGATTCCCGCCGCTCCCAAGCTCACCGATGGCGTGGCTGTGGTCGCATGGGACGGCGGGGTTCCCGCAGCCCGGGCCATGGCCGACGCGCTGCCGATCCTGCGAGGCATGCGTCGGGTGCGGGTTCTCACCATTCTCAATGAGAAGGCCTCGGCGGTCGGCGGCCTGGCGCAGGACGCGGCCCGTCACCTGCAGACGCACGGAATCGAGACGGCCATCGACTACGTCGAGACCGATGGACACGGGATCGGCGAGACCTTGGATGGATATCTCGGCGAGACGCGGCCAGACCTGCTGGTCATGGGCGCCTATGGCCACTCGCGGCTGCGGGAGATGGTCCTGGGCGGCGCGACCGAGCACATGCTTCGCCACGCTCAGGTCCCGGTCCTCCTGTCCCATTGATATCCGATAGTGAGCCCGTGTCGCACGCCGCCTTGGCCTGCACGCTGGGGCTCAGAGCCCAGGAAGAAGTCCATGCCTCCTCAGGATGTCAGCGACCGTCCACCCCTTCACCCGATCCGCGAGAGCGTCGGTTTCGTCATGGCGGCCCTGGGAGCGCTGGCCGCGGTGTTCTGGCCGGCCCATCGGCGCCGCCCGCCGGCCAGCCAGAGAGCCGTGCCGGTGGACGATCCGCCGGTGACCCTCAAGGCCAGAGTGGCGCCCTTCCCGATCGAGGACTGACGAAGAAGTCAGGTAGACTGGAACGTCTCCCAGCCGAGCCATAGCGCAATCAGCGCCAGGCCGACGGCGACACCCTGGTCGAGACGGCGCCGGAGGTTCGGCGTCTCCCACCGGGCCAAGCTCACGCTCCCGGCGGCCAGCACGATGGCGGTGTGGATCATGATGCTGACAACAACATGGATCGCGCCCAGGGCCAGGGCCTGGGTGGCAGGGTCACCGCGGGCCGGGTTGGTGAAGCCGGGCAACAGGGCGACGTAGAACACGGCGGCCTTGGGATTGAGCAGGTTGGCGATCAGGCCGCGGGCGAACAGACGCCCCCGGGCCGGCGGTTCCGCCTGGTGGCCCGGCCGAGGCGCGGGCCCACCGCGCCAGGCCTCGAAGGCGAGCCACAGGAGGAATCCGACACCCGCCCACTGCAGGAGCGCGTAGAGCCAGGCGACGCGCATGACGATCGCGCCAAGACCGGCCACGGCCGCCAGCATGTAGACGGTGAGCCCCAGGGTGACCCCCGCCACGGTCATTAGCCCGGCCGGTCGGCCCCATCTCGAGGCGACGATGGTCAGATACCCCATGTTGGGGCCTGGGGTCAGTTCGACGAGGGCCACCGCCAGGAGAAATCCTGGCAGCAGCTCTGGGTCGACTGGAAGCGGGATAATCGTTTCCTAGGTCTTGGTCCGGCGCGCGGCCACCACAAGACCCACCAGGGCGGCCGCGGCTGTGGCGATCGCAGCAGCGGTGGCGACTGGATGGCGCTTGGCTTCGTCCGCCGTGGCCTGGACGAGGCTGACCGAACGGTCGCGCGCCTCGTCAGCCAGGGCATGGGCGGCGCGGTTGAGCGCTTCCGACGCCTTGGCGATGGAGTCCTCGAGGTCTCCGCCGACGTCGCGGGCGGCGCGCTTCAATTCGTGCATGACGTCCTCAAGGGCCTCATCAACAGTGTTGGCGACGGTCTTGGTGATCGACTTGGACATGGGGGTTTCCTTCTGCTGCCCGTCTTCTTCGCCCGGCGGCGTGTTCATCGCTTTGCGATCGATCAAGTGGGGCGACGACGCTCCGGTTGACCATGGCGAACGGAACCGGCTCGCCCTATCCACCCGCCTCCGTAGATCTACTTAGGGGACGCTCCCGAATTTCGCCGCTCACCCGTGACGCGTAGCCATTGCGCATCAAACCGGAGACGATCGATGAGCGCCGTCCAAACCCAAATCCAAACCGCCCGCGCAGGCTACGCTGGACTGATGGCCCGCCCGCAAACGGAGGCCGCGGACCTGATGTGGCAAATGGGCGTGCGAATGGCCTTCGCCAAGGACGAGGAAATCTACGGCCAGGACGAGGACGCCGACTTGATCTACCGGGTCATCTCGGGCGCGGTTCGCACGTCACGGCTGCTGAGCGACGGGCGCCGCCAGATCGGCGACTTCTATGACGCCAATGACCTGTTCGGCATCGAGGCCGGCCCCACCCATCGCTACGCCGCCGAAGCGGTCGGCGACTGCGTCATTCTGGTGCTGAAGGCGTCCGCGCTGCGGGCGGCGGCGGGCGAGGAAGCCTTTCAAAACCTGCTCTGGGCCGCGACCAACCGGGAACTCGAACGGACCCAGGAGCACCTGCTCCTGCTCGGACGCAAGACCGCATGCGAGCGTGTGGCCAGCTTCCTGATGGGCCTGGCCGACCGGCGGCCCGCAGGAACGGTGAACCTGCCCATGGGTCGCCAGGATATGGCCGACTATCTCGGTCTGACCATCGAGACGGTCTCGCGGATGCTGACGCAGCTGCAGGGCGCCCTGGTGGTCGAATTCACCGGCGCCCGCGAGTTCCGTATCGCCAACCGTTGCGCCCTGGCGCGCATGGCCACCTGAGACGGGTCACGATCCGCTCGGCGAGCGGTTCGGCTCGGAGAGGCGGGCGATGGCCACGATCACGTTCCACTCGATGGCCGACAGCGCCTATCTCTGGACCGCCATGCAGGTGGCCGACGAGAAGGGGGTCGAGTACCGCCTCGAGCCTCTGGAGTTGGGGTCTGAGGCCCACCTGCTGCTGAACCCGTTTGGCAAGATGCCGGTGCTCCAGCATGACCAGGTGGTGCTCTACGAGACCCTGGCGATCGCGCACTATATCGACCGCGCCTTCCCCGGCCCTGACCTGCAACCGGCCGATCCCCTGGGCCAGGCGCATGTCCTGCGCTGGATCAGCATCGTCAACGCCTATGTATTCCCGGTTATGAACCGCTTCGTGAAGGAGCGGCTGGTGCGGCCGGCCTGGGGGTTCGACACCGACGCAGCCTTCCTCCAGTCAGCGCGCGCGGCGTTATTGGCGCAGATCCGCCAGATCGACGACGCTGTCGGTGACGATGGCTACCTGGTGGGCGATCAGCTGACCCTGGCGGACGCCTTCCTTCTGCCGCACCTGCTGTTCTTCGGTCGAACCCCGGAGGGCGCCGCCCTGCTGAAGGCCGCGCCCCGCGTCGCCGGGTGGCTGACCCGGATGACGGAGCGGCCCAGCTATGTCCAAAGCGACATGCGCCGCGCCTATGAGACCTTCCGACAACTGCCCGCCGCCACGCCTGTGCTCTGGACGGCGCAATAGCGCCAACCCAGCCCCGAACCGGGCCCTGGAAGGGCCTCGGATGGGTGGCGCCGCGCGTCCGCGATGGTGACGCCTGACTTCGGGACCGATCGCTGAGCCGCGTTCCATCCCAGCCTGGCGAAGGTCACGGCGCGGGGGTCGCCTCAGCGGCCTGGGGTGGCGTGACGTTGGGCGGCAGCGGACGCGGATTGCACGCGGAGAGCACGAGAGTCGCGAGGCTCAACAGAAGACAGCGGCCAAGGAGGGGCATTGGCGGGCTCCACAGGGGCGCCGAAGCGCGGTGTCGAGGGGCGGCCTAACGATCCAGGCCAGGGCGGACGCACCTCAGTGAGAGATCAGCAGCGCGCAGGGCGGCTCAGCCAGGAGGTCGTGGCTCACCCCGCCCAGCACGAGTTCCTGAAGCCGCGGGCGACCATAGACCCCCATGACCACGAGATCGGCCTTGAGGGCCGCGACATGGTCGCGAAGAATCTGGCCTGCCGAGGCGTCATGGCTGCGGTCGACGATGAGGTTGGCCTTGAGGCCGTGGTTCTCCAGGTGGCGCTGCAGCAGTCCGTCCGGCCCCCCCTCGCCACGCGGCGAGACGATCAGGACATGCACTTCCTTGGCCTGGCTCAACAGCGGCCAGGCGTCCCGCAACGCCCGGGCGGATTCCCGCGATCCCTTCCACGCGACGACAACCCGTTCGGCCAGGGCCGGCGGGGCGCCGCCTTCCGGGATCACCAGGACCGGCCCCCCGCTGCCGAGGGCCACGGCGGCGGCTGATATGTCATTCAGGCTCAAGCTGACCTTGGCGATCGGTGGGAACACCGTCAGGTCGAAGCGGCGCGCACAGGCGATCAATTCCTGGTCACGGCCATCGACCACCAGCCAGTCGGAGTTGGCGCCCGCTCGACGCGCCTCGGCCTCGAAGATCCCGCGGGCGGCCTCGGAGGCCTGCAGGCGAGCCGCCGCTTCCTCCTCGATCAGCGCCTGGAGCGCGTCAGGGGGCATATAGGCCAGCGACTCCGCCACCATGGCGTCCCGCAGGAACTCCGACTTCAGGAAGACGCCGGTCAGGCGGGCGTTCAGGCGCGCCGCAAGCGCAGCCGCGGCCGCGGCGCGAGGCTTGGATGACGGGTGTTCGTCAACGTGAACGAGAATGTCTTGGTAGGTCATGGGCTGTCCTCCGGTCATCGCATCCTGCGCCTGCCCGCGATGGCCGCCTTGACGCCGATCAAAGGGCCGGGTTCGACGCTGCGGCGCGACAGGCACGGACTTCGGGAAAGGACTGGAGCGGGCGATGGGATTCGAACCCACGACATTCAGCTTGGGAAGCTGTCAATTCCGGTATTCTCTCCGAACCTTAACGGCAAAACCGCCCTCAAAGTCATCACGTGAATTCAACGCGTTGGGTGCTGACTGCAAAACTCTCGCGGCCCCTAGAAATTTGCTTCCGGCCAGGGCCGAGAGTCCGCTGGGCGCCAGGAGCTTCCGTTAGCTCGGCGCCAGAAACTCGCCGTTCAGATGCCGACGCCGGCGGCTCCCAGCGAGCCTGTGGTTAGTAGATCGGTGGAGAGCGAGCTCCGCCGTCGACCGACATTCCGTCTGCGCCTGCTGCTCCCGTACCTGGGCGAGGAACCAAGTGGGACTTCGACCGCGTGCCAAAAGGCGTTCTGGTCGTGTCCCCGGCGCGCGGAGCAGATCGTCGACGGTAGCGGGCAGCTCGCGACGCGCGCTTTCCATAGCGGGGTACGACCTCACGCGGAGTAGGAGCACCGCCACTCCACATCGTCGTGCGAGCCCGGGACGGCCTGGCCGCTGGACCCCACCGGCTCCACCTCTCCGCTCGTGAGAAACGAAAGCCCGACTTCATCCGAGGCGGGCACCTTGGCCAAGAAGCGCTCGCCGGCTGGACTGCGGCCGACCACAACGCCAAACCGTGTCCGCCCGTCGCGTTCGTAGAGCACGGTGTAGGTCTCGATAGTCCCCGGCCCGACGTAGCTTTCGTTGAGCGGCGGGATAGCATCGCGAGCGACCTCCGCCTCGCGTTGGGAGTCGAAGTCGGCAAGCACGGCGCCCAGGGGAAAGGGCTGGCGGCCAATTACGATGGTGTGATTGTTGGTGGCGTAGCCTCCATTGGCGAACAGGAGGCCCTTGCGCCCACTCTCGCGCAGCTTCAGCACCATGCTGACGACCGCATGGCTCATGTAATTACCAATCGGGCCGCCGCCGAAGGTCAGGCCGCCAAACACTGTCGCAGGCTTCTCCACAGGCCAGCCGATCACGCGCCGCGCCATTTTAGGCACGCATGGAAAGCAGCTGTAGAGCTCGACGAAGTCGAGGTCGGCGGTGGTCACGCCATTCAGCTCCATGGCGCGGTTTAGCGAGACGGCCATGCTGACCGAGCGGTCGTAGCGGTCACGCCTCAGGTAGTCGCTTGGCTCATGGGCCGCCGCGCCCGCTCCGACATAGACCAACCGGCGCTCGGGCACGCCGGCCTCAAGCGCCGCGGCCAAGCTCGTCACGATAAAGCCCGCGCCCTGGTTGACCGACGAGTTGGCCACCATCAGCTTGTTGTAGGGAAAGGCGATCCGGCGGTTGTCGGCGGAGGGGGTGACGATGGCCTCGGGAGACATCGGCTTGCGAATCCAGGCGCCGGGGTTCTCGGCGGCGACCTGGCTGAACCGGGACCAGATCTCTCCGCTCTCGGTCTGCGCTTCGACCAACGTCTGCCCGTAGGCGGCGCGGCCGGCATTCTCGTAGAGCGGGTAGATGTCCACCGGCGCCGTCAGGCCATAGCGCTGCTGCAGAGAGCGAGGACCAGCGCGGCCGGTCGCCTGCCGCAGGGCGTTATGCGCGGAGGGATCATCTCCCGCCTTCAAGGCGGCGAGTTGGGCGGCTGTCCGCAACGCCTCGCCGCCCGCGACGGCAGCGACCTTGATCTCGCCCTCAGCGATCCGGCGGGCCGCCTCGTTGAGCATCAAGATGGGGGTGTCGCCGCCAGGGTAAGAGCTCTTGTAGCAGAGCCTCGGCATGATCCCGAGCTTGGCTGCAAGCGGGCCAGAAACGTCGCCGAGCTGGCGGAACGAGAGCTGATCGACGACGGCGAGCGATTCCAGGCGGGCGATCCAGCCACCCCCGCCGTCCCGGTCGGCCTCGCGCAAGGCGGCCTCCATCAGGCCGATGGGATCGAGCCCTTGGCGCGGGTCCTCGGGCCGGTCGTTGATTTGGCCCACCCCCACGATCACCGGGATGGCCGCGGCGTCGTCACTCATTTTCTTTCCTCAACTCTAACTGGAGCCTCAGCGGCGACGGCGGGGATCACGACGTTGCGCGCCCGTGGCCTGTTGATGGTGATGATCACCACCCGCTCGCGGCGCTCAAGCATCACGGCCCTCGGTCATGCGCTCGCCGCCTCAGCCGCGCCGGCTTCGGCGCAGGCCTTAGCAGCCGGGTAGTCGGGCTTACCGTTGCTGGAGCGCAGGGCCCGATCGGTGACGTTCACGTGGGTCAGCCGCGCTTTGAAAGGCGCCGACAGGGCGATGAGGTATTCCGGCCGGTTCCGCACATAGATGGCGATCTTGTCGCCGGGAGCGGACCCGCGAGCGATAAGCGCCCGGGCGAGGTTATTGGAGAAGCGTGTCGCGTCGCTCCAGGGGACCACCCGCTCGCCATGGATGAAGGCCGGCGCCGCGGCCGGCAGCACGGTCTCGATGGTGTCGAGTATGTCTCCGGAGTTCCAGCCCATGTTTCCCTCCTGGTTTTTGTTCTTGTGGTCGTCGGTCTCGACTAGCCGCTGCGGACGTCGCGGAAGGGAATATCTCGGTCTACTTCCGGCTCCTTGGGAAGGCCCAGCACGCGCTCGCCGATGATGTTGCGCTGGATCTGATCGGTACCGCCCCCGATCGACGTGAAGTAGGCGTTCAGCGTCAGGAAGTTGGCGTCCTCGGCCCTGGGGAAGTCCGGCCCCTCGAGCAGGCTGCCGGCGCCGAGGATCATGGTCCGTACGCGCGCCTCTTCGTGCAGAATGCGCGACATCGCCAGTTTGCCGAGGCTCATCAGCGCCGACGACGTGCCCTGCTTCATCTCGGCCTTCGCGCGAGCGGTATTGAGGGCATTCAGCTTCTTCAGGCCGATCACCTTCGAGATTTCCTGGCGGATCAGCGGATCGCTCAGGGCGCCGGCCTCCCGTGCCAGTGCAATCAGCGGCTCCTCATTCTTGCTCTCGGCCACGCCGCTCCTGGGCCCGCGCGCGCCTTCACCCATGACTGACCGCTCGTAGGCGAGCGCGGTCTGCAGCACGCCCCAGCCCTGGCCGAGCTCGCCCAGCAGGTTCTCCTCCGGGCAGATGGCGTCGGTGAGGAAGACCTCGTTGAACTGGCTCTCGTTAGTGATCTGCCTGAGCGGCCGGACCTCCACGCCGGGCTGCTTCATCGGCAGGAAGAAGAAGCTGATCCCTCGATGCTTCGGCACGTCCCAGTCGGTCCGGGCGATCAGCATTCCGTAGTCGGCCGTCGCCGCGTAGCTAGTCCAGACCTTCTGGCCATTGATGAGGAAGTGATCGATTTGCCGGTCTGCGCGGGTGCGGATGCCTGCCAGGTCCGAGCCTGCGCCCGGCTCGGAATAGAGCAGGCACATGCCGACTTCCCCGCGCAGGAGCGGCAGTAGTAGCCTCTCCTTCAACTCTTGGGTCCCGCCTGCGAGCAGGGTGTTTGCCCAAAGGTTGGTGCGGTCCTGGCCTGTACCCGTAGCCCCGGCTGCGGCGAACTCGCTCTCCACAATGCGGGCTTGAACGTCGCCCAGGCCGCGGCCCATCCATTCGGTCGGCCAGCGTGGAACGGCCCACCGGGCCTCGACGACTTTGGCGAACCAGGCCTTGCGCTCGGTCTCGCCCTGCAACAGGCCCGTCCACTGGTTTTCAAGGAAGGCGCGAACCTCCTCACGCAGGCCGTCGTCGGTGACGGGCGCGGCGGCGTCGTCAGCCATGGGCGGCCTCCAGTTCGCAGACGTAGCGCTCGCGGTGGAAGGCCGCGGCGCCGAACAATTGGGCGTCGGAACGCGCTCGTCGCAGGTAGAGATGAGCGGGGTGGTTCCACGTGAAGGCGATGCCGCCGTGCATCTGGATCGCGTCGGCGCAGATCTTCACGAAGGCGTCTGCGCAGGCGAAGGCGGCGAGCTCGACGGCGGCTTTGGCGTCCGAGGCGCTGGCGGCGAGCTGGGCGGCGGCATGGCGAGCGGCCGACGTGGCGCTCTCGGACTCCAGCAGGAGGTCGGCGGCCATGTGCTTAATGGCCTGATAGCTGCCGATGGCGCGGCCGAATTGGAGCCGGGTCTTGGCATAGTCGACCGTGAATTCAAGCACGCGGCGGCCTCCGCCGGCCTGCTCTCCGGCCAAGGCGACGCGGGCCAGGCTCAGAGCCTCCTCGACGGCGTCCCAGGCCGGGCGGCTTGTGGAGATGCGCCGAGCCGGAGCGCCGTCAAAGGCGACCTCTGCAATCCGTAGGGTATGGTCGAAGGTGGGCGCCGGAGTCACCGCCACACCGGCGGCGCGAGCCTCAACTTCGAAGATGGCGAGCCCATCTGCGGCGTTGGCGGCGACCAGCAACACGTCGGCGACGTGGGCGTGGGTGACGAAGCTGGCCCGGCCGTCGAGGCGACAGGCGTCGCCTTCGGCGCGCGCCCGCACCGCGACGGCCCCTGGCGTCCAGGTTCCGCGAGGGCCGGTTAGGGCGGCGGTGGCGATCAGCGAACCATCGGCGATAGCCGGCAGCAGCCGGAGGTTGGCGTCTTCGTCGTCGAGCGCCTGCAGAAGGCCGGCGGCGAGCACGCCGGAGGATAGGAGGGGGGAGCAAAGCAGAGCCGCGCCTGCCTCTTCGAACACCACCTCCACCTCGACCGGCCCAGCGCCCGCGCCGCCGTAGGCGGGGTCTATGATGAGACCCACCACGCCGAGGTCAGCCATCGCTTTCCAGAGGTCCGCATCGTAGCCGGACGGTGTCTCCATGGTCCGACGCACGTCGACTTCGGTGCTGCGGTCGGCCAGCAGGCGCGCCGTGGAGTGCTGGAACGCCAGGCGTTCTTCCGCCGCGAGGCTGTTCATGGCTCCTCCGAAGCTGCGCCCGGCGAATATCGGACGACAATCGTCAGAAAGACCTACCCTTCGTCCCGGCGCAAGGCTAAAGCTCGGAAATGACTGAGGTCGCCACCCTGACCGCCGCAAGAGGTCGACCGCGCGACCCGTCGCTTGAAGCGCGCGTGTTCGATGCGGCCATGGCTCTTTATGCCGAGGCCGGCTGGTCCGGGTTCAACTTCGATACAGTGGCGCGCCGGGCAGGGGTCGGAAAGGCGTCGCTCTACAGTCGTTGGCCAAACCGGGGCGAACTCCTGAGGCATACGTTCCAGGCCCGGTGGTTGACTGTGGCCACCATTGATACCGGGTGCATTCGCGGGGACCTGGAGGAGCTCGCCTGGATGATCGCTCGCACGCTCACGGGCCCCTACAGCGAGGCTCACCCGCGGATGAGCCTGGACGCCGCGCAGCATCCTGAGATGCTGGACTTCCTGCGTCCCTATTCGGAAGCCACGATACGACACGGCCGCGCCATCGTGCGGCGGGCCATTGCCCGTGGTGAGATCACGCCAGCTGTCAATCCCGGGCTGATGATGGACCTGGTCGTTGGCGCGGTGACCAACCACGTTCGAACCACACCTGAACGGCTGCGCGGGGCGATGGTGGCCAAGATGCAGGATTTTATCTCCGAACTCGTGGAGGCGGTTCTTCGCGGCGTCAGGGCCACAGAGACGACCGAGAACGACAAGAAGAGTGGAGGACTGAGCGCGTGAGCCAGGATAGGGCGCCCATCGTGGCGGAGGTGGACGCAGTCGTGGTCGGAGCCGGCTTTGGTGGGCTCTACATGGTCCACCGCCTGCGCAAGCTCGGGATGAGCATTCAGGGCTTCGATGCGGCGGGCGGTGTCGGCGGCACCTGGTACTGGAACCGCTATCCCGGCGCGCGCTGCGACATCCCGAGCCTCTTCTACTCCTACACATGGTCGCCGGAGGTGCAGCAGGCGTGGCGCTGGAGCGAGAAGTACGCCGCCCAGCCGGAAATCCTCGCCTATGCAGAGTTCGTCGCCGAGAAGTACGACCTCAAGCGCGCCTTCGCCTTCGAGAGCAAGGTGTCGTCGGCTGTCTGGGACGAGGTCGCCCGCCGTTGGACGGTGACGACGGACCGGGGCGACCGCGTCAACGCCCGCTTCTGCATCATGGCCACGGGGTGCCTGTCCGTGCCTCGAGCTCCAGACCTGCCGGGTCAGGACAGCTTCGAGGGGGAAACCTTCCACACCGGCCGGTGGCCCCACGAACCGGTGAGTTTCGAAGGCAGGCGCGTTGGTGTGATCGGCACGGGGTCGTCGGCGATCCAGTCGATCACAGAAATCGCGAAGACGGCCGGCCACGTCTTCGTCTTCCAGCGCACGCCGAACTTCAGCGTCCCGGCACGCAATGCGCCCCTACGGGACGAGGACTACTCCGCCTTCTGGGAGCAGTACCCCGCCTACCGGCAGATGGTGCTGGAGGGCACGGCTGGGATCGCGGGCGGCAGCCCCTTCCGAAGCCTCACCGCCGAGCAACAGCGCGCCAGGTTCGAGGAACTGTGGAACATCGGAGGAGCGGGCTATCTCGGCGCCCTGGCGGACCTGTTGACCAATCCCGTCGCCAACGACGCGGCCGCCGACTTCGTGCGCGAGAAGATACGCGAGATCGTCAAGGATCCGGAAGTGGCTGAGGCCCTGCTGCCGGACGACCATCCCATCGGCGCCAAGCGGATTTGCGTCGACACCGGCTACTACGACACCTTCAACCGCGACAACGTCACCCTCGTGAACCTTCGCAAGGAGCCCATCGAGGCGATCACGCCGGCCGGCGTGCGGACGCGCGACCAGGAGTATCCCGTTGAGGCCATTGTCTTCGGCACGGGCTTCGACGCCATGACCGGCGCGCTACTGAACCTGGACATACTCGGGCGGGGTGGCTTCACCCTGGCCGAGGCCTGGCGCGAAGGGCCGAGGACATACCTGGGTCTGCAGATCGCGGGCTTCCCAAACTTCTTCACGATAACCGGCCCGGGCAGCCCCTCGGTGCTCTCGAACATGATCAGCTCTTGCGAGCAGCACGTGGATTGGATCAGCGACTGCCTGGGCTGGCTGCAAGACAATGGCGTGGAGGTCATCGAGGCCGACCCGCAGGCCCAGGAGGACTGGGTCGAGAAGGTCAACGAGGCCGCCGACAAGACCCTCTTCCCGAGGGCCAACAGTTGGTACATCGGGGCCAACATTCCCGGGAAGCCGCGCGTGTTCATGCCCTATGTCGGCGGCCACTACCGCTCGATCTGCAACCAGGTCGCCGCCGAGAGTTACCGCGGCTTCCGCCTCTCCAAGTCAAGGGACAGCGCCACACAACGGGCGGCGCGCGCATGACAGGGTTCGCCCCCGCCAGCCTGATCGACGTCCGTCGGCCGCGACAAGATTCACCACTGCAGACAGGAACCTCGTAATGCCCCTGCACAGCCGCATCTGCGATATCTTGAGCATTCAGTACCCGATCGTTCTGGCGGGGATGGGTGGCGCTAGCGTTCCGCGGCTGGCGGCGGCCGTTTCCAACGCAGGAGGGCTGGGCGTCCTTGGAGCAGCAGCCTGCTCGCCCGAGGAGCTGCGCGAGTGGATCCGCGAAGTGAGATCTCTCACAGACAAGCCATTCGGAGTTGATACGCTTCTGCCAGCCTCGGTCAGGCGCGATCCCACCGACGCCGCAGGGGCTGGTAAGCCCTCAGCTTTGGAGCTGGTCAGCGACTACCAGGCCTTCGCTGACGAGTTCATGCGCCAGGAGGGTCTGACGAAAGTCGCCAGGCCCCGCCGCGAACCTAACGTAAACGATCAAGGCGGCCCGATGTTCTTCTCAAAGGAGTTCTTCGAGGAGCAGATGGAGGTGGTCGTCGAGGAGAAGGTGCCGGTCTACGCTGCAGGGCTCGGCAATCCGGGGCCTTGGATGGAGCGGATGCGTGAGAACGGGACCAAGGTCATGGCCGTCATCGGTTCGGTTAAGCACGCCCTTCAGGTTGCGGCCGCGGGTGTGGACGTGGTCGTTGCGCAGGGACATGACGGCGGCGGGCATAACTCGCCGATCGGAACGATGGCGCTGATCCCTCAGGTGGTGGACGCCATGGGCGGGCGTGTTCCGGTCCTGGGCGCCGGGGGCATCGCCGACGGACGTGGCGTTGCCGCCGCTATGATGCTGGGGGCCGAAGGCGCTTGGGTCGGGACCGCGTTCCTGGCCACCGACGAGGCCGGCATCCAACAGTTCCAGAAGGAAGTTCTGGTGGAGTCAGGGGACGCCGACACGGTGGTCTCGAGATCGGTCACCGGCAAGCCTGCTAGGCTGGTGCGCAACAAGTGGGCCCAAGCCTGGTTGGACGCGGATAAGCAGCCGCTCCCGATGCCGTTCCAGTCGATGATCGCAGGCCCGGTGCTGGCCGCGGCGAGCCACGACCAGCGAAAGGACATCGCGCCGGGCTTCGCTGGTCAGGGGTTGGGCCTGATCAAGGCGATCCGGCCGGCACGGGAAGTGCTGAACGATCTAGTGAGCGGCGCCGAGCAGGCGCTCGCAGGCGCTAAGCAGTTTACATGAAGCCCGAAGCAAACCGATGGATCATCGTCCTCGGGCCAGTTTGCTGAATGCACATACAATCGAGCCATTCGGGCGCGTTTGCTGTCGCACCTAAGACACGGTGCTGATCCAAGATCCAAGCTGAGGTGAAAGCCATGTGCTCTGGGTTTGGCGAGCAAGGGGGATAGAACAGATGTCAGCCGAGATCAGGCGGTTCGTGGCCGACGACGGCGTTGAACTACTCGCCGAAATGGTTGGCCGTCCGGAAATGGGCTCGGTGATCCTCGCCCATGGAGGGGGTCAGACCCGCCACTCCTGGCGTGCAACGGCCAGATCTCTGGCGCAGACGGGCTGGCGAGCCGTCGCGGTCGATCTACGAGGTCACGGCGACAGTGGATGGTCGGCCGACGGCGACTACCGGATCGAGCGTTTCGCACGCGATCTGATCGATGTTGCTCATGAACTAGGGGATCGTCCCTCGCTGATCGGAGCCTCGCTTGGCGGTTTGGCGGGGCTTTGCGCTGAAGCTGTCATCGCGCCAGGCACGTTCAACTCCCTCACCTTGGTCGACATAATTCCAAAAATGGACCCCGCCGGGGTGTCCAAGATCATGGGCTTCATGGGTGCGAACCTCGAGCACGGGTTCGCAAGCCTCGATGAAGCTTCGGAGTGCATCGCCAGCTACCTGCCGCACCGGCCGAAGCGGCAAGATCTTTCGGGTCTGGCGAAGAACCTGCGTTTGGGCGCCGATGGTCGCTATCGCTGGCATTGGGATCCGAGGTTCGTTACCGGTGGAAGAGCTCCCTCGCAGCTGATGTCCGACTTCGACGCGCGGTGCGAATCCATCGCCATCCCAGTCCACCTCGTCCGGGGCCGGATCAGCGAGCTGGTCGCGGAAGACGAAGCCCGCGCGTTTGTAGCGCGGATGCGTTACGGCCGCTTTTCCGACCTCGCAGGCGCAGGTCACATGGTAGCGGGGGACAACAATGATGCGTTTCTGGCGGCTGTGACCGGGTTCTTGGCCAACCTAGCTCAGGAGGCGGGCCATGACTGAGCAAAGCGGAGGCGATGCAGTCCCTTCTCTGGAGTGGTGCAATACCACCCTGTCGGTGGCCCCATTTCATACCTGGCTCGGTTTGGAGGCGGTGAGGGTTACGCGCACTGAGCTTCAGCTGCGAATGCCCTGGCGTCCCGAGATTGTCTCCAATCCAAGAATCGGATCGGCTCACGGTGGCGTTTTGGGCTCTCTCATAGATCTCACCGGCTTCTACGTGCTGCTCGTGAACCAGCACCGGGTCTCCGCGACAGCCAATCTCGTCGTTGACTATCACCGGCCAGCTACCGAAGGCCCGCTTCATGCCACCGCGCAACTGATCAAGGTCGGTCGCAGGCTTTCGACGGCCCAGACCGAGATTCGGAGCGCAGACGGCGAGCTGCTGGCGAGCGGTCGGGGCGCTTACCTCATGAGCGAATAGCGAGCCAAACGGATCTGTGTCGCTAGGTTGCGTCGTGTGCGTCGTTCCGCCTGCCGAACGCGTGCAAAATTGCTCATCTATCACGGGGTTGGCAGTCGCCCGGCCGCGTTCGGCGAGCGAGTGGCGCAGGCAGCGCGTAGTCGGGCGGACCCCCAAGTCAGACTTCGGATCGGCTCGTCCTGCCGCCAGCGTCATTGCCGGTCTCAACGATGTCGCGGTGTTACTTGAGCCGTCGGGCAGGGTCGTGGTCCCGCGTTTAGAACCCGCCGCCTCCGACCGTCCACGACGTGACCCCCATTTCTCATCCAGCCATAACGAGAGTCCTGGGTTAATCTGAGCCTTGCTCGGCGGGTGTTGCAAGAGGCCGGTGCGCGGAGCTGTCAGCGCAGCGTGCCGGCCGGCCGGCCGGACTTTTCGCAGAGGGCTCTGGCGGGCAATGCCAGCCCAAAGTTAGTCTAGAACCAGGCTTCTCCTGCCCTCACTGCCCCAATACAAGTTGCCCTTGGACCGACAGCACCGATCTTCGGGCTTTGGCAGTCCAAAGATAGCCGCCGGTTATGCCGACGGCAGCTAGGCGGTCGCGATAGCCCGCTCCGCCAGCCCCGTCCGCTATTTCGACTCATCGCCCGAGGCCAGCGCCGCGGCGGGCCTCGCTGCTGGAACGCCCGGGTCCAGCTAGACGCTGCCCGCCGGAACGTCCGGCCGTAGCCGGAAAGGTCCGGATCAGCGGTCCGCACAGGTCGCGTACAGCTGACGTGAAGACATCCCCCTGCGTCCGTTTGAGCCCTTATTGAGGAACCTGTTTGGCCCGCCGTCCCAGGGCACGATGCGCTTGGACCAACACTGAGCGTCAGGACAGCACTCTACTCCGTGTGGATTTCCAGGGTGTCGGGGGCCGGCGTACGGGGTGGCCTTAGGAGGAAGACGGCGGGAACGGTGACGCAGACCACAAGCGCCATCCACATGAAGATATTCACATAGCCGATCATTCCCGACTGGCGGGCGACCTCACTGTTGAGGAGCCACAGCCCGCTCTCCGTGCGGGGGTCCATCAGACTTGGCAGCAGATCCCTGAGCATCGGGCTGGACGGGTCGATGCGACTTGCGAGCTCGCTGTGGCCGGCCGCGTTGTTGCGCAACACCGCGGCCAGGACAATCGAGATTCCTACACTGGAGCCCAGGCTGCGGGCCATGGTGGCGACGATAGTGCCTTCGACCCGATGGCTCTGGTCAAGCGTCACGTAGGCGAGCTTGCTGAGAGGCGAGAAAAGGAGGCCGACCCCGAGGCCCTGTACGAATCCGCTGATTAGGATAGGGCTGGAGGTCATCTCTAGGTTGAAGCCGCCCATCATCCAGAGCCCGAGGACGCTAAGCGCAAGACCGCTGACGAGGCTGGTGCGGGGGCCAAACCGGGCCATGATGGTCGGCACGAGAAGGAAGGACACCAGGGAGCCCACGCCGCGGGGGATACTGGCGAGGCCGGCCTGGGTGGCCGAATAGCCGAGCAGGGTCTGCATGAAAGACGGCAGAAGCGCCGTGGTTGAGAACAGCAACACGCCGACGAGGAAGCTGAAGACCGTCGTGCCGATGAAGTTGCCGTCCTTGGCGAGGTCACGGTGGAAGAAGGGGTGCTCGGACGTGGCAGTCTGGACGATAAAGACCCAGAGGCCCGCCACGGCGATCGCCGCCTCGACCCAGATCTCCTTAGAATCGAACCAATCGCGGCCCGGCCCGCGGTCGAGCATCATCTGCAGCCCGACGACGAACGCGATCAACCCGCCGAAGCCGATGAAGTCGAACGGTCGCTCGCGTCCGCCAGTGTCGCGACCCATGAACCGGATGATGCCCAAGGTGGCCAGGATCCCGAACGGCAGATTGATGAAGAAGACCCACCGCCAGTCCAACTCCTCGGTGATCCAGCCCCCCAGGGTGGGACCGACGATTGGCCCCATGATCACCGCTGCACTCCACAGGCTCATCACCCGCGGGATCATCGTCATCGGAAAGATATCGAGCATCACCGCCTGCGAGAGCGGCATCAGTCCCGCGCCGGCCATGCCCTGTAGCACTCGGAAGCCGACCATCTGGGGCACGTTCTGGGCAAGGCCGCAGAGCATCGAGGCGATGGTGAAGCCGACGATCGAGTAGACAAGCATGCGCTTGCGCCCGATCTTTTGGGCAAGCCAGCCGGCCAGCGGCGTCATCACGGCGGTTGCAAGGATATAGGAAGTGAGCACCCAGGTGATCTCGTCCTGGGATGCCGAGAGGCTTCCCTGCATGTGCGACAGAGCGACGTTAGCGATGGTTGAATCCAGCGTGTACATCAGCGTCGCCAGCATCAGCCAACCGGTGATGGGGATGCGGTTCTTAACGTCCTGCGCCAGCGCCATCGGGCCCTCCCCGAATGGAAGCGGGCGCCGCCGTGGCGCGCCAGTCGGCCGCCGAGGCCGCGTACAGGGTGACGAGATCGGCGAGCCGCTCGGCCTGAGCCTCCGCCAGGTCACGACGGTTGCGGTCGAGTTGGCGGCGCGACTGCAACACCTCACTGGCAGTCCGCGCGCCCAAGCGTGCGGCGACAAGCGTGACGTCGGCCGACTCACCGCTCAGCGCCACCGCCCGTTTGAGCGCGTCCAGCCTTTGCTGGTCGGTCCGAAGCGCCGCCATGGCGTCGGAGACCTCGACGAACGCGCGTAGGACAGTGAGCCGATAGCGGGCGTGAGCCCCGCGGGCCTCAGCCTCCGCCTGGCGCGTCCGCGCTTTTCGCGCCCCGCCGTCGAACACCGGAGCCGTCACCCCGCTCAGCAGGGTCCAGCCGGCGGCGTCGGGTGAGATCAGGTCGGCGGGATCGAGGGCCGACAGCGCGCCGTTCGCGGAGAGCCGGATGTTCGGATACTGGTCGGCCAGGGCGACGCCGATCGCAGCGGTCGCCGCGTGCAGTTCGGCCTCGGCGGCCAGGATGTCCGGGCGGCGACGCACGAGATTTGACGGGAGGCTGACCGGCGTGACGGCCGGGACGGTGAATTGCGCGAGGTCGAAGTCCGGGGCTGTCCAGTCGGCGGGCGGCCGGCCGACCAGCAGGGCCAGCTGGTGGCGCGCTGCGTCGTGGCGGCGGCGGAGCGGCGGCAGGATCGCCTCATCCTCGGCGAGCTGAGCCTCGATCTGCACCACCGTGCTACGCGGGATGCCGCCGATGGCGAAGGCCTTGTGGGCCAGGTCCAGCAGGGTGCGGTCGTCGGCGACGATTGCCTCCAGGGCCGCGAGCTCGCCGCGCAGGCCTGCGATCCGCATCGCCTCCAGCGCGACGTTGGCGCTGAGCGCGAGGTAGGTGGCGTCAGCCTCGTGCACGGCCTGCTCCGCGCGCGCGGCGGCGGCCTCGACGCGGCGGCGGCCGCCCCCGAACAGGTCGAGGTCGTAGCTGACCCGGCCTCCCAGCGAGAACAGGTCGAACGTGCGGGCGCGGGAGAAGCCGACGGGCCCGGGCGCGTCTGCGGCGCTTTGGAATCCGAAGGCCGCCGGGTTGAACTTCTGGCGCTGGGCGTTGGCGTTGGCCTCCGCCTGCGGTCCACGCTCGCCGGTCGCTTCCTGCTGGGCGGCCTGGTAGCGCTCCAGCTTAGCGCGGGCCTCGGCGACGCTCGGACTGTCGGCGAGCGCCAGCCGCACCACCCCGTCCAGCGCCGGCGAGCCGAAGGCCTGCCACCAGGGTCCCGCCATACGCGCGTCCGGATCCAGGCGCACGCCGGGCGGCGGCTGTTCGCCGGCCATGGCGTAGCCGGGGGCCGTGCTGACCGGCGCCGGCGTCTGGAAATCCGGCCCGACTGTCGTGCAGGCCGCGAGCGCCAGGGCGGCGGCCGAAGCGGTAGCGAGGAAGAGGCGGGAGCGGGCGGCGGCCATGCCCAGCCTTACTCGCGCGCCGAGGCGCTGCGCACGTCGACCTTCACCGTGGCCGACAGGCCGGCGCGGGCGGCGCGCTCGGGTGGCGGTCGATCGAATTCGATGCGCACGGGCAGGCGCTGGGTGACCTTCACCCAATTGCCCGTGGCGTTCTGAGCGGGCAGGACGGAAAACGCTTGGCCGGTGCCGGGCGCGAAGCTCGCCACACGGCCGTCCAGCGGCCCGCCGGGATAGGCGTCGACTTCGATCTCCACGGGCTGGCCCACCTCCATGTGGCCAATCTGATCCTCCTTGAAGTTCGCCTCGATCCACGCGCGGCCCGAGAGCAGCCAGAAGGCTGTCTGGGAGGCGTTGAGGTAGGCCCCCACCGCTATCTGATCGACACGCGCCACGATGCCGTCGGCGGGCGCCACGACTGTGGCGAAGTCCTGGTTCAACCGGGCGCGCGCCAATTGGGCCTTGGCCTGCATAACGCCGGGCGCGCCGTCGCCGATGCCCGGATTCCCGCCAAGCGCCGCCAAGGCCTGGGCGGCCTGACGCTCAGCCACCGACAGCTGGTCGCGCGCCTGGTTCGCCGCGTGCACCGCCTGGTCGACAACCTGGCCCGCGGTGGCGCCGGCCGCATTGAGCTGGCGCTGGCGGCTTACCTCGCGCGTGGCGAACGCAAGGTTGCTGCGCGCGCCGGCCACATTTGCAAGTTCGCGCTGGTAGGCGGCCCGCGCCTGGCTGACGGCGAGTTACGCGTCGGCCACCAGGGCCTGGGCGAGGTCGTCACACTCCTGCAGGTCGCGCTGGTCCAGGCGGAAAAACACCTGGCCACGCAGCACGGGCTGATTCTCCTTCACGTAGATCTCGACGACACGGCCGCCGATGGAAGGCGCCACGGGCGTCTTGGCGACCTGGACATAGGCGTCGTCGGTGGTCTCGAATCGGCCGCTGATCAGGAACAAATAGGCCAGCACAGCCAGAACCACGAGGGGCCCGAGCGCCATGATCGCCCATCGTCGCCATGCGGAACGGCGCAAAGTCCCTCCCGGCGCAGCCGCTTGCTGGTCCGCCGCCACGGTCAACCGATCCTCACGCGACCACTGCCGCACGATAGCGGTGAACCAACCCCAACGCATCGACCCGCAAGCACCATCTCACCCCGAACCAGCCCACTCCGACCACACCGACGCTGATCGACCCGTACGTCATGGCTTAGCCGTTCATCCTGTCGCGTAGCGTGACGTTCCGGCCCAGGGTGTCAAGGCGGCGAAGCCCTGCGCTGAGACGATCCCGAATTCGCTCACGTGACCGCGAAGGGCGTTGATCAGCATGGTCTTCTGCCGGACCAAGAGATCCCGGGTTTTGTGGAGCATTAAAGCCGCGTGCTGGGGCTCGGTCTTCACTCTCCCGCAATGCGGTGTCTACCCCGTCCCCTGGCCAGGCGTCCCGCGTCGGACTAATCGCGACCCTATGCTGTGCGTCGGCCGGCATTGTTGACCTCGCGCTGACTGAGCCGGGAGTGTGGGGCGCTGAGCGCGCCGACACAGGTATCGACCAGCAGGCTGACAAACGCCGCCGTGGACAGCGCCGGCCGGCGCGTGTTGGCCGCAAGGGATTTCTCCCGGTCCGAGAGGCCATGAATGATCAGGCCGACCACCAACTCCAGGCGTGTCTTGACGACGCCCTGGGCAACCTCTGGCAGCAGTTGGGCCAGAAGCTGTCCGACCTGGTAGACTCCTTCGTTGCGCCCTCCGGCTAGAAGTGCCGACCATTCCGTACGCGGGTCGCTGTAAACCTGCCCGACGAAGCGCACGTAGTAGCGTTCGCCGCCTGGTCCGGAGAGATGCTCGGCGAACGGTAGAACCAGCGCCTCGGCGCATCCCCGCATGGCTCTGTCGCGATCGGCTATGTCGAGGTCCCGCAGAATCCCCAGGCGGCGCCGGTCGATCACACTGAGACGCGCCTCGAAGACGGCGCGCAACAGGGCCTGCTTGTTTCCGAAGTGATACTGCAACGCCGAAGTGTTCTTCTCTCCGGCCTCGCGTCGAATGCGGTCGAGGGAGACGCCGTCCAGCCCATGCAGGGCGAAAAGTCGCTCGGCAGTGTTGATCAGCCGATCGCGGGTGGTCGTGTCGCGGGCGGAGGCGGGGGGCATTCAGTCGGCCCAGGACATTGCATGAAGCTGGTCGTAGGCAAGTCCCCACGGCGGCCGCAGGAACCCCAGAGCGCGAACATCCTGCGCCCACTGGCCGAAGGGCGCCGCGCGCGAGAACGAGCCGCCGCCGACAACGCGGCTGAGCAGCGTCAGACTGGACTCGGCGAGTTCGGCTATGACGGCCTTGCCCCGCGAGGCGGCCGTGACGCCTACCTTGTCCTGCTCCACAGCCGTCAGCATGCCTTCGTAGACCTGCCGGATCGTCCAGGCCTGGTTGACCACCCGCGTCCACTCGACCTGCTCATAGGCGCGCATTTCCGCCTTCTTGGGCCCCAACCGCGCCCTTGCGGTGGCGATCGCCTCTTCAACCACGGCGACGATGACCGAGGTGAACATGCAGGCGCTCAGTTGGGCGGCTGCGCCGCCGCCGGACTGGGCCGCCCCCGGCCAGGCGATGGCCTGAGCCGGATAGTTGTCGAAGCGGAAGCCGTGGCTTTGGGTGGCGCTCATGCCGTGGCCGTCCCAATCGGCAGTGAGCTTCATGCCCTGAGCACCTGTCCAATCAGCGTCGCGCACATCCATGAAGAACATGGTCGGCGCCGTGCCGCCCGTCGGCTTGGCCGTGGTGATCATGTAGGATGTGACGCCGGATCCGGACCCGAAGTGCTTGTCCCCGGTCAGACGATATCCCCCGGCGCCGTCCGGTTCGGCCACTGTGCGGGTCTTCATGATGTCGCCGCCGCTGCCGGGTTCGGACGTGATCGTACCCCACCAATGCCGGTCGCGGGCCGTCTGGAAGCACTGGTCCCTCTGTTCGGTCCAAGCTTTCGCATAGGGATCCGGCGCGGCGTCATTGGCCAGCCAGTAGACCAGAACTACGGGGTGCATGGAGGCCACCAGCGCGACCGAGGGATCGCCTCGCGCGATCGTATAGATCAACTCCGAATATTGCCGCACTGACGCGCGGACGCCACGCCAGAGACCACCTTGGTCAGCGGGTATGCCGGTCAGCAGATATCCCGCGTCCGCCAAGCGCTCGAAATCCGACCGCTCCAGATGGCGGCGGCGTTGCCGCTCCATGCGCTCGCTGGCCATGTCGGCTGCGATGGCTCGAACGTTCGCCAGTAGGTCGGCGTCCGCCACAATCGTCCCGCCCATGTGTTCCTGACCCCGCCTCTGCTTTCGCTGGCGGGCAGACGCCAACACGCGATTTGACCCACCCGGCGGCGTTAATGGTCAAACATTAATCGCCGCGCCCCCCTAGTCAAGGCGGACCGCCGCCTGCATGGGGCGAGGGTTGGTCATCGCTCCCTCGACAACTTAAAGAGTCTTCTTTAGCCTGCTTAAAAACGCGCGAGCTAATCCAGCGCTGAGCGAGCCAGAGGAGGATTTCATGGTCGCCGACAAATCAATCCTGACATCAAGAGCGGATTGGCGCGGTGCGCGCATGGCGGAGAACGACCAGTGGATTTACCGGCTCTCCGCAGGTGAAATCGACGAGTTGGACGCGGCCCTCGCGCACGCCAAGGCCAAGGGGCTGTCCGGAGATCAGATCTCTCGCGCCGACTTCCCGCTGGACAGCCTTTCGGACACGCTGGACGCACTGACCGACGAGCTCGTCGATGGCCGCGGCTTCGTCCTGATACGCGGGCTTCCCGTGGATCGCTATTCGAAGGAAGACGCCGGCTCCATCTATTGGGGCATGGGGACTTACATCGGCCGGCCTTGGCCCCAGAACGCCCGCGGCGATCTGCTGGGCGATGTGTTGGATACCGGCAAGAGCATTACGAACCCTCACGTCCGGGGTTACGAGACGAACGTCCATCTCCCCTTCCATACCGATGGTTCGGACCTTGTGGGCCTGCTTTGCCTGCGCGACGCCAAGAGCGGCGGTCTCAGCAGCCTGGTGAGCTCCGTCGCCTGCCACAACGAGATCGCCCGCACGCGGCCCGACTTGCTGGAACGGCTCTACCAGCCGTTCTTCTACGACTGGCGCGGCGAGCATCCCAAGGACGGCAAGCCTTACTATGAGATGCCGGTGTTCACCCGCCACGACGGCCGACTCTTCAATCGGTATATCCGCGGCTATATCAACTCGGCCCAGCGGTTCCCGGAGCTGCCTCGCCTGACCGGCTTGGAGATTGAGGCGCTCGACACGCTCGATGCGCTGACCGTCAATCCCGAGTTCCGGTTGGACATGGTCCTGGAGCCCGGGGACATGCAGTTCATCAACAACTACGTCCTCTTCCACTCCCGTACGGAATTCCAGGATTGGGAAGAGCTCGATCGTCGGCGGCACCTTAAGCGTCTGTGGCTTGCCACCGACAAGTTCAAGAGCCGGCCGCCCAGCTTTGAGGATCGGGGCTACGACCGCGCAGGATGGCTCAAGAAGGCGAGCTAACCTGTGTGAGATCGGGAACTCAACCGGCCGCGTCTCGGTGAACTATGCAGGCCGGATCACGGGCGGAGATCAGCACAAGAAGAATGCAGGGAGGAACGCGCAATGACCTATGAGACCATTGAAGTCCGCAAGCTGAGCCCGATCATCGGGGCAGAAGTCCTCGGTGTGGATGCGCGCTCACACCCACTGGCGATGGCATCTCGACGAGGTCTACGTGAAGATCAACGGCGAGATGCGCTATCCACCTCCACGGGTCCGCGGACCTCACTGAGGCATGGCTTCGCCGCCACGACCCCGACGGCATGAAAGGCTGCGGGGCCCGGAATTTCAGCAAAGGGCGATTGCCGAAAGCGTCACCAAGCTAAACCCCGACTTGGGTGGAAGAGCGGATTTAGCTCAAGCTGGAACAAGGCCATGACGGCCATCAAGGAGGACACCCTCCACTTCCATGACGCCCGCGGCACCTTCGCCACCAAAGCTTACCTAGCCGGCTTCAAGCCGACCGAAATCGCCGAACTGCTCGGCTGGTCGGCGGACAAGGTCGAGCGCATCATCGACCGTTACGTGAACAAGAACGCCTTGCTACGGGACAAGATTCGGCGGCTAGACGAGGCGCGCGAGAACGCCAGTGGAACGAAGACTGCAAAACCAGCTGCAAAACCGGTCGGGTGAATTTGAGCTAAGTGTTGGAGCGGGCGATGGGATTCGAACCCACGACATTCAGCTTGGGAAGCTGACGCTCTACCCCTGAGCTACGCCCGCAGATGCCTTATCAGGTAAGGCTTGCAGTAGGGGTTCTCTAGCGGGTCTCCGGGGCCCACTCAAGCGCCTAACCGGTGATGACCCATTCGGCGACATAGGCCTGGGCCTTGCGGGCGAGGCCGGGGGGGCCGGAAAAGTAGAATTCGCTGCCGAACATCGTGCGCTGTTCGCGCCAGGCCAGGGGGCCGGTGTCTTCGGTCTGCAGTATCGCTCGCAAGCGGTCGCGCTTGGCGGTGGGTACGAAGGCGATATAGGTCGCATCGGGCATGGCGGTTTCCTGGCCCCTCTTGCCAAGGAAACCGTGAGTCGAACTTAAATATGGTTAACGCGATCAACAGCTTGGCTGTGGCGACCTGCCGCAGTGTGCGGACGATCTAGGCCTCGAAGATGGCCTCAATGGGGAGGCCGAACAGCCTCGCGATCTTGAACGCCAGCGGCAGGCTGGGATCATACTTGCCGGTCTCGATGGCGTTGACGCTCTGGCGCGAGACGTCGAGGTGGGCGGCCAGCTCGGCCTGGCTCCAGTCCCGCTCGGCCCGCAGGACCTTGAGGCGGTTCTTCATCGCCGGGCCAGCCGCCACCACAGGCCCACAGCCAGGGCGCCGGTGACCTGCATGGCCAGGGGCAACATGTAGCCCAAGGTGAAGGCGCGCCCGAGGCTCGGGCTGGTCTCGACGGCCGGCCAGAGCCAGGTCAGGCCGCCCATGCCGATGAAGACGAAGGCCGGGAAGGACAGCAGCAGGCCAAACAGCCCACCCCAGTACCAAGCCACCCGCTCGGCCTGCCGCAGATACTCGTCCTGAGCCCGGTAGATGCGGATGGCGAAGACCGTCCACCAGACGACGATGACGGAGACCAGCACGGTGGCGCCGACGATCCGGACCGGCCGCTCGAGGCCCTGGATGCGGCTGAGCAGCACCATCAGCAGCCCCAGCATCATCAGGCCACCGAGTCCGATCAGGCTCTGGCGACGCAGCTTGCGGGTTCGAGGATCGGTCATGATATGCGTCCTTGTCTATATGACAAGCAAACATGACATGTCTCAATATGTCAAGCGACCTTGTCATCGGTCAAGTTTCGTGGCTGGCTCCAGCGCAACCTTGGAGCCGACGCCTTGCGTCTCCCCGCGCCGACGAACGTTTTAGGTCAGAGTTGGCCGCTGAACAGGACCGCTAGAATATACCAGGCCACGCCCAATGCGGTGAACACGGCGAACGGCGCGCCGACCAGCACCGGC
Source organism: Phenylobacterium sp. (assembly GCF_030693625.1). Classification (GTDB taxonomy): domain Bacteria; phylum Pseudomonadota; class Alphaproteobacteria; order Caulobacterales; family Caulobacteraceae; genus Phenylobacterium; species Phenylobacterium ferrooxidans. The sequence continues at coordinate 26,367 of NZ_JAUYAF010000059.1, forward strand.
CAGGCCCGTCGACGGTAGCGCCGGACGACATAGCCGGTGACTCCACACCATCCCAGAAACGACAGAGTCCCGATCAAGCCAGCGTACGGGTCCAATGCTTCATAGATTTGGGAAGGCGCGTTCAAGCGCAGACGCGTCACACCAAAATTGATCGCCGCCAACAGGTAGGTGGCGAGGATCAGCCACCATCGGAGCGTCAGCCCCAGCGATTTCGCCTCAGCCTGCACTAGCGGTTCGCGGTCCAGCGCTGGAAGTGCTTGGAGAGTTTCAGGCCCTGGCGCTGGTAGTGGCTGCCCTGGTCGCCATAGAGGCGCGAGGGCTTGGCGGTCAGGGGCTCATAGACCAGGCGGGCGACGGTCTGGCCGTCTTCCAACAGGAAGGGAGTCTCGTGGCTGCGGACCTCCAGCACGCCCTTGGAGCCCACGCCTTGGGCCTCCTCAGTCCCGAAGCCGGGGTCGAAGAAGCCGGCGTAGTGAACCCGGAACTCGCCCACCGAGGGGTCGATGGGGGTCATCTCGGCGGCCTGCAGCACCGGGATCTCGATCGCCTCCTTGGACGCCAGGATGTAGAATTCGCCCGGATCCAGCAGCAGCTCGCCGTTCTGCGGGATCAGCGGCTCCCAGTAGTTTCGCGGGTCGTGGCCGTCGACATTGTCCATGTCGATGACGCCGGCGTGGCGGCGCGCGCGGAACCCCGCGACCCCGTCGGAGAGGTCGACCCCGACGCTCTTGGTGAGCAGTTTCGGCGGGGCGCCGCGCTTCAGACGCAGCTGGTTGAGCCGGGTGCCGGCGCGCACCAGGATGGAGAAGGTCTGGGGCGCGATCTCGATATAGGTGGGGCCGTCATAGCCCTCGATCACGTCATCGAAGGCCGGCTGGTTGTCCGACAGCAGGCGCACGAAGACATCGACGCGGCCGGTGGAGCTCTTGGGATTGGCGCGGGCCGAAACGCCCGGCGGCAGGTGCAACCGCTCCTGCAGCTCGGCGATATAGACGCAGCCTTTCTCCAGAACCGCACCCCTGGAGAGGTCCAGTTCATGCATGGCCACGTCGGCGATGCGGCTCGCCACCGTGCGGCCCAGGCGGGGGAGGAAGCTCGCCCGCACCCGCCAGCAGCGGGCGGCCAGGCGCAGGTCGAGGCTGGCGGGTTGCACCTGATCGGCGTCGAAGGGCGTCGCCGAGGCGATGGCGCCCTGGGCGATCAGGTCATCGATGGATTGGCAGGGGAGAATCCCCGCGCGGGTCGCGTCGGTCATCGGCGGGACACTCGCCGGGAGGGCGAGAGTTGGCAAGTGCGGCGTGTTGGTTGGGATGGTCCAAACGCCGCTCATCCCGGCGAAGGCCGGGACGCAGATCGTAAAGCGCCGAGAACGCAGAAAGGCCCGCTCGGAATTCTCCGGACGGGCCTAGCCATAGGATCTGGGCCCCGGCCTTCGCCAGGGTGAGCGGTATAGCGGGGGCTGGGGTCTCTCCTTCACCCACCCCCCGCCCGCCTAGTGCTTGCTCCGTCCGACCTTGGCGGCGATCTCGGCCAGCATGGCGACGGCGGCGCCCACCCCGAACAGGGCGAGCGCCTCACCGAAATTGGCGGCCGGGCGCAGCACCGCCGGAACCCAGCTTTGCAGATGGTCCGACAGGGCCAGGATCACGAGGTTCAGCGCGCCGAAAAAGGTCAGGATCAGGCTGAAGACCCGGATCGCGAAATTGACCGGCATCGTGGGCTAGTAGCTCTTGGCGGGACGCTTGGCGGCGATCTCGGCCAGCAGGTAGATCATGGCGCCGAGCCCGAGCAGGCTCACCGACTGGGCGAACCCTTCCACCAGCATCAGCTGTTTCGGAATGGAAGCCAGGACCGAGGCCGGCAGGAAGCCGATGGCGACGTTGAGCAGGCCCAGCACAACCAGGATCAGGCCGAGAAGGCGAAACAGCATATTGAGCGGCATTAGGTGGTGTCCTCCCTGTAGTTAAGCTGAGGTTGCCGTGTTTTTGAGCAAGTCGGAAGCCGATTCAGCCAGACGGCGAATGCTGAAGCTTGACCCCGAGGCGCGCCGTGAGGTTCATGCCGCCCTCCCTGAAGGCTTTCGCAGGAAAACTGGATTCCGGTTTGGCGCGCGAAGGCGCTTTCTGCGGACCCTTTAAAGGAGCGCCCCATGGCCGAAGATCCGAACACCTGGCAGCAAGAGACCAAGCTGGTGCGCGGCGGTATGGCCCGCTCTCCCTATGGCGAAATCTCCGAGGCCCTCTTCCTGACGCAGAGCTTCTCGTACGAGAGCGCCAGCGCGGCCGACAAGCGGTTTTCCGGCGAGGAGCCGGGCTTCATCTACCAGCGCTTCGGCAACCCCACGACCCAGATGTTCGAGGACCGGCTGGCGCTGCTGGAAGGCGCCGAGCAGTGCCGCGCCACCGCGTCGGGCATGGCCGCGGTGCATGTGGCCCTGCAGGGCCTGGTTCGGGCCGGCGACCACATCGTGGCCGGCCGGGCCCTGTTCGGATCCTGCCGCTGGATCCTGTCGGAGCTGATGCCCCGCTACGGGGTGGAGGTGACTTTTGTCGACGCCACCGACATCGAGGCCTGGAAGAACGCCGTGCGGCCCAACACCAAGGCCTTCCTGGTGGAGACGCCCGCCAACCCGCTGCTGGAGGTGACCGCCATCGGAGCCGTCGCCGACGTCGCCCATGCGGCCGGCGCCAAACTGGTGGTGGACAATGTCTTCGCCACCCCGCTCTTCCAGAAGCCGCTGGCGCTGGGCGCCGACATCGTCGTCTATTCGGCCACCAAGCATATCGACGGCCAGGGCCGGGTGCTGGGGGGCGCGATCCTCGGCGGCGCGGAGCTGATGACCGAGAGCTACAAGGACCTGCTGCGCCACACCGGGCCGGCGCTGTCGCCGTTCAATTCCTGGGTGCTGGTCAAGGCTCTGGAGACCCTGGAGCTGCGGGTCACCCGCCAGACGCAGAACGCCGCCAAGGTGGCCGACGCCATCGGCGCCCACGCCAAGTGCCGGCGAGTGATCTATCCCGGCCGCCCCGACCACCCCCAGGCCGCCATCATCGCCAACCAGATGTCGGGCGGCGGCAGCGTCGTGGCCTTCGACCTGGGCAGCCGCGAGGCCGCCTGGCGCTTCCTCGACACCCTCGCCATCGTCGACATCTCCAACAACCTGGGCGACGCCAAGTCCATGGCCACCCACCCGTCCACCACCACCCACCGCTCCATGCCGGAGGCCGAGCGCCTGAGCATCGGCCTCACCGAGGGCTGGGTGCGGATGAGCGTCGGGCTGGAGGGGTCAGGCGACCTGATCCGCGACGTCGAACGGGCCCTGGACGCGGCCTGAGGGCTTACCCCCCTCGATAGGGGAGGGTTCTCAGGCCTCAGCCTTCAAATCCGCCGGGTCGACGGAATAGGTGCTGGAGCAGTACTCGCAGGTCACCTTGATCAGGCCGTCGTCCTCCACCATCTCGGCGCGCTCCTCGGGCGAGAACGAGGTCAGCACACTCTCGATGCGGTCCTGGGAGCAGCGGCAGAAGGCCTTCAGCGGCTTGGCCTCAAAGACCCGGACCCCGTCCTCGTGGAACAGGCGGAACAGCAGGGTTTCGGCCGAGATGGTGGGGTCGATCAGCTCGTCCTCGCCGATGGTCTCGAAGAAAGCCTGGGTGCGGACCCAGGCCTCCGCCGTCGGGCCACGGTTCTCGTCCTCGGCGATGTTCTGGATCAGCATGCCGCCGGCCCGCCAGCGCAGGCCGTCGCCGAGATCGGCCTGGCCCACCGCCAGCCGCACCCGGGTGGGGGTCTGTTCCGACTGGGCGAAGTACTGCTCGGCGCACAGGGCCAGGGTCTCGCCCTCGATGGTGGTGATGCCCTGGTAGCGGTCCATGTCGGCGCCCTGGTCGACAGTCATGATGAAGACCCCCTCCCCCAAAAGCGTCTTGGCGCCCGGCCGCACGAAGCCCTGGGCCGCCTTGGCCACGGCGTCGGGGTCATAGCGGCAATAGCCGCGCAGGGCGCCGTCGGTGTCGTAGTCCACCACGACGTAGCGGACCGGGCCGTCGCCCTGGGCCTGGACGATCAGCCGCCCGTCGAACTTCAGGTTGGAGCCCACCAGGGCCGCGAGCGCGCAGGCTTCGCCCAGCAGGTTGGCGACGGCTTCGGGATAGTCGTGGGCCGCCAGGATCTCGTCCACGGCGGCGCCCAGGCGGGCCAGGCGGCCGCGCACGGGCTCACCCTCGATCTGGAAGGGGGCGACGAGGTCGTCGGGGGCGGCGGTGGTGTCGATGCTCATGGGCGGGCCATATAGGGAAAGGCCCGCCGCTTTGCGAGCGTGGCAGATCAGCCGATGGCGCCAAAACACCAGGCCAGGATCGACTTCTGGGCGTGGATGCGGTTCTCGGCCTCATCCCAGGCGAGCGAGCGGGGACCGTCCAGCACCTCGCCGGTGACCTCCTCGCCCCGGTGGGCGGGCAGGTCGTGCATGAAGACCGCGCCGGGATTGGCCTTTTCCATCAGGGCTTCAGTGACCTGATAAGGGCCCAGCGCCGCCAGCCGGTCGTCGCGGTCGGTGTCGCCCATGGAGACCCAGGTGTCGGTGATGACGCAGTCGGCGCCGGTGACAGCCTCCAGCGGATTGTCGCTCACCTCGATCCGGCCCTGCAGGTCGGCGGCGCGGGCGAGATCGACGCGGTCGGGATGGTATTTGGCGGGGCTGGCGATCTTCAGCTTGAACCCGAACACGGGCGCCGCGTGGATGAAGGTCGAGCAGACGTTGTTGCCGTCCCCGATCCAGGCCAGCGTTTTACCTTCAACAGACCCGCAGCGTTCCTCGAAGGCCAGCAGGTCGGCCAGGATCTGGCAGGGGTGGCTCTTGTCCGATAGGCCGTTGATCAGCGGCACCTTGGAAACCTCGGCGAAGGTCTCCAGATCGGTGTGACGGTTGGCGCGGATCATCACCGCGTCGACCATCCGCGAGAGCACCATGGCGGTGTCCTCGATGGTCTCGCCGCGGCCCAGCTGCATGTCGTTGGCCGTGGAGATGATTACATTGCCGCCGAGCTGGCGCATGGCGGCGTCGAAGGAGAAGCGGGTGCGGGTGGAGTTTTTCTCGAAGATCATGGCCAGGGTCCGCTCGGCGCCGGGCGCGTCGGCGTCGATGCGGCCCTGGGTCCAGCCCTTGCGCGCGGCCTTGCGGGCCTTGGCGTCATTGAGGATCACGCGCAGGTCGGCGGGGGGTATCCGCCAGAGGTCGAGGAAGTGTCTGACTTGGGTCATCGGGGAATCTCCCAACTCCCGCTCACCCCGGCGAAGGCCGGGGCCCAGGTTCAGCCTGGGAGCGAGGAGTCCTAATCTGGGTCCCGGCCTTCGCCGGGATGAGCGGAGTTAGGTCAGGCTGCGGCTTTCGCCTGGGTTCGCGCCGCCTCGCAGGACGCCTCCAGCTTCGACATCGCTTCCTGGGCTTCTTCCAGGGTCAGCGTCAGCGGCGGCAGCAGCCGCACACAGTTGTCGCCGCCGCCGGCGATCAGCATGTGCTGGTCGCGCGCGTGCTGCATGAACTCGCGGTTCGGCGTCTTCAACTTGATGCCGATCAGCAGGCCCTTGCCGCGGATGTCCTCCACCACGTCGGGGAAGCGTTCCTGCAGGCCCGAGAGCTGTTGCACGAAGTAGCCGGCGACCTCCCGGACGTGGGCCAGGAGCTCGGGGCTGTTGAGCTCCTCCATGGCCGCCAGGCCCACGGCCATGGCTAGCGGGTTGCCGCCGTAGGTGGAGCCGTGGCTGCCGACCGTCATGCCGCGGCCGGCCTCGGCCGTGGCCAAGCAGGCGCCCACCGGGAACCCGCCGCCCAGCGCCTTGGCCACCGCCATGATGTCCGGGGCCGCATCGCCGGCCCATTCGTGGGCGAACAGCTTGCCGGTCCGGCCCAGGCCGCACTGGATCTCGTCATAGATCAGCAGGATGCCGTGCTCGTCGCACAGCTGGCGCAAACCGCGCATGCAGACCTCGGGCAGGGCGCGGGCGCCGCCTTCCCCCTGCACGGGCTCGATGAGAATGGCCGCCGTGGTCGGGCCGATGGCCGCCTTCAACGCCTCATGGTCGCCGTAGGGCAGTTGGACGAAGCCCGGCATCGGCGGGCCAAAGCCCTCCAGATAGGCCTTGTTGCCCGACGCGTTCACCGCCGCCAGGGTCCGGCCGTGGAAGGAGCCTTCGAAGCCGATGATGTCGATGCGCTCGGGCTGGCCCTTGGCCCAGTGATACTTGCGCGCCGTCTTGATGGCGCACTCGATGGCCTCGGCGCCGGAGTTGGTGAAGAACACCTCGTCGGCGAAGGTCGCGTCGGTCAGCACCTTGGCGAGCTTTTCCTGGCCCGGGATCGTGAAGATGTTGGACACGTGCCAGAGCTTTTCGGCCTGGTCCTTCACCGCCTGAACCAGCTTGGGATTGGCGTGGCCGAGCGCGTTCACGGCGATGCCCGCCATGCAGTCGAGGTAGGCCTCCCCATCGGTGGTGAAAAGTCGCGCGCCCTCGCCTCGCTCGAACGCCAGCGGGGTGCGGTTGTACACGCCCATGATGTGATCGCTGGGGACGGGCGCGGCTTGCGTCGCGGTCTTTTCAGTCACTGGGGATACCTCCCAAAAGAGAAGCGTCCCCGGCGCGTGGCGGCGGGGACAGGAAGGCTCGACGTTTTCGTCTTCGAACCCCGCTCTGTCAATATTCTTGGGCGACGACCGGTGTGTGACGCGCTCAGGTCTTGAGCTTGTAGCCGGTCTCGAACATCCACAGGCAGATGCAGCTGAAGGCGATCACCAGGCCGGCGGTCATGCCCATGCCGGCGATCAGCGAGCCTTCGGCATGGCCGATGAAGCCGTAGCGGAAGCCGTCGATCAGATAGAAGAACGGGTTGTAGTGGCTGGCCGAGCGGAAGGGCTCGGGCAGGCGCTCCACCAGATAGAAGGTGCCCGACAGGAAGGTCATGGGCATGATGATGAAGTTGGTAACCGCCGACATGTGGTCGAACTTCTCCGACCAGAGGCCGGCCATGACGCCCAGCAGGCCCAGGATCATCGAGGCGCCGGCGCCGAAATAGAGGATCGCCCAGAGGTGGGTGACCGGCAGGTCTGCGAAGGGCAGGACAGCCAGCCAGGTGACCGCGCCCACCACGATGCCGCGGGTGGCGGCGCCCAGCGCGAAGCCGGCCACATGCTCCAGGGGCGTCAGGGGCGGGGTGAGGAAGTCGCCGGTCAGACCGTTCATCTTGGCCTGCAGCAGGCTCGACGACGAATTGGCGAAAGCGTTGTTGAGGATCTGCATCATGATCAGGCCGGGCGCCACGAAGGTGGCGAAGGCCACGCCATGGACCGGGACCCTCGCGCCCTGGGCGGCCACCACGAAGACCATCATGTACAGCAGGGCGGTGACCACCGGGGCCGCCAGGGTCTGCATCCCCACCTTCCAGAACCGGCGGATCTCGCGGAGATAGAGGGTGCGCAAGCCGGCCCAGTTGACCCCGTGATAGTCCCGGGGCTCGGGCGGCATAACGGCTGCGGCGTCGGGCATATCCTTCATGGGCGCTCATGTGCGCCCAGGCCGCGGGAAGCGCAAGAGTGCGGCCTTCCGACGCTATATGTGGTTCCTGTGGATGAAGACAGGGGCGCCTATTGTGGGTCTTAAGGATCTGTTTACGATATCTGGTAGTTGGTGATGTCGTGAGTAGCGCGCTGCCACAACATATTGATCCTGGGTCTGCCGCGCGGGGCTGATGGAACCAGGACACGCGGAGCAAGACCATGGGTTGGACAGACGAACGCGTCGAAAATCTCAAGAAGCTCTGGCAGGACGGCCTGTCGGCCAGCCAGATCGCCAAGCAGCTTGGCGGCGTCACGCGCAACGCGGTGATCGGCAAGGTGCACCGGCTGGGCCTGTCGGGCCGCGCCACCCCTTCCAAGCCCGCCCGCCCGGTCTTCAAGGCCCCGCGTCCGCAACGCGCTGTGGCGCAGCCGGCCGCCCCGCGTCGCATCGCCGAGCCCCTGGTGGCCCAGGCGCCCGTGCCGGCCCCGGTCCGCTATATCGACGAAGCCCCCGGCTCGGCCACCGTGCTGACGCTCGGCGCCCACATGTGCAAGTGGCCGATCGGCGATCCCTCCACCGATGGCTTCACCTTCTGCGGCCGCCGCCAGGATGACGGCCCCTATTGCGCCGAACACGCCCGGGTCGCCTATCAGCCGGCCCAGGCCAAGAAGCGCTCGGGCCCCAACGAACTGGCCCGTTCGCTGCGCCGCTACATCTAGTTTACCGCCTGGAGAGCGGGCGAGGGTTTGGGTTTCGACCCGGCCCTCGCTAATCTCCTGCCATGACAGATGTCCTGGCAGAGTCGACCGACTCCAACGCCAAAGCCTATTCCGTTTCGGAACTCGCGTTCGCGCTGAAGCGCACGCTTGAGGACGCCTACGGCTTCGTCCGTCTGCGCGCCGAGCTGTCCAAGGTCACCCACCACGGCAACGGCCACGTCTATCTCACGCTGAAGGACGAGCGCGCCGCCATCGACGGGGTGGTGTGGAAGGGCTCGGTGAAGAACCTGTCGGTCCGGCCCGAGCAGGGGCTGGAGGTGATCGTCACCGGTAAGATCACCACCTACCCCGCCGGCTCCCGCTATCAGATCGTCATCGAGACCATGGAGGCCGCGGGCGTCGGCGCCCTGCTGGCCCAGCTGGAGCGGCTGAAGGCCAGGCTCCAGACCGAGGGGCTGTTCGAGACTTCGCGCAAACGCCCCCTGCCCGCCATGCCGATGGTGGTCGGCGTGATCACCAGCCCGACCGGGGCGGTGATCCGCGACATCCTGCACCGCATCCGCGACCGCTGGCCCTGCCGGGTGATCGTCTGGCCCTGCGTGGTCCAGGGGGACGCCGCCGCCGCCCAGGTGAGCAACGCCATTCAGCGCTTCAACGCCATGGCCCCGGACGGCCCTGTGCCGCGCCCCGACGTGCTGATCGTGGCGCGCGGCGGAGGGTCGGTGGAGGATCTCTGGGCCTTCAACGACGAGGGCCTGGCCCGGGTGGTGGCCGCCGGGACCATCCCGCTGATCTCGGCGGTGGGGCACGAAACCGACACCACCTTGATCGACTTCGTCTCAGACCGCCGCGCGCCGACGCCGACGGCGGCCGCCGAGATGGCTACACCCGTCCTGGCCGAGCTGCGCGCCGCCACCCTCGATTTGACGTCGCGCCTGCACCGCCAGGGCGGCCGCATCGTCGAGGATCGCCGGCAGCGAGTGGCCAACGCCAAGCGGGCGTTGGACCGGGTTCGAGACCTCGTGGAAATGGCCGCCCAGCGCTTCAATCTAACGGCCAGCCGGTTGGCCGCCGCTTTGAACCGCAACTTCGCGATCCACGACACACAGCTGATCCGCGCCACCTCACGCTTGACGCCAGGGCTGCTGCAGCGGCCCCAGCAAGCCCGCGCCGAGCGGCTGGCGAGCGTGTCACCACGCCTCGCGGCGGGCCTCGAACGCAATGTCGCGGCGCACCGCACCGAGCTGAGCCGCGCCGCCGCCCGCCTGGTCCCGACCTTGCTTCAGCGTCCGCAGGAGCAGCGGGCCCAGGTTCTGGCCCGAACCTCTATCCGCCTGCAGCCAGCCCTGGCCCGCGGCCTGGAGCGGATGACCGAGCGGCTGGCCTATCAGGCCAAGCTGCTGGCGCCCCTCGACCCCAAGGCCCCGCCTCGCCGGGGCTTCGCCAAGGTGATCCGGGCCGATGGCTCCCTGGCCCTGGACGGCGCATCCCTGCACAGCGGCGAGGGGGTGAGCCTGGTCTTCGCCGACACGACGCGTGAGGCCACTATCGACGGCACGCCCACCGCCGCGCCTGAGCCGCCACCTGCGCCAGCGCGCCCCGCCCGCGCGCCCAAGCCGCCCGCGACACCTTCCGCGCAGGGCGACCTGTTCTGAGGCCACCCTCTCGTTTAAGATGGCGCCCATGAACGCCCATGACCTTTCCGGATCCACCGCCGACCTGGCTGTCGTCCACTATGGCGACGGCGAGTTCGTCGTCCTGAAGCCGGGCCGCTATGTGGTCTGCGCCGTCTCCGGGGTTAAGGTGCCGCTGGAGGCCCTGCGCTACTGGAGCGCGCCGCTGCAGGAAGCCTATGCCGGCCCCGCCGAGAGCCTGGCCCGCTGGCAGGCGACCAACCGCTGAACCGGCGCGGCGCCCTTCTTGGTCTCGGGGCGATCAGCCTCTGGACCCCGGCGCGCGCCGCCGGGCCCGGGCTGTCGCTGACCGGCCGCTACCAGCAGGGCGGCTTCGCCATCGGCCGCACCCGCCCCCGCGCCCGGGTCTTCGTGAACGGGGTGGATGAGGGCCTGGCTTCGGAGGCCGGCTATTTCATCGTCGGTTTCGACCGCGACGCCGAGCCCCAGGCGATCATCCGCGTGGTGAATGGCGACGGCGAGGCCAGCCACATGGCCCAGATCGCGCCCGGCGACTTCGACATCCAGCGGATCGGCGGCCTGGCCAATAACCAGGTCAACCCCACGGGCGAGGCCCTGCTGGCCCGCATCCGGGCTGAGGCGGGCCGCAAGGCCCAGGGCTTCGCCAGCCGCGCCGACCTGGACGGGTTCAAGACCGGCTTCATCGCGCCTCTAGCCAAGTACCGCATCAGCGGGCGGTTCGGCGGCCAGCGCGTCTTGAACGGCGAACCCCGCACGCCCCACTACGGCGCCGACCTGGCCGCCCCCACCGGCGCCTCGATCCGCGCACCGGCGGCCGGCGTCGTGGCCTTCGCCGAGACCGGCATGCACTTCGAGGGCGGCCTGACCATGATCGACCATGGCCAGGGCCTGATCAGCCTCTATCTGCACCAGTCGCGGGTGGACGTCCGGCGCGGCGAGATGGTGAGCCAGGGTCAGGTCATCGGCGCCGTGGGCAAGGAGGGCCGCGCGACGGGCCCCCACCTCTGCTGGCGCATGAAGTGGCGCGGGCGGAACCTGGACCCGACCTTGATGGTCGGGGCGAGGACGCCGGCCTAGAGCCTGATCCGTTGAGGTGGAATCGCGTCGCGATTCCGCCGATGCGGTGGATCAGGCTCCAGATATAAGCGAGAGCATGATTCACGCCTGAGCCGGGACCGCTGCGCGGTTCCGTCTCAGGCGATCATGCTCTAGGGCCTGCCAACCTCGACAATCCAATCACAGACGGCCTTGATGACCGACGGGTCCAGGGTGGTCTCGATCTCCCCGTACTCCGATGGCGCGCCGGTGATCGCCGGCTGCAGGAAGTGGTTGAGGCCTGGCAGGGTCACGACGTTGGCCGATGGATTGGCGGCCATGATCTTCGCCGCGTGGGCCCTTGGCGGAGTCTGCAGGTCCATGCCGGCGAACACCACCAGGGCCGGGCAGGTCAGGCCCCGAAGTCCCGCCGTGTGGTCGTAGGTGGCCCAGTAGCGGCGCCAGGGCGAGGCGGCGATAGCGGCGCGGCTGTCCAGGCGCTCTGGCGGATAGGCTTCCGCCGCCAGGATCTCCCTGGCGAGGGTCACGGTCTCTCCGGCGGTCGGGGCCTTGGAGGCTTCGGAAAGCGCGCGGACAAAGCGCACGGTGCGGTCGAAGTCGCGGGGTACGCCGCCCACAACCCGCGCGGCGTTAAACATCTCAGCCTCCAGGATGAGCTCATCGGGCACGCCGGTGGGGGTCATCATCACGCAGAAGGCGATGGTGGGGTCGGCCGCGGCGAGGTCAGCCGAGATGTGGCCGCCTTCGCTGTGGCCCAGCAGGCCCACGGCGCCGATGTCGGTCCGGTTCCGCAGGATGGCGACGGCGCAGGCGAGATCCGCGGCGAAGTCCGCCGTCGTGGCGGTGTCGAAACGGCCCTCCGAGGCGCCGACACCGCGCTTGTCGTAGCGAAGGGTGGTGAAGCCGCGACGGGTCAACTCGTCGGCCCACAGGGCGAAGGGCCTGTGGCCGGCCACCATCTGGTCGCGGTCGGTCTGGCCAAACCAGGAGGAGAGGACGATCGCGGGATAAGGGCCAGGCCCCGACGGCCGGGTCAGGGTTCCCGAGAGCCTGGAGCCGTCGGCGCCGGTGAAGGTGACGGTTTCAGTCTCATACGGGAATGGCGGCGCGGGCGTCTGCGGCCGGGCCGCGTGGACGGCTGGCGGCGCCAGGCCAGGCGCGAAGCTGACCGGGAAATCGACCGCGTTGTGGAAGCAGGTCCCCTCCAGCCTCTCGCCCACCCGTTGCAGGTCGAGCACGACATCGAAGGGGACGCTCCCGAAGGCGACCCTCTGGCCGTCCCGGGCCAGCGGCAGTTCCAGCACCCCGGCGGCGCGGGTGTCGAGCCACGCCGTGTCGCCGTCGAGCCGAAACCCGAGCTTCACCTTCACCGCGCCGGTGTCGAGGACACCGTGCCAATGCCCATGGATATCTGAAGTCATGGCGGGAAAATCAGCGACGTCCGGCGGCCTGGCAAAGCACAATAGCTTGGCTTGATCGACGCCGCGCGGGCTGCCACCCTGTCACCGTCAAGCGATGCGAGCGCACCAGAGATAGCGCCGCCGCCGGACGTCCAGCCCCTCTGGTCCCGCATGTTTCGCCATCACCGTCTGCAGGGACGGCAAGGCGCTTTCCAGGGGCTGGGCGCGCAGCCCCAGGCCATGGAACTGGTTCCAGGCCAGGTAGGCGTAGAGCTGGCGGGCGTCGGTGAAATGCTCCGGCACATCGAAGCTCCAACCCGAATGCAGGGCCAGGCCCGCCTGCGCCAGCAGGCCTGAGATGTGGCCGGCGATGTCGAAGTCCCGGGCGGGCTCCGACCGCAGGTCCTCCGGCAATTCGTCGTCCCAGGCCTGGCGCGGCGACGGCGCCGGATTGAGCTGGATCAGCCAGCCGCCGGGCCGCACCACGCGGGGCGCGTCGAGGATGAAGTTGGTGGGGCCGCGCCGGGAGACGATCAGGTCCACGCTGGCGTCGTCCATGGGGATGCGCGGACGGCCGCCATTGGCGCCCGCGCTGGAGTTGGCGCAGATCAGCTCGACGTCTTTCAGCCCCGCCTGGTCGGCCCCCTCGCGGGCGATGCGCACGAAGCCTTCCGAGAAATCGTAACCCACATAGCGGGCCACCTGGGGGGCGAAGCGCAGCACATCGGGGCCGTGGCCACAGCCGGCCTCCAGCACGGTCAGGTCCGGCGACAGATGGCGTTCCACCAGCTCCGCAGAGGCCTCCTCGCCGTCGCCGGCGCCGAGGTTCGAGGTCCAGGGATAGAAGAAGCCGCCCTGCCCCGCCGCCAGGGCGTCCATGCGCTGGATGGCGTTCAGGGCCCCGCTCACTTACGGCTCCGCTTGTAGACCTCGTTGGGCCAGCGCTTGTGGACCCAGAACCATTCGGTGGGCCGGTCGCGGATGCGGTCCTCGATGAAAGCGTTCACCTGGGCGACGCCGGCGGCGATGTCCTCATTGCGGTGACCGGTGTTGGCAAGGTGGATCGGGTCGTGAACCACCACCTTGAAGCGCGCCTTGTGGGTGCGTTGCACCGACATGGGCTGCAGCGGAATGCCGAAGCGCAGGGCGAAGCTGGAGGGTCCCGGCGCGGTGTAGCAGGTGACGCCGAACAGCGGCGCGGCCACCCCGCCGTTGAACTTCTGGTCGTTCATCAGGGCCACGCACTCGCCCCGCCCCAGGGCCCGGATCAGTTCGCGGGCGCTCTCGGTCCCTTTCGGGGCGAACAGCCGGACGCCATAGCGGAAGCGGCTGCGGCGGAAGCTCTCGTCCACATGGGGGTTGTTCATCGCCCGATAGGTGATCTGGCAGGTGATCCCAGCATGCACGATAGCAGCGGGCATCACCTCCATCGAGGAGAAGTGGCCCGAGATGAACACCACCGATTCCCCGGTGTCGGCGATCTGCCTCAGCCGCTCGGCGTTCACCACCTCGACCCGGGTCGGGTCGCCCACGATCTTGTCGAGGATGGGGAATTCCAGGGCCACCCGCCCGGCCTCGGCCCAGCTCTCGTGGGTCAGGCGCGCGATCTCGGCCTCGTCGGCCTGGGGGAAGGCGATGCGCAGGTTGGTCTGCACGACCTTGTGGGTGCTTGTCAGCGGCCCCAGGCGCTGGAACAGCCAGGCCCCGAAGTCCGACACCGCATCGATGGGGAACAGCCGCGCCAGGCCGGTGACCAGGTCATAGGCCAGGGCCTCGAGCCGCCAGACGACGTGCTGGGCCAGGGAGGGTCGCGTCTCCGCCATGCCCCCTCCTAAACGCGCGCCCTGATCCGTGCAACGCGAGCCGGAGTCCCCTGGCGCGCGACTTGCCGGTTTCAGGCCAGACCGTCTCGCTTTGGGACGGGCGCCAACAGATACGAAGAAGGGGGCGGTGCAACCCATGGGTAACGACATCGACGTTCATCTCGGTAAGCGCCTTCGCCGGCGCCGCCGTCTTCTGGGTCTGACCCAGCAACAACTGGCCGGCGCCTGCGGCGTGCGGTTCCAGCAGATCCAGAAGTACGAATGCGGCGCGAACCGCATCTCGGCCGCGCGCCTCTGGCAGCTCTCCGAAGCCCTGGAAGTGCCGGTCGGCTACTTCTATGACGGCCTCTCGGAACTGGCCCAGCGCGAACCGGCCAACGAAGGCGACGGCGGGGGCGAGATGTTCGCCCGCAAGGAAACCCTCGACCTGATCCGCGCCTACTACCAGCTGGGTGAGCGTCCGCGCCGCCGGCTGCTGGACCTCGCCAAGTCGCTCAACGGCGAACACGAGGCCGTCTAAAGCCCCCGCTTCAGTATCTGGGGGGATATCGGAAGCGCGAGCGGCGGGATAAAGCGGGTGCATGCTCGCTCCCGACCGTCTCGCCGCTCTCGACAGCTTTCTGATCGACCTGAACCGCGCCTCAGGCGAGGTCATCGCCCCGCTGTTCCGGGCCGATCACGGTCTGGAGGACAAGGGCACGGCCATCTGGTTCGACCCCGTCACCGCCGCCGACAAGGGCGCGGAGGCGGCCATCCGCAAGCTGATCACCGAGCACTATCCGGACCACGGGGTGATCGGTGAGGAATACGGCGAGGACCGCCCGGACGCCGAGTTTGTCTGGGTGCTGGATCCGGTCGATGGGACCCGCGCGTTCATCGCCGGCCTGCCGGTCTGGACCACCCTGATCGGGCTGCGGCACGAGGGCCGCCCGGTGCTCGGCTCCATCGGCCAGCCCTATATCGGCGAGCTCTACATCGGCCACGCCGGGGGCTCGCGCCTGATCGCGCGCGGGACCGAGAAGGTGCTGAAGGTGCGCGCCTGCCCCAAACTGACCGACGCCATCATCGCCACCACCGACCCCGAGGGCTGCTTCAGCGGCGCCGAGTTGGGCGCCTGGACCCAGGTCCGCGCGGCGGCGAAGCTCGCCCGGCTGGGCTGCGACGCCTATGCCTACGCCATGGTGGCGGCGGGCACGATGGACATGGTCATCGAGGCCGGCCTGAAATCCTGGGACATCGAGAGCGCCATTCCCCTGATCGAAGGGGCCGGCGGCCTGGTCACCAACTGGCGCGGAAACCCCGTCGGCCAGCAGGGCGGCCAGATCGTCATCGCCGGCGACCGGGCCTGCCTCGACGAGGCCCTGGTCGCCCTGCGGCGGTCGGCGAACTAGCGAGCATTCCGCCCATTCCGGCGAAGGCCGGGAACCAGGTCGTAGAGCGATGCGTCCGCCGATAGATCCCAGACCCTTCTCCAGACGCGCAGAGCCTTGGGATCTGGGCCCCGGCCTTCGCCGGGGTGAGCGGTAAAGATCAGCTTTTCTTAGGCGCGGCCTTGGGGGCGGCAGGCTTCTTGGCCGCGGCGGGCTTCTTGGCGACGGCGGCGGCAGGCGTCGCAGCCGCCTTCGGCGCGGCCTTGGCGGCGGCGGGTTTTGCAGCCGGCTTGGGCACAGCCTTCGGCGCGGCGGCCTTGGCAGGCGCCTTCGCAGCCGGAGGCTTGGCGTCGGCCTTCGGAGCCGCGGCCTTGGCCGGAGCCGCGGCCTTGGCCGGAGCCGCAGCCTTGGCGGCGGGTTTCGCGGCCGCCTTCGGCGCAGCGGCCTTGGCGGGGGCGGCGGCCTTCGCGGCAGGCTTCTTGGCTGCGGGCTTGGCTGCGGCCTTCGGAGCTGC
>NZ_JAUYAF010000071.1 GCF_030693625.1 Phenylobacterium sp.
GCCGGGACATAGTTGACCGCGTCGCCCAACACGTCGGGCAGGTAGAAGACAAACACGCCGTACATCAGCAGGAAGATCGAAATCGCGAAGCCGTCCTTCACCGTGTAGTACGGATGGAAGGGAACAGTGTCCTCCTCGGACTTCACGTTCGCCCCGGTGGGGTTGCCGTTGCCCACCACGTGCAGCGCCCAGACGTGCAGGGCGACCACGCCGGCGATCACGAACGGCATCAGATAGTGCAGCGAGAAGAAGCGGTTCAGGGTCGGATTGTCGACCGCGAAGCCGCCCCACAGCCATGTGGTGATGGCCGGTCCCACGATGGGGATCGCTCCGATCAGGTTGGTGATCACCACGGCGCCGTGGAAGCTCATCTGGCCCCAGGGCAGGACATAACCCATGAAGGCCGTGGCCATCATCAGCAGGTAGATCACGCAGCCGAGGATCCACAGCACCTCGCGGGGGGCCTTGTAGGACCCGTAGTAGAGGCCGCGGAACATGTGGATGTAGACCGCGATGAAGAACATCGAGGCCCCGTTGGAGTGCATGTAGCGCACCAGCCAGCCGTAGTTCACGTCGCGCATGATGCGCTCGACGGAATTGAAGGCGTGATCGACGTGCGGGACATAGTGCATGGCCAGCACGATGCCGGTCACGATCTGGATGCCCAGGCAGACCGCCAGGATGCCGCCGAAGGTCCACCAGTAGTTCAGGTTCTTCGGGGTCGGGAAGTCGATGACGCTGTCATACGCCAGGCGCACGATCGGCAGTCGGGTGTCGAGCCAGCGCTCGAAGCCGGTCTTCGGCTCGTAGTTGGAATGTCCGCTCATCGTTTTCAGCCCACCTTGACCTTGGTGTCCGACAGGAAGGCGTAGTCCGGCACCGCCAAGTTCGTCGGCGCGGGACCTTTCCGGATGCGACCGGAGGTGTCGTAGTGCGAGCCGTGGCACGGGCAGAACCAGCCGCCGTACTCACCGCCGCCGAAGGTCGGCACGCAGCCCAGATGGGTGCAGGTGCCGATCAGGATCAGCCATTGGGCCTTGCCGGGCTTGTGGCGTTCCTCGTCGGTCTGCGGATCGCGCAGGTCGGCGTTGTCGTCCTTGATCGCCTCGGCGATCTCCTTGCCCGTCCGGTTCCGGATGAACAGCGGCTTGCCGCGCCACTTGATAGTGACCTGCTGGCCAGCTTCGACCTTGGTCAGGTCGAATTCCACCGAGGCGAGGGCGAGGGTGTCGCCGGCCGGGTTCATCTGGTCGATGAACGGCCAGGCCAACGCCCCAACCGCGCCCACGGCCATGACGGCCGCGGCGATGTGAATGAAATCACGCCGGTTCGGGTCTTCGCCCGAGGCATGAGGATCGGGGTTTGCGCCCACCACGGTGTCGGCCACCTTAAAGCTACCCTTCGCTTGCGGCCGCGACTTTGCGCCGAGACCCGTCTTCGACCCTGCCAGACGTTCTGGTAAGGGCCATTCGGAATTCAATGCTGGAGCAGGTCGAATTGCCGGAAGTTACAGCGATCGCGCGTTGCGGCCGCCCCTTCCGTGATTCGCGCCTAGCCCCGGCCAATCCCGTAGGCTGGATCGCTTAGAATGCTGCTGGCGCTTTTTCAACCGGACATTCCGCAAAACCTTGGAGCGGCGTTACGTCTCGGCGCCTGCATGGGGGTCGGAATTCACGTCATAGAGCCCTGTGGCTTCCCGCTTTCAGACCGTGCGATCCGCCGCGCGGCCCTCGATTATGGCGAGCCGGGCGAAGTGACGCGGCACCCCGGATGGGCCGATTTTACGCAAAACAGGCCCGGACGCATCGTTCTGTTCACAACCAAGGCCGCCGAGCCCCTGCACGCCTTCGCCTTCCAACCCGACGACGTGCTGCTGTTTGGGCGCGAAAGCGCGGGGGTTCCCGACGAGGTTCACGAGAGCGCCGACGCGCGGGTTTATATTCCGCTGATACCTGGAATGCGTTCCCTGAACGTCACGGTCTCGGCGGCGATCGGCCTTTCCGAAGCGTTGCGCCAGACCGGCCAATTTCCTAAGCCACCGGCATGAGCAGCCTTCCTCCCGAAATCGAAGACCGTCGCGCCCGCGCCAAGGCGTGGTTCGAAGACCTGCAGATCCGCATCGTCGCCGAGCTGGAGCAACTGGAGGCCGAGGCGCCCCCGGAGCTCTATCCCGAGGAGCCCAAGCGATTCGACATGCGCCCCTGGACCCGGGAGACCGGTGTCGGCGGCGGGGTCGGGGGGCACTTCAAGGGACGCCTGTTCGAAAAGGCGGGGGTCCACACCTCGGCGGCCACCAGCCGCTTCTCGCCGGAAATGGCGGCCCAGATGCCCGGCGCCGACAAGGACCCTTCCTACGTTTCGGCCAGCATCAGCCTGATCATCCACCCGCGCTCGCCGCGGGTGCCCACCGTCCACATGAACACCCGCTTCCTGTCGACCGCCGAAAGCTGGTTCGGCGGCGGCGCCGATCTGACACCGATGGTCGACGAGCAGCGTAGCGAGGAGGCCGACGACGCCGTCCTGTTCCACGCCGCGATGAAGGGCGCCTGCGATCCCTTCGATCCCGACTGGCACGCCAAGTACAAGGTCTGGTGCGATGAGTACTTCTACCTGCCGCACCGAAAGGAGACCCGTGGGGTCGGCGGTATCTTCTATGACCGGCACAATTCCGGCGACTTCGAGAAGGACTTCGCCTTCACCCGCGCCGTCGGCGAGGCCTTCCTGGAGGTCTATCCCAAGATCGTCCGCCACCGCATGAGCGAACCCTGGACCGAACAGGACCGGATGGAGCAGCTGGTCCGCCGCGGCCGCTACGTCGAGTTCAACCTGCTCTACGACCGCGGCACCATGTTCGGCCTGAAGGCGGGAGGAAACATCGACACGATCCTCTCCTCCATGCCCCCGATGGTGGCCTGGCTCTGACCCCCCTGGCGGCGGCCGGCTAGATCGCCGGCTTCATTGTCGCCATCTGAGCCTTGAGGTCGTGGCTGGGCACCTTTGCCCCGCCGGGCGCCGGGCATTTGGCGCCTGTGTCGATCCAGGCCTGGAAGAGTTCGCCAAGCTGCGCCTGGGTTCCCGGCGCCGGGGTCCGGCCAAGGCCGGGGTCCCAACCCCAGGCCACCAGTTCGTCCCCGGCCATGTGTTCCTGGATTTGGGCCAGGGTCTTGCC
Organism: Phenylobacterium sp.; assembly: GCF_030693625.1. Classification (GTDB taxonomy): domain Bacteria; phylum Pseudomonadota; class Alphaproteobacteria; order Caulobacterales; family Caulobacteraceae; genus Phenylobacterium; species Phenylobacterium ferrooxidans. Next base: position 3,170 of record NZ_JAUYAF010000071.1, read on the forward strand.
GCCGTTGCGGGCCGGGTCCTTGAGCTGAGCGCAGATCTCGCCAAGCGTCTTGCCCTGCCAGGCCATGGAGGCCGGCGCCAGCGCCCACTTCGGGTTGCCGGGGATGGTGACGATGTGGGTCCCGCCCACCCAGACGTTCTTGGCGGTGTGGCAGGAGGCGCAGCGCAGCCCCTCTCCATGACCATCCTCTCCGCGCGACACCACCGGCATGTGCGGATGGCGGACGTCGCCCTGGGCGGGGCGGTCCACGGGATGACAGTTGGCGCAGCGGGGATGGGTGATGACCTTGCCGGCCTCCTCGAAGAGGGCGACCGAGCGTGCGTTCCTGTCGGCGATGCTGTTGAACGAGGCCGCGGGCTTCAGGGAGGTCCGCTGCTCCATCTCGGCCAGGACCGAGGCGGCGGTCTGGCTGGGCGCAGTCTGGGCCTGGGCGGTCAGTGTCGCGGCGGCGACGAGACCGGCCGCGCCGAGGGACATAAGCAGGGCGCTGGCGTGGCGCATGAGGCGATCTCCGGCCGGCGCGGAAGCGGCGCCGTATCCAGAACGTCAGGACCGGCGAAGCGTTGCTTCCTCCAGAAATCGCTGGATCCAGCCTCCGACCCGTGACCGGTCGTCTGGCTGTTCGAAGGACAGGATCGCCTGGTCGGCCTGGGCGTCGGTATAGCGGCTGCCGCGGCGGCTCTCGATCAGGGCGCGGGCATAGGCGGGCTCGAACTCCGGATGCAGCTGCAGGGAAATCGCCGGCTGGTCGCCATAGGCCAGCATGCCGAAGGGAGTGAACGCGCTGGCGGCGATCACCCGGGCGCCCGGCGGCGCCTCAACCACCTGGTCCTGGTGCGAGGCGGGGATGCTGAAGCGGGGGGCGTCCATCCAGGCCTGGGGCTGGCGGACCTCATAGCGGTGCAGGCCCACCCCCCAGCCCTTGGGGGACTGGATCACCGTGCCGCCGAATGCCTCGGCCATGATCTGGTGACCGAAACAGACGCCCACCATCGGCGTCCCCTTCGCCGCGCGCAGGAAGTCCTTCAGCGGCTCGATCCAGGGCAGCGGGTCGTAGACGCCGGCCGATGAGCCGGTGATCAGATAGGCCGCGCAGGCGTCTGTGCTATCGGGGAGCTCCCCCGCCTGAATGTCGAAGGTGGCGTAGTCGTAGGCGTCCTGGCCGAACAGGGCGCGGAACATGGCGGGATAGTCGCCGAACTGGTCGACGTCCTTGGGCGGGGCGCCCGTCTCGAGGATCCCCAGCCTCAATAGGCCATGCCCTGGGCCACCGCCTTCAGCTTCTCGATGGCCGAGAACTTGTCGTCGATGAAGTCGTGATCGATCCACCAATCCTCCACCTCGCGCAGCACCTGGCCCACCATCGGGCCCTTGGGCACGCCCGATTGGATCACGTCCTCGCCGGTCAGCGGGAACGGCGGCGGCGACCAGCTCTCGGCCAGGGCCAGCAGGCCCCGCCACTGGTGCGTGGCCGAGGTGCGGCCCGACTTCGCCCAGGCCAGTTTCACCCGGTCGGTGAGCGCTCGCAGGCCGATGGCGTAGACGGCGCGGCGGATTTCGCGGGGGCTCATCCAGCTGGTGATGCGGGGCGTCTTGCCGACGGCCGCCACCAGGCGGTCGCGAACCTCGTTGGAGAGCCGCAGGCGCTCGGAGATCTGGGCCGCCCCGACCTGGTCCTCGGGGATCAGGGTCGCCAGCCGCAGTATGGGATCGTTCTCGAACAGCTGGTCGGTCTCGATCTCGACAAGCTGGTTGAAGGCGGCCAGGTCCTTGGCGCAGGGCAGGATCGTCCCAAGCACGCCGGTCTGCGCCATCAGCGCCATGGCAGGACGCGGTTCCTCGGCGGCCAGCAGCTTGGTGAGCTCCTTGGCGGTGCGCTCGGCGGGGCGGCCGGAGAGGGATTCCTTCAGGGCCTTGCAGGCGGCCAGCGCCTTTTCGTCGGCGTCGCCCTTGCCGTACCAGGCCTGGAACCGGAAGAAGCGCAGGATGCGCAGATAGTCCTCGCGAATGCGGGTCATGGCGTCGCCGACGAAGACGATGCGGCCCGCCTTGCCGTCCTCGATCCCCCTGCCCGTAGGGTCAAAGAGCGTCCCGTCGCGGTCGGCATAGACGGCGTTCAGGGTGAAGTCGCGGCGCAGGGCGTCCTCGGTCCAGTCCTGGGTGAAGGCCACCACCGCGCGGCGGCCGTCGGTGGAGACGTCCCGGCGCAGGGTGGTGATCTCGAAGGGCTGACTGTCGGCCACCGCGGTGATGGTGCCGTGCTCGACCCCGGTCGGTACGGCCCTGATCCCCGCCTCCTGCAGGGCCTCGGTGATCTGGTCGGGGGTGAGGGTGGTGGCGATGTCGATGTCTTCGATCGGCCGATTCAGCAACGAATTGCGCACACAGCCCCCCACGAAGCGCGCGCAGCCAGTGAAGCCGCGCGCCTCCAGGGCGTCCATCACGGCGACGACCTGCGGGGTCTGCATCCAGGGCTGTTGGCCAATGTTGTCGGTCATGGAGTCTGGGGCGCTCTCTTCTCGAAATGGCCGGGGGTGATGCGCCCGCCGGGGGCGGCCTCGGCGGGGACATAGACCTGGCCGCGATTGTCGCCATGGAACACAGCCGTGGCCATCAGCGAAACCCCCATCAGCACCGCGCCCGCGGCGAACAGCCATGCCCAGGGGGTGGAGCCCATCTCCCGCCCGGTGCGCCGGGCGACCTCGCGCCACAGGAACCAGAGGCCGAAGGGCAGGGCCACGAGCAGGGCGCGGCTGGCGAGGACCTCAAGCAACGGCCGCGCCGTAGAGCCGCTCATAGAGCCCCCGCAACACCCCGGCGGTCGCGCCCCAGATGAAGCGCTCGGCGTGGGTCATGGCGTAGAACCTGCGTTTTTCCCCGGTCGGCGCCTCACGTTCGTGCTCCTCGTGATTGGCGGGGTCCATCAGGAAACCGAAGGGCGTCTCGAAGATGTCGGCCACCTCGGCCGGATTGGCGGTGAGCGAGAAGCCTTCACGGACAAACCCCACCACCGGGGTGATCAGGAAGCCGGTCCCGGTGACATAGGGCGAGGACAATCCCGCCAGCATGACGTAGTCGGGGTGCAGGCCCACCTCCTCGTGGGCCTCACGCAGGGCGGTCCGCCAGGGCGTCTCCCCCGGATCGCGGCGGCCGCCCGGCAGGGCGATCTGGCCAGTATGGCGGCGCAGGGTGTCGGCCCGGCGGGTCAGGATCACCGAATAGGCCCCTTCCCGTTCGACCAGCCCCACCAGCACCGAGGCGGGAGTCAGGGCGGCAGGCGGGTCTCCGTACTGGCCCGACAGGTCGAAGTCCGAGCGGGTCGCTCCGGACACAGGCTCGCGCTCCTCCAGGGGATCGAGGTGAGCCATGATCCAGTCGCGGGTGGCGGTCGACGCCTGGGCCGGGTTCACGGAAGGTGCGCTCCGGCAGGACCCACCGGGAACCAGGCGCCGCCGGAGGCGACGCCCAGGCGCAAGCCTTCGGGCGTCTCGCGCTCCTCCGCGAGCTCCACGAGTTCATAGAAGACCGGCCGGGCGATCAGCGCCTCCAGGCCCCGGCGGACGTGGAGGTAGGGGCGCGGCTCACCGGTGGTGGCGTCCATCTCGACACGGATCTCGTTCTCAGGGCCCGCCTCGACCTCGTCGCCGACATTGGTGAGGAATTTCAGGGTGTCGCCTACCTTGTCGACGCGCACGGCGATGAAGGGGGCGTCCTCCACCGTGATCTTCATCTTCTCCACCGGGGTCACCAGGTGGAAACCGTCGGGGTCCTTGCGCAGGACGGTGGAGAACAGGCGCACCAGAGCCTCGCGGCCGATGGGCGTGCCCTCGTGGAACCAGAGGCCGTCCTTCTTGATGACGATGTCGATATCGCCGCAGTGGGTCGGATGCCAGAGGTGCACGGGCGGCAGGCCGCGGCCCGGCGCCTGCTTGGCGGCGGCGATCACGCTTTCGAGGCCGGTCTTGCTGGGCGTTTCGGTCATGGATCCAAGGTAGGGCGCGTGGCGGCCCGCCTCAAGCGCGACCCTAGGTCAGGGCGCGACCACGAGGCCGGAAAGGTTGTCCGCGCCGCCCTCACGCAGCGGCCGCACGAGCACGCGGCGCTGATCCACCGGTCCCGGCAGGCGCACGGCCCTGGCCGGGGCGGCGGAGAATCCGAAGCGGCTGAAATAGGGTTCGTCCCCCACCAGCAGCACACTTGCGAAGCCGGCGGCCTGGGCCGCCTCGCAGGCCCGCTGCACCAGGGCGCCGCCGGTTCCGAACTTGCGCACGTCGGCCGCGACGGCCAGGGGCCCCAGGAATATCGCCTCCGTCCCCCCGACCCGGATGCGGGTCATGCGCACGCAGCCCACCAGGCGGCTCTCATCCCAGGCGCAGAAGGACAGGTCCTGCCGGAACTCGGCGATCTCGCGGACCCGTTCGGAGACCTTGGTGAAGCGGCCCGGCCCGAAGGCGTGGTCCAGCAGAATCTCGATGGCCGGGCCATCCTGATCTTGTTCAAGCTTGAGGGTCGGCGCCTGCGCGGCGGCGGAGAGGGTCATCGGCATGGGATCTTCTTCGAAGTGCGACGGTCACCGGTCGCGCAACAATGCGCAGACCGGCGGGCGGTTCTAACTGGCGCGGCGGGCGCGCCCGGTTCGTCGCAGTCGTCGCATGACGTCAGGCCCGGAACTTCGATCAACAAGCGCGGCGATAGGGCCATGTGGCCTGCGCGTCAATCACGCGTTGCGAGCGCGGCCGTGGCGCCGCAAGGTCCGCCGCCCATGACCGAGACTCTCCCCGACGGCCCGGCCGAACCCGCCACCCTTCGCGAGCTGATGAAGCGGCGCGACTACGTGCTGTTCTGGATAGGTCGCGTCGGCGCGACCCTGGGAGTGCAGATCCAGAGCGTCGCCCTGGGATGGCAGATGTACGCCGTGGCCCGCGAGACCATGGATGTGAAGCAGTCGGCCTTCTATGTCGGCATGATCGGCCTGGCCGCCTTCATCCCGGTCCTGCTGCTGTCACCGATCGCCGGCGAGACCGCCGACCGCCACGACCGGCGCAAGGTGCTGCTGCTCTGCTACACGGGCGAGATCGCCACCGCGGTCACCCTGGCCCTGGCCTCGATCTACGATTTCGCCAGCATCCCGCTGCTGCTGGTGCTCTCGGCCCTGTTCGGCGCCAGCCGCGCCTTCATGGGCCCGTCAGCCACCGCGCTGGCTCCCATGCTGGTGCCGCGCAGCCTGCTGCCCCGGGCCATCGCGCTGAATTCCCTGGCCTGGCAAGGAGGCTCCATCGTCGGGCCGGCCATCGGCGGCCTGCTGCTGGCCCACTCCACCGGCCTCTCCTACTCCGTCACCACGGTGCTCTACGGCCTGTCGTTCGTGTGCGTCTTCATGATCCGCGCCGTGACCAAGCCGATCGTCCAGGCGGGCTCCCGCTGGGCCCTGATCAAGGAGGGGCTGGTCTATACCTGGACCAACAAGATCGTCTTCGGCGCCATCTCGCTGGACATGTTCGCCGTGCTCCTGGGCGGAGCGACAGCCCTGCTGCCGGTGTTCGCGCGCGACGTCCTGCATGTCGGGCCAGAGGGCTTTGGCCTGCTCCGGGCAGGCCCGGCCATCGGCGCCACCCTGGTGGCGGTGGTCCTGGCCACCCGGCCGATCCGCCAGCACGCGGGGCTCACCATGTTCGCGGGCGTGGCGGTGTTCGGAATGGCCACCATCGTCTTTGGCCTTTCAAAGTCCCTGCCGCTGTCGGTGGCGGCCCTGGCCGTCCTGGGGGGCGCCGACATGCTCAGCGTCTATGTCCGCCAGACCCTCGTGCAGATCGTGACTCCCGACCACATGCGCGGCCGGGTCGCCGCCGTATCGTCGCTGTTCATCGGGGCGTCCAACGAACTGGGGGAATTCGAGAGCGGCGTGGTGGCGCGATTCTTTGGCCCGGTCGGCGCGGCGGTTTTCGGTGGCGTTGGCGCGTTGATCGTGACCGGCGTCTGGGCGAAACTGTTTCCAGCCTTGCGCAAGGCCGACAGGCTCGAATAACAGTCTGCGAATTATATTTCAGGGAGATTGGTTCATGGGTGCTCTTTCAGGCAAAGTTGTTCTTGTTACGGGCGGCGGCAACGGTATCGGCCGCGATTGCGCTCTGATCGCCGCGCAGGAAGGCGCGAAGGTCGTCGTCAACGATTTGGGCGGCAGCCTGAAGGGCGAAGACGAAGGTTCGGCCGGTCCGGCTGAGTCCGTCGCCCAGGAAATCCGCGCCGCGGGCGGTGAAGCGGTTTCCAACTCCGACAGCGTCACCGACCTCGACGCCGTCTACGGCATGGTCGAGCAGGCCAAGAAGGAGTTCGGCGGTCTGCACGCCGTGATCAATCCCGCCGGCATCCTGCGCGACGTGATGTTCCACAAGATGACCGAAGCCGAGTGGGACTCCGTCATCGCCGTCCACATGCGCGGCTCCTTCAATGTGGCCCGCGCCACCATCGAGCTGTTCCGCGAGCAGAACGACGGCGCCTACATGTTCTTCACCTCGACCTCGGGCCTGCTGGGCAACATCGGCCAGGCCAACTACGGCGCGGCCAAGATGGGCATCGCCGGCCTGTCGCGGATCATCGCCATGGAAGGCGCCCGCAACAACGTGCGTTCGAACTGCGTGGCCCCGGTCGCCTGGACCCGCATGACCCAGTCGGTGCCGGTGAAGGATGAAGCCGCCGCCGCCCGTCGCGCCGTGATGGCCGAGAAGATCCGCGCCGACCAGCCGGCCCGCTTCTCGGTGGCCATGATCACCCCGGCCGCCGCCAGCGTCTCGGGCCAGATCTTCGGCTCCTCGGGCGAAACCATCACCCTCTACTCGCAGCCGCGGCCCATCGAGACCGTGACCAAGGAAGAGGGCTGGACCGTCGACAGCATCATCAAGGAAGCCATTCCCGCGATGGCGCCGAAGTTCTTCCCGGTCCAACGCCCGGCTCCGGCCCCGGCGCCCGCCGCCTAAGAACCGACGTTTCGACACGACGATCAGGACCCCGGTCGAAAGGCCGGGGTCTTTTTCATGCCTGCTGCAAGGCCTGCCACTGGTCCCGCGTCAGCTCCCAGTAGAGCGACCGACGGACCGTGCCGTCGGGACGCACACTGTCGCGCTCCCCCATGCGCACGAAGCCGGCCGCCTCGATGACCCGGGCGGAGCGGACATTGTCCAGGGCTGCGGTCAAACCCACCAGCCGCACCCCCAGGGCTTCGAACATCCAGCCGAACGACCGCGCCGCGCCCGCACTGCCTTGGCCGCGGCTCTGCAGGTCCGCGCGGCGTCCGCCGACGATCTCGGCCGAGGACCGGTCGGGCCAGACCGAGAATCGCGAATAGCCGGCCACCTCGCCGACCGGGTCCAGAGAGACAAACAGGATCGCCTCGCCCTTCTGGCGCAGGGCTTCGGCCTCCGCCACCCAGGCGCTCACCGTCTCGGCGTTGATCGGCCTGGGCAGGTCATAGATGGGTCCGGAGACCGCCGGATCGCTGAGCAGGGTCACGAGGCCCGCCACATGCTCGGGACCGGCCAGCACGCTGTCGGGAGAGCCTGGCTGGGCGGTCCGCACGGCCTGGCGGATCGCCGCCTCCTCCTCGGGGGTGGCCCTCAGGACCGTCTTCGGCGGCGCGCTCATCGGCTCCTCCCAGGGCGGGCTCTTGCTGGCCCGAAACTTGCGTAACCTTAACCGGTAGCCCGGAGTTTCGCATGTCTATTTCCGCCATCGGCGCCTCCGTGCTGGGCGCGCTTTTGCCCGCAGCCGCTGACGTGGTCAGCAAGCCCGCGAGCGCGGCGGACATCGCCGCCGTGAAGGCCGCAGAGTCGAAGACCAGGACCCAGGCGACCCTCGACGCCATACGCGAGAAGGGAATCTACCAGTGGGCGCAGGAGGTGAAGGCCGAGAAGCTGAAGGAGAAGCTGCGCGCCGAGATCCTGGAATCCCGGGGCACAAGCGAGGGCGACCTGGCCAAGCTCGATCCCAAGCAGCGGGCGTCGACAGAGTCATCCATCGCGGAAGAACTTGCCCGGCGGATCAAGGAAGCCATGCTGGAAATGCTCGAGAACCAGGCCAAGGCTGATCCCGAGGGCAAACAGGCCGGCCCGGCGATCATCGACATCAAGGTCTAGCTCCGCGCGAGGCTCACCAGCGCCTGGTCGGTCAGGCGGCGCACCGTCCACTCCGTCTGCGCCGCGGCGCCCAGCCCGTCATAGAAGGCGATGGCGGGCGCGTTCCAGTTGAGCACCGCCCATTCCAGCCGCGCCAGACCCTGCGCCTCGCAACGCTGGGCCAGGGCCCGCAGCAGCGCCTTGCCCGCCCCCAGGCCACGCGCCTCCGGGACCACGAACAGGTCCTCCAGATAGATCCCGTGCCGGCCCCGGAAAGTCGAGTAGTTGTAGAACCAGATGGCGAAACCCACCGGCGCGCCGTCCTGCTCGGCGATGTCGCAGAACAGGCGCGGGGTCTCGCCGAACAGGTGACCGGCGAGATCGGCCTCCGTGGCCTCCACCTCGTGCAGCAGCTTTTCGTAGTCGGCCAGCGCCCGGACAAAACTCATGATGACAACGGTGTCAGCAGCGACGGCGGGGCGGACAGTGACGGCCATGGCGGCTAGGCTTTCTTCTGGCTTGGCGAGGAGCGCATGGCGGTCTCACCCGAATTTCTCGACTACATCCTGGAGCAGCTGCAGCCCCTGGGCGGCGTCACCCACCGCCGCATGTTCGGCGGCGTGGGACTGTCGCGTCACGAGCTGTTCTTCGCCCTGATCGCGCAAGACACCCTCTACCTCAAGGTCGACGACGCCAACCGCCCCGACTTCGAGGCAGCTGGCTGCGAGCCGTTCAAGCCGTTCGGCGGCGACAAGGCGATGAGCTACTGGACCACGCCGCTGGACGCCCTGGAGGATCCCGAGGTCCTGGCCGCCTGGGCGGGCAAGGGCCTGGAGGCCGCCGCCCGCGCCAGGACAACGCCCAAGCGCAAGCCTAGCCGATGACCACGCCCGGCGGCGGGACGGAGTCCGCCGGCACGAAGAAGTCCGGCATCAATCTGGTGGTCGGATCGACGCGGTACTTGTCGAAATCGCGCTCGCCCTCGGCGTAGAGGAAGCTGTCGTCGATCAGGAAGTTGCCGGTGAAGTCGCGGGCCGGCTTCTCGAAGATGGCGTGGGCGGCGTCGGCCATGATCTCGACCGTGCGGCACTGCTTCATCCCGTCGTCCCCAGCCAGGGCGAACTGGATAGCCGCCGTGGCGATCCCCGTGCGGGGCCACAGCGCATTGAAGGCGATGCCATCGGCCTTGAACTCCGACGCCATGCCCAGGACGCACATGCTCATGCCGAACTTGGCCATGGTGTAGGCCACGTGACCCTCGAACCAGCGCGGGCTCATGTCCAGCGGCGGCGACAGCATCAGGACGTGCGGATTGGCGGCGTTCTTCAGATGCGGAATGCAGGCCTTTGAGGTCAGGTAGGTGCCGCGCGCATTGACCTGGTTCATCAGGTCGTAGCGCTTCATGTCGGTCTGCAGGGTGCCGGTGAGCTGGATGGCCGAGGCGTTGTTGACGCAGATGTCGATCCCGCCGAAGGCCGCCACGGTCTTCTCCACCGCCTCATAGACGCTGGCCTCGTCGCGGACGTCGACGATCAGCGGCAGGGCCTTGCCGCCCGCCGCCTCGATCTCCTTGGCCGCGGAGTAGATAGTGCCGGGAAGGTGCTTGTGCGGCTCGGCGGTCTTGGCGGCGATGGCGATATTGGCGCCGTCGCGAGCCGCGCGCAGGGCGATGGCCAGGCCGATGCCGCGGCTGGCGCCGGTGACGAAGAGGGTCTTGCCTTGCAGGCTCATAGTTTCACTCCGGTGGTCTCTTCGGACAGGGCCCAGAGGCGCTCGGCGCTTTCGGGGTCCAGGGCGTGGGGCATGACCCCGGCGTTGGGCTCCTCGCCCCAGGGCAGGGCCTGGGCCAGGTTTTCCAGGTAGAGGCCGCCGACGCCTTCCAGTTCGTCGCCGATCGCGGCCCAGACGCTGGTGGAGGCGCCCTGGGCGGGGGTCTTGAACCCTTCCCGGACCACGCCGTCCTCATTCATCCAGCCCATGGCGATCATTTCCTCGCGGGGCAGGTGCCGCTGCAGCGGCGTCATGATCCCGCCCGGCATGACCGCGTTGGCGGTTATCCCGAGGTCTGCGAAGCGCTTGTGGTAGCCGACCGCAAACAGGGAATTGGCGGTCTTGGACTGACCGTAGGATTCCCACTTGTCATACGCCCGCGTGCGATAGTGCGGGTCGTCCCAGTTGATGTCGCTGCGGCGGTGACCGATGGAGGACAGCGAGACCAGGCGCGCGGTATGTCCCTCCTCGGCCCCGTTCATCAGCGCCCGGGCCAGCCCGATCCCCAGCAGGAAGTGGCCGAAGTGGTTGACGCCGATCTGCATCTCCAGATCGTTGGCGGTGTAGCTCTGCGGGCAGGCCATGACGCCGGCGTTGTTGATCAGGATATTGAGGGGCCTATCCCCCCAGGCGCTGACGAAGCCGGCCACCGAGGCCAGGTCGGAAAGGTCGAGCGCGCCCACCTTGACCCGGTCCTCGCCGATGTCGGCGTTGATGTCGGCGGCGGCCGTCTCACCGGCCTGACGGTTACGCACGGCGATGGTGACCTCGGCGCCCGCAGCGGCGAGCGCGCGGGCGGTCTCGACGCCAATGCCGGTCGCTGCGCCGGTGATCACCACCGTGCGGCCGGTGAGGTCATGATCCTCGGCGATGACGGCGGCGTCGGTGAAGGGCGAGAGGCCGGCGGTGATGCGGGCCATCTCAGCCGACCTTGGTGAAGTCGGGGCCGCGCTTCTCGGCGAAGGCGGCGAAGGCCTCCTTGGCTTCCGGCGACTTGAGCTGGGCGGCGAAGTGGCGGCCTTCCTCGTCCATGCGGTTGGCGATGGCCTCGCCGTCACGCATCAGGGCCTTGGTGATGACCACGGCGGCGGGCGGACGGGCGGCCACGGCGTCGGCGGCGGCCTTGGCCCGGGCGCGGAGCTGGTCGGTGGGGACCGCCGCATTGGCGATGCCCCAGTCGACGGCCTTCCTCGCATCTACGGCCTCGCCCAGCACGAACATCGAGAAGGCCCGCGCATGGCCGATCCGGGCCGGCAGGGTCAGGCTCGACGCCGCCTCCGGCACCAGGGCCAGATTGACGAAGGGCGTGGTCAGAAGGGCGTCCTCCGAGATGTAGACGAGGTCGCAATGCAGCAGCATCGTCACCCCGACGCCGACGGCCCGACCGTTCACGGCGGCCACCAGCGGGGTCTTGGCCCGCGCCAGGGCGGCCAGCAGCGGGTTGCCGCCGCGCCGCGCCTCATTGGCGCTGGCGTCGCCGGAATTGACGGCGGCGAAGTCCGTGAGATCGTTGCCAGCGGTGAACATGTCCCCATTGGCCTGGATCAGGACGCAGCGGACCTCCTTGTCGAACTCGGCCTGGTCGATGGCGTCGCCGAGCGCCTGATACATGTCGCGAGTGAGCGCGTTCTTCTTCTCCGGCCGGTTCAGCGTCAGGGTCAGGACGCCGCCCGACTTCTCGCTCAAGACATGTTCGCTCATCAGTCCACTCCCTCGATTTCTTACGTCGTATATTAGGCCGCCGCGCCGGATGCGATAGCGCGGCCCGGCGATTTTCTTTGCGCCCCGCCGGTCCGAGGAGCTCGCTCGAAGGGTTGGACCAGCCTTTGACGGGGGGCTCGACGACGGCCTCTTCGAATCCATCCCGCATAGCCCGCCACTCCGACCGGTGTTCCGTCATTGTCGCGCCACAGGTGCTCCGTATCAAACCTCAATACGGTCATGCGCGGCTCAGTTCAGGCGCCGTTCACGCCAAACTTGATTTGAAGGACGCAGGGGCGCTTAAGTCCGCCCAGAGGAACTACCCCAGGAGAGATCAGGACCATGAGGTCATTTGGAATCGGGCTTGCCGCGGCCCTGTTTGTCGCGGTGACGGCGCCCGCCGCCGTTGTTATGGCGGCCAAGAAGCCGGTCGAGGAAGTCACCGCCGCGTCCCGCACCCAGGGCATGGCCGAGGCCCCGGCCATCGCGAAAGCCGCCGGCATCGCCTGCACGGTCTCTGACGCCCGCTTCGTCGGCAAGATGAGCGACAAGAAGGCGAAGACGGACACCAGCTATTACGAGATCGATTGCGACAAGGGTCTCGGCTTCATCCTGTCGAACGTGACCGGCGCCACGCCGACCGCCTTCACCTGCGTGGAAGCCAACAGCCCGCAGCCGGACGGCAAGCCGTCGACCCTGCCCTGCAAGCTGCCGGGCAACGCCGATCCCAAGTCCGATCTGGCCGGCTATATCGCCAAGGCCGGCATCGCCTGCACCCCCGATCAGGTGCGCGGCATCGGCCAGAGCGCCACCACCACCTTCCTGGAAATCTCCTGTGCGGCCGGCGACGGCTACGTGCTGAAGACCAGCGCCCCGGCCGACGAGGCCAAGAAGGTCGAGGCCGACAACTGCCTGCTGTATGACGACGCCGCCAGCAACATCAAATGCACGCTGCACGACAAGGCCCACCGCATGGCCGTCGTGGACACCCTGGTGGTCCAGGCCAAGAACGGCTGCACCATCAAGGACCGCCGCTATGCCGGCGTGTCCCAGGCTGGCGCGATGTTCTACGAGACCTCCTGCACCGACGGTAAGGGCTATCTCTACAAGGTGGAGAAGGGCCAGCTCGCCCAGACCTACCCCTGCGAGAAGGCCTCCATGGTGATGGGCGGCTGCGAGTTGACCGACGCCAAGGAAGCCGAAACCGCCCAGGCCGGCCTCTACACCAAGCTGGCCAAGTCGGCGGGCTTCGACTGCGAAGTCTCCAAGTACGCCCCCTTCCCCTCGCCGGCCGGTCTGGACGTGGTGGAGATGGCCTGTTCGAACCGTCCTGACGGCGCCGTCGGCGTCTTCGGCGGCCCGGGCGTGAAGGCCGTGGTCCATGACTGCGCGCGCGCGCCGGTCGCCGGCTACCGCTGCTCCTTCACCAAGCCCGACCTGGCCTTCCCGCTGGTGACCGCCGACCTCAAGAAGATGGGCAAGAACGACTGCGCCGTCTCGGCCACCCGCTTCATCGGCAAGACCACCAAGGGCACCGGCTACCTCGAAGTGGCCTGCGCCGACGGCCTGAAGGGCTACATCGTGGAATACACCCCGAGCCCGATGTCCGTCGTGGGCGTCATCGGCTGCGCCTTCTCGAAGGAGTGCAAGCTGCCCGGCAACGTTTAACACTTAAGGCGTCCGACAAGATCGAGGCCCGTGGGTTCGTCCCGCGGGCCTTTTTCTTTGCCTAGATCGCGGCTTCGATGAACTTCGGGCCCGGCTCGGACATGGCGCGGGCGAAGGCGGTCTCGAACTCTTCGGCGGTCTCGCAGCGGACGGCGGGAAGCCCCATGCCCTTGGCCATCGAGACCCAGTCGATCTTGGGATCCCCGAGGTCCAGCAGCTTGGACGCCGAGGGCCCGGGATTGCCCGAGCCCGTGCGGCCCATCTCGATATTGAGGATGCGATAGGAGTGGTTGGCGAAGACCACGACGGTGACGTCGAGGTTCTCCCGCGCCATCGTCCATAGGCTCTGGACCGTATACATGGCCGAGCCGTCCCCATTCAGCGACACGACCTTGCGCCCCGGTGAGGCCACGGCCGCGCCAATGGCCAGCGGCATGCCGATGCCGATCGCGCCGCCGGTGAGCGCCAGCACATCGTGCGGTCGGGCGGTCATGCACGGCATGGCCACGCCGCCGCCCGAGGTCACCGAGTCGTCGCAGATGATCGCGCCCTCGGGCAAGTGGCGGGCGATGGAGATGCCGGCGCTCTGCGGGGTCATGCCGCCGGTGGGGGCGTGCTCCGGCAGCTTCAACGGCTGGCTCGGACCGGCGGCCGGCGCGCCCAGGGCGTCCGCCAGGGCTGCGAGGGCAGCCACCGTGTCGGTCTCACGGTCGGCCAGGCTGAGTGTGGCGCAGCCCTCCGGGACCAGGACGCTGGGCCGGTCGGGATAGGCGAAGAAGGCCACCGGCATGGTGGTGCCGGCATAGACCATCAGGTCGGTCCCCTCGAGGTCAGCCAGGGCCGCCTCGCCGAAATACTGCATGCGGGCGGGCGCGAAGATCCCGGCGCCACGCGGCTGGCGGGCCACGAAGGTGTCGGCCATGACCCGAACGCCGGCGGCCTGCAGGCGCGCAGCCTGGACCAGGGCCTCGGCGCGCACGGCGCGGCCGCCCACCAGGACCACCGGCTTGGCGGCGGCCTTGATGGCCTTGGTCACCGCCTCGACATTGGCGGCGTCGGGCGCGGCGAGTTTGGGCCGGGTGGCCAGGGCCTTGGAGATCTTGGTCTCCAGCCAGGCGGAGTCAGCGGGCAGGATGAGGCTGACGGGCCCCCCTGGCGGACCATAGCTGGCTGTGATCGCCTCCGCGGCGGTGGCGGCCACCGTGTCGGGGCTGTCGGCGGATTTCACCCAGACGGAATTGGCCGCGACGATGGAGGCGATGTCGGAGTTCAGCGGTGCGTCGTACTGGCGGTGATAGGTGGCGTGGTCGCCGATCACGTTGATGATGGGGGTATAGGCGCGGCGGGCGTTGTGCAGGTTGGCCAGGCCATTGCCGTAGCCGGGACCCAGGTGCAGCAGGGTGCAGGCCGGCGTGTCGCTCATGCGGCCATAGCCGTCCGCCGCGCCCGTGGCCACGCCCTCGAACAGGCACAGCACCGGGCGCATCTTCGGTTGGCGGTCGAGGGCCGCGACGAACTGCATCTCGCTGGTGCCGGGATTGGCGAAACAGGCGGTTACGCCGTTGTCCACGAGCGTCTCGATCAGGGCGTCAGCGCCGTTCATGTCAGAACACCATCACATCTGGAGAAGGGGGGTCGGCGAAAAGTTTCGTCACGGTCTGCGCGCGCCGCGAGCGGGCTAGCGCCTGAGCGATATAGCCCTTGTCGGTGATCTCGCCGGCGCCGGCGTCCGGTGGGCCGTCCAGCACCAGGGCCCGGCCGATGCGGCCGCCTGCGCCCTTGGCCCGGGCGTTGAAGGCCTCCAGGCCCAGGCGCACGGCGGCGGCGACAGCGTCGGGGGCGAGGTCGGGGTTGGGGTAGAACATCAAGCCGACGCCCTCCTGGTTCTCGCCGCAGACCACCGCGTCGGTGACCGCGTCGCCCACGGCCGAGACCGCGGCCACCCGCAGATCTCCGACCGTGACGAAGGTGCCGCTGGCCAGCTTGAAGTTCTCCGAGAGGCGGCCGTCAAAGACCATGCCCTGGGTTGGATCGGCGGGATCGACGAAGCGGGCCGCGTCGCCGAGCAGGTAGAAGCCCTCATCGTCGCGGCTCTGGGCCGTGAGGTCGGGGCGGCCGAGATAACCTAGGGTGATCTGGGGCCCCTTCACCCGGAACTCCAGCTTGTCGCCGCTGGGCGCCAGCTTCACCGTCGTGCCCGGCACCGGCAGGCCGATCAGGCCCATGCGGCCGTTGTGCCAGTGGACGGTGGCCGCCGTCGGCCCGGTCTCGGTGGCGCCGTAGCCGCTGGCGAAGGAGATGCGCTCGCCCACGGTGCGGACGGCGACGGCCTGGATGCGGTCATTGATCTCCTGGCCCAGGGCCGCGCCGCCGTACTGCAGCAGGCGGACCCGGGAGAAGAAGGTTCGCGCCAGGTCGTCGTCCCGTTCAAGTTCCCCGGCGAACAGCATCCAGCCGGCGGGCACCATGTTCTGGTAGGTGGGCGCGATGTCCTTGAGATTGCGCACGGTGTCGGCGAAGCGCCCGGCCACCGGCTGGCCCGCATCGATATAGACCGCCCCGCCCCGGTGGGTGGACATGTGCAGGATGGAATTGGCGCCCAGGCTGTGACTCCAGGGGGCCGAATTGACCATTACCGGCGGCTCGTCGTCCTCGAAGCAGGCGCGGATCTGGGCGGAGTTCCAGGCCATCCCTCGATGGGTGCAGATCACCGCCTTGGGCAGGCCGGTGGAGCCAGAGGTCAGCAGGTACTTGGCATGGTCATCGGGCTGGGCGGTGGGCGCGGCGGGCTGGGACTTCAGCAGGCGATCCAGCGGCACATCGCCGGGCCGCGGGTTCTTGCCGGCGATGACCGGCAGGCCGGCCAGGAACGGGGCCTCCAACGCCGCGATGAAGAGATCGGCGTCCTCGGTATAGATGGCGGCGGGGTTGAGCACCTCCACCGCGTGGGCCAGCCGCGAGAGGTTGGCGCCCGGCAGGCCGTATTGCGGCGAGACCGGCGCCACGGGCATGCCCTGGCTCATGGCCGCGTACTTGATCAGCGCGTGGTCGACCCCGTTGCGGGCCAGGATCAGCAGGGGACGCTCACTGACCACCCCCAGTTCGCGCAGGCCCCCGGCGATGGCGCTGACCGACCCCAGGGCCTCGGCATAGGAGATGGTCCACCATCCGTCGCCCGACCGCTCCGCCAGCCAGATGGCCGAGGGCGTCCTGGCCGCCCAGTGGGCCAGGGCCTCGGTGGTCGTCGAGAAGACCGTGGAATAGGGCGTCGGGTTTGAGACGATGATCTCGCCATTCTCCCGGTGCTCGATCTCGACGCGGCGCGGAGCGAAGCGGGCGTCGCGGAAAGGGGCGGTGGCGATGTTCAGCTCGGCGTCCATGCCCTAGGCTTATCGCTCCCGGTGCGCCGATGGAAAGCGTGAACCTTCAGGTCAGGGCCCCGAGCCGTCGCTCCAGATAGAGCCGCTCGGCCGGAGCGGGTCCGAGCGCAAGCGCCGCGTGGTAGGCGGCGGCCGCATCCTCCCTCAGGCCAGCGCGCTCGCAGAGCCCCGCGCGCGCCGCCTGATAAGGCAGCCAGTTGGTCAGCCGCCCGGCGCCCGGAACCGCGTCCAGAGAGGCCAGCCCCGCCGCCGCGCCGCTCGCCTCCCCCACAGCCACGGCCCGATTGACCCCCGTCACGGCGTCGGGCCGGAACAGGGCCAGGGCGTCATAGAGACCGACGATGGCCGCCCAGGGGGTGACACCGGTGTCCCTGCGCGACAGGTGCAGGCCGTGAATCCCCGCCAGCAGTTGCCGGGGTCCGGTGGCGCCGAGGTCGGCCGCAGCGTCTAGCAGCCGCGCGCCCTCGCCAATCAGGCCGCCCCGCCAGAGGCCCATGTCCTGCTCGGCCGGCGGGACCATGGCGCCCGCCGGGTCCAGCCTGGCCGGCCGCCGCGCTTCGGCGAAGCGGACCAGGGCGGCCAGGCCAAGCACCTCGCCCTCGCGTGGGATCAGCTCGGCCAGCAGGCCCGACAACCGTAGAACCTCCTGCGCGAAGCCCGCGCCATCGGAAGCCAGGGCGGCGTCCTCATAGGCCTGGGCGTAGGCGATTTCCAGGGTGGCCAGCACCGCCTCCAGCCGATCGGGCCACATCTCGCGGCCGGGAACCTCGAAGGGCACGCCGGCGTCGCGGATCTTGCGCTTGGCCCGGGTGATCCTCTGCAGCATGGCCGGCTCGGCCATGAGGAAGGCCCGCGCCAGCCGCTCGGTCGACAGGCCGCAGACCACCTTGAGCGTCAGGGCCGCGCGGGCGTCGGCGGCGATGGCCGGATGGCAGCAGACGAAGATCAGCCGCAGACGCTCGTCGGGGATGGGATCGCTGGCGGCGATCACCTCGTCCTCCGGGGTGGACGCAGGCTGCGGATCGTCAGGCGTCAGCCTCCGGCGAACCGCCGCCCGGCGCTTGGCGTCCAGCGCCCTGCGCCAGGCCGCGCGCCACAGCCAGGCCGCGGGGTCGCGGGGCCATTGCGCGCGCCAGGCCGGCACCGCCGCGGCGCTGGCCTCGGCGAAGGCCTCCTCAGCCAGGTCGAGGTCGCGCAGGCGGACGGCCAGGGCGGCCACCACGCGAGGCCGCGCCTCCGAGATCGCCCGCCCGAGGTCCACGGATCAGTAGGTCGCCACCGGCCGCACCTCGCACGACCCACCCGGCCGGATCGGAACCTGCCGGGCCCACTTGATCGCCGCGTCCAGGTCCGGCGCCTCGATCAGGTAGAAGCCGCCCAGGTGCTCGCGGGTCTCGGCGAAGGGACCGTCGTGCAGGGTCTGGCCGGAGGCCGAGGTCCGCACCGTGGTGGCCGTAGCCACCGGCTGCAGGCCCGCCCCCGCCTGCATCGCGCCCGCCTCGCTCATGGCCTTGGCGAGCGCCATGTGCCTAGCGGCCACGTCCATCAGGCTGGCCTGGCCCTCCGGGCCCTGATCGAGATCCTCGGGCTCGTAGACCAGAAGCATGTACTGCATCGAACTCCCCTTTCAGCGTGTCGTGTGGTGGAGAGACGCGCCGCCCCGGTCAAATTCGACAACCCTCGCGGAAATTCCGCAAGTCGGGTGATCAATCGCCCAGGGGGTTCTTGAGGATCTGTCGCAGGGTGCGCTTGGGTTTCTGACACACCATTCGGATCGCGGCCCACTCCGCCGGCGTGAAGGCCGGCGCGCCAGGGCGGGCGCGGGCGGCGCTCTCCCGGGCTCGGCTCAGGCTGTCGGGGTGGCTGGACATCAGCTCCCGCACCGCGCCGGCCTCCGCGCCCTCGCCCTTGGCGGCGATGCGCTCGAAGAAAGGCGCCATGCCCTGGGACGACAGGCCGTTGGCCTCCAGCAGTTGCTGACCGCGCACGTCGGCCTCGCTTTCCGCTGAGCGGCTGAAGCGCAGGTCGGCCACGGAGCCCGCCAATAGCACCGCCTGCTGGCCCGCACCGCTGCCGCCGCCCACCACGGCGTCCAGCACCAGGCCAAGGCCCAGGGAGCGCCACACCGCCTGCATCACGTGGCGCCGTTCCACATGGGCGGCCTCGTGGGCGATCACGGCGGCCAGTTCGTCGGGGGTCTTGGCCAGGGCGATCAGGTCGTCGGTGACCATCACGGCGCCGCCCGGCAGGGCGAAGGCGTTGACCATGGGCGCCTGGACCGCCCGGACCCGGATGTCGAAGGGGGTGTCGGCGGCGGCTTCCAGCCGCTGGCCAAAGGCGGCCAGCGCGGTCTGACCAGCGCCGGGGTCGCAGGGCCGGAAGGCGATGGAGAGCTGAGCCTCGAAGTTGCGGCCCATCCGCTCTTCGATGTTCGGTGGCGTGGCCCGCGCCAAGGGACCGGACGCCGCGGGCATGCCGATGAACACCACCGCGGCGATGGCCAGGCCGGCCACGGCCAGGCCCACCACCAGGCGCGCCTCCCGCTTCTGGTGGCGACGCTCGGCCTTGAGCCCTGCCCCGCCCCCGGAGGCGCGCCACGCGGCGGCGTCCAGGGTCAGGCGGCCGTCGCCCACCTTCGGATGCGACAGCCGCAGTCGGTCGCCCAGATCCTCAATCTGGAGATCGGCCAGAGACCAGACATGGGTCTCGCCATCGGCGTCGAAGCTGAGACGGTGGGCTTCCACCGTCACCTCGACCGGCAGCGACCGGGCCGTCAGCCCGTCATGGAACCTGGCCTGCACGGCCGGTCAGACCGTGGCCATGCCAAAGGCGTCGGCCAGGCCCTCGCCCATGCGCGGACCTCGCTCAGCCTGGCGCGCGGCGGCGAGATCGACCTCACCCTCACTGCGCAGCCGGCGGATCAGGAACTTCGCGGTTCGCGCCTCCATCACCGGCGTCAGGAAACCGAGGGTGAATGTCACCAGCGCCAGGTTGGTGAGAACAAGGCCAGCCATCTCCAGCCAGCCCACCTTGAAGCTGAATCGGGCGTCTTCCAGGGTGATCCCTGCGGCCAAGGTCCGCAAAATCGCCGCCTGATACGGCGCCGACAGCACGCTCAACACCACCGCCCAGGCCAGAATGGCGGCGTAGACGAAGGCGATGAAGGCTAGGCTGGGCTCGCTGGCCGTCTTCGGCATCATGTCCCCCGCCAGTGCGATGGCCACCCCCATGAAGACGAAGTAGCTCACGACGCCGCCGAGCCAGAAGACCGTGAACGGGCCGTAGAGGCCCACCTTCCGCGCCCGGTCGATGTCGAACTTGAATTCACGGTCGCCAAACCGCAGGCCGTTCCACAGGGGCGCGGCCAGCCGGCGCTGAGCCGCCGGCGCGAACCATCCCAGAGTGATGACGTTGAGCAGCATGTAGCCGATATAGCTCCAGGCGTAGCGCCACGGAGAGCCCGTCAGTGCGAACCGCACCCCGCGCCAATGGGTACGACTGGCCAGGTAGCGGAAGGCCGTGAACCGTCCAAATCCCATCAGGTAGAAAAGGACCAGGTAGACCGGCAGGATGATCAAGAACGCCAGCTGTGGCGCCAGGAACTGGGCGGTGAACACCACGATCAGCAGCGGCAGAACCACCAGCACCAGGGCCAGCAGGAAGCCCAGGAACAGCTCCTTGCCTCGGCCGGTATATTCGAAAGCCTCGCCGTTGAGGGAAACGCCGCTCCAGATCCGCCGGCGGACCTCGGTCTTCGCCCAGAACCGGTAGAGGGTCAGGGTGACGATGTTCAGCAGGCCGTTCTTGAAGCTCAGCCCGACGAACTTGCCGGGCGCCAGGTTCTCGCCGAACACGAGGCGCTCGCCGCGCGTCGACGCGGCGTCTTCGGATATCGACATGCAATCCCCCCCAACTCTTATGGTCAGGCTTGCACGCTAGGGGTGATCACGCAATCGCACTCGCGTGACGGGCAGGTTAGCCGCCGAGGGTCTCGGAGAACCGCACAGGCTCACCCAGACTGGGGGCGATCACCTCGTCGTCGCGCATCACCACCCGTCCGCGGATGATGGTGGCCATCGGCCAGCCGGTGGCCTCAAAGCCGTCGAAGGGGGTCCAGCCGACGCGGCTGGCCATGTCCTCGTGCTTGATGACCCGCTTGGCCTTGAGGTCGACGATGGTGAAGTCGGCGTCGTTGCCGACCGCCAGCCGCCCCTTGTCGGCCATGCCGAACAGGCGGTTGGCGCCGTGGCTGGTGAGGTCCACGAAGCGCTCCAGGGACAGGCGGCCGTTGGCGACGTGCGTCAGCATCACCGGCACCAGGGTCTGAACGCCCGGCATGCCCGAGGGTGAGGCCGGATAAGGCCGCGCCTTTTCTTCCTTGGTGTGGGGCGCGTGGTCGGAACCCAGCACGTCGGCGACTCCAGCGGCCAGGGCGTCCCACAGGCCGTCCTGGTGATGCTTGTTGCGGATCGGCGGGTTCATCTGGGCGTAGCCCTTCAGCCGCTCATAGGCCTCCGGCGCGGTCAAGGTCAGGTGCTGGGGCGTGACCTCGACGCTGGCCACGTCCTTGTTGGCGGCCAGGAAGATCATCTCTTCCTTGGTGGTGACGTGCAGCACGTGGATGCGCTTGCCCAGCGCCTTGGCGATGCGCACCAGGCGGTGGGTGGACTCCAGGGCCGAGGCCGCGTCGCGGACCTCCTCGTGGCTGGTCCAGTCGCCGGTGCGGGCGAGCGGCCGGCGCTCGGCCAGGCGGTACTCGTCCTCGGAGTGGAAGGCGGCGCGGCGGTTCACGTGGCGCAGCACCTGCTCGATGCCCGCGTCGTCCTGCACCAACAGGCTGCCGGTGGAGGCGCCCATGAACACCTTGATGCCGCAGCAGCCGGGCAGACGCTCCAGCTCGCCCAGGAAGACCGCGTTCTCGTGGGTGCCGCCGACATAGAAGGCGTGGTCGCAGTGCATGCGATGCCTGGCCCGCGCCAGCTTGTCGGCCAGGGAGTCGGGATCGGTGGTGGTCGGCTCGGTGTTCGGCATCTCGAACACGGCCACGACCCCGCCCAGCACGGCGGCGCGGGACCCGCTCTCGAGGTCCTCCTTCCACTCCAGGCCAGGCTCGCGGAAGTGGACCTGGGTGTCGATCACGCCCGGCAGGACCGCCAGCCCCTTGGCGTCGAACACCTCGCCCGCCGAGGCCTGCGAGAGGTCGCCGATGGCGACGATCTTGCCACCTCGAACGCCGACGTCGGAAAGGCCGCGGCCGGCGTGGTTCACCACTTCGCCGCCCCGGATGATCAGGTCGTAGGTCTCGCTCATCTTGTCCCGGTTGTCTTCGCCAGCAGGTCGCGCGCCGTGGAGACCACGGTGTCGACGGGGAGGTCCATCATGTGACACAGCGCCTGCTGGAAGCCAGGGTCAACAGCCGCGATGGTCGCGAAATCACGAGGGCCTCGGACGACCCGGGTGTCGGCGCCCCAGGGGCCGTAGAGGCTCTCATCCGACGGTCCGAACAGGCCGACCGTGGGGACGCCGGCCGCGGCGGCGATGTGCATCAGGCCCGAATCATTGCCGATGAACAGACGCGCGTGTTTCAGGCAGGCATGGGCGGTGAGCAGGTCCACCTTCCCCACCAGGTCGATGAAGCGGCTCTTGGGGACCACATTGCGCAGGGACTGGGTGGCCTGGGCGTCCTCGGGACCGCCCAGCACCATCAGCCGCGCCCCCGCCAACGGGCCCTCGTCGCCCAGCAGCTGGATGGCGGTCTGGGCGAAACGCTCGATGGGCCAGGTCTTGCCGACCCAGTTGGCGGACGGGGCGAGCGCCAGGATCGGCCCCTCGCCGGCGGTCAGTTCGGCCGCCGTCTGCTCAGTCTCGGGCGAGGTGAAGAGATAGGGAGCGGGGGGATCGTCCTCGATCTGCAGGACGCGGGCGGCCTCCACCACCTTGTGCACCGGCGTGGGCGGGCGCTTGAACACAGCCCGCCGGTCGCGCTTGAGGAAGCCGGAGATGGCCGAGCCACGCAGGTCCACCACCAGGCCCCAGTGGCGCTTGCGGACCTGACGCCACAGCCGGAACCAGTGACGGCCGTCCTTGGCCTTCTCAAAAACGATAATCTGATCGAGGTTCGGTACGTCGAGGAACAGCGGCGCGGCCACTGGGCCTGCGACGATGGTGAATTTCGCGTTCGGGATTTCGGACAGCAGTTTGCGGATGAGCCCGGACGAGAGCACAGCGTCGCCAATCCGCGTGGCGGTGATGAACAGAATCGGGAAGGACCCGGGGGTCATCGCCCCTGTATAGGCGTCCCGGCGCTGGCGCTCCACCCGTGCCATCCCTAACTTCCACCCATGACGACCGACCACTCCTACGCCGTTCTGAAGAGCCGCGCCCTGATCGCCCTCGGCGGCGAGGACTGGCGAGACTTCCTACAGGGTCTCATCACCCAGGATGTGGAAACGCTCCAGCCTGGTGAACTGCGCTTCGGAGCTATGCTGACCCCGCAAGGACGGCTTTTGTTCGACTTGTTCGTGGTGGGGCGGGAGGACGGCGCCTGGCTGGACGTGGAGGCCGAGCATCGCGCGGCCTTGATCCTGCGCCTGACCATGTACCGCCTGCGAGCCAAGGTGACCATCGCGACGGACGAGACACCGGTATCGGTGCTGTTCGGCGGGCAGGATACGCCACAGGGGTGGATGGCCGATCCTCGACTGGCGGCCCTGGGCTGGCGCAGCTACGGCGTGGCTGTCCCCGCCGGCGCCGCTGAGGTCGATGAGGCCGCCTATGACGCGCACCGCCTGGCGCTCGGCGTCCCCGGGCCCGCCGACTGGGGCAGCGAGAAGACCTATCCGATCGAGGCCAATTTCGACCTGCTGAATGGCATCGACTTCCACAAGGGCTGTTTCGTCGGCCAGGAGACCACCTCGCGCATGAAGCGCAGGGGCCAGATCAAGAACCGCATGCTGCCGCTGACCTTTGACGGCGCGGCGCCGGCCTTCGACGCTGAAGTGCTGACCGGCGACCGCCGGGCCGGGGAGGTGCTGTCTGGGCAGGATGGCCGGGCCATGGCCCTGGTGCGGCTCGACCGCATCGACGGCGAGCTGACCGTGGACGGCAAGACGGTGCAGGTGGATCGGCCCGCGTGGTTGCCGCTTTAGAGGAAGAAGGCCCGCAACGCCTTCAGCGTCTCCGCCGGGTTCTCCTCGGGAATGAAGTGACCGCTCTCGATGGCCTGGCCCTGGACGTCGTCGGCCCAATCGCGCCAGATCGCCAGGACATCGTACCAGGCGGCCAGCGCGCCCTTTGATCCCCACAGCACCTGGACCGGGACCTTGATCCTCGTCTTGCCTCGGTCGGCCTCGTCCGCCGCCACGTCGTAGGAGGCGCCGGCCCGGTAGTCCTCGCAGATGGCGTGGACCATGGCCGGGTTGGCCAGGCAGCGGACATAGTCGGCATAGGCGGCGGGATCGAACATCCCCCGCGAGCCCCGGAACAGGAAGTATTCCGGGTCGGCGCCGATCACCGTCTCCGGGAACGGATGGGCCTGGGCCAGAAAGGACCAGTGCCAGTAGGCGAGCGCGAAGGCCTTGTTGGTCCGCTTCCAGACGTCTGCGGTGGGGATGATGTCGAGGATCGAGAGTTTCAGCAGAACATCGGGGTGATCGAGGGCCAGGCGGTAGGCCACCCGCCCGCCCCGGTCGTGGCCAGCCAGGTTGAAGCGGTCAAAGCCGAAGTGGCGCATCAGGGCCACAGCGTCCCTGGCCATGGCGCGCTTGGAATAGGTTTCGTGGTCGGGCGTGGTGGCCGGAGCGGTGCTCTCGCCGTAGCCCCGCAGGTCGGGCGCGATGACCGTGAAGTCACGGGCCAGGTCGTCGGCCACCCGGCTCCACATCATGTGGGTCTCAGGGTAGCCGTGCAGCAGCAGGAGCGGCGGCCCCGAGCCGCCGTGGCGAACCCGCAGGGTCGCCTCCCCCACATCCACCCGCGACAGGTTGAAGCCTTCGAACGCCATCTGCTTCGGTCCCGCTTGATCGGCCGCCGCCGCGCCTGCGAAAAGATCGGCCATGAGTTCCGAACCGATTCGTTGCGGCTGGCGCGGCATGCAGGGCGATCCCCTGTACGAGGCCTATCACGACACGGAATGGGGCGTGCCGGAATACGATTCCCGCGCCCTGTGGGAGAAGCTGGTGCTGGACGGTTTCCAGGCCGGGCTCTCCTGGATCACCATCCTGAAGAAGCGCGACGCCTTCCGCGCCGCCTTCGCTGACTTCGATCCCGAGGTCGTCGCCCGCTATGGCGACGAGGACCGCGCCCGGCTGATGGCCGACGCCGGTATCGTGCGGTCCAACGCCAAGATCGACGCCGCCATCAACGGCGCGCGCATCTATCTGGACATGCGTGATGCGGGTGAGGACTTCTCCCAATTCCTGTGGAGCTTCACCAATGGCCGGGTGATCCACAACAGGTGGGAGGCCATCAGCGACGTGCCGGCCCAGACCGAGGTCGCCGTCCAGATGTCCAAGGGGCTCAAGCAGAAGGGCTTCAAGTTCGTGGGCCCGGTGATCGTCTACGCCTTCATGCAGGCCACCGGCTTCGTCAACGACCACCTCACCTGTTGCCACCGCCACGGGCCCGTCGCCAGGATGAGCGCCTGATGGCCAAGGGACCTGACATGCTGCTGGAGAGGGCCTGCCCCGGGCCGGTCTGCGGTGTGGATGAGGCCGGGCGTGGGCCCTGGGCCGGACCGGTCTCCGCCGGCGCCGTCATCCTCAATCCCCGCAAGATCCCCAAGGGCCTGAACGATTCCAAGAAGCTGACCGCCAAGCAGCGCGAGGGCCTCGAGCTGGAGATCAAGGACAAGGCCGTCGCCTGGGGGGTGGGCTTCGCCAGTGTCGAGGAGATCGCCGAGCTCAACATCCTGCACGCCGCGGGCCTGGCCATGTGCCGCGCCATCGGCGAGCTGGCGGTGGAGCCGGCCTTCGCCCTGGTGGACGGCAACTACCGCTTCAAGCTGCCCTGCCCCATTAAGACGGTGATCAAGGGTGACGCGATCAGCAGCTCCATCGCCGCGGCCTCGATCCTCGCCAAGGTGGCCCGCGACCGGCTCATGCAGGAAATGGACGGCCTCTATCCCGGCTACGGCTTCGCCGCCCACAAGGGCTATCACGCCCCCATCCACGTCGAGGCCCTGCGGACGCTCGGCCCCTGTGAGATCCACCGGATGGGCTGGGCGCCGGTGAAGCTGGCCTTGATGGGCGAACTGGTGAACGGCGAGCTTGATCTGTTGAATCAAGATTGACCCCCTCCCGCTCCGGCGGGACCACGCGGTCATGGACAATCCAGATCTCGCCCGCGCCTTCCTCGCCCAAGCCAACTCTTGCCGCGTCCTCGGCTCCCCCTTCCATGGCGACCTGCTGACCCTGGCGGCCGACGACCTGCAGGCCGGCGGCCCGGTCACAGCCCTGCTGGCGCCCTGGGCCACCACCGACTACCGCAAGCTGGTCGGGGACGCCGTCTGCCTCCGGCTCCTGGGATCGCTCCACGACCTGGTGCTGAGCGGCGACGATCCGGCCCTCGCGGCGACCTACCCGCAGCCCGGACGCGACGCCGACCCGGCGGTCGCCTGGATCGCCGCGCGGTCGGCGATCATCCGTCATGAAGACCGGCTGGCGGCCTTCATGACCCACGAGCCGCAGACCAACGAGGTCCGCCGCTCGGCTTGCCTGGCGCCGGGTTTCCTGACCATCGCCGCCGAGACCGGCCTTCCGATCCGCGCCTTCGAGGTGGCGGCCAGCGCCGGGCTGAACCTGAACTGGGAGAGATTCCGCTACCGGTTCGGCGACATCGCCTGGGGCGATCCGGCGGCCCGCGTGACGATGGACACCGAGTGGACCGGCTCAGCCCCGGCGGTCGACGCCCGCGTGGAGGTCATCGAACGCGCCGCCTGCGACCGCCGGCCCGGCGACCTGACCGACCCGGTCCAGCGCCGCCGACTGCTGGCCTATATCTGGCCCGATCAGTTCGAGCGGCTCGACCGCATCCGCGCCGCCATCGACCTGGCCCTCTCGCTAGGGGTCAACGTGGAGGCCGCCGACGCCGTGGCCTGGAGCGCCCGCGTCGCAGCGCCGCAGGCGGGCGCGGTCACCGTCCTCTATCACTCGGTTTTCTGGCAATACATGCCGCCGGAGAGCCAGGCGGCCCTGGCCCAGGTCATCGCCGACCACGGCGCCCAGGCCACCGCCGGGGGCCCCTTCGCCTGGCTGCGCATGGAGCCGCCGCCGGAAAGACTGTCGGGCATGGAGGTTCGCCTCACCCTCTGGCCGAGCGGTGAAGATCGGGTCCTGGCCCAGGTCCACCCGCACGGCGCGTGGGTTAAGTGGTTGAATTGATCGATTAACGCTCCGTTCACCACGTTTGGACACCTACCCTTCACTACGATGACTCAGGATTCCGTCTCCTTAGAAGCGAGGCGGACATGGGCGCGATTGCCACCAACACGGTCATCCTGGGCGACTGCATCGAGAGCTTGAAGAAGCTCCCGTCGAAGTCCGTCGATCTGGTCTTCGCCGACCCGCCCTACAACCTGCAGCTGGGCGGCGACCTGCTGCGGCCCGACAACTCCAAGGTCGACGCCGTCGACGACGAGTGGGATCGCTTCGACAGCTTCGAGACCTATGACCGCTTCACGACCGAGTGGATGAGCGAGTGCCAGCGCGTCCTGAAGGACGACGGCGCCATGTGGGTGATCGGCAGCTATCACAACATCTTCCGGGTCGGCGCCATCCTGCAGACCCTCGGGTTCTGGATCCTGAACGACATCGTCTGGCGCAAGTCCAACCCGATGCCGAACTTCAAGGGCACCCGCTTCACCAACGCCCACGAGACCCTGATTTGGGCCGCCAAGGGCCGAGGCTCGCGCCGCTACACCTTCAACTACGACGCCATGAAGATGGCCAATGACGACCTGCAGATGCGGTCGGACTGGACCTTCCCGCTGTGCACCGGCGAGGAGCGGTTGAAGGACGAGAACGGGGTCAAGGCCCACCCGACCCAGAAGCCCGAGGCCCTGCTGCGCCGGGTGATCCTGGCGTCCACCAAGCCGGGCGACATCATCCTGGACCCCTTCTTCGGCACCGGCACCACGGGCGCGGCGGCCAAGCAGCTGGGCCGCAAGTACATCGGCCTGGAGCGCGAGGAACAGTACGCGACCCTGGCCCGCGAGCGGATCGCCAAGGTGGTCCCCCTGACCGAGGCCGACCTGGAGACCATGGGCTCCAAGCGCCAGGAACCCCGCATTCCCTTCGGCCAGATCGTGGAGTCGGGCATGCTGCGCCCCGGCGACACTCTCTACTGCTCTAAGGGCGAGCGCTCGGCCCGGGTGCGGGCCGACGGCAGCCTGGTGATCGGCGACATGGCCGGCTCCATCCACAAGGTGGGCGCCATGATCCAGTCGGCGCCGGCCTGCAACGGCTGGACCTACTGGCACTTCAAGACCGACAAGGGCCTGGCGCCCATCGACGTCCTGCGGATGAAGATGCGCTCGTCCATGGCGCAGCTGGCAGCCTGACTCCAAAACGCCCGGCCGCCGTCCATTTTGTCTGGCGGTCGGTACATCGGCGGTTAAGCTCGGGTCCATGAACCCGCGTATCTACGTCCTGACCCTGGTGACCTTCGCCTTCGGGTCGGGAGCCTTCATCTTCGCCGGCCTGCTGGAGAGTCTCGCCGCCGACCTGGGGGTGACGACCGCCGTGGCCGGCCAGTTGCAGACGGTCTTCGTCCTGACCTCGGCGGTGCTGGGGCCGGTGGCGGCCTGGCTGTTCGCGCGGGTGGACCGCAAGATCATGGTGATGACGGCCCTGGCCCTGGGCGCCGCCCTGCACATCGCCTGCGCGCTGACGCCGAACTTCGAGGTGCTGATGGTGCTGCGCGCCCTGGCGGGCCTGGCCGGCGCCATGTCGGGGCCCGCCGCCAGCGTGGCCGCCGCGGCCCTGGTTCCACCCGAGCGCCGCGGCTCGGCCCTGGCGATGGTCTCGGGGGGCATGACCCTGGCCTTCGTGGTGGGCATTCCGATGGGCAGCATCATCGGCTCGGTCTTCGACTGGCGGGCCACCTTCCTGTTCGCCGCCGGCCTGTCCCTGTTCGCCCTGGCCGCCGTGGTGTTCTTCCTGCCCAAGGTGCCGGCGCCGCCGAAGCGCGAGGGCGGCGGCGACACGGTGAAGGTGCTGCTGCCGATCATCTGGCCCTTCTACCTGACCACCTTCCTGACCTTCGCCGCCAACATGACGCTAAACCTCTACATCGCCCCCATCGTGCGGGTCGGGGCGGGCGTCACGGGCGCCGGCGTCGGCGCCTTCCAGGCGATGATTGGCGTGGGCTCCATCGCCGGGCTGTGGCTGGGGGCGCGGGCCGCCGACCGGGCCGCCGGCCGGTCCTGGATCCTGCAGGGCTTCATGATCCAGGCCGCCGCCATGAGCGTGCACTTCGCCGCCACCCACCATGTCCTGCCCGCCGGCTGGCCGAGCGCGACCCTGGTGGCGCTGGGGATCTTCCTGGCGGCCACGGCCCTGTTCTCGATCACCCCGGTGATCCAATCCAGCCTGATCCAGGCTACCGGCGGCGCCCCCGTGGCCCTGGCCTTGAACGGCTCGGTGATCTCGGTGGGTCAGGCCCTGGGCTCGACCGTGGGCGGGGCGGCCCTGGCCACCTACGGGGTGCCGGCCATCCCGGCCGCGGCGCTGGCCATGTCGCTGACGGCGCTGATCACGCTGACCTTCCTGTTCCCCCGGGCCGCGACGGTGGCGGAGGCCAAGGCGGAGGCTGGCAAGGTCTGACCACATCGATAGCCTCCCCCTCGATGGGAAGGACTTCTAGAGCAAGTTGTTCAGCGCCGCCCTGGCCGCCTTCAGGAACACGCTGGGCAAGCCATCCAGATCGCGCCGCGGCGACCAGATCACGCCCTCGGCGGCGCCCTCGGCGCGGAGCAGTTTCAGGGTCAGGGTGAAGTGGGTGAAGCCGTGCTCCACCTCGCCGACATGGCGCCACGCCGCGTGGGCGGGGGCTGAGGCGCGAGCCTCCTCATCGCCGAACGGGTCGGCGCGCCAGTCGCTGGTGGGCAGGGCCAGCATGCCGCCCAGCAGGCCTTTTGGCGGGCGACGCACCAGGGCGATCTGGTCACCCCGGGTCAGGACATAGGCCACGCCGTAGCGGTGGGGCCGCACCGCTTTGGCGGTCTTGCGCGGATAGGTCTCCGGCGCTCCGGTGGCGAGCGCCGCGCAGTCGGCAGCCACCGGGCACCGATCACAGAGCGGCGACTTCGGCTTGCAGATCGTCGCGCCCAGATCCATCAGGGCCTGGGCCCAGTCACCGGGCCGCTCATCACGCACCAGGGTCTCCGCCAGCCGCTTCAGCTCCGGCTTGGCGTCCGGCAGCGGGGCCTCGACCGCAAACAGCCGCGAGATGACCCGCTCGACATTGCCATCCACGACATTGGTGGGCCGGTCGAAGGCGATGGCGGCCACGGCGGCGGCCGTATAGGGGCCAAGCCCCGGCAGGCCCCGCAGCCCCGCCTCGGTGTCGGGGAAAACGCCACCGTGATCGTTGGCCACGGCCCGGGCGCAGGCCAGCAGGTTGCGGGCGCGGGCGTAGTAGCCGAGCCCCGCCCAGGCGGCCATGACCTCGCCGTCCTGCTCGGCGGCCAGGGCCGTCACGGTGGGCCAGCGGGCGGTGAACTTGAGGAAATAGGGCGTGGCGTGCGGAACGGTGGTCTGCTGCAGCATCACCTCCGACAGCCAGACCCGGTAGGGGTCCTGGCGAACCCCCGCCCGGCCGCCCGCAGGCCCCACCCGCCAGGCGAGGTCGCGCGCCTGGTCGTCGTACCAGGCCAGCAGCCTGGCGCGGAGGACCTCGGGGTTCATTCCGCCTGGCGCTTGAGGAGGAACAGCGCCGTCAGGCTGATGAGGGCCGCGCCGCTGAGATAGTAGCCGACGGGGACGAGACCGCCGCGGTCGGCCAGGGCCTGGGCGATCATGGGGGCCAGGCCGCCGCCCAGGATGCCGCCGACATTGAAGGCCACCGACGCGCCGGTGTAGCGGACGCGCGCGGGGAACAGGCCCGGCAGGAAGGCGCCGAGGGGTCCATAGACCAGGCCCATCATGACCAGGGCCAGGGACAGGAAGCCCCAGATCAGCCAGAGCGAGCCGGACCCCATCATCGGAGCCAGCAGGAAGCCCCCCGCCACCGTGGCGATGCAGCCGGCCATCAGGACCCGGCGGGGGCTGGTGGCGTCGGCCCAGTAGCCGGCGGCGATGATCCCCGCGGCCATGAAGCCGATGGCGCCAAGCTGCACCCCCAGGAAGGTCTCTCGGCTGTAGCCCAGCTTGGTCGTGCCATAGCCCAGGGCGAAGGCGGTGGTCAGGTAGAAGATGGCGAAGCAGCAGACCACGGCGAAGGTGCCGGCCAGGGTCTGCAGCGGATAGTTCTTGAGCAGCTCGCCCAGGGGCGCCTTGGCGGGCGGGGCCTCCTTCATGGCTTCGGCGAAGGCCGGGGTCTCGGTAAGCTTCAGCCGGACCCAGAGGCCGACGCCCACCAGGACGATGCTGAGCAGGAAGGGAATGCGCCAGCCCCAGGCCAGGAACTGCTCCGGCGTCAGCAGCACCCCCAGCAGCAGGAAGAGGCCGTTGGCCGCGACGAAGCCGACTGGTGCGCCGAGCTGGGGGAACATGCCGAAGCGGGCGCGCCAGCCAGGCGGGGCGTTCTCCACGGCCAGCAGGGCCGCCCCGCCCCACTCGCCCCCCAGTCCGAAGCCTTGGCCAAAGCGCAGCACGCACAGCAGGAAGGGCGCGACCCAGCCGGCCTGGGCGTAGGTGGGCAGGAAGGCGATGGCGAGCGTGGATCCTCCCATCAGCATCAGCGAGGCGACGAGGGTCGACTTGCGCCCCAGCCGGTCGCCGAAGTGGCCGAACACGGCGGCGCCCAGGGGCCGGGCGAAGAAGGCGAGCGCGAAGGTGGCGTAGGCGCTCATCAACTGGGCCGAGGGCGAGGCCACCGGGAAGAACAGCTTGCCGAACACCAGGGAGGCGGCGGTGGCGTAGATGTAGAAGTCGTAGAATTCGACCGCCGTCCCCACCAGGCTGGCGGCCAGGATGCGGCGGTGCGAGGCCGCTGGCTTGGTGTCGGACATGGTTTCGGCCCCCCGATTGTTGGGGCCGGTGATTGCGACCTGGGGACGGGGGCGTCAAGGCGGGCGGGAAAGGAAGAGGAGAACCACGAACCTCTTCGGACTGGTGACCGACGGGGCTCCGACGCTGTAAGCTGCGCCCATGCCCAAGCGTCCCCTGCCCACCGCCGCGGAGGCGGCCTTTATCCTGTCGCGGAAGCGGACGCGGCCGCAGCGGCGGCCGCCGCCGGCGGCGGGGCGTGGCCTGTCCAAGCTGCTCAAGGATCTGGACGCACGGTTCGGCCAGGGGCCTGGCGCCCTGCAGGCGCGCTGGAAGGAGATCGTCGGCGAGCAGATCGCCAAGCGCACCGAGCCCGTGAAGCTGTCGAAGGTGAAGGCCGGCGAGCCCGCCGCCCTGGAGATCCGGGTGGCCGGGGCCGCCGCGGCTCTGATCCAGCACCAGGCGCCGGAAATCGTGGCCCGCGTGAACCTGTTCCTGGGGGCGGGCGCGGTGAACAAGCTGCGGATCGTCCAGGGGCCGCTGCGCAATGTGAACCCCGAGAGCGTGCGGCCTGCGCGCCGCCCCCTGCCCCCGCTGGACGCTGGAAAAGAGGCCGAGTTGGCCGCCAGCCTGGCCGCCGAGCCCGACGGCCCTCTGAAAGCCGCATTGCTGAGCTTGGGTCGGGGCGTGCTGCGCGATCGACGCACCCGTTGACTTTGCCCCCGGCCTGGGGGGAATCGCGCTTTAATCTTTCATTCGGAATTCCGTAGAGGGCTCAAATGCCGAACTTCAGCCGTCGCCTCCTCGTCGTCGCCGCCCTGGGCGCCCTCGCCCTCGCCGGCTGTTCCCAGGGCGGGGCCAAGACCGACGCCGCCGACATGACCCTGGGCGACCCCAAGGCGGCGGTGAAGATCACCGAATATGCCTCGGCCTCGTGCACCCATTGCGCCACGTTCCACAACGAGGTCTTCCCGGCTCTGAAGGCGAAATATATCGACACCGGCGAGGTGCACTACACCTTCAAGGAATTTCTGACCCCGCCGGTGGAGGTGGCCGCCGCCGCCTTCCTGACCGCCCGCTGCGCCGGCAAGGACAAGTATTTCAGCGTCCTCGACGCCGTGTTCAAGGCCCAGAACGAGATGTTCACCACCGGGGACATGCGCGGCGTCCTGCTGCGGGTGGCCCAGTCGGCGGGTATGACCGAACCGCAGTTCAACGCCTGCATCACCGACGAGACGGCGCTCAAGGCCTTGAATGACCGCGTCGAGAAGGCCTCCCGCGACGAGAAGATCAGCTCGACCCCGA
Source organism: Phenylobacterium sp. (assembly GCF_030693625.1). Taxonomy (GTDB): domain Bacteria; phylum Pseudomonadota; class Alphaproteobacteria; order Caulobacterales; family Caulobacteraceae; genus Phenylobacterium; species Phenylobacterium ferrooxidans. The sequence continues at coordinate 36,248 of NZ_JAUYAF010000071.1, forward strand.
CCTTCCTGATCAATGGCGAGAAGCTCAAGGAAGGCGAGGCCTCTCTGGCCGAGTTCGACGCCGCCATCGCCGCCGCCCAAGCCAAGAAGTAGGAAGGGCCCCGCACCTCAGTGCACTTCCAGCGGCTTCGCCTTTCGGGCTTCAAGTCCTTCGTCGATGCGACCGAATTCCGCATCGAGCCCGGAGTCACGGGCATCGTCGGACCAAACGGCTGCGGCAAGTCGAACCTGCTGGAAGCCCTGCGCTGGGTGATGGGCGCCAATTCCGCCAAGGCCATGCGGGCCGGCGGTATGGACGACGTGATCTTCGCCGGCTCCGGCGGGCGCGCCTCGCGCAACCATGCCGAGGTGACGCTGACCATCGACAACGCCGACCGCCGCGCGCCCTCGGCCTTCAACGACCATCCGGTGCTGGAGGTGGTGCGCCGCATCGACAAGGGCGAGGGCTCCACCTACCGGATCAACGGCCGCGAGGTGCGCGCCCGTGACGTGCAGCTGCTCTTTGCCGATGCGTCCACCGGTTCGAATTCTCCGGCCCTGGTGCGCCAGGGGCAGATCTCCGAACTGATCGCCGCCAAGCCGCAGAACCGGCGGATGATCCTGGAGGAGGCGGCCGGCGTCTCGGGTCTGCACACCCGCCGCCATGAGGCCGAACTGCGGCTGCGGGCGGCGGAGACCAACCTCACCCGGCTGGAGGACGTGGCCAAGGAGCTGGAGAGCGCGCTCAACCGGCTGAGGCGCGAGGCGCGGCAGGCCGACCGCTACAAGAAGATGTCGGCGGAGATCCGGGCCCTGCAGGGCGCTGTCCTCTACGCCCGCTGGAACGAGGCGCGCGGGGCGGCCGAGCGGCTGCAGGCCGAGGCCGCCGAGGCGATCCGCGCCGTGGAGGAGACCGCGCGCGAGGCGGCCGCCGCCACGACCCGGGCCGCCGCCGCCGAGGAGCAGATCAAGCCGCTGCGGGAGGCCGAGACCATCGCCGCCGCCGTGCTGCACCGGTTGGCCATCGACCGGGACCGGCTGGAGCGGGAGGGCGAGGCCCTGGCCGCTGAGGTGGAGCGCCTGACAGGCGATGTCTCGCGCATCGACGCCGACCGGGCCCGCGAGACCCAGATGGTGGAGGACGCCCAGCTGGCGCTCAGCCGCATGGCTGGTGACCTGGAGGCCCTGGAGGCCGCCATCGCCGCCGCGCCCGAGCGGGCGCCGGAGCTGGAGGCCGCGTCCCGCGCGGCCGAGGCCGCCCGCGTGGAGGCCGACGCCGCCGTGGAGGCCCTGGCCGCCCAGGCCGCCGCCGAGGAGGCCCGCCGCAGGGCCGGGGCCGCGCGGGTCGAGGAGGCCCAGGGCCGGGTGAACCGCACCCGCCGGGCGCTGGAACAGGCGAAACACGAACGCGAGCAGATCGGGCCAGCGGTCAATCCGCAGGCCGCCGAGGCCAAGGCCGAGCTGGAGCGCGCCGAGGCGACCCTCGCGGCCCTGCGCGCCGCCCTGGAGGCCGCCGAGGACGAACGCACCAAGGCCCAGGAGGCCGAACTCGCCTCCCGCGAAGCCGCCCGCAAGGCCGATGAACAGCTGGGCCGCCTGACCGCCGAGGCCCGCGCCCTGGCCGGTATCGTGGCCCAGCAGAAGCGCGGCGGGTTCACCCCGGCCCTGGACGAGGTTTCCCCCGACCGCGGCTATGAGCAGGCCCTGGCCGCGGCCCTGGGCGATGATCTGGACGCGGCGCTGGATCCCAAGGCGCCGGCCTTCTGGGGTGGGCGTGACGCCCAGACGCCGCAGTGGCCCGAGGGCGCGGCGCCCCTGGGTCCGCTGGTGAAGGCGCCGGGCGCCCTGGCCGCGCGCCTGGCCTATGTGGCCCTGGTGGCCCGCGCCGACGGCGACCGCCTGCAGGGCGGCCTGCAACCCGGCATGCGGCTGGTGTCCCGGGAAGGCGACCTCTGGCGCTGGGACGGCTTCACCGCCCGGGCCGACGCCCCCAAGCCCGCCGCCGTGCGCATGGAGCAGAAGACCCGGCTGGCCGAGGTCGAGACCGAGATCGAGACCCTGGAGCCCAGGGCCAAGGCCGCCCGCGAGGTGCAGGCCGCCGCCAACGCCCGCGTGCGCGCCGCCGAGGAGGCCCTTCGCGAGGCGCGCCGCCAGCCCCAGGCCGCCGAACATAAGGTGACGGCCGCCCGCGCCGTTCTGGAGAAGCTGGACCGCGAGGCGACGCGCCGCGAGGCCCACGCCCAGTCCTTGGACGACGTCATCCGCCGTTTCGAGGCTGAGCTGGCCGACGCCGAATCGATCCTGCGGGTGGCGCAGTCGGAATCGGCGGAGGACACCGCCGTCGGTGACCTGGCCGCCAAGCTGGCCGCCGCCCGCACCGCCGCCGGCCCTGCCCGCGAGGCGGCCGCCGAGGCCCGCAGCGCCAT
>NZ_JAUYAF010000075.1 GCF_030693625.1 Phenylobacterium sp.
TCGGCGTCGGGCATGTCGGCTCGATTCGCCGGGGTGTCGAGGATCGAGGGCAACACCGCGTTCACGGTGACGTTGTCGGCCTTGAGTTCCTCGGCCAGCGCCTCGGTCAGGCTGTGCACGCCGGCCTTGGACGCCGCATAAGGCCCCATGCCCACGGACGCCTTCAGGGCGGCGTTGGCCCCGACATTGACGATCCGCCCCGCCGCGCTGCGCCGCAGGTGAGGGAGGGCGGCGCGGCTGGCATTGGCCGCTGTCTGCACATTCATCAGGAACAGCCGATGCCAGCCTTCGGCCAAGCTGTTCTCAAGCGTGTTCCAGCTGAACCCGCCGGCGATGTTCAGCAGGGCGTCGAGTCCGCCGAACCGGCCGGCCACGGCGTCCAGGGCCGCGCCCGCCTGGTTGGCGTCGGTCAGGTCCACGCCGGGAAGCACCAGGACCTCTGCCCCTGACGGAAGGCCCGCCGGCGCCGCCTTGGCGAAATCGATCAGCGCCAGCCGCGCCCCCTGCCCCGCCGCGGCCTTGGCCACGGCGGACCCCAGGACACCGAACGCGCCGGTGATGACAACAACGCGTCCGGTCATGGGATCCTAGAGCCGCTCGACGATGGTGACGTTGGCCATGCCGCCGCCTTCGCACATGGTCTGCAGGCCGTACTTCTTGCCGCGGGCCTTCAGCGCATAGAGCAGGGTGGTCATGAGCTTCGTGCCCGACGCACCCAGGGGGTGACCCAGGGCGATGGCGCCGCCATTGACGTTGATGCGGCTGGGATCGGCCTTCAGCTTCTGAATGAACGCCACCGGCACCGAGGCGAAGGCCTCATTCACCTCAAACAGGTCGATGTCGTCGATGGACATGCCGGCCCGCTTCAGCGCGCGCTCAGTGGCCGGGATCGGGGCTTCCAGCATGATCACCGGGTCATGGCCCAGCAGCGACATGTGGTGGATGCGAGCCAGGGGCGTCAGGCCATGTTCCTTCAGCGCCCGCTCGGAGACCACCATGACGCCCGAGGCGCCGTCGCAGATCTGGCTGGAGGAGGCCGCGGTGATCCGGCCGCCCTCGCGCAGCAGCTTCACGGCCTTGATGCCGTCCAGGCTGGCGTCGAAGCGGATGCCCTCGTCGATATTGTGGACGCTCTTGTTGCCCTCGGCGTCGGTGATCTCGATGGCGCAGATCTCGTTCTTGAACGCCCCGGCCTGGGTCGCGGCGATGGCGCGCTGGTGCGAGGAGTAGCTGAACTCGTCCAGCTCATCCTTGGTCAGGCCGTACTTCTCGGCGATCATCTCGGCGCCGACGAACTGCGAGAACTGGATGTTGGGGTACTGCTCCTGGATGCCTGGGCTCATATAGGTGCCAAAGCCGTTCTGGGCCGGCAGGGCGGCCGAGAGGCCCATGGGCACGCGGGTCATGCTCTCGACGCCCGAGGCGATGACGATGTCCATGGTGCCGCTCATCACGGCCTGGGCCGCGAACTGGAGGGCCTGCTGCGACGAGCCGCACTGGCGATCGACGCTGGTGCCGGGCACGCTCTCGGGCATGCGCGAGGCCAGCACGGCGTTGCGCGCCACGTTCACCGACTGCTCGCCCACCTGCATGACGCAGCCCATGATGACGTCTTCCACCAGGGCCGGATCGGCGCCGGTGCGGTCGAGCAGGTCATTGAGGACGCTCGCGGCCAGATCGACTGGATGCCAGTCCTTCAGTTTGCCGCCCTTGCGGCCGCCGGCCGTGCGTGAGGCCGCGACGATATAGGCTTCGCCCATGGTTCCGCTCCCTTTGGAAATGCGCGTCTCGCGCGTCGAAAGGCACTCTAGGCGGGCGCCGTGAGGTAAGCCAACGGGGCCCGGCGCGGCTTGAGATTACAGCGACCCCGAACTAGGTCACAAGGCGCGAAGGCCAAGCTGCGGAGCGCCACGAATGACCCTGAAGCGCCGCTTCGACTTCCTGGCCCACCTGTTGAAGGCCTCGGTCCGCCAGCACCATCGAGAGATGATCCCGGTCTTCTCGCCGCACATTCCGGCCCAGGCGGTGGTGGTCGATGTCGGCGCCCACGCCGGCCAGTTTTCGAAGCTGTTCGCCCGCATGGCGCCCCAGGGCAGGGTCTACGCCTTCGAGCCGTCGGCCTATGCCCGCTCGATCCTGACCCGGTCCCTGGCCTTCAACCGCGTGTCCAATGTGAAGGTGATCCCCCTGGGCCTGTCGGACACTGCGGCGGAGCTGGTGCTGCGCACGCCGATCAAGGCCAGGGGCGGCCTGGGTTTCGGCATCGCCCACTTCGGCGAGGAGGGGCAGGACACCCGCGACACCATGGATCAGATCGTCCCCCTGACCACCCTGGACGTCTTCGCCGAGCAGGAGGGCCTGACCCGCCTGGATTTCCTGAAGGCCGATGTCGAAGGCTGGGAGGTCAATGTCCTGAAGGGCGGCCTGAAGACCATGGCCAAATTCAAACCCGCCCTCTTCCTGGAAATCTCCGACGCCTCCCTGGCTCGCGCCGGCGCCAGGCCCACCGACATCTGGGACCTCCTGAGGCCTCTGGGCTACCGGGCGCACAAGGGGCCAGACTTCACGGCGGTGGAGGGCTATGCCGGGGTCGAGGACTACCTGTTCGTGGCGGGCTAAACCGGCAACAGGCTCCCCAGCCGCTCGCCGTCCAGCTTGAAGCTGGTGGGCAGCACCCGCGGGTTCGGCTTCTGCAGCTTCAGCGCCTTGGCGCCGCGCGCCACCGCCAACTTGCCCAGCGCGCCGGGGCTGAACCCGTTCTGGATACGCGGACGCCGCGCCCCCAGCCGGCGACGCAGCACGCCGTTGGCGTAGATCACATTGGCCCGCATCAGGGCCTGGGGGGTCATGAATTCAATGGAGAGCGAGACGTTCAGCATCGGACCGTTCTCGATCCGGTGCGGCGCGTTCTGGGCCCAGGTGACCATCTTGCCGGGCGTCAGGTCGTGAACCTCCGCCCCCGCGTCCCAGGCCGGATTGAAGGCGAACTGCTCGGCGGTCTCGCGCAGCACGATCTTCTCCAGCGCCTCGTCGCCCACATAGGGGTCGGCCACCGGATAGACCCAGACCCGCTTGCGCCCGCGCAGCTGCCACAGCGACACCAGGGGCACGTCCAGATGGTAGAAGACCTGGGCGTTGGCCGAGGAGATCAGCATCCCCAGATCCCGTTTGAAGGCGCGAAGGCCCGGCACGTGGGCCGCCTTCTCGGCGAAGATCTCGTCGCCCAGGGCGGCGTACTCCGGCAGGTGCAGGTTGGTCTCCCGCAGGTTCAGCCAGATGCGGCCCGACTGTGCGGCCTCCAGCAGCTTGGACCCCGACAGGGCGCCGGCCGAGCCCCGTCGCCAGGTGGTCCAGGCCACGGGATCCTCGCCCATGGTGAAGACCCCCAGCTTCTCGCGAGGATAGCAGTCCAGCAGCTGCTCCAGGCCCTCGTCGTTGAACATCGGCCGTTCATGGAGGCCGTGCTCGAAGGCCAGGTTCGACCTGGTGAAGGCGGCGCCCTTTTCGGGGGTCCAGTCGGTGATGATGCTCATGTCGGAGCCCTCAGGCCGTAGAAGTGAATCTTGAAGGGACCCCACCACAGGGTCTTACCCAGGCCGCGGGCCGCGCGGTCCAGGGTGAAGGCGAAGCGCGGGCTGCGGACCAGCCATTGCAGGCCCGCCATCAGGCCGTAGACCCCGGCCTGGGCCACGCCGATCGCCATCCAGCGCGCCACGCCTAGGCGGTCGGGCGGGCTGCTGATGGCGCAGTGGGCCGAAGGTCCCTGCCCGTAGGCGAAGGCGCGCGCGATCGTGTAGTCCAGGGTCAGGCGGCTGGGCACGGGGTCTTCCCAGACCCAGGCGTCGGGCGCCCAGCCGAACCGCGCGCCCTTGGCCTGCATGCCGCCGAACAGCAGATCATCCTCGCCCCCGATATGGTTGCGAATGGCCGAGAAGGGCGCCTTGGGGTCGGGCAGGCTGGCGCGGCGGATCAGGCTGTCACCGCAGCCGTAATAGTGGTCGATCACCCCCTCGCGCGGCCCGTCGCCAACCCGGGAGAAGAACCACTCCAGATAGGCGCGATGCTTGGCGACGCCGGCGGGCGCGCGGCCACGCACGGGTCCGAACACCACGTCGGCGTCGTACTTCGCCTGGGCGGCCAGCAGCGCGGCCAGCCATCCGGCGGGGGCCTCCTCGTCGTCGTCCAGGAAGGCGATGAAGTCGCCCTGGGCCTTTGCCATGGCGGCGTTGCGGGCGTTGGCCACCCCGGGTTCGGGCTCGTGCACATAGACCACCGGGAACGGCGCTTCCGCCGCCAGGGTCCGGATCAGCGCCTGAGCCGAGGGAACCTGGTCGTTGTCCACCACCACCAGCTCCAGGGCCGCCGGATCGACGCCGGCCTGGGCGAAGGTCGAGCGCGCAGCCGTGGCCAGTCCGTCCAGGCGCCGCTGGGTGGGAATGATCAGGCTGACGCGCGGCGTGGACATGGGGTCAGACGGCCTCGAACTCGGCCGATTGGCGCCGAGTGCGGGCCGCGATGGCCTGGGCCAGGCCCCGGGCGCGGCCGGTGAACGAGAGCTCGCTGCTGGCGATGATGTCCAATCGGCGGCGCAGCCGGCCCACGGGCCCTTGGCCGTGGGCGCCGGCCAGGCTCCAGGCCTGTTCCGACACCTGGGCCGCGCGGCCGCCGAGGTTGGCGGCCGTAGCGACCCCCTCCCCGATCATCCGGGTGGTCAGCGCATAGGGCCGCTTGTAGTGCTCGTGGCCGGGACCGAGGTCATAGGTGGTCAGGCCCATCTCCGGCATGGCCGCGATGGCCCGGCCCAGGAACACCTGCCCCGGCGACCAGGCGGCCAGCTCCGGATCGGTGGAGGCGATCCAGGGGTGATAGACCCCGCCCTGGCGGACGCCGAAGTGCCCCGCCACCAGCCGGTCGCCGGCATAGAGGTTGACCATCAGGCCCTGGAAGTCGCCCGCCTGGCGCTCGAACAGGGACTGCAGCAAGCCCTGAGTCCAGTCGGCGTTGAGGAAGCCGTGGGCGCCGGTGCGGGCCAGTTGCTCGCGCTTCCAGCGCAGCAGGGTGTCGAAGGCGGCCGGGTCGCGGTCCGCGCCGCGGATCGACAGCTCGCCGACCTCGCGGTCCAGCTTGTGGTCGAGCCGGCGATAGTTCTTGAACCGCTTGGGGCTGGCCGCCCGCAGGGCCTCCAGATAGGCCTCCGCGGTGGTTTCCAGCTCGATCACGAAGCTCTCGCGCTGCACGACGCCGCCGCCTGCGAAGGCGCGGTTCGGATCGGTCAGGCCGGTGAAACGGTAGACCGACAGGCCCGCGACGGCCATCGCCTCGTCGGCGTCCAGGCCCTGCTCGGCCACCAGGCCATGATAGTCGGAAAGCGGCGCGCCGATCGGCCGGGCATAGCTGCCCGGACGCCGGTGATAGGCCAGGAACCCCGCCGTGCGGCCCGGCCAGCGCCAGACCGTGACCCGGGCGTCCGGACGAACCTTGCCCACCGCCAGGGCGAAGTCAGGCCCCATCAGCGGATTGGCGAACTCCGGCCGGCTGGCGCACAGCATGCGCCAGGTGGAGATGTCGGTCTCCGGCAGGTCGTTCGGGTGAAAGGTCTCTGCGCTCAACATTGTCTCAAGCCCTAGCTTGTCCCGGTTAGGGAAAGGTGGACTTGCACGCTGCAATCTACATGCCCTGGCACGTGTGCCATTTCGCGTCAGGGGCGACTGGGCCGGGCCCGCCGACGGGCGCGGCGAAGCGCACGGCGCAGCCGCGCACAAGACGTTGTAATTGCTTATTGTTTTTGAGGCTCAGCCTTACCGAAAGCTTAACCGGCTCTAGCTGAAGGCGGCCTTCAAGATTTTCTCCAGCCAGGCGGCGTCGACGGCGTCGAACGCGGCCAGTTCGGTGGCGTCCACATCGAAGACGGCGATCAGGTTTCCGGCGGGGTCGAACACCGGAACCACCACCTCGCTGGCCGACCTTCCGTCGCAGGCGATATGGCCAGGGAAGGCATGGACGTCGGGCACAAGCTGGGTCTGGCCGGTCGCCGCGGCGGTCCCGCAGACGCCGCGGCCATAGGCGATCCTCAGGCAGCCGAGCGTCCCCTGATAGGGGCCGACCACAAGCTCACGGTCCCGGTCGGGATCGACGACGTAGAAGCCGGTCCAGAAGTAGTGCTCGAAGCTGGCGGCCAGCATGGCGGCGATGGTGGCCATCCGCGCGGTGCGGTTGGGCTCGCCCTCCAGCACGGAGGCGATCTCTTGCGCCACCGTCGCGTAGCGGGCGGCCTTGTCCTCGGGCAGGGTCAGGTCGTTGAAAGCTTCGGCCATGGGAGCCGTATACAGGCTTCTAGCCCACCGCCACCAGACGCCGGGCGCTCTTGCGGGAGACGACGGCCTCCAGGTTCCGGGCGATCCGGTCGGCCTCGACGGGATCCATCTCCACCTGGGCCAGCAGGTTGCGGATGGCGTCGAAGTGGATCTCGATCACCGCCGGGTCGCACGCCTCGGGGCCTCCCATGGCGTCGACATAGGCCAGCATCGACTGAGAGGCGCGCTCGACCGTCCGGTCTCGCACCTGCCGGGCGCGGAAGGTGGTGTGCTGCATGACGCGGTAGATCATCTGCAGGGTGGCGCGATCCACGCCGCCGCGGGCGGTGATCAAGCGGCGCATGGCCTCCAGCTCGACGCTGATGGTCTCGCGGGCGATCTCGCGTTCGACCTCGTCGGCGACCTCCTCGGGGTCGCAGGTGCGGCGCAGGGGGCCGGAATAGTTCAGTTCCACCTTCCGGCGGCGATCGGGGCCGACATAGGCCTCGCTGATGATGAAGGGCCTGGGCTTCGTCAGCACCAGCTGGATCCGCGACAGCAGGGCGGCAGGCGTGAAGGGCTTGATCACGAACTCATTGACCCCGGCCAGGCGCGCGATCTGGACGTCGCGCTCGCTACGCTGGCCGGTGACCATCACCACCGGGACCTCGGGGTTGGGCACCATGGTGTCGGGATAGATGGCGGCGCGCCGGATCGAGCGGACCAGCTCCAGCCCGTCCATCACCGGCATGGACCAGTCGGTGAAGATGATGTGGGGGCAGCGATGGCGCAGCAGCTCGCGTGCGCGATGGCCGTCCGGGGCGGTATAGACCTCCCCCACCCCGCCGGCCCGCAGCACATCGGTGATCAGGCGCAGGGTGTTGGAATGATCGTCCACCACGAGGATCTTCAGGCCCGACAGGTCGTCAGGCTTCATATTCGCACTAGGCAGCAGTCGTTGCGAACTCATCGGCCCCGAAAATCCCCAAACCCTGGCGAACATGATCGGCGAGCGTTGAGATCGGGTTTATGCCGAGCGGGAATGGTCGGGTCGGCGACCCACCTTTCAGGGAATGTGCGCCCCCAGACCCCGTCGCTGTCCCGACGCCCGGCGGTATCCTCATGATTTCGGGCAGTGCACGCCCTCGGGGCCAGGCAGATAGCGGCTCTCGACCTTCTGTGACGTTCGGAATGTCTTCTTTCAGGAGACATCCCTGCCTCAGGCCGCAGCCAATCCGGGTTGGAGCCGTGTGTGCGAGCTTCCTAGCGAGAAATGGGGCGCCATCTATGGGCGGCGCGTCAGGGGCGCTGACTCACCGAGCAGCCCGGGACCAGTCCGGCGCGCTTCAGCCGACCCGGCTCTTCCAATCCAGATAGGTGGGAACAATGCTCACTGCGCTAGGCCCGGACGGCAGCACCCCCTTGCAGGCAGCGTCCATTATCTTATGCAAACGCCGCGGCATGTCGGCTTTGAGTACATAGGTGAGTTCGCCTGGATTACTCAGGTTCTGCGCGCTCTTCCCGCTACTGGCCAGCGCCCAGATCTCAACAGCTTGAAAGCTCTTCTGGCTGCAATCGATGGCATAGGTTGTGATCAAAGCCTCGAGCGGAGATTTGGGCGTGAACTTGGCGGTCCGGACCCTCCCAGATAGCGAGAGGCTCGTGACGTCGATGTGCGTTTCCGACTGTCCGTCTCGATCTAGGAGCCGCCAATCGCCGCCAGGCGAGAGGGCGTGAGCGGTCGATGCGAAACCTACGATCACTGCGACAATCGCGGAGCCTTTAAAAAGCTTACCCACATACCCCTCCATGCCTGGCAGCCCTTTCACTTTGGTCAGCAGGCTGTGGTCGGTCAATATAAACGGTGGTGCTGTTGACGTGATCCAGTCGGCCTATGCCAATGCCCGAAGGTCGAAACCTACCCCGCTGCGTCCGCTTCCTACTCTTAATCTGAAGCAGTCTAGGTACGTTTCATCCCCAAAAGCCGACGGTCTGCTCTCGGCCCAGCGCCAGTGACGACTTTCGACCCTTTGCGACACTCACGGAGCCGAAGAGGGAGGGACCCGAGGCATGTCATCAAACACTGCGCAGCCGTCGGGGTACGCAATCCACGGCATGCCTTGCGCGCAGCGTACTGCAATGGTGGGGACCGGCAGCGTCGGATCGGCGAAGCAGCCTCCCGCAAATCCTGTCTGGCCGGGCCTCCACGCTCCGAAGGAGCGCCAATAGATGGTCGAACCGCACCTTGAGCAAAACCAGCGTTTGCCGAAGCCGTCGAGCACCGCCAGCGGACCTTCCACCCGACTAACCTGTTCATCGTGGAAGTAGACCGACCATCCGAACGGCGCCCCCGTACGCCGTTTGCAATTGTCGCAGCTACAGAGACCGCTGCTGACCGGCTCGCCCTCAACCTCGACTTCGCACGCCTGACACGCACATCGCGCTGTTCGAACCGTCATGGCATTCCCCCTGATTCCGGGAGCCGCCAACATCACGAGGGCGGCAGCGGAAGCCTGATCGTAGCGTCATCCTGCGTCCCCTTCCCACCCCGTTGCGGACATTCCCAGGGTCAGCTTGTCGGTCGTCGCCGCCATGTCAGCGGCGTCGCTGGCCTTCCGTTGGGGGCACACGCCTCGGAGCGCCTTGCGGCGAAGCTGAAGCCGTGACTTTAGGGGCCATGCCCCTCTATCCCGCCACCGCCGCCGACCTGCCCGCCATCGTCGATCTCGTGAACTCCGCCTATCGGGGCGAGACCTCGCGCCAGGGCTGGACCACCGAGGCCGACTATCTGGAGGGCCAGCGCACCGACCTCGCGACCCTCACAAGCGATCTCGCCGAGACCCCAGGCGCCGCCCTTTTCGTCTGGCGCGACGATCCTGACACGCCGCTGCTGGGAACCGTCTGGCTGGAGCCCGCTGAAACCGGTGTCATGTACCTCGGCATGCTCACCGTGCGCCCGGATCTCCAGGCGCGGCGCCTGGGCCGCACCCTGCTGCACGCCGCCGAGGCCGTGGCCGAGGCCAAGGGGGCGCGACGCATCCGCATGACGGTGGTGAACATCCGCGACACCCTGATCGCCTGGTACGCGCGGCGCGGCTACGACCTCACCGGCGAGACGCGGCCCTTTCCCTACGGCGACCGCCGCTTCGGCGATCCGCTGCGGGACGACCTGGCCTTCGTGGTCCTGGAGAAGGTCCTCTAGGCGATCTCGAAGGTCACGGTGGAGCGTCCGAAGTCCAGGGACACCACGGTGAACTCGGCCATCAGGTCCATGCCCAGCACCAGGGCGGGCTTGTCGGCCAGGCCCCAGAGGCCGAACACCGACAGGTCGGCGAACACCACCGGAACATTGCCCATCTGCACGCCGCCCACCCGCAGGAACGGCAGGTAGAGCATGTCGCCGACAAAGGTCTCCCCGGTCACCGAGACCATGGTCACCTTCTCCAGCTTCCCCTCGATCTTCGGGTCCAGCATCTTGCGAAGGGTCGGATTGCCGATGGAGAGCTGGGCCCCGGAATCGATCATGCAGCTGATCGGCTTGGCGCCCATGTCGGCGTCGACGATGGTCAACTGGCCGATGCGTTTGCGGGCCGGCACCACCACGCGCTTCTGAGTGCTGACGTCGCGGCGAGAACTGGTGATGGCGACGTGCTTTTCCGCCATGTTGAGCACCAGGCGTTGGCCGCGCAGCCAGTCCACCGCCAGCAGGCCCTCGATATTGGTGCCCACGAAGGGCAGGACCGGCACCTTCACGCGGCGTTGCGCGCGGCTCCCCACCTGCAGGCGGTCCACCAGCACGCTCTGGCGGGTGCGCCGGCCGACGATGGTGTTGACCACCACCTTGCCCCCATCGGGCAGGGCCAGCCGGGCGGCCAGGGTCGTGGAGATGCAGGAGCGGTTGGCCCCGGTGTCCACCATGAAGTCAAAGGGGCCCAGGCCATTGATCGTCACGGGCACGGTGATGCGGGCGAACGCGTCCTTGCCGCTGGCCACCTGGGTGGGCTCGAGGCTCGCCTGGTCGTCCGGCGTGATCTCCGGGGCCGCCGCGGGCGGCGTCTGGGCGTTCGCCAGACCTCCGCCCAACAGCAGCGTGCCGCCGATCGCGCCGGCCGCCCCGCGTCGGGTCAGCCCGTCGCCCACCGCTAGACCCTTTCCGGGTCAGGTTGACTCAACCTGACCGGACAAAAAGGGTCTATCTCCTTGAAGTTAGAGCATGTCCGGGCGGCGAACCGGTTCCCACTTGCGCCTGACATGCTCTAGGACAGGCCCTTGCTCGGGTTGATCAGGTACTTCTCGCCGGTGGCGCGGCGGTTGTAGCCGGCCATGATCTCAGGGTTCAGGACCTCGGCCAGCGAGATCTCATGGGAATAGTGGCTGGCGAAGGTGGTCTTCAGCTCGTCCAGCACCCGCTGGCGCAGCTTGCCGGCCGCCTCGGCGCCGATCTTCATCAGGAACGGCGTCAGCAGCCAGCCCCCCAGGCCCCAGGACATGCCGAAGGACCGGTTCAGCTCGGTGGGCGAGGTGTTCAGGCCGCCATAGATGTAGACCTGCTTGTAGGTGGTGGAGCCGTAGCGGCTGTAGGTCTTGGCCGTCATGTTGGCGGCGACTTCCATGCCGCTGAGGATCTGGCCGGCCAGCTTGCCGCCGCCGATGGCGTCGAAGGCCAGGGTCGCGCCGGTGGCGGCCAGCGCCTTGATCAGCTCTTCCATGAAGTCCGGCGCGGTGGAGTCCACCACGTACTTGGCGCCGATGTCGGTCAGGATCTTGGCCTGCTCGGGGCTGCGGACGATGTTCACCAGGTCGACGCCGTCCTTGAGGCAGACCTTGTTCAGCATCTGGCCCAGGTTGGAGGCCGCGGCGGTGTGCACCAGGGCCTTGTGGCCCTCCATCCTCATGGTCTCCACCATGCCCAGCGCCGTCAGCGGATTGACGAAGCAGGAGGCGCCGTCGGCGGCGGTGGCGCCGGCCGGCAGCACCAGGACGTCAGCGGCCTTCAGCAGGCGGTACTGGGCGTACATCGCCCCGCCCAGCATGGCGACGGTCTTGCCCAGCAGGTGTTGCGCATTGGCGCCGGCCTTGATCACCTCGCCCGCGCCCTCGTTGCCCACCGGCATGGACTCATCGGCCCGGCCGGCCATGGCGCGCATGAAGTTGGGCTGGATGGGCGCGGTCGTCACCGGCCGGTCGGCCGGGCCCGACATCTTGGCCTGGGCGACATCGATGGGGCCCAGCAGCAGGCCAAGGTCGGAAGGATTGATCGGCGAGGCCTGGACCCGGACCAGGATCTCGTCGGGGCCGGGATCGGGGTGCGAGACCGTGGCCAGGGACAGCTCCAGCTCGCCGCTCGACTTCACCAGGGAGCGCAGCTCCAGCCCTTGAGTTTCGTTGCTCATCTGCGTTTCCATCCCGTGTTGTGGTCTTTTCGCGCCTAAGCGCGTGTGGCCCACACTTAGGGCGCGCAGGCCCCCGTTGCGAGCCCGGCGTGCAAATTCTCAAGCTTGTTACTTGAGATGCTCCCCTCCTGGGGGAGCTGGCGCGAAGCGCCTGAGGGGGACTTTGACCCTTGTTCGTGGACGGTAAGGGTCAACTACGTTGATCCCCCTCCGACCCGCACCTTCGGTGCGCGCCACCTCCCCCACATCGGCGCTACGCGCCTGGGGGAGGATCTAAGCCTCGCGCCGTCGATGCGCTTGCGGCCACGCTTCACCCCCGCCCATCCTCCACCATCATCCGCGCCGCCTTCTCGGCGATCATCATGGTCGGCGAGTTGGTGTTACCGGACGTGATGGTCGGCATCACCGAGGCGTCGGCGATGCGCAAGGCGCGGACGCCGTGCACCCGCAGGCGGGCGTCCACCACCGCGCCGGAGTCGCTCTCCAGGCCCATCTTCGCCGTCCCCACGGGATGGAAGATCGTGGTCCCCAGGGTCCGGGCCGCCGCCAGCAGTTCATCGTCGGATTGCGCCTCGGCCCCGGGTCGGCGCTCCACCGGCGAGAACCGCGCCAGGGGCGGCTGGGCGACGATCTCGCGGACCAGGCGCATGGCGTCCACCGCCACCCGCTCGTCCTCAGCCGTCGAGAGGTAGTTGGGCTGGATCAGCGGGGCCTCACGCGGATCGGCGCTGGCCGCATGGATCGAGCCCCGGCTGGCGGGACGCAGATTACAGACGCTCACCGTGATGGCCGGCGCCACGTGCAGCGCCTCCCCGAACCGCTCCAGCGACAGCGGCTGGACGTGGAACTGCAGGTTGGGCGTCGCCTGCTCGGGGGAGGACCTGGCGAAGGCGCCCAGCTGCGACGGCGCCATCGACATCGGCCCCTTGCGGAACAGGGCGTACTCCGCCGCCATCAATGGCCGCCGCCACCAGGAGGCATAGAGCTCGTTCATGGTGGGGACGCCGGTGACGCCGTAATAGGGCCGGATCTGCAGGTGGTCCTGCAGGTTTTCCCCCACTCCGGGCAGGTGCCGCGCGGTCTCTACGCCCAGCACTGAAAGCCGGCCGCCATCGCCGATCCCCGACAGCTCCAGGATCTGGGGCGTCCCCACCGCGCCCGCGGCCAGCACCACCTCGCCGTCGGCGCGCGCCTCGAAGGCCTCGCCCCCTTGCGTCCAGGCCACCCCCACCGCGCGGCCCTCCTCGATGATCACCCGGCTGACCTGGGCCCCGGTCACCAGCTTCAGGTTCGGCCGGGTCAGCACGGGCTTGAGAAACCCCCGGGCCGCGCTCCAGCGCCGCCCGGCCTTCTGGTTCACCTGGAAATAGCCGACGCCCTCATTGTCGCCGCCGTTGAAGTCCGCCACCACCGGGATGCCCACCGTTTCGGCGGCGGCCGAGAAGGCGTCCAGCACGCCCCAGCGCATGCGCGGGTGCTCCACCCGCCACTCGCCACCGCTGCGGTGGTGGTCGCCGACCGGGGCGATGTGGTCCTCCTGGGCCAGGAACAGCGGCAGGACATCGTCCCAGCCCCAGCCCGCCAGTCCCCTCTGCCGCCAACCGTCATAGTCGGCGGCCTGGCCGCGCATGTAGATCATGGCGTTGATGGCCGAGGACCCGCCGATCACCTTGCCGCGCGGATAGGCCAGCTTGCGGCCCGCCAGACCCGGAATGGCCTGGGTCTCGAACATCCAGTCGGCGCGCGGATTGCCGATGGAGAACAGGTAGCCCACCGGGATGTGGAACCAGATCCAGTCGTCCTTGCCCCCGGCCTCCAGCACCAGGACCCGCGTTTTCGGATCGGCCGACAGCCGGTTGGCCAGCACGCAGCCGGCCGAACCGCCGCCGACGATGATGTAATCGAACCGCTCCATCTAGGCGCTAGTCGTAGTTCATGAAGGCGCGGGCCTGGCGGTCGGCGATCCGCGCGGCGCGGAAGGTCAGCTCCGGCAGGGTCGCCTGGATCAGCCGGAAGCAGGGCTCCACGGCGTGCTGCGTGGTGCAGACCAGCTTGGTGCCGCCGCCCATCAGCGGTCCCGAGCGCGGGATCACCGCCACGGGATAGAGGTTGGGCGCCTGGCGCAGGCTGTCGATGATCCCCTCGGTCACGTCCGGGAACCAGTCGTGCAGGTAGTCGTCGATCACCACGACGGCGCCGTCCACCAGGAAGCTCGCGGCCAGCTGGATGTCGTTGAACACCGCCTCATAGGCGTGGTCGCCATCGATGTGGACAAAGCGCGCCGGCGCCTCCAGCAGCGCCGCCCAGCCGGCGCGATCGATGGTGCGCGAGTCGGCCTTGGCGAAACGGACATTGGCCACCGTCTCGGGGGCAACCACCCGGTTCAGGTGCTCCACCAGGACCTGGGCGATGTCGCCCTCGAAGACGTCGACGCCCACCAGCTTGTCCTCGCCGGCCGCCAGCGCCATGCCGACAAAGGTCTTGCCGTAATAGGTGCCGATCTCGGCCAGCGAGCCCCGCAGGCCCGCCTGCAGTTGCCATGACAGCAGGGTGGAGAAGACCCGCGCCGACCGGGGCGAGATGAACCCGGCCACGCTCTCCATGCCGCCGCCGGCCGCGAACCACGCCTCGTGATCAGCCATGCCCCATCCTCTGAGTCGCCATGACCCGCGCCTTGAGCGATACGGTTTGGCGTCGGTGGTGACAATGCGCGACAGGGAGCGGCCATGCGAGAGACCCGACCCAGCCCAACCATCGCCCCCGGCGCGCGGCGGCCCGGCATGACCTTCATCCCCGGCGGGGCCTTCCGCATGGGTTCGGACCATCACTATGCCGAGGAGGCGCCCGCCCGCGACGCCCACGTGGGCGGGTTCTGGATCGACACCGGCCCGGTCACCAACCGCCAGTTCGCCCGCTTCGTCCGCGAAACCGGCTGGACCACCTTCGCCGAGAACGCGCCTGAGCCGGCCGACTATCCCGGCGCGCCCCCCGAGGCCCTGGTGGCCGGCTCCCTGGTCTTCACCCCGCCCACCGGCCCCGTGCCCTTGGACGACCCCGGCGGCTGGTGGCGCTATGTGGCCGGCGCCGACTGGCGCCACCCGTTGGGACCCGAGAGCGGCCTTGCCGGGCTCTGGGAACATCCCGTCGTCCATGTCGCCTGGACCGACGTCGAGGCCTATGCCGCCTGGGCCGGCGCCGACCTGCCCACCGAAGCCGAGTGGGAGTTCGCCGCCCGCGGCGGTGGGGCGGACACCGAGTTCGCCTGGGGCGACGAGCTCAGCCCCAAGGGCAGGCTCATGGCCAACACCTGGCAGGGCCCGTTCCCCCATCAGAGCCTCAAGCCGAACGGCCGGTTCCGGACCTCCAAGGTCGGGAGCTTCCCGCCGAACGGCTACGGCCTCGCCGACATGATCGGCAATGTCTGGGAGTGGACGCGTGACACCTGGACGGTCACATGTCGGCCAATGTCGGCCTGCTGCGCGGACCCGGCGGAGAGCTTCGATCCCGACGCTCCCACCATACCCCGCAAGGTTTTGAAGGGTGGCTCCCACCTCTGCACCCCCTCCTATTGTCGGCGCTATCGGCCAGCCGCGCGGCATGCTCAGAGCATCGACAGCTCCACCTCCCACGTCGGCTTCCGCTGCGTGGTCAGGCCCTGAACACCCGCGTCCCGAGGCCCTCCGCCCAGGGCGATCTCTCACCGCGCCCAGACGGCCCTCGCGCATGCCTGCGGACGCCCGACAAGTTACGGCACAATCACCAATGTTTCTCGCCAGCGTGACCTAACCGAATCCGTGGCCTCCTAGAGCTGCCCTCCTCATCGGAGGGGTCAACATGAAATCTCGGAACAGTCATCGCGAGATCGCGCTCTGCGGCGCGGCGCTATCGGTACTCGTCATCACACTCGCCGGTGTATCGCCGGCGCTGGCGGCGGAGGCGGCGGCGGACGCTGCGGACGCCGGCGAGGTTTCGGAATTGGTGGTCACCGCCCCGATCCGCGAAAGCCTTGAGAAGTCCCTGGCCATCCAGAAGGAAGCCGACAACGTCGTCAACGTCATCGCCGCCGACACCATCGGCCGCTTCCCCGACGCCACGGCCGCCGGCGCCCTGGCGCGCCTCCCGGGCATCGGCGTCCAGCGCGACCAGGGCCAGGAGCGCTACATCCAGATCCGCGGTGCGCCCACACGCTGGACCACCGTCGCCCTCGACGGCATCAACGTCCTGGGCGCCGAGGACCGCATCTTCCGCTTCGACTCCGTGCCGGCGGCCCAGATCAGCCAAGTGGTGCTCAACAAGACCCTGCTGCCGGACATGCCGGCGGAATCCCTGGCCGGCCGGGTGAACATCGAGACCTTCTCGCCCATGAGCATGCCGGGCTTCCACGGCACGTTCGACGCTGGCGGCGGCTTCGTCGATCTGGGCGACGGACCGGTGAAACAGTATTCCGGCCGCCTGTCCTGGGCCAACGACACCTGGGGCTTCAGCCTCATCGGCTCGCACTATTCGTTCGAACAACAGACCGACAATTCCGAGCCCCGGTTCGACGCGACCGGCATCACCCAGCTGCGGATCACCAAATACATCATCACCCGGCAGACTGAATCCTACTCTGCGAAGGTCGAGTACGCTCCGAACGACGACAATCGGTTCACGTTCAGCCACCTGAAGACCGAGTTCAACGACTTCGAGGAGCGCAACCAGTACCGCTTCCAGTACAGCAACGCCTTCTCCGGAACGCGCAACTTCCAGACCGCCGACCTGGTCGGCGTGCCGCTGGACGCCTCGTTCGAGGACGGGATCTATTCCAACGGTGTGTGGTTCACCGTGCTGCACGGCGAGCACAAGCTCTCCGACTGGAACATCGACTGGAATCTCGCCCACACCTCCACCGAGTTCAACACCCTGACGCCCACCACCACCCAGCAGACCTCGACGGCCCTGGGGCGCCCGACGGCGGCCAACGCCCTGCTGCTGCCCTCCATGCACCTCCAGGTGAACGCCATCCCCGGTGGCGTCCCGTTCACCACCCTCCACGACACGGTCAGCGTCGGTGGGGTTCTGACCCGCGGGCCGCAGCGGACATCTTTGAACCAGCTCAGCCTCACCGAGGAGTTCGCCAGCGAATTCAGCTCGCGGCTGGAGACCGAGGCCGTCACCGCCAAGTTCGACATCAACCGGGACTGGACCAGCTTCGGCGCCGAAGCCACCTTCAGCGCCGGCTTCCAGTATGACGACCGAAGCCAAGACAACCAGAGCGTCGCTCTGGTGCGGGCGGACGGAACGGTGGCCTCCAACAACCGCTCCGGCTTCAACCTGCGCAACGTGGCCACTCAGCTCGGCCTGCCGTGGAACCCGGCGGCCTATTTGACGCCCAACGCCTGGGACACCAACTTCAACTTCGGCTTCACTGCCAACTACATCCACAACCCCGCCTGGGCCCATCAGCAGCAGGTGCTGATGGCCGCGGCGCGGGCGGCCAATAAGGCCGGCACGGGCAATTACGCGGTCTATGACTTCGATCCGCGCTCGGGCAATACCGTGGACGAGACTGTGGCCTCCGCCTACGCCATGAACCGGTGGAAGTGGGACCGCCACACCCTGATCGCCGGTCTCCGCGCCGAACGCACCGAGGTGTCCACCGAGGGCCTGGCCATCGCCGGGGCGGCGCTGGTTCCCCTCACCTTCACCACCGAAGAAACCCACGTCTTCCCCAGCCTGCACTACACCTTCGACTACGCCGACGATGTGAAGCTGAGGGCGGCCTTCATCAGCGGCGCGGCGCGGCCTAGCCTTGCCGACATGCGCGCCTCGGTGTCGGTCAATGACACGACGCAGACCATCAGCGGCGGCAACCCCTTCCTGAAGCCGGAGACCGCTTACGGGGTCGACCTCTCGGCCGAATGGTACTTCGCCCCGGCCTCCCTGCTGGCGGTCAGCGCCTATCACCGCGAGATCAAGGACGTGCTGTTCGACGCCTCCACCCCGGTGGTCGACAACAGCTATGACTTCGGCGGCGTCAGCCGCAACGGCTACACGTTCGACACCACCCTGAACGGGGGCAACGGTCACCTCAGCGGCGTCGAATTCGTCTACTATCAGCCCTGGACCTTCCTGCCGGGCTGGACCTCGGGCTTCGGCTTCCAGGGCAGCCTGGCCCTCACCAAGGGCGAGTTCGAGACCCCGGACGGCGCGACGGTGGAGTTCCCCGGCACGTCGGACCGGATCATCGGCGCCACCCTGTTCTACGAGAAATACGGTCTTTCGACCCGCCTCACCTACCAGTACCGCACCGACTGGCTGGACGAGGTGTTCCCCAGCGGCAGCGCGGCCAACTCCAACCTCTACTGGGATGAGACCACCCGTCTGGACCTGTCGGTCCGCTACCAGGTCAACGACACCCTGTCGCTGTTCATGGACGCCAACAACCTGACCAACGAGCTTGGCGTCCGCTACCAGGGCCAGGAAATCCGGCCCTACGAAGTCGAAAGCTTCGGTCGCAAGTTCCTCTTCGGCGTCCGCGCCAGCTTCTAATCCCCACGGCCGGGCGCCCTCCGCGGCGTCCGGCTGAAGACTTCGCGCTCCCGCATCCCAGTGCGGGAGCGTTTTTCTTTGGGTCAGGCCAGATCCAGTCCGACGGCGGCGTGGTCGCTGGGATACCAGCCCTCGGCGTCGGGGGTGTCGAGACCGCGGCCAGCGGCGACCTCGCGCCAGGGCCCCAGCCGGTACAGCACGCAGTGGTCGATCGCCGACAGGCCCACCGGGCCCTCGCCGATCCGCGCGCCCTGCAGGGCGCCGGGGCGCGGATTCAGCCCATCGGCGCCGCGCAGGTGAGTCAGGTGCAGGTTGAGGATGCGCAGCGGCCGGCCCTCGACCTCCAGGTCCAGGCGCTGGGCGATGCGCTCGCCGTCGGCGGCATGGCTGGCCAGGTCGAGGCGGTCGGCGACGCCCTGTGTGCGGGCCAGGATCGCCAGGCCCGAGGTACTGTCGAGGTCGCGGCCTTGGTGCCTGCGGACCTTGCGTCGAGCTGACGCCTCGTGAGCCACGAGTCCCAGTTCCGCCGCCAGCCCGCCGGCGGTGTCGAAACCTTCCGCGGCGAAGCACTCCTGCAGGCAGACGACGTCAGGCGCCATTTCCCGCAATCCGTCGCCCATCAGCTGCAGGCGGCGGAGGTAGAGGCCCTCATTCTTCCAGGTGTTGAGGGTGACGATGCGCACGAGGCGTCAGGCGGCGCGCTGCCCCTCGACCCAGACGCCGCGCACGACCGGCAGGCCACCGCGGGTGTTGACCCGCACCAGGTCGGCGCGCGCGCCGCTCGTGATGGTCCCGCGATCGGTGAGCTGGGCCGCGCGGGCCGGGGCCTCGGTCACGACCGCGACGGCCCGGGCCAGACTCCAGCCGAAAGGCGCGGCCGTCAGGGCGAAGGCGCACTCGATCAGGCTGCGCGGCACATAGTCGGAGGCGAAGGCGTCCAGCAGGCCGGCGTCGGCCAGTTCAGAAGCCGGGACGTTGCCCGAATAGGAGCCGCCCCGCATCAGGTTGGGTCCGCCCATCACCACCACCATGCCGCGCTCCTTGGCGCGCCGGGCGGCCTCGATGGTCACGGGGAATTCCGAGACGGTGGCGCCCAGGTCGGCGGCCTCGTCGACGTGCTCGACGTCTTCGTCATCGTGGCTGGCCAGGGGTATGCCCCGCGACTTGGCCAGGTCGGCCACCAGGCGGCGGTTGTTGGCGGCGTTGCGGCCCTGACGATCGCGGATGCCGGCCAGGCGCTCGTCGATGTCCTGGGCGGACATGCCGTTGGCGCTCCAGTTGGCCAGGTGCTTCTCGATGTTGCGGTACTGCCGCTGCCCCGGCGTGTGGTCCATCAGGGAGAACAGCGAGGTCAGGGGATGGCTCGCCAACTGCTCCAGCCGCGCCGGAAGGTCATCGGCCGGGGTTTCGCAGCGCCAGTGTAGGCGATGATCGGCCTTCAGCATGCCGGCGTCGCGGGCGGCCAGCAGGCCGTTGGCCAGCCGGGGCAGATTGTCGTGGTTGCGCGCTACCGACGGATTGAACGTGCCGATGCTCAGGCTGTCGAACACCGTGGTCACCCCCACCGACAGGCAGCAGCCGTCATGGGTCACCGCCGCCGAGATGGGGTTCCAGTCGATGTTGGGCCGGGGAAAGAAGTGCTTTTCCAGATTGTCGGTGTGCAGGTCGATCACGCCCGGCATCAGGACGTCGCCCGCGAGGTCCTCCCCCACAGAGCCGCTGCGGTCCACCGCGACGATCTTGCCGTCACGCACCAGGACCGAGCCCAGGAACGAGTCGTCGGCAGTGACGACCTGGGCGTTTTTGAACGCGAACTCCACGGCGGTTCCTTTCAATCTGCGGATCAAGGCCGCTCTGGGTCTGGGAAGTCGATCACCACCTCGGTCGTGGAGCGGGAAATCCCGTACTCCAGGGGCCTGCCGAGGCCGTCGATGTTGAGGTAGCGGTGCACCAGCAGCGGGACGTGCCGCGGGATGCGCAGCTGCTCGGCCTCCTCGACCGTGGGCAGCCGGGCTGAAATGGCGGTGCGCCGGCGGGTGTAGTCGGGGATGCCGGAATCGATCAGCGTCTGGGTGATCGATCCCCGCGCCCGGTACATGTCGATGAAGGTGGGAAACCGGTCGTGGCTGAAGTGGTGCTGGCTGATGCCGGTGGGCTCATCGTCGATGAACCGGCAGCGCTCCAGATAGATGATGGGCTGGCCCGGGCGCAGGCCCAACTGCGCCGCGGCCTTGGCGTCCGCCGCCCGGGTCATCAGCTTGAGGGTCTCGGTGCGCGGGATCCGTCCCCGTTCGCGGACGTGGTCGGAGAACCGCGGACGCCGCTGAAGCTGCATGGGGGTCGAGGGCCGCCGGACATAGCTGCCCCGCCCCTGGGTGGACTCCACGATCCCCTTGTCCTGCAGGTCGGACAGCGCCCGGCGGACCGTATGGCGGTTGACCATGAACTCCCGCGAGAGCTCGAACTCCGTCGGCAACTTGTCGCCGGGCGTCAGCTCGCGCGCCAGGATCCGGCGTTCCAGGGATTGTGAGATCGTGCGCCAAAGGGCCATGGCAACCTTCGTATCACTCGCCCTTATCAGTCTTGCGACATCAATCTAGACAAGTTCTATTGACGTCAAAGAACCTTCATCATTGGTTTGTTGCCGGAAGACCTTCGCTCAACTAACACTCGACTTAAGCGAATACAACAACCTGCTTATTTGTCGGAGGTTATCGATGGCGGCCCAACCAGTTGTCGAGGCGACGCCCGAGCGGCGACGCTGGCTCTCCATCCTCGCCAAGGCGCAGCCGAAGGAAGTCCTCGCCGCCTGGGAAGGCCTGGCCTCGCCGCCGGAGTACCGGGCGCTGCGCAGCCCCGAGATCGGCATGGTCCTGGTGCGCGGCCGCATGGGCGGCTCCGGCGACGCCTTCAACCTCGGCGAGATGACCGTGACCCGCGCCGCGGTTCGGCTCGACAGCGGCGAGACCGGGATCGGCTACGTGGCCGGCCGCGATCGCAGGCATGCGGAGATCGCCGCGGCGGTGGACGCCATGATGCAGTCGGCCGACCTGCGCCCCTCCGTCGAGGGCGCCGTCATCGCCAAGCTGGCCCGGACCCAGGACGAGCGCCGCGACACCGCCGCCCGCAAGGCCGCGGCCACCAAGGTCGACTTCTTCACCATGGTTCGCACCCGGAGCCCCGGCTGATGTCCGCCGTCCTTGATCTCGCCGATATCGCGCCGGCCTTCCCCGACCCCACGCGGGGCAGCCAGGCCGTCTTCCGCAAGGTGATGGAATGCATGGCCCGTCCGGGCGTCATTCATGACCTGGCCTTCGCCCCCGACGCGCCCCAGGGCCTGGACCGCGCCGCCGGCGCCGTCGCCCTGACCCTCTTCGACTTCGAGACCCTGATCTGGCTTGACCCGCGCCTGCGCGGTGGGCTCGCCGAGGGCTGGATCCGGTTCCATTGCGGCCCGCCGCTCACCGGGGATCCGATGGCCGCGGCCTTCGCCCTCGTGACGGACATCGCATCGGCCCCGGCGCTCACCGCCTTCAACATGGGCGACGCCAAGTACCCCGATCGCTCCACCACCCTGGTCATCCAGCTGCCGTCCCTGGAGGGCGGCCCGCAGGTCGTGCTCACCGGTCCGGGCATCAAGACCGAAATGACCCTGGCCCTCGCGGGCCTGCCCGACGGGTTCTGGGCCCAGGTCCAGGCCAACCACGAACAGTTCCAGTTCGGCGTGGACTTCATCTTCGTCGCCGGCGACCGCGTGACCGCGCTGCCGCGTTCGACGCGCATCACCATCAAGGGAGACTGACATGGCCTATGTGGCAGTTAAGGGCGGCGAGCGGGCGATCACCAACGCGCACCGCTGGCTCGCCGAGGATCGCCGGGGCGACGTCGCCATCCCGGAGATCGAGACCGATCAGATCCGCGAGCAGCTCTCGCTCTCCGTCGACCGGGTGATGAGCGAGGGCTCCTGCTATGACCGCGACCTCGCGGCCCTGGCCGTCAAGCAGGCGCGCGGCGACCTGCCGGAAGCCATCTTCCTGACCCGGGCCTATCGCACCACCCTGCCCCGCTTCGGCGCCTCCCTGCCGGTGGAGACCGGTCAGATGGCCGTCCGTCGGCGGATCTCGGCGGCGTTCAAGGACATCCCCGGCGGCCAGGTGCTTGGCCCGACGTTCGACTACACCCACCGGCTGCTGGACTTCACCCTCGCCGCCAACGGTGAGACCTCGGTGGACCGCGCCCTGGAGGCAGAGGAGCCCCAGGCCTATCCCATGGCCACCATCGCCTCGGTCTTCGCCCACGAGGACCTGCTCGAGCCCGACACCCAGACCGACGAGGCGCCCGCGCCCTTCGACCTGACGCGCGAGCCGATGGCCTTCCCGGCCGGCCGCGATCAGCGCCTGCAGGCCCTGGCCCGTGGCGACGAAGGCTTCCTGCTTTCCCTGGCCTACTCCTCGCAGCGCGGCTGGGGCTCGACCCACCCGCTCTGCGCCGAGATCCGCCTGGGCGAGGTCGCCGTGGAGTTCATTCCCGACGAATTGGGCTTCGCCATCGAGATCGGCGAGCTGACCCTGACTGAGTGCCAGATGATCTCCACCTACGGCGGCGGCGTCGACACCGCCCCGCAGTTCGCCCGCGGCTACGGCCTGACCTTCGGCCACTGCGAGCGCAAGGCGATGTCCATGGCCATCGTCGATCGGGCCCTGCGGGACGCGGCCGCCGGCGAGGCCTCGGCCCCCTGCCAGGACGAGGAGTTCGTCCTCTACCACTCCGACAATGTGGAGGCCTCCGGCTTCGTGCAGCACTTGAAACTGCCGCACTACGTCGACTTCCAGGCCGACCTGCAACTGATCCGCCGCCAGCGCCGCGACTATGCCGAGCGCGCGGCTGCGATGAAGGAAGCCGCCGAATGACCGCGCGTCCCAATGAGCCCGAGCGCTACTACAACTACGCCTACCTGGATGAGCAGACCAAGCGGATGATCCGCCGCGCGATCCTGAAGGCCCTGGCCATCCCCGGATACCAGGCGCCCTTCGGGTCCCGCGAAATGCCGGTGCCCTATGGCTGGGGCACGGGCGGCATCCAGCTGACCGCGGCGATCATCGGTCCTGACGATGTCTACAAGTGCATCGACCAGGGCGCCGACGACACTACCAACGCCGTCTCGATCCGCCGCTTCTTCGCCCAGGTGGCCGACGTGGCCACCACCGAGGAGACCGGCGAGGCGACCATCATCCAGACCCGCCACCGCATCCCGGAAAAGGGTCTTACCGAGGGCCAGGTCCTGGTCTTCCAGGTGCCGCAGCCCGAGCCGCTGCGCGGCCTGGAAGCCCGCGAGACGGAGACCCGCGCCATGCACGCCTATGAGGAATACGGCCTGCAGTACGTCTCCCTCTACGAGAGCGTCGCCGCCCACGGCTACATCGCCTCGACGGTGGGTTATCCCACCATGATCGAGGAGCGCTACCTGATGAGCCCCTCGCCCATCCCCAAGTTCGACAATCCCAAGCTGGGCCAGAACCCGGCCATCCTGCTGTTCGGCGCCGGGCGCGAGAAGCGCATCTACGCCGTGCCGCCCTACACCAACGTCCGCAGCCTGGACTTCGAGGATCACCCCTTCGAGACCCAGACCTGGGAAGAGGACTGCGCCCTCTGCGGCGCGCAGGAGAGCTACCTCGACGAGGTGGTCCTGGATGACTCCGGCGAGCGGATGTTCGTCTGCTCCGACAGCAACTTCTGCGCTGAACGCCGCGCCGCCGGCCACGCCGGCCCGATGGCGGGCCACCAGCTCGCCGCCCTCGACAAGGAGCCGGCGTGATGGATGCCGACGTGATGACCCGGCCGCAAGCGGCCTCCGGAATGACCCAGGCCGCGCCGCTGCTGCGGGTCACCGACCTCACCAAGTCCTACGGCCACGTGGTGGGCTGCCGCAATGTGTCCTTCGAACTGCGGCCCGGCGAAGTGTTGGGCATCGTGGGCGAGAGCGGCTCGGGCAAGACCACCCTGCTGAACGCCATCTCGGGCAAGCTCCCGCCCTCGGCCGGCAAGGTGGAGTTCGACACCAGCCGCTTTGGCCTGACCGACATCTACGGTCTGAACGAACCCGACCGCCGCCGCATGCAGCGCGAGGAATGGGGCTTCGTGCACCAGAACCCCCGCGACGGCCTGCGCATGCGGGTCTCCGGCGGCGCCAATGTCGCCGAGCCGCTGATGAACCTGGGCAACCGGCACTATGGCCAGATGCGCGCGGCCACCATCGAGTGGCTTGAGCGCGTCGAGCTCGACACCCGCCGCATCGACGACAAGCCGCGCAACTTCTCCGGCGGCATGCAGCAGCGCATCCAGGTGGCGCGCAACCTGATCCACGGGCCCCGCCTGGTGTTCATGGATGAGCCCACCGGCGGTCTCGACGTCTCGGTCCAGGCCCGCCTGCTGGACCTGCTGCGCGAGCTGGTGCGCGACCTGGGCCTCGCCGTGATCATCGTCACCCACGACATGGCCGTGGCCCGCCTGATGGCCGACCGGCTGATCGTCATGAAGAACGGCTTCGTCGTGGAGACCGGCCTCACCGACCAGGTGCTGGACGATCCCCAGCATCCCTACAGCCAGCTCCTCGTCTCCTCCGTCCTGCAGATCTAGGTCACACCATGAGCACCCTCCCCCTCATCGTCGTCGAGGACCTGGCCAAGACCTTCGTCCTCCACAACGCCGACTCTGCGTCCATTCCGGTCTTCGAGCGCCTGAGCCTGGAGGTTTCTCCCGGCGAATGCGTGGTGCTGGCCGGCGAGTCCGGCGTCGGCAAGTCCACCCTGATGCGCTCCATCTACGGCAACTATCTGCCGACCCAGGGCTCAGTGCGCGTCCTCCACGACGGCGCCTATGTGGACATCACCCAGGCCCTGCCGCACCAGGTTCTGGACGTGCGGCGCCGCACGCTGGGCTATGTCAGCCAGTTCCTCCGGGTGATCCCGCGCATCTCCACCCTGCAGCTGATCATGGAGCCGCTGCTGGAGAATGGCGTCTCCACGGAAGAGGCCCAGGACCGGGCCGAGACCCTGCTCTCGGCCCTGCGTCTGCCGCGGGCCCACTGGGAGCTGCCGCCCGCCACCTTCTCCGGCGGCGAGCAGCAGCGCGTGAACATCGCCCGCAGCTTCATCCGCAACTATCCGGTCATGCTGCTGGACGAACCCACCGCCTCCCTGGACGCCGAGAACCGCGCCATCGTGGTGACCCTGATCCAGCAGGCGCTGGCCCGGGGCGCGGCGATGATCGGCATCTTCCACGACCATGACGTCCGCGACGCCGTCGCCACCCGTCTGTTCGGGGTGTCTGAGTTCAAGGCGGCCGCCTGATCATGGAACAGCGCATCTTCTCGCAGAATATCGTCACGCCCCAGGGCCTGGTGCGCGGCGAGGTGGTGGTGCGGGACGAGGTGATCCTCGCTGTCGAGGCTCGCGAGAGCCCGTCGGCCGACGCCCACGATTGGGGCGGCGACTGGCTCGTTCCCGGTCTCGTGGATATCCACACCGACAACCTGGAAAAGCACTACCAGCCCCGTCCCGGCGCCCTGTGGGACGCCTATGGCGCGGCCCTGGCCCACGACGGCCAGTGCGCCTCGGCCGGCATCACCACCGTGCTGGACTCCCTGAGCCTGCACGGCCGCAAGGAAGGTCTCGACCGCAAGGAAGCCCTCGGCCCCATGATCGCCGGCATGGATGCAGCCCAGGCTGACGGCGCCCTGCGCGCCGAGCACCTGCTGCACCTGCGCTGCGAGGTGACCAATCCCGAGCTGCTGACCCTGCTGGAACCCCACGCCGACAATCCCCGCCTGAAACTGCTGTCGGTGATGGACCACACCCCCGGCCAGCGGCAGACCTCCAACGTGGCCGCCCTTGAAATCCGCATGGTGGCCGCTGGCCGCAGCGAGACCGAGATCGACGAGATGATGGCCCGGCGCCATGCCGGTCGTGACCCTTCGGTGGCCCAGTCCAACCGCCGCAGCGTGGTGGCCTTCGCCCGCGAGTACGGCGTGCCGATCTGCGCCCACGACGACGCCACCCTGGAGCATGTGCAGGAGGCCCACGACGACGGCTGCGTCATCGCCGAGTTCCCCGTCACCCTTGAGGCCGCGCTGAAGTCGAAGGTTTTTGGCATGGCCATCTGCATGGGCGGGCCGAACTTCGTGCGCGGCGGCTCGCACTCTGGCAATCTGTCGGCCCGTGAGTGCGCTGAGCACGACGTTCTCGACATCCTGGCCTCGGATTACGTGCCCCTCTCCATGCTCCGCTCCGCCTTCATGCTGATCGACGACATGGGCTGGACGCCGCAGAGGGCCCTGGCCACCGTCGCGGCCAACCCGGCCCGCAGCCTGGGCCTGAACGACCGCGGCGAAATCGCGCCGGGCCAGCGCGCCGACATCGTCCGGGTCACGCGACGCTCTGCCGGATGGCCGGTCCCCACCGAGGTCTGGCTGCGGGGCCAGCGGACCGCATGACCGCCCGCTACGCGATCTACTACGCCCCACGGGCCGGCACGCGGCTGTGGGACAAGGCGTCGGCCTGGCTGGGCGCCGACGCCTATACCGGCGCCGCGCCGTCACGCCGTCCCCTGCCCGGCCTCGACGCGCTGGACCTGGACGCCCTGACGCAAGACCCTCGCGGTTACGGTTTCCACGGGACGCTCAAGGCGCCCTTCGAACTCGCGCCCGGGCGCGGCGAGGCCGAACTGCTGGCGGCGGTCGGGCGACGGGCCGCGGACCTGGCCCCCTTCGAGGTCCCGATCGCGCCCGCCGCCCTTGGCCGGTTCCTGGCCTTCCAGCTCCAGCAGCCCTCGCCTGAGATGCAGGCCCTGCACGCCCTCTGTGTCCGAGACTTCGACACCTTCCGCGCGCCGCTGTCGGACGCCGACCTGGCGCGCCGCCGCAAGGCTCCGCTGACCCCGGAGCAGGACGCGCGCCTGGTGGAATGGGGCTATCCCCATGTCCTCGAGGACTTCCGCTTCCACATGACCCTCACCGGGTCCATCCGCGACGACGCCGTCCGCACCCGCGTCCTGGCCGTGCTGCGCGATCACTTCATGGAAGAGACCGGGCCGCACCTGTTCGACGGCGTGGCGGTCTTCAAGCAGGACGACCGCCAGGCGCGGTTCCTCATCCTGGAGCGGTTCAGCTTCAGCGCCTGAGGGCGGCCAGGAAGCGGGCCACGCCCTCCTGTGGCGTGCTGTCGTTCTGAACCACCATCACATCGTCGCCCGTGACCGGTATGGCCTCGGCGCGAGCCAGGCGCTGTGCGATGTCGGCCGCGCTCTCACGACCCCGCTGTGACAGCCGGTGGGCCAGGATTTCGGGATCTGCGGTCACCACCAGCACCCTCAGGGCGCCGAAGCTGGCCCGGGCCGCGTCCAGCACGGCGCGCGAGACATTGACGACCACGGTGCGGTCGAGGGCCAGGTCGTCGGCGATCTCGGCCGGGATTCCATAGGCCAGCCCGTGAGCGCGCCAGGTCAGGGCGTAGCCGCCGGCGGTCTCGCGGGCGACGAACTGGGCCTCATCGACGGGGTCATGGTCCTCGCCGCCCGCCTCGGCCGGGCGGGTGATCTCGCGGCGGGGAAAGACGAATTCAGGATCGCCGTCGAGCGCCGCCCGGGCGCCGTCCAGCAGAGTGTCCTTGCCGGCCCCAGAGGGCCCGACCACGAGCACAAGCATGCCGGCCTCAGGCGTACTTTTCGACGAAGGCGTCGGCGTCGAGGTCGCGGAAGTCGTCGATGGCGTCGGCGAGGCGCTCATGGCTCCAGTCCCACCAGGAAACCGCCAGCAGACCATCCTGGACCGCCTTGGGGAAGCGCTCACGGATCGGCTTGGAGGGAACCCCGCCGACGATGGTGAAGGGCGGCACGTCCTTGGACACCACAGCGCCCGCGCCCACCACCGAGCCGGTGCCGATGCTGACGCCCGGCAGGACGGTGGCGCCGTGGCCGATCCAGACGTCGTGGCCCAGGGTCACGGTGTGCGACCGCCGCCACTCGAAGAAGTCGTGATCATCTTCGGGGCCTAGCTCGTAGGAGCGGGTGCGGTAGGTGAAGTGGTGCAGCGCGGCCTTCCAGGTCGGGTGGTTGCCGGGGTTGAGCCGTGCGTCCCGGGCGATCGAGCAGAACTTGCCGATCTCCGCATAGTTGGCCGAGGCGTCGTTGACGATGTAGCTGTAGGCGCCCATCGAGACTTCAGAAAAGCTGGTGCGGGCCCCGACGCGGGTCCAGGGCCCCAGGATCGAGTCGTGCACCTGGGCGTCCTTGTGCACCACCGGCGCCGCGCTATCGCGGGCCTCGGCCGGCTCTTGGTGAACATAGCGGTCGAAATAGAGGTAACCGTCCTCGAGCGGCCGATCGGCCAGACGCAGCCTCATCAGGCGGCCGCCACGACGCTGAAGGGTTCCGGGGCGCTGGTACGGCCGCCATAGACGCGGTCCAGCACCGCGGGGGTGAGCGCGCTCGGCGGACCGTCGAACACCACGGCGCCCTTGGCCATGGCGATCACCCGGGTGCAGTAGCGCCGCGCGATGTCGAGGCTGTGCAGGTTGACGATCACCGGGACGTTGCGCTCCCGGCAAATCTTCTGGAGGGCCTCCATGACCACCTCGGCGTTGACCGGGTCGAGGGAGGCCACGGGCT
Organism: Phenylobacterium sp.; assembly: GCF_030693625.1. GTDB lineage: Bacteria > Pseudomonadota > Alphaproteobacteria > Caulobacterales > Caulobacteraceae > Phenylobacterium > Phenylobacterium ferrooxidans. Next base: position 28,880 of record NZ_JAUYAF010000075.1, read on the forward strand.
CATCAGCCAGGACCAGGTCGGGATCCTGCAGCATGGCGCGCGCGATGGCGACCCGCTGCTGCTGTCCGCCCGACAGGGTGCCCGCCCGCTGCAGGGCCGCGGAGGCCATGTCCAGGGCGTCGAGCTCCAGGATGGCGCGGGCCCGGTCGGAGGCGGGGAAGAACTTGATCAGCGAACTGAACAGAGGGCGCTCGCCCACAACGCCCACCAGGACATTGGTGATGACGTCCAGGCGGGGACTGAGGTTGAACTGCTGGAAGATCATGGCGCAGCGGCGGCGCCACTTGCGCAGGGGCGCACCCTTCAGGTGACTGACGTCATCGCCGTCCCAGGTGACCTTGCCCTCGCTCGGGTCGCTGAGGCGGTTGATGAGCCGCAGCAGGGTCGACTTGCCGGCCCCCGACCGGCCGATGATCCCCACCAGCTCACCTCGCTTGCAGGAAAACGACACGCTGTTCACCGCCAGGGTGTCGCCGAAGCGCTTGCTGACGCCATGCAGTTCGAGCATCGGACCTCCAGGTACAGACCTATGGGCAGACGCTAGCGGCGCGCCGTGACCCGGACGTGACGGCGGGGCGATGGGGCGCTGGACCAAGGGGCGATTTGTCGGCGTCGCGTCCGCGTCACCGGTTCACGTTATGGTGTCAGGATCGCGGAGAGTCTGATGGCCGATTTCCTGGTGATCGGCGCCCTGGCCCTGGACCGGCCGGTGCGGCTGAGCGGGCCTCTGGAGTCCGGCGGCCGCCTGCTGGGCAAGAGCCTGGACGGCGCCCTGGCCGGACGGCTGGGGGGTGGCGCGGCGAACGCCGGCGTCGCCCTGGCGCGCGCGGGCCATCAGGTCGCGGTCGCCGGAGTCGTGGCGGCCGACGCCGATGGCGACGCCTGCCTGGCCCGGGTCCGGGCCGCCGGCCTGGACACCCGCCACGTCCTTCGCAGGGACGGCGCCAGCCGCACCACCCTGATCCTGATCGAGCCCGGCGGCGAGCGCCTGGTCCTGGGCCTGGATATCGAGCCGGCCAAGCCGCCGACCCTGCCCCCGCCCGAGCCCGACGCGGCGTTCGACGGCCTCTATGTCCGCGCGCCCTACCCAGGGGCGGAAGCCTGGGCGGCGGCCTGCCAGGGTCCCGTGGTGGCCCACTGGCCGGCAGGCGGATTCGCGGGCCCCTGCGATGTCCTGGTGGCCTCGATGGACGACTGCGATGTCGCCACCCTGGCCGATCCCTTCGCCGCCGGACGGGCCCAGGTGGGTGAGCGGCTGAGCTGGATGGTCCTGACCCGCGGCGGTCACGGCGTCACGGCCCATGACGGCCGGCGCATCCTGCGGGCTACGCCGCGGCCGGCCACGGTGGTGGACGCCACGGGCGCCGGGGACTGCTTCGCCGCCGGCCTGCTCGAGGCCCTGACGGCTGGCGCGGACATGCAGGCGGCGCTCGCCCACGCCTGCGCCTGGGGGACCGTGGCCGTCGGCCTCGACGCCTCGGCCCCGCTGGACGGCTCGTTTCCGGCCTTCAGGCCAGCCGCTTCCTGAGCTGCTGGGAGACGGTGTCCAGGGCCGCGACGCAGATCATGTAGAGGCCGATGATGAAGAAGACCTGGTCGAAGGCGAAGATGCGGATGCGCTCTTCCAGCTCGAACCCGATCCCGCCGGCTCCGACGATGCCCAGCACCGCGGCGTTGCGGAAGTTGCTCTCCAGGAAGAACAGCACCTGGCTGGCCATGATCGGCGTCACCTGCGGGGCGAGGCCGTAGCGCAGCACCATCAGGGGCGAGGCGCCAGCGGCACGGACACCCTCCAGGGGCCTTTCGTCGCCGTTCTCGATCGCCTCGGAGAACAGCTTGGCCAGGCTCGGCACATCGGCGAGCGCCAGGGCGATCACGCCGCCGAAGGGACCAAGCCCGAAGGCCGAGACCAGGATCAGGGCCCAAACCAGCGCTGGGACGCCCCGGAACCAGTCCAGCACCCGGCGGAAGGCGAAGTGCAGCACAGGCTGCCCCACCACTGTCTTGGCGCCCAGCATCCCCAGGGGCAGAGCCGCCAGCGCGGCCAGCACCGTGCCGGCGAAGGCCATGGCGAAGGTCTCGGCCAGGGCCTTGAGAATGCGGGGCAGATCGCCACCGTCGCTGGGGGGGAAGGCTCCGGCGGCAAGCTGGCCGAACTTGTCCATTCCGGCCAGCATGGCCTCGGGGGCCAGCTCCAGGTCGATGCACATGGCCACGAAGGCGGCGACTCCCAGCACGACCAGTCCCATGCGCTGCAGACGCGCGGTCCCACTGGCGCGCATGGCTTGCGGCGCGAGCAGCAGGGCGCGGGCGTGATTCTCGCGGGTCATCGCGCTTCCCCCAGGCCGATCAGACGGTGGCGAATGGCTTCGGACGCCATGTCGATCAGGAAGATCATGCCGACGATCAGCAGCAGGATCGCCAGGTAGGTGTCGAACTCGGTGTAGGTGATGGCCCGCTGCAGCTCGATGCCGATGCCGCCCGCCCCCACGATACCCAGAGCCGCGGCGCCGCCCAGGTTCCCCTCCAGCCGGATCAGGGCGTAGGAGGCGTAGTTGGGCAGGACCTGGGGGATCACCCCGTAGCGGATCTTGCGGATAAGGCCGGTGCCCGACGCCTCCATCGCTTCCAGCTGCCGAGCGTCGACCTCCTCATTGATCTCGGCGAACAGCTTGCCGAGCCCCCCCATGGTGGAGATGGCCAGGGTGATGACCCCGGCCAGCGGGCCGACCCCGAAGGCGGCGACCAGCAGGAGCGCCAGCACCAGGTCCGGCAAGGTTCGGATCGCCTCGAGAGTCCGCCGCACGGTGAAGCGCACCGCCGCAATGGGCATCAGGTTTCGCGCGCAGAGGAACGAGGCGAACAGGCCGCCGATCGCGCCGAGAACCGTGGCCACGATAGCCATCTCCACGGTCTGCCAGCCCAGCTTCAGCCAGACCGGCAGGTCACAGAACCACCAGGCCATGGAGCCGGTCGTCCTGCGGTCTTCAAGCAGGACATCGCCCTTCAGGTCCGGGATCATTCGATTGAAGAAGTCACCGATCCGCCCCAAGGGGTCGCCGCCGATATCGGAGGAGAAGAACTGACTGCGCTGGAACGAGATCAGCAGGATGGCCGAGAAGATCAGCAGGCCGACCAGGGCCTCCAGGCGCTGGCGGCGTAGGGTTCGCCGGCGCAGCGCTTCGAACTCGGCCACGGCCGTCATCGCGTGGCCACCAGGGCCAGGGCCTCGGTGGGCTCGAACTCGGCGGCCTTGAGCGCCCAGGAGGAGGCCCAGGTGAAGGCGGCCCTGTTCTCCAGGTGCATCGGCATATGGATGCCGATCAGGCGGTAACGGGTCTCGTTGGCGATGTCCTTGCGCACGACGATCGCCTGAGCGGCCTGGGGGCGCGCCTTCAGCAGAACCTTGAGGTCACTGCAAAGCGGCCCGGCCTTCGGATCGTCGGGCATGCAGAGCCGCTGCCAGGCCGCCGCGTGCAGGACGATGGCGTCAGCCTCCCCGGACCGCAGCTTGCCGAGCGCGTCGGCGGCGTCGGCCGCCGTCATCTCGGCCTTGAAGACGTCAGCCCCAAATCCTCGGTCGGCGAGAACCTTGCTGGGCAGGGCTCGCGCGGCCGGCATCGATCCGCCGAAGGCCAGGGTCTTGCCCCGCAGGTCCTCCAGGCTCTTCACGGGACCGGCCGCCGGCGCCGCCACGACCACCGGAATTCGGTTCAGGCCGCCCTCGGGGCGGATGGTGAGGATGGCGCGGGTCGTGCCCGCCACCGGGGCGAAGCTCACTGGATCCAGCAGGGCCATGTCCAGGCTGCCGGCCGCCAGCGCCGCGGCCGCGGCCGACGGGTCGGCCACCGGACACTTCAACACCTTCACGTCGAGCCGCTTGGCGAGATGATCGTAATAGGCCTTCTCGCCGGGTGGCGCGGTGGCGTCCAGCGGCGCGCAGGGGCCCGCCGTCGGCATGACGGCCGCGATGCGCAGGCTGGTGACCGGCGCCTTGTCCGCGGCCGCCACCAGGACCAGGGCGGAGACCGCCAGCAGGATCTTCCTCACGGCCGGCCTCCTTGTCCGCGGCGCTGCGCGATGTCGGCGGCGCGCAGGGCGATGACGTCCTTGTAGTGTTCGCGAGTGACCGAGGTGTAGGCCGACCCGTCCAGCTGTCCGACGTCCACCCACAGGTCGGGTTCGTCATAGGGCAGCGCGCCCATCGTGCCGCGAACGGTGTCGATCAGCGGCTGCGGCCGGTCGGTGCGGACCACGAAGGCCTCGCTGGGAATGGGTCCGGCCGTCCAGATGATGCGGAAGTCCTTCAGGTCCACCAGCTTGCGGCGGGCCATGGTGTGCAGCGCGCCTCGGCTGAAGCCATTCACCGGGTCGCCGCCGCTGGCCTGCAGGATCGCCCCGTCGAACTGGCCGTTGGCCAGGGCCATCACCGCCTGGGTATGGCCGCCAGCGAAGGAGGTCTTGCCGAAATAGGTGTCCGGGTCGATCCCCTCATCGCGCAGCCTGGCGCGGGGCACGAGGTAGCCGGAGGTGGAGTTGAAATCCACATACCCCAGGGAGCGCCCCTTCATGTCGGCCAGGGTGCGGATCGGACTGTCGGCGCGGACGACGATGGTCGAGTAGTAGCCAGTGCCCCCCTCCGCCTGACGAAGCGTCAGGATCGGGGCTGCGAGAGGGCCGATCTGGGCGTCGACATTGGCGTAGCCGCCGCCGGCCATCTGGGCCAGGTCGACCTGGCCGGAGGACAGGGCCTGGATCACGCCGTTGTAGTCGGAGCTCTCGTACAGCTTGACCGGCAGGCCGATGGCCTCGCTCAGCCGCGCGCGATAGGTGCTCCGTCGCTTGACGATCCTGGGATCGTCATTGCTTCCGCTGACAGCCATGCGGATCTCCTTGATCCCGCTGCGCCAGTCGCCGGTGTCGGCCACCGGCGTCTTTTCACCGCACCCCGCCAGGGTGACGCCGAGGCCAAGGGCCACCGCGGCGGAAAACCATGCTGATCGAGCCATTGCGCACTCCCGGCTCCGGCGGCCCGGAGCGACAATCGCAGCGTTGCCTCCAAGCCGTGTCGTGGCGGTGACGGCCATATGACAGTCTTCGGTCGCCGTTGAGATTTGTCAGGGTGAGGACATTGAGGACCTGGTCCGACGCGGCCTGCCGTCTCGCTCCCGCGCGCTTCGAGACGCCCAGCGCCAGGCTTACGTTCCGCATGACGGAACAGTATTCCGCCTATTGGAATCGACTTCAGCTGTGTGCGAAGATCGGTGTCGCTGACGCTAGCTCTGGAGCAGATCATGACCAGCCCTGACCACCCGACCCTGGGCGCCGTGCGAAGCGCCGAGGCCAAGCTGTTCCCCATCGTCGAGACGACGGAGGGCAAGGTGCGAGGGCTGAGATCCGGCCGGATCTCGGTCTTCAAGGGCCTGCGCTACGGCGCCGACACCTCCGGCGCGAACCGATTCCTGCCGCCGCAGCCCGTGGAGCCTTGGGCCGGGGTCCGCGACGCCCTCGACTATGGCAATATCGCGCCCCAGATCCCCGGCGACCGGCGCCACGCCTATGCCGACCTGATCCTCAACGATGTCCAGCCCGGCGGCATGGGCGAAGACTGCCTGGTGCTGAACCTCTGGACGCCCGACCCCAGCCCGGGAGCCCGGAAGCCTGTCATCGTGCGCTTCCACGGCGGCGGCTTCTATGGCGGCTCCAGCAACAATCCCGGCGGCGACGGCGAGATGCTGGCCCGCTTCGGCGACTGCGTGGTGGTGACGGTGAACCACCGCCTCAGCGCCCTGGGCTATCTCTATCTCGGCGACGAGGGCCCGCTGGCCGACTCCGGCGCGGCCGGCATGCAGGACCTGGTGGCGTCGCTGCGGTGGGTGGCGCGCAATGTCGAGGCCTTCGGCGGCGATCCGTCCCGCGTCCTGATCGTGGGTCAGTCCGGCGGCGGCGCGAAGGTGAGCCACCTGCTGGCCATGCCGGGGGCCAAGGGCCTGTTCTCCAGCGCCGGCGTGATGAGCGGATCGCGGCTGACCGCCATGACCCGCGAACAGGGGGCCAAGGCCGCGGACCTGCTGCTGCGCCAGCTCGGCCTGCGGGCGGACCAGATCAAGGAATTGCGGGCTGTCCCCTTCGCCACCCTGCTGGCCGCCCAGGCCGAGGTGGAGGCGGAGGACCGGGCGCGCGGCGAGGCCCCGAGGTCCTTCGCCCCCCTGATCGGCGATGCGATCCCGCACCATCCCTTCACCCCCGGCGCGCCCACAGAGTCGCTGGACATTCCCCTGGTGATCTCCACCGCCCTGGATGAGCGCACCTACCGCGAGACCCGGTTCGACATGGCGTGGGACGAGGTCCGCAAGAACCTGGACCGCCGCGTCGGCGCCGACGCCGACATGCTGCTGTCGGCCTATCGCGATGACGATCCGGCCGCGACGGCCTTCATCATCAACGCCCGCATCAACTCCGACACCACCTTCCGCCTGGGCGCCGACACCATGCTCGAGCGGCGGCTGGCGGCCGGCGGCGCGCCGACCTGGTCCTATCTCTGGGCCAGCCCCAGCCCGGCCTTCGGCGGTCGCTACGGCGCGGTGCACGGCATCGACGTCGCCTATTCGATGCACGACATCCGCTTCCCCCTGGCCGGTCCCACGGCCGACAACCTGCGGCTGGCCGACGAGATCGCCTCGGCCTGGGTGACCATGGCGGCCACGGGCTCACCGGCCAATCCCAAGACCCCCGCCTGGCCGGCCTACGACCTCAGCGCCCGCAACACCCTGGTCTTTGGCCAGCCCACCCAGGCCCAGAGCGATCCCCGGCGCTTCTTCCGCGAGTACTGGTCCAAGGCCGCCGCCGCCCGACGTCCCTGACGATCGAGCGCCCACGTGGGGTGAAGGGCGGACAGAGCGCGCCATCGTGCTAAGGCTCGCCCTCCTGCGCACGGAGACCGCCATGGAAGGCCCGACATCCCACTTCTATTTCTCGCAGCGGCTGCGTCTGCACTATGTCGACTGGGGCAATGAGACGGCCCCGCCGCTGGTCCTGGTCCATGGCGGCCGCGACCACTGCCGCAACTGGGACTGGGTCGCCGCGCGGCTTCGCGACCGCTACCACGTGATCGCGCCGGATCTTCGGGGCCACGGCGACAGCGCCTGGGCGGTGGGCGGCGGCTATGACAACGCGGCCTACCTCTACGACCTCGCCCAGATCATCCATCAGAAGGGCATGGCGCCGGCGACCATCATCTCCCATTCCCTGGGAGCCGGGATCGCGCTGAACTACTGCGGAGCCTTTCCCGACAGCGTAAAGAAGATCGTCGCCATCGAGGGCCTGGGCCCCTCCCCGGCCGTGATGGCCGAGCAGGCCAAGCGCACGGTGGAGGAGCGCCTACGCGCCTGGATCGATGACCGGCGCAAGAACTCCGGCCGCACGCCGCGCCGCTACGCCAGCCTGGACGAGGCGGTCGCCCGCATGGCCGAGCAGAACCCCCACCTCTCGCCCGAACAGGCCCGCCACCTGACCATCTACGGCGTCAACCAGAACGAAGACGGGACCTATAGCTGGAAGTTCGACAACCACGCCGGCGGCGGGGTCGGCGGCCTCAGTCACTCCGACCAGCACCGCCTGTGGGGCCAGATCACCGCCCCCGTGCTGCTGGTGCGGGGCGCCGAGTCCTGGGCGTCGGATCCGGTCATCGACGGCCGCATCCAGCACTTCACCAACGCCAGGCTGGTGAATTTCGAGGGCGCCGGCCACTGGGTCCACCACGACAGGCTTGAGGCCTTCATGGCCGAGGTGGAAACCTTCCTGGCCGAGTAGCCACGCTCTCCCGACGCCTGGCTGCGGAACTGCCGGGAGGGCCGGGAACTTTCATCTGCGAACCCTCAGGAGAACGCAGATGAGCAAGCCGCAGACACCAGGCCGCGAGGCCAACGCCGCCCAGCCCCTGGGCGACCGTAAGGGGCTGGTTTCGGACAAGGGCACGAAGCGCACGGCCGAGAAGGAGCAACGCTCGGCCGGCCCCGACGGGCCAGACGCCGGCGTCATCGGGGCGACCTTCAAGAAGTAGGCCGGCGGGCTGAGGCCGCCTGGTGCGGCTTCAGCCGCCCGCCGCGGGGCGGAAGCGTGGGAACCGCCCGTCCGTCCCCCCGTTACTTCGGTCCACCAGACAGGGCGGCCGAGGCCGCACAGGACCATGCTCAGTCTCTCGACCGCCGCCGGCTTCTCCCACTCGATATCAGACGGTTGCTGGTCCTGGGCGACCTTCCCCCCCGACGGGCGCACACGCGCCTCGGGCGCCGCAAGCGCCCGCGCCATGGCGGCCGCCGAGATCGTTCACGACATCTGCCAGGCCTGGGCGCGGGGCGCGGCCGTCGCCGCCTAGCGCTGCATGTGACGCGGGTCCCAGGCCGCGATCACCCAAGTATCTCCAACTCCACAGGGACACACCATGCCCGCTGAAAAGCCGCCCAAGCCCCACCAGGACGCCACCATCACCGGCGAGCCGGAACTGCTGGACGACGGGCAGGAGGAGGCCTTCTCCTATACGGCGATCGAGCGCGGCTTGGTGAAGGACCCGCTGGCGATGGATCCTGACCTCCTGCGGCCTGCAGACACGACCGACCGACCGCGACGAGAAGCCGGAACTGACCGGCCAGTGATCCCGCCGCACAGCCCCACCCGACCCATCCAGGACGCTTGATGCCCGCCGAAGTCGCCAAGGCCGATCCCGTCGCCCCACTTACGCGCGCGATGGACGCCGCCTTCTCGGGAGATGCCGAGATGCTGCGGGGCCTTGCCGCCGTGGTCGCCTCGTTCTCCGTCCGCATCGTCGTGGCCATCGTCATCCTGGCCATCACCCTATGGGCGGCCAAGCGCGTCGCCCGCGTGACCGAACGCGGCATGGAGCGGTTCAGTCGTCACACCCCGGCCGATAAGACCCTGGCGGACTTCGCCTCGGCCCTGGTGAAATACCTGATCATCGCCATCGGCCTGATCGCGGTGCTGCAGCAGCTTGGGGTGCAGACGACGTCGGTCCTGGCGGTTCTCGGCGCCGCGTCCCTGGCGATCGGCCTGGCGCTCCAAGGTACTCTGGGCAACGTCGCCGCCGGCGTGATGATCCTGTTGCAGAGACCCTATCGCGTCGGGGACCGCGTCGAGTTGAACGGCCGGCAGGGTGTGGTGTCAGGGCTGGATCTCTTCAACACCAGGCTGCTCGATTTTGACGGGCTGACGGTCTACCTGCCGAACGGCAAGGTGTTTGGCGACATGATCGTCAACCTTTCCCAGGCCGGGCGGCGGCGCATCGACCTAGTCTTTGGCGTCGACTATGAGGACGACCTCGACCTCGCCCTGGAGCTGCTGCTGACGATCGCCGGGGAGGACAAGCGGGTGCTGTCCTCTCCGCCGCCCTGGTCCAAGGTCACCGCCCTCGCCGACAGCAGCGTCAGCGTGTCTCTGCGCTGCTGGACGACGCCGGACGAGTGGATGGATACGAGGTTCGACCTGGTCAAACGGGTCAAGGAGGCCTTCCAGGCCCGCGGCCTGAGCTTCCCCTACCCTCACCAGGTGATGGCCGAACGGGTCCGCCATACATCCGACGGCGCCACCGCCTGACGCGCGAGGTGATGGCGGTAAGGGATGTCGCGATGGTCAGCGGGTTCTTGACCCGATGGCTCATCTCGCCGGCCAGCAGCTCGTTGGCCTCTTCGGCTTGAACCGATGATGCAGGCCAGGCGGCCCTGCATCATCGGCTGGCCGGGTCAGCGCGCGGCGAGTTTCAGGCGCTTCAGACGCATGTGTTCGGAACTGCGCATGCACTTTGCGCCGCTCCAGGCCGCGTCGGACTTCACGGCTTCTTCGGCGGTGACAAACTCGACAGCGCCATAGGCGCGGGCGAATGAGCGGCGAGTGAGGTCTTCATTGTCGCAAACAAAGACTTTCCGCGTCGCGGGCTCTGTCCTGGTCGCGTGAGCGGCCGCGTCCTTGGCCGCGACGGCGACCGACTTCGCCGCTTGGGCGTTTGCGGTGCCCAGGCTCACGGCGGCGATGACGGCCCCCAGCAATAACGAACGCATGGCCTTCTCCCTAAAAAGAGGCCGGTTCAATCCGGCTTGACCACAGGATACGCCCTTTTGGGTCGTTGTGAAGTTTATGTGACTATGCGCCGCAGAAACACGGAAGCGTCATGAAAGGCGGCGCCCGGTGGCGGCTCCGCAGGGATGCCTGCGACCGACCTGGCTCCGCGGAGTCTTCGGTGGAATGTGATGTCTGCGTGACCGCCACCTCGCGGCAGGCAAAGATTCATGAAACTGTCGCGCGGCTGATGGATAGCTGGCTTTTCAAGCCGCTGCGGGCCTGCGAAGGCCGACGCGCAAGGGAGACGGCGCCACAGAATGCGCTACGGGATCATCGTCGAAGGGCCGCAATCGCCGTCCGCCGAGGTCCAGCGGTTGCGTCTGGCGCAGCAGGCCTGCGACGTGGTCGTCGAGGAGCCAGCCATGACGCCGGATGCGCTTCGTCGCCTCTTGCGGCTGATCGCGCGCTTGAAGCCCCGTGATGAACTGGCCGTCCATGGCCTGGAGGTGTTCGGGCAAACCACCGGCGCCGTCGTTCATCTGTTGCGCGAGGTGTTTCGCAAGGGCGCTGTCATCGTCGTGGCCCGTGAGGCCGAGGAGCCGATGCGGTTCGAGCCGCGGCCGGGCCTGTTGGCCCTGGTCGACGCCCTGGCCGATCACGAGGCGGGCCAGACCCTGCCCCCGGTCCCGCGCCGTCGCCGGGGAGAGGCCGGGCGTCGGATGCAGCTCACGGCCCATCAGATCGACTATGCCCGCAAGCTGCACGCGGAGGGCGCCTCGCCGCGGGCGATTGGCCTGCTGTTCCAGGTGCCGCCTGACGACATCTGGCAAATTCTCGACAGGCAGGGATGATCCTCGACGCCCATAGCCTGCCTGACTGGGGCTGGACGGCGCTCGCCGCCACGCTGGGCGCCGTGGCCGGCAGCTTCATCGGCCTCATCTCTTTGCGCCTGCCGGTCGGCAGGCCCGTCGGCGCGGCGCGTTCGGCTTGCGACGGCTGCGGTCGGCGGCTGGGCGTCCTGGACCTGGTTCCGATCCTGAGTTTCGTTGCGCTCCGGGGCCGCTGCCGCACCTGTGGGAGCTCCATCGCCCGGCGCTACCTGCTGCTGGAGGTGGGCTGCGCCTTGCTGGCGGTCTGGGCGGGCGTCGTTCATCCGGGCCCCTTGGCCCTGGCCGGCGCCCTGCTGGCCTGGCAACTGCTCCTGCTCTGCCTGCTGGACGCCGAGCACTTCTGGTTGCCCCGCGTGGTCACCCTCCCCCTGGTCGCTTCGGGACTGGCGGTCTCAGCGGCCTCGGGGACGCAGGCGGCGCTGCACAGCCTGATCGGGGCGGGGGCCGGATTTCTCAGCCTGGCGACGATCGCCGCCCTCTATCGGCGCCTGCGCGGCCGCGAGGGTCTGGGGGGCGGCGACGCCTATATGTTGGCCGGCGCCGGGGCCTGGGTCGGATGGATAGGCCTGCCGACCACGCTGTTGTGGGCCTCGCTGGCCGGTCTGAGCCTGGTGGCCTCCAGCCTGCTGGCCGGGCGCAAGGTCACGGCCGACCAGCGCCTGCCGTTCGGCGTATTCCTGGCGGCCGGAACCTGGCTGACCTGGCTCTACGGCCCCTTGGGCGGCGTGCGCCTACCCTAGGGCGGCGCTTCGCCACCGCCCAGACGTCCCTGGTCCACTCGCCGGAACCCGTCGATGGTCCGCTCGAACCCACTGAGCGCCGCCAGAGCCGCGAACCTGGGGTTAGTCGCCCGCAGCACGGTCTCCAGCCGGTATCCGCCCGCGCCGTCCAACCGGATCAGCACATCGATCGCCACCCCGTCGGCCAATCCGCTCAGGGGGATCACGGCGGCGCCCCCGCGACAGGTCGGCGAGCCCGACAGGACGAGGGCCGGGGCGAGCGGCGCGCCTCCGGGAAGGGCCAGCTGGTCGAGGGAGACCCGCCCGCCGGCCGAGCGGCAGAGGCCGTGGCGAAACTCGAGGTCCACGTCCTTCAGGCCAAGCCGCCCGTGGACCGGAGCCTTGGGGATCACCAAGCCCAGCGGCAGGGTCCCGTCCAGGCTGCGCCCGCCCGCCCGCTTGCCGGACAGCAGCAGCACACCCTTCGCCGAGATCGGCCCCTGAGTGCGGAACCAGACCCGGCCGCCGCCCAGGAACAGACCGGCGACATCGAGACCCAGGCGCACATCCCCGAGCTCGACCCCGCCCAAGCGCGCGCCCTGCAGCTGCCCGCGCCAGATCGTGCCGCTCGCCTCGCGGGCCGCGAGGCCACGGCGTGCGGCGCCCATGGCGTCCAAGGCCAGCCGCAGCGGCGCCAGGCCGATCAGCAGCAGCGCCAGGGCGATCGTGAAGATCTGGGCCAGACGGAGCTGACTCATGACCCTGCCCTCTCCAGGGTGGCGTCCAGGGTGAGGCCGCCCGTGTCGTTCTTCACGATGGCCAGGTGGGTCGCGGCCACGCCATGCTCACGCTGCAGCAGACTCAGCCACGGGAAAAGGACGGTGGGCGCGACGGACGGCGCCGAAACCCGGAGCCCGCCCGAGGGATCGGCCTCCACGCGCCCCAGGGCGATGCCAGCCGCCGCGGCCGTGGTGCTGACCGCCGCTTCCAGGGGCAGCCGGCGGGGCGGGGCCTTGGCGGGCGCCTTCAGCCGGGCGATCGCCGCGACATTCCGGGCGACCTCAGCCTGGTCCTGCACCGCCTCCGCATGTCGCTCTGACGCGGCCCTCGCGGCGGCCTGCAGGGGGCGCAGGACGCCAAACAGCAGCACCACCAGCGCAAGGCAGGCGCCCATCACGCCAAGCAGGACCTGCTCGCGCCGGGTCCGGCCGTTCCACCACGCCATCATGTGCGCGCTCCCAGGATTACGTCGCTGATCACGCGGGGGCCTTCCTGTTGGGTCGCTTCGTCCCGCATGGGGATTCCCGCCCCGCGCATGGCCGCGCGAAGCAGTTCGACATCGGATATCTGGCCGTAGCTGATCCGCGCCCGCACCGCGCCGTCGGGCGCCAGCACCAGGCTCTCCAGCTGGGCGCCCTCGATGGTCTCGAGGGCTGAGAACAGGTTCGCCACCAGGCCCGTCGGCCCGCCGCCAGCGGCGAGCAGCAGTTCGTTGAGACGCGTACGGGTCTGGCCGGCGGGATCGGAGATCGCCGCGCCGGCCGGCAGGACCGTGGCCGCCTGCTGGGTGGCGCGCCGTTCCAAGCTGCCGGCGGCCAGGTGGTCGCGCAGGACCTGGGCTCCGAACAGGATCGGGAAGCTGAGAACCAGGACGCCCGCGAGGATCGCCGCCCGCTTCAGGTTGCGCCAGTCGAGCCGGCTCTCGCGGGCGGGGTCGAACTCGTCCTGCAGCAGGTTGACGAGCGGGGCCGCCGCCCCGGCCGCCAGGGCCGCCTCGATCGCCTCAGGCTGTTGCAGCATCACCACGTCGCGGCCCTGCAGGACAATGGCCACCAGGTCAGGCTCCAAGGTCATGGCCATGCGCCGTCCGCGCACCGCCACCAGGCCGCCGAGGGGCGCCGCCGACAGCGCCTCCCCCGCGGGCGCTGGCAGCATCAGGTGATCGGGAAGCACAACATCGGGAACCACGCCATGCAGGGCGGCGTCGGCGAGCCAGACCTGCAGCAGGCGCCTGGCCACCACCACCACCAGGCGGTGCCCATCCTCCTCCAGCGGGCCGATGGCCAGGTGAAGGTTCTCGTCGGCCAGGGCGAACTGGTCGGCCAGGTGCAGGCGCGCCGCGGCCTGGGCCTGAGCCAGGTTGCGGGTCGGCAGATGCAGCCAACGGGTGCTGACCTCCGACCCCGGGACCACCAGGACCTCACGCAGGGGCTCGGCCGGCCGGCCGACGCCGATGGGCGCCTCACCGCGGGCGACGACCACACCCGCCCGATCGACGATCATGTAATGGGGGGCGGCGTCGGCCCCCTGGGGCGCCAGGACGATGCGGGTTCTGCTCATTCGTCGTTCGTCCAACGTCTGGCGGCAAGGCGAATTCCGCCTGCGGCGTCCTGCTCAAACAGCGCGCTCGCCACCACGACGGCGTCGCGATAGCTGACTTCGCTCTCTAGGTTGAAGAAGCGCGACCGCACAGCGACCTGGGCGATCACATCGGCCGAGGGCTGCAGGTCGATCAATTGCGGCATGCGCCAGAAGGCCATCACCTCCGACCAGCCCTGCGCCGGGCGCCCGGCGATGACGCGCCGCGCCGCCTCCACGGTGACCGCCCCGTCGGTGAGCATGACGACCAGGGGCGCCTGCTGCGGGGTCAGGGCGTTGAGGTTGATCGGCGAGAGCATCGTGGTCGGCAGGGCGCAGACAAAGGGCCGGACCCGGGCGTAGAGCGCGGGATCGAAACCGTGGACGGCCCGCAGCTCGCTGACCTCCGCCAGCAGGGCGCCGGCGGTGCGGTAGGGCTTGGCCCCTCGCGCATAGGTCTCGTCCTCCGCGCCGCCGGTCTCGCGCAGGGCGTCGCTGTCGATCCAGTCCACCAGAGCCCCGGTCAAGGCTTCGGCGGTCCGCGGCGCGACCTGCAACGCCTCCAGAAGCGCCGTAAACTGCGCGGCGCCCAGATCGCGGCGGCGATAGGATTCCCCCACGCCGTCGACGACGCTGTTCAGGTTGAAGCAGGTCGCGCCGTCGCTGATGCGGCCCTGCAGCGTGCCCTCGTCGATGGGGAAGGTGAAGGTCCGGCCGTTCCATTCAGCGGCGACGGGCGCATTGTCGCCGGCCAGCTCCACCAGGCGACGTCGCGCCAGGGTCTCGGCGCCCAGCGCATACCAGCGGGCCTGGCTGATGGCCTCTCCATTGGCGGTGCGCCGGATGCCGAACCGGATGTCGTCGAGCACCCCCACCGCCAGCGCCGACATCACCGCCACCAGCAGCAGAACGGTCAGCAGCGCCACCCCCTCCTCGCCTGGCCGCCTCATGAGGCGCCTCCCGGCAGCAGGAACAATTGGCGCACCTCGCCCACCGACTTGAGCGTCAGGGTCAGGCGAACCACCTGGGGCATGGGGACGCTCGACGAGGAGGTCCAGGTCGGACGCCAGGCGCCCTGCGAGAGAAACTCCACATCCGCCGCCTGCACGCCGTCGATCAGCCGCTGCGGCTCGCCCAGTCGCGCGCCATCCAGCGCCGGTCGCGATCGCCGCTCCAGGCGGCCGTCCTCGACGCGGTACTCCACATATTGCAGGGAGCCGCGCGCGGCTCGGTCGGGATTGTCCCAGCCCCGCCGGCTGAAGGCCAGCAACGCGCCGGGCGGCGGACCGCCGCCAAAGGGTCCCGCCGCCGGGGTGCCGGCCTCGTCGCGCGTGCGGCGCGGGGCGGCCTGTTCCAGGTCGCTCTTCAGCAGGGCGCGGGTTCGCTGGATGTCCCCCAGGCGGTCCATGCGGCCGCGCACGGCCACCTGATTGTCGACAGTGAACCGCATCACCGTCACGCCGGCCGCAGCCAGCAGACTGAAGATGAACAGGGCCACCAGCATTTCCACCAGGGTGAAGCCCTTCATCCGCGCCCCCGGAACACCGTGACCTCGCCCAGGGTGCGGTCGCTGTCGGCGCGGGTCACCCGGACATCGATGCGGAGCACCGCGGGGTCGGCGGTGCGGCTGATCTGCTGGGTCCAGGCCCAGGTCCGGTCCCCGGCGGTCTCGGCGCCGCGATCCTCGCCCAGGGTGGGGAGTTCGGGCTGGGTGAGCAGCTCCACCGCGCGGTTCTCGGCCACCACGATGGCGAAGGTCCGCTCCTCCAGGGCCACCGCCGCGCGCGTGGTCTCGCCGGCCAGGTTCAGCAGGGCGACAACCGCCAGGCTGAACACGGCCAGCGCCACCAGCAGCTCGATGAGGGTGAAGCCTTCAGCCCGGCGCGACATCGACCTTCACATTCCCGGCGTCGTCGACGGCTACCCCGGCCTGGCGGGGCGCGCGCGAAAGGGTGATGCGGGCGGCGCCGGCGACCCCGGTGGGATCGAAGCGAACGCCCTGGGCGCCGTCGGCGGCCACGACGGCCACCTTCAGGCCCGGGCTCCAGGCGACGGGTTCGAACGGCGCGGTGGTGAGCGGCGTCCAGCCGTCGCGGCCCTGGACCCTGAACCGGTAGCCGACTGTATCGACGGCCACGTCCACGGCGCGGTTGGTCAGCACCGCCTCCTCCTGGGCGCGCTTGAGCCGCGCGGCCAGCACCTCGGCCTCCCCGCCCGGCGTCGGTCCCTGATCGGGCGCGGTCATGACGACGGCCGCGCTGATCAGGCCGATGATGAACAGGGTCACCATCAGCTCGACCAGGGTGAAGCCCCGTTCGGAAAGAGGCCTAGCTCCAGTTGCCGATGTCGGCATCGTCGCCCTCGCCACCTTTGCGGCCGTCCGCCCCGAACGAATAGATGTCGAAGCGCCCCTTCTCGCCCGGCACCGCGTATTGATAGGGATTGCCCCACGGGTCCTGCGGCAGGCGGCGGATATAGCCGCCCTCGCGGTAGCGGTCGGGACGGGTTATGCCGGCCGGCGGGGTGACCAGCGCCTGCAACCCCTGCTCGTTGGTGGGGAAGGCGAAGTTGTCGAGCCGATACCCCTCGATCGACTGCTCCAGCACCGAGATGTCGGCGCGGGCCTTCTCCTTCATGGCGCGATCCTGGCTGGGCAGGACATTGACCATGACGACGGTCGCCAGCAGCCCCAGGATGACGATCACCACCATCAGTTCCAGGAGGGTGAAGCCGGCCTCGGCATGGGGACGGCGGATTTGGCGAGGCATGTCCATCGCAGGTTCCTTCAGGACAGGGCGAGGTTGTTGATCTGCAGGATCGGCAGCAGGATCGACAGGACGATCAGGGTGACGATCCCACCCATGATCAGGATGATGACCGGCTCGAGCAGGCTGAGCGCGACGGCCGTGAAGGTGTTGAATTCGCGCTCCAGGTATTCCGAGGCGCGCTCCAGCATCACGTCGACACCGCCACTGCTCTCACCGCCGGCCGTCATATAGATAAGCAGCGGTGGGAAGACGTCGGCGCGGCGCATGGCGGTCGATAGGCTTCCCCCCTCCTCGATGGTGACGGCCATCTCTTCGGTGGCCTGCCGCAGCACCCGGTTGCGGACGGTGGGCGCGGTGATGCGCAGGCCCTCCAGGACGGGCAGGCCGCCGCTGATCATGGTGGCCAGGGTCCGCGCCAGGCGCGCGGCGTGCAGGTCGCCAATGAGCTTCCCGAAGATCGGCAGGGTCAGGAGGGCGCCGTCCACCCGCAGGCGGAAGGCGGGCCGTTGCAGGGCGCGCGCGAACAGCCCTCCCCCGACGATCAGCAGCAGCAGGGCCAGCCAGCCCCAGTCGCGCATGCCGGTAGAGATGACGATGACCACCCGGGTCAGCAGCGGCAGGGTCTGGCCCATCGACTCGAACTGCTCGACCACCTTGGGCACCACGAAGGTCATCAGCGCGATGACCACCGAGACCGCGGTGACCGCCAGGGCGGCCGGATAGACCAGGGCCGTCACCACCTTGCCCCGCGCCTGCTCGTCCCGCTCCAGCAGGTCGGCCAGGCGCTGAAGGATCGACGGCAGGGCGCCGGAACTCTCGCCGGCCGCCACCATGGCGCGGTAGAGCGCCGGAAACGACTTCGGCTCCCGCGAGAGGGCCGCCGATAGTCGGTGGCCCTCCAGCACCGCGGCGTGGACCGTCGACAGGACCTGGCGCACCTGGGGCCGGTCGGCCTGCAGGGCGATGGTCCGCAGGGCTTCCTCCAGCGGCGCCACGGCGATCAGCGTGGCCAGCTGTCGCGTGACCAGGGCCAGGGCCTTGGCGCCGAGCCGGGG
This sequence comes from Phenylobacterium sp., assembly GCF_030693625.1. Taxonomy (GTDB): domain Bacteria; phylum Pseudomonadota; class Alphaproteobacteria; order Caulobacterales; family Caulobacteraceae; genus Phenylobacterium; species Phenylobacterium ferrooxidans. Next base: position 46,741 of record NZ_JAUYAF010000075.1, read on the forward strand.
TCCGAACAGGGCCGGCCCGCTGCGGGCGCGGCTGTCGGCGCGCGCCGGGGCCAGCCGGGTGGGGACCAGCTTGCGGCTCTCCAGCTCCTGGCGCGCGACGCGCTCGCTGGCCGCCGAGATCACCCCTTTGCGGATCCGTCCGGCCCCATCGAGGGCGTCGTACTCAAACGCCGACATCGCTCGCCGTCTCCTGGCGGGTGACCCGGATCGCCTCCTCGACAGTGGTGATCCCGGCCGCGACATAGCTGCGGGCTTCCTGGGTCAGGGCCGGCGCGGCTTCGAAGGCGATGGCGGCGATCTCGTCCTCGCTGGCGTTCTCGCTGATCAGCCGGCGGATGCGGTCGTCGATGCGGACCGCCTCATAGACCCCGATCCGGCCGACATAGCCGGTCTGGTTGCAGGCCGGGCAGCCCGCGGCGCGATAGAGGGTGTCGCCCTCGCAGACCCCGGCCAGGCGGGCTGAGGCGGGATCGGCCGGCTCGGGCTTGCGGCAGACCTGGCAAAGGCGGCGCACCAGGCGCTGGGCCACGATGACCCGCAGGGTGGAGGCCAGCAGGAAGGGTTCGATGCCCATGTCGCGCAGCCGGGTGATGGCGCCCACGGCGTCGTTGGTGTGGACCGTCGAGAGCACCAGGTGGCCCGTGAGGCTGGCCTGGACCGCGATCTGGGCGGTCTCGGCGTCTCGGATCTCGCCCACCATCACCACGTCGGGATCCTGGCGCAGGATCGCCCGCAGTCCGGCGGCGAAGGTCATGCCGACCTTGGTGTTGACCTGGGTCTGGCCGATTCCGGACACGGCGTACTCCACCGGGTCCTCGATGGTCAGGATATTGCGGCTGGCCTCGTTGAGCACGCCAAGGCCGGCATAGAGCGAGGTGGTCTTGCCCGAGCCGGTGGGCCCGGTCACCAGGATGATGCCGTTGGGTTCGCGCAGGGCGGCGCTGAAGGTGGCCAGCACCGAGGGCGTCATGCCGAGATCGGCCAGGCCCAGGCCCGCCTGCGCCTGATCCAGGATCCGCATCACCACCCGCTCGCCGGCCCGCGACGGCAGGGTCGAGACCCGGACGTCGAGTGAGCGCCCCCCCAGGGACAGCGAAATCCGCCCGTCCTGCGGCACGCGCTTCTCGGCGATGTCCAGCCGGGCCATGACCTTGACGCGGGAGACCAGCAACGGGGCGAGACGCTGCGACAGGCTGAGCACTTCGCGCAGGACCCCGTCCACCCGGAAGCGCACCACCAGGCTGGCGTCGAAGGACTCGATGTGGATGTCCGAGGCCCCAAGCCGCACCGCCTCGGCGATCAGGCCGTTGATCAGGCGGATGATCGGCGCGTCATCCTGGGCGTCCAGCAGGTCGGCGGTGACCGGGATGTCGTCGACCAGTCCCTCCAGGCCGCCGGTGAGTTCAAAGTCCTCGGCGCCGGTCGACAGCCCCTCGCCGCCATAGCTCTCCGACAGCCGCCGCTCGAAGTCGGTCCGCGACAGGGCCTGCACCTTCAGGGGCCTGCGCAGGGCGCGGCGCACCTCCACCAGCACCATCGGATCGGCGCCTTCGCGCAGACCGACATGAGCCAGGTCGTCCACCTCCAGCAGCACGACGCCGTTCTGCTTGGCGAACCCGTAGGCGAGCAGCGGCGCCGCTGTCATCGGGGCGCCGGCAGCTGACTGGGCGGGGGCGGCGCCGCGGGCATGGGCGCGCTGACCGGCGGGGCGGCGCGCATGTATTCGCGGACCAGTTGATCGAGTTCGCTGATCCCGTCCTTGCTCCGGGCCGCCTGCTGGTCGCGGATGTAGCCGTAGCGTGTGGCGGTGACCGCGCGCGCCTCGGCGGCGCTGCGGACGATGGTCGGCCGGATGAAGACCATCAGGTTGGTCTTGCCGCCCTGGCGCGCCGTGCTGCGGAACAGATGGCCCAGGCCCGGGATGTCGCCCAGCAGGGGGATGCGCTCCACGGAGGTCCGCTCGTTCTGATCGAGCAGCCCGCCAAGGACGATGATTTCGCCGTCGTCGACGCTGACCGTCGTCTCGATCTCGCGCTTGTTCAGGATCAGCTCGTTGAAGTTCTCGCTCACCGGCCCGGCGACGCTGGAGACTTCCTGGCGCAGGAACAGGGTGATGGCGCCCCCGGCGTTGATCTGGGGCTTCACCTCCAGCTGCACGCCGACGTTCTGCCGCTGGATGGTGCGGAAGGGGTTGGCGTTGGCGTCGCCCAGCACCTCGCCCGTGGTGATGGGGACTTCCTGACCCACCAGGATCTTGGCCTCCTGGTTATCCTGGGTCAGGATCGAGGGGGTCGAGAGCAGGTTCGAGGCGGTGTCGTTCTTCACCGCGTTGACGATGAACCCGAACAGCGCGTCGTCATTGATCCGCCCGCCGCCGCCGGTGATGACCCCGTTGGCGCCCAGCAGGGACTTCAGGGCGGTGTCGCGCAGCAGGGCCAGGGTCGAGGAGTCTTCCGGCAGATTCTCCTGGGCCGCCAGGGCGCCGGTGATCGCCATCAGGTTGGGGGCGCTGTTGGAGTAGTTGGTGGCCATGAAGGGGACGCTGGAGCCGTTGGTCCCGGCCAGGGCGAACTGCACCCCCAGGCGCTTGGCGGTGTCGTCGGAAACCTCCACCACGATGGCCTCTACCAGCACCTGCTGGCGGCGCGTGTCCAGCTGTCGGATGACCTCGGCCAGCGTCCGCTGGGTCTCCGGGTCGGCGGCGATGACGATGGCGTTGGCTCCGGCGAAGCGGGCGATGTTGGCCCGCGCCGCGCCGCCGCCGATGGCCGCGCCCGTCGCCGCTGTCGTGGCGGCGGCAGGCGTGGAACCGGCCGAACCTCCGGCGGTGGCCGGGGCGCTCACGGTCTGGCCGACCAGTTGTTGCAGCACCGGCAGCAGCTGATCGGCGTTGGCGTGCTGCAGCTGGATCACGCGGATATCGCTGCTGGACTCCGCCCGGCGGTCCAGGTCGGCGATGGTGGCCAGCAGGGGCCGGATGGTGGCGGCGTCGCCCCGCAGGATCAGCGAATTGCTGCTCCCCACCACCACCACCGACACCACGCCGTTGCGGGCGCCGGCGGCCTCGCCGGGCGCCTTGAGCAGTTCGTTGATCACCTCGCCCATCTCGCGGGCCGAACTGCTGCGCAGGGTCACGGTCTCGGTGACGCTGCTGTCCTGGTCGATCTGCGAGAGCAGGGTTCGGATCCGCCGAAGGTTGTCGGCGTAGTCGGCCACCACCAGCAGGTTCCCGCGGCGGCTGGGCAGGATGACGCCCTGGCGGCCGACCAGGGGCTTCAGGGTCTCGGCCGCCGACGCCGCGTCCAGGGTGCGCAGACGGAACACCTGGGTGGCGAACCCGAGCCCGCCGCCGGCCGAGCTGGGCTGCGAGGCGACGCCCTCTTCCGGGGCGATGCGATAGGCGCCGGTTCCGGTGGGAATGGCCACCAGGCCGTTGGCCCGCAGGGTCGACAGCATGACCTCGAACAGTTCGGTCCTCGACAGCGGCTCCTGGCTGACCACGCTGACGCGGCCCTGGACCCGCGGGTCGATGACGAAGGTCTGGCCGGTGGCGCGGGCGACATCCTGGATGAAGGCGCGGATGTCGGCGTCGCGCAGGTTGATGACCTGTTCCTGGGCCAAGACAGGCGCGCCGGGCGCGGCGGCGAGCAGGGCTGCGGAAAGGATGAGTGAGATGATGCGTTTCACTGGGGCGCCGTTCTTAGCCGGGTGGTCATGGGCTGGCCGTTGCGCGCGAAGCGAACTTCGACGTCAGCGGCCTTGGCGAGCAGGTCCGGCAGCTCGCTGAGCCGTTCCGGATTGAGGTTGGAGCCGTCCACGGCCAGCAGCACATCGCCGTCCTGCAGGCCGGCGCGGGCCAGGGCCTCGCCGCGTCCCCGGGCCATCACCCGGTAGCCGGTCACCCGGCCCTCCGCCATCACCGGGCTGAGGGCCGCGGCGCTCAGGAACTGGCTGGGACCAAGCCCCTGGGAAGGCGCCTGGGCGACGGGCGCGCTGGCGGGCGCCAGCACGGCGCCCATGGGCGGAGGTGGCGGCGGAGGCGGTAGCGAAGATCCGCTGGAAAACTCAAGTCGGGTGCGCGAGCCGCCGCGGGTGAGGATGACGTGATCGGCGGCCACCGCGCGCAGCACCATGCCGTTACCGACGTCCTCACCCAGGGAATAGAGGGCCTGGGCGCCGTCGGCCGTCCCCAGGATCGCCGACCCGCCGCCACCGCCGTTGGTGCGAACACCAAACAGGCTCAGGCCGCCCTCGACGGGCGCGGGACCGGCGGCAAGGGTCTGGCTCGGCTGAACGCGAAAGAAGGGATCGAAGCGCTGCAGGATGGTCAGGTCCACCGGTCGGGCGGGGGCCGCGCTGGCGTACTGTGTGACGTCGCCCATCGGACCGGCGGGGGTCGCAAGCAGCCAGGTCAGCCGGGCGGCCTGCAGGGCGAGCAGCAGGATCAGGGTTGTCTCGACAACCTGGCGGATGAGCTTAGGCGACGGGCGCCAGCTCTCCCGGCGCCAATCGTCGAACACGCGCGGCATCTATCTGTTTCCACTGGGAACGGCGCCCTCCGAACCCGGCGTTCGGCGCCTCGCTATATGACGCAGAGGCGACAGTTGTATGACGGCGCCCGGCCTGGCCGGACGCCGTCATGACAGGGCTTAGAACTTGGTGCTGACGCTCACCGAGAGGCTGCGACCCATTTCGTACTGGTTGGCGTAGACCTTGCCGGCGCCGAGTTCCTGGAACTCTTCGTAGTCCTCGCCCAGCAGGTTGCGCGCCTTCAGACCCAGTTGCAGGTCATGGTCGCGCACGGTCACCGTCTTGCGATAGGTGAAGTCCAGCATGACGCCAGGGCTCTGGATGAGGTCCGGCTGCCCAGGGCGGCCGCGGGCGGAGATGCGGTCGCCGACATAGGTGACCAGCAGGGTCGCCTGTGACTGCGCCTCTTCGTCCTCGTAGCCGAACTGGGCGTTGGCCAGGTGCTCGGACTGGCCCTGCAGGGCGCTGCCGTCCTTCACATAGTCCTGGGCCAGACGAGAGGAGCCGCCGCCCGCGAGCGGGTAGACCAGGTCGCCGGCCTCAACCTGCACTTCGGACTTGGAGTAGGTGTAGTTGAGCCCCACCAGCCAACGCTTGCTCGCCAGCCAGCCGGTCTCCATCACCGGATCGAAGTACTTCTTGATCTCGACCTCGGCGCCATAGAGGCGGGCCTTGGGGGCGTTGATATAGGTCTGCTGCACCGTCGCGCCGGACTCGTTGACCACCGCCTCAACCGGCTTCTCCAGGTCCTTGTAGAAGACGCCCAGGGTCACGAACTGATCGGAGTCGAAGTACCACTCGTAGCGGGCGTCGAAGTTCAGCAGCTCGGTGTCCACCAGATAGGGGTTGCCGATGAACAGGCGATCCAGTTCGGGGTCCAGGTACTGCTGGGGCGCCAGCTCGCGGAACTGCGGGCGGGCGATGGTCTTCGAAGCGCCGAGGCGCAGCTGCATGTCCTCGGCGAAGTTCCAGGTGACCGTCGCGGCGGGCAGCCAGTACTGGTTCTCAAGGGCCGGCGGCGCGACGGGGGGGACCCCGCCGAACAGGTCCACCGGGGTCACGCTTTGCGTCGCGTCCTCGTAGCGGATGCCGACCGCGGCGCGGACCAGGGGAAGTACTTCGGCGTCCACCTGGGCGTAGGCGCCCTGGACTTCCAGAGCCGCGCGGTAAGCGGCCGCGCCCTCCGAGCCGGTGGTCTCGCGGACCACCAGCAGGTTGGGGCCGATGTTGAAGTCCGAAAGCAGGTAGTCGACGCGCTGGCGACGCACGTCCTGGGGCAGCGAGTTGTTCAGCGCCAGGAAGCGGTACTCGCGGGCCTCGGCGTGGCGGTCGTTGTCGGAATAGGCCAGACCGCCGCTGAGGATCGCCTCGCGGGCGTCCGACAGGGGCACGGTGTACTTGAAGTCGATGCCGGCGCTGGCGACGGTGTCTTCGACCTCGCTGAAGCGGGTGTAGTTCTGTTCCTGCGAGGCGTTGTGCTCGTAGACGCCGTTCACCAGACGATAGCGGATGCCCTTTTCATAGGGGGCGTCGCGGGTGCTGCGGGCGTAGGCCGCGCGCCAGTCGATCTCGAACTGCCCGAACTCGTGGGCGCCCACCAGCTGGGTGTTGCTCAGCGAGCGCTCGAACCATTCGGTGTAGTCGTCGCGGACATTTGCGCCGGCCAGATCGTCGTAGCCGACCCGGCTGCGGGCTTCCTTGGTGGTGGAGTGGACGTAGAAGTTGGTCCACTTGACCTCGTGGTCGCCCCACTGAAGGCTGGCGCCCAGCAGGCCGTTCAGCACGATGTCGTTCTGGGTGGAGCGGTAGTCGTAGTCCGTACGGACCTCGATGTTGCCGGCCTGGACGAAGCCCTCCTGCTGGATGCCGACCCGGGTGCGCCAGGCGTTGTCGAAGCCGGCGACCGCGATCAGGCCAAGCGTGCCGAAGCCGAGGTCGAAGGTCCGGCCGGCGCTGACGTCCACGCTGTAGTCGAAGTCGATGTTGCTGTTCTTCTGCAGCAGGTTCATCGGGGCGTTGTTGAAGCTCTGGCCGATCGTCTGCAGCTGGGCCGGCGTGAAGTTGGAGTCCGTCAGGCGCTTGCGGTCGGCGAGCGCCGCCGCGAGCGGGCCGGGCGTTTCGCGGGCGCCGTCGTCATAGCCGGTCCAGTCGGTGTCGGAGCCGTAATAGGTCAGCCCGTCCTTCTGGGTGGTCTCGCTGTTGGCGCCGACGCTGAACCCGAAGGAGAAGAAGGGCTCCACCGGCGTCGAGATGGTCTTCAGGTCGATCACCCCGCCGCCGAACTCGCCGGGATAGCTCGCCGAATAGGTCTTCTGGACCACCGTGCTCGCCAGGATGTTGCTGGGGAACAGGTCCAGCGGGACAACCCGCTGCAGGGGCTCGGGGCTCGGCAGGGGCGAACCGTTGAGCAGGGCCGACGAATAGCGCTCGCCGAGGCCGCGGACATAGACGAACCGGCCACTGACCAGGCTGAGGCCCGACATGCGGGTCAGGGCGACGGCGGCGGTGTCGTCACCGGCGCGCTTCAGGTCCTCGATGGTGAGAACCGAGGACACCTCGGAGGTCTCGCGCATGACGTCGGGGATGAAGCGGCCGAGCACCGTCAGTTCTTCAACCTCGGTCTCAGCGGCGGGCGACGCAGCTTGAGCAAGGGCGACTTGAGGGGCGAGGAGCGCCGTGGTCGCGAGCAGGAGCGCGCTCAGCGAGAGATGGGAGGTCTTCATGTTCGGAGCCTTGTCTGTGTCAACGGGACGAAGTTGAGCGGCGGCGAAAATCGCCGCCGCCCGCTCCGCATCAGCAGGTCGAGCCGGCCGTGAGGCCGCAGGTCCAACCGAGCCACCAGGTGTCGGTCGAGTTGCGCACGGCGCCGATGTAGGTGACCGCGGTGAAGGCGGGGTTGATCGCCGTCAGGTTGGTGGCGACCACCGCGTTCTCGTTGGCGCCGTTGATGAAGTCGCTCGTCAGGGTCGACGTCCCGTTGGAGGTGTTGTTGGCGCCGGCGCCGAACATGGCCTGGATGGCGGCCGCGCCGACGTTGGAGTCTTCACGGAAGGCCACCGGGCAGGACATGTAGACCGAGCTGAAGGTCGCCTTGGTCACCGCGTCGTCGATGTCGATACAGGCGACCGTGGAGGCCGCCGGGGCGGTGAGCACGCTGTTGTACAGGCGGGCGTCGGTGCCGGTGTTGAGCACGTAGTTGTCGTTGCCGCCGGTGCGGCCGATCGCCGTCACGTTGGCGAACTGCGGGGTGGAGGGCGGCTGGCGGTTGTTGGCGTTGCTGGTCTCGAAGACCCGGTCGCCGCCGTTGGCGCGCTTGCGGACGATCACGAACTGGACCGTGCCCTTGAAGCCGCTGTCGGTGTCGAGGTCGTCGTCGTCATTGCCCGTGAGGACCAGGTGCTTGGCGTTCACCGTGCCGCCGAACCACTCGATGCCGTCGTCGGAGCTGTTGTGGACCTGGACGTAGTCGACCAGCGTTCCGCTGCCGACGCCGGCCAGGGTGATGCCGTTCAGCTCGTTGTTCGGGAGGATCTGGAAGCCGGAGTGCTGGACGCGGAAGTAGCGCAGGACACCGGAGTTGTCGGTGTTCGAGCTGCCGCCGTAGAAGGCGTTGGTGCCCTCGACCTGGGCCTCGCAGGTGGCGCTGCCATAAGGCGTGGTGCCGGGGCAGTTGTTGATGTTGGCTCGGCCCAGGACGACGAGGCCGCCCCACTGACCGATCGAGTCGACCCCGGTGGTGCCCTCGATGCTCTGCTTGCTGGTGAAGATGATCGGCTGGGCGGCGTTGCCGTCGGCGAAGATCTGCGAGCCGCGGTTCACGACGATGTAGTCCAGGCCCGCCGAACCGAACAGGCGGACCCCGGCGTCGACCGAGAGGACGCCCTTGACCGCGCCAGCCTTGGGAGCCGCCGCGTCGCCGCCCATGTCGTCGCCCACGTCCACCCGTCCGGTGACGGAGTAGACGGTCCCGGCGCGGAGCGGCAGGTTGAGGGTGCCGGTGATCTTGGCCGGCAGTTGGCAGTTGCGCAGGGTCCCTGCGGCCACGGTGCCGACGTTGGTGGTGCCGGTGGGGCAGTCAGCCGCCGCGCCCGTGCCCGTGCCGCCGCCCGTGCCGCCGCCGCCCGTGCCGCCGCCGGT
>NZ_JAUYAF010000077.1 GCF_030693625.1 Phenylobacterium sp.
AATCACCGCGCCCGAGGACGGGATGGTCTTGATGAGCTGGACCATGGTGGGCGCGCCGCGGTTGGCCAGCTCCTTGGAGCCGATCACGTCGACCGGCAGGGCCGCGTCCTCAGGCGTACCGGCGATGAACGAGCCGGTGACCACGACTTCTTCAACCGTGGCGGAATCGTCCTGTGCAGCGGCGGTCCCGGCGAGTCCCATCGTCAGGGCCACGGCCAGAATCGAACCACCGCAGAAATAACTGCTTTTTGACATCAATGTTTCCTTTCCCCCTCCAACGGCCTGTCCCCAGTTAGAAATGCCTGGAGGCTAAGCGGCCGTAGAGTGGCGCGATCATCGGTTGTCTCGGCCGCGAGCGCCAGAGCAGGTTTGGATTGTTTCCCGTTCGAAACGGGCAGCATCAGCCGCTAAGCTTTTGCCATAACTGACAAATATCTCGCGCCTATACATACCGACAACAGGAAACTTTCATGCCTCGCCATCCATGCGGGTATCGGTTTGGTTTTGCAGATGTTTTCTGGGGGTCAATTTTATATACCACCGTTCGGATCGTGCCGGTCCTTCGAAAAAACCGGCCGGTCGGTCGGGAGGTGGCGGAAGAGCCAAAAAAGGCACTGTTGCAACACCGCCGCACTTTTCGGAAAAAGGCTTCGCGGCGGAAAGCGCGCTGACGCCACGTCAGGTGACGACCTGCGTTTGGGTGACCCTCGCCGCCTGCCCCGACGGACCGTCTCAGAGCGTGGCCGGCCCGCAAGCAACCCGAAGTCGGGTGAGAAAGTAGCCGAGACCTGGCTTGCCCGCCGCAGCGAAGGTGTCCTCCGCCGTCTCCACGATGGGCGCGCCGGGGCCGCTGAAGGAGGTGTTCACCCACGCTCCCCGCGGGGCCACGGTCGAAATGGCCCGCCGCCCCGGGCGTGTTTCACCCGGGCGCGGAGCTCCTTGTTGCGGAATCGCAGGAGGCCGCCCTGATCCAGCACCCGAGCCGCTTCCGTCGTGGCCAAAGCGCAATCGCCTGAGCAAGCACCGCAGCCGTTTGGTTTGGGCGACCTGTCTCGCCGCACCTGTCACAGCTGGCGAAGCGCCCGGCCTCGGGGCGCGAAGGAAGGTGGTGGTGGGAAACGGATGGTGGACGTGACAGGGATTGAACCTGTGACCCCCTCGATGTCAACGAGGTGCTCTCCCGCTGAGCTACACGTCCAGACCGTCAGGTCTCCCTTTCGGGAGCGGAGGCGGCGGTATAATGGAGCACCGTTTCCGGCGCAAGCGCGGCTTTAGGCGGCCGCCATCATGCGCTCGACCTCGGTGACGATCTCCCGCAGGTGAATCGGCTTGGACAGCACCTTGGCGCCGGGAGGCGCGCTCTCGCCGGCAGCGAGCGCCACGGCGGCGAAGCCGGTTATGAACATGATGCGCAGGCCAGGATGCCTGGCGGCCGCCAGGCGGGCCACCTCGATACCGTCCATGCCCGGCATGACGATGTCGGTGAGCAGCAGATCCCAATCCTGGTCGAGAACCGCAGCAGCCTCTTCGCCGTCGGCGCAGGCGGTTACGTCATAGCCCGCACGTTCCAGGGCGCGGCTGAGGAAGCCACGAAGGGAATCGTCATCTTCGGCCAAGAGAATCCGGGGCATGGGTGTTCCGCGCGAAGGGTTCAGAAGCGCACACCATAGTGGGCCAGATGTAAACTCGCGATGAACCATCCTGGCGCGCCGCGCTGATCGTTTGACCGCTCACGGCGCGCGCCGTCATATGAAAGCCGATGACCGCCTTTGAGCCCCTTGTCGCCGACGCCACCGCGCCCAGGCCCGCGCCCTCCTTCGACATCTGGCGCGCGGGTCTCGACGGTCAGCCGGCGCCCACCCCCCTGGTCTTCGCCTCCCCTCATTCCGGCCGCCTCTATCCCGCCGACATGATGGCCGCCACGGCGCTGGACGCCGTCGCCATCCGCCGGTCCGAGGACGCCTTCGTCGACGAACTGATCGAGGCCAGCCCCAGCCTGGGCGCCACGGTCATCGCCGCGCGCCTCGCGCGCGCATATATGGATGTCAACCGCGAGGCCTTTGAACTCGACCCCGGCATGTTCGCAGACGAGTTGCCGGAATTCGCCCGCGGCCGGTCGGCGCGCGTGGCGGCTGGCCTGGGAGCCATCGCCCGGGTGGTGTCGGAAGGTCAGGAGATCTACGCTCGCAAGCTGACCTTCGCCGAGGCGCGCGGCCGCATAGAGCTTGCCCACGCCCCTTATCACGCCGCCCTCGCCCGCTTGCTGGGAGAGGCGCACGCCGCGCACGGCTTCGCGATCCTGGTGGACTGGCATTCCATGCCGGCCGCGGCGGCCCGGTCCGGTGGGGGCGCCTGCGACATGGTGCTGGGGGACCGCTTTGGGGCGGCCTGCGCGCCCATCGTGACTCAGAGAGTGGAGCGGGAGCTGGAGGCGCTGGGTTACCGCGTCGCCCGCAACGCGCCCTATGCCGGCGGTTACACCACCGAGCACTACGGCCGCCCGGCGAGGCGAACACACGCCTTGCAGATCGAGATTAGCCGGGGGCTCTATCTGGATGAGGCGCGCCTTGAGACCACCGAGGGCTTCGCCAAGTTGAAGCGCGATCTGCAGCAGCTCACCGCAATGCTGGCGGGGGCCGACTGGAGCGGGTTGAAGACCGCCTAGACAGGCCCGGGGGCACCGTTTCTTCCTACGCCTACGCCGCCCAGGCGTCAGGCCAAAAAAAAAGCCGGACCCGAAGGCCCGGCAGTTCATTAGGGAGGAAACGCCCAGGAAGGGCAGAGGCGACAGGGCCGCCTCACAGGATTACAAGTACAGTGCGGCGCACAAAACTTCAAGGTCGAATGCGTTGAAGTCGTAAGTTTTTTTGTCGCACAATGAAATTGTCGTTAATTTTCAATAATATGAATTTCGACAATGTGCGGTATAGGACATGCTGCATCGCACAACGACACAACCATATGGTCAACGCCCGCGACGAGATTGCGCTGGTGAAAGCCCCCGCGCTCGCTTACAAGCCGCGCGCCCTTCCCGAGATAAGAATTTAAATGTCGCTCCGCAACATCGCCATCATCGCCCACGTCGACCACGGCAAGACCACGCTCGTCGACCAACTGCTCGCCCAGTCTGGCGTCTTCCGCGCCAATGAGGCGACGGTCGAGCGCGCCATGGACTCCAATGACCAGGAGCGCGAGCGCGGGATCACCATCCTGGCCAAGTGCACCAGCGTGCTGTGGAACGGCGAAGCGGGCGAAACCCGCATCAACATCATCGACACCCCCGGCCACGCCGACTTCGGCGGCGAGGTCGAGCGGATCCTCGGCATGGTGGACGGCTGCGTCATCCTGGTGGACGCCGAAGAGGGCGTCATGCCCCAGACCAAGTTCGTCCTGGGCAAGGCTCTGAAGATGGGCCTGAAGCCCATCCTCTGCCTCAACAAGGTCGACCGGCCCCACGCCGATCCCGACCGCATCCTGAACGACGCCTTCGACCTGTTCGCCGCCATGGGCGCGACGGACGAGCAGCTGGATTTCCCGCACATCTACGCGTCGGGCAAGAACGGCTGGGCGACCCTGGACATGGCCAAGCCCAACGACAACCTGGCCCCCTTGTTCGACCTGATCGTGCGCCACGTGCCCGAGCCCAAGGTGGTCGAAAACAAGGACAAGCCCTTCCAGATTCTGTCGGTGCTGATCGAGAACGACCCCTTCCTCGGCCGCCTGCTGACCGGCCGCATCCAGTCGGGCAAGGCCACCCCCGGCATGGCGATCCACGCCCTGTCGCTGGACGGCAAGGAAGTCGAGCGCGGCCGCATCACCAAGGTGCTGGCCTTCCGCGGCCTGAAGCGCCAGCCCATCGAGGACGCCGAGGCCGGTGACATCGTCGCCATCGCGGGCCTGTCGAAAGCCACCGTGGCCGACACCCTGTGCGCCATGGAGGTCACCGAAGCCCTCCCGGCCCAGCCGATCGACCCGCCCACCATCTCCATGACCGTCTCGGTGAACAACAGCCCGCTGGCCGGCCGCGAAGGCGACAAGGTGCAGAGCCGCGTGATCGCCGCGCGCCTGCTGAAAGAAGCCCAGTCCAACGTCGCCATCCGGGTGACCGAGACCTCCGACAAGGATGCCTACGAGGTCGCCGGCCGTGGCGAGCTGCAGCTGGGCGTGCTGATCGAGAGCATGCGACGCGAGGGCTTCGAACTGTCGATCAGCCGTCCCCGCGTGGTGTTCCAGACCGACCCGGAGACGGGCGATCGCCTGGAGCCGGTCGAGGAGGTCATGATCGACGTCGACGACGAGTTCACCGGCATCGTCATCGAAAAGCTTTCGGCCCGCCGCGCCGAGCTCAAGGACATGGGCCCGTCCGGCGCTGGCAAGACCCGAATCAGCCTGATGAGCCCGTCACGCTCGCTAATCGGCTACCAGGGCGAATTCCTTACCGACACCCGCGGTTCGGGCGTGCTGAACCGCGTGTTCAGCCACTACGAGCCCTACAAGGGCGTCATCGACGCGGGCCGCAAGGGCGTGCTGGTCTCCAACTCCGACGGAGAGACGACGGACTTCGCCTTGTGGAACCTCGAGGATCGCGGCTTCATGTTCGTGGGCGGCGGCGAAAAGACCTACCAGGGCATGATCATCGGGGAGAACTCGCGCTCCGACGACCTGGACGTCAACCCGATGAAGGCCAAGGCGCTCAACAACATCCGCGCGTCCGGCAAGGATGAGGCCGTGCGCCTCACCCCGCCGCGCCGGATGACCCTGGAGCAGGCCATCGCCTATATCGAGGAAGACGAGCTGGTCGAGGTGACGCCCAAGTCGATCCGCCTGCGCAAGCAGGTGCTGAACCCCAGCCTCCGCAAGCGCCGCGCCAAGGAAGAATAGTCCCTAGAGCGGCAGCTCCATGAAAACGTCGGCCCTCGCATAGGGGGTCGGCCGGGGCGGCGGTTGCACGAAGCCGGCGGCGCGGTAGACCGCGGGCGGATCCAGGCCTCGTTGAGCCGTTTCCAGGCCTCTGCGTGGCGGGTTCGAAGGCCGTGATCAGCATGGCTGGCATCTTGGCGCGGAAGCTGTGCTAGGCACATTCCCCGCTCAGGAGCGCGCCATGGCCCATCCCGTCTTCGCCAACCTTCCGACCACCGTGTTCGAGGAGATGTCGGGCCTGGCCCGGGAGTTGGGCGCCATCAACCTGGGCCAGGGTTTCCCCGACGACCCCGGCCCCCTGGCGATCCGCCAGAAGGCGGCCGACGAGGTGCTCAACGGCTACAACCAGTACCCGCCCATGGCCGGCCTGCCACAGCTGCGCGAGGCGGTGGCCGGGCACTATCGCCGCTCTCAGGGCCTGGACCTGGACTGGAAGACCGAGGTCACCGTCACCTCCGGCGCCACCGAGGCCCTGGCCGCGGCCTTCCTGGCCCTGGTCGAGCCGGGCGACGAGGTGGTGGTGTTCCAGCCGGTCTATGACGCCTATCTGCCGCTGATCCGCAGGGCCGGCGGCGTGCCGAAACTGGTGCGGCTGGAGCCGCCGCACTGGCGGTTCGACCGGGCCATGCTGGCGGCCGCCTTCACCGACAAGACCCGCTTCGTGGTGCTGAACAACCCGATCAATCCGGCCGGCGTCGTGCTGCCTCGGGAGGACCTGGAGCTGCTGGCGGAGTTCTGCGTGGCCCATGACGTGACGGCCATCTGCGACGAGGTCTGGGAGCAGGTGGTGTTCGATGGGGCCGTCCACATCCCCTTGATGTTGCTGCCGAATATGCGCGGCCGGACGGTGAAGATCGGGTCGGCCGGGAAGATGTTCGGCCTGACCGGCTGGAAGGTGGGCTTCCTCTGCGCGGCGCCGGAGCTGACCCACGCCCTGGCCCGCGCCCATCAGTTCCTGACCTTCACCACGCCCCCCAGCCTGCAGGCCGCCGTCGCCTTCGGACTGGACGAGCCAGGCGACTGGTTCACCGCCATGCCGGCCGGGCTACAGCGGTCGCGGGACCGGCTGGGCGAGGGCCTGACCCGGGAGGGGTTCAAGGTGCTGCCCAGCCAGGGGACCTACTTCCTCAATGTCGACCTGGCCGCCTCCGGGGTCAGCGAGCCCGACCGGGCCTTCGCGCTGCGGGCGGTCAAGGAGGCCGGCGTCGCGGCCATCCCGGTCTCGGCGCTGTACGAGGCCGAGCCGGTGACCAGCATCCTGCGGCTCTGCTTCTCGAAGGGGGACGCGACCCTGGACGGGGGGATCGAGCGGCTGGCGAGGGCGCGGGAGCTGTCGCGGAAGGCCGCCACCTAGCCAACATGTTGGTGGCCGCGGATGGAAGAAAACGACTTTCGCGCGCCGTCACCACCAAGCCTTACGGGGCCTGGGTTTGCGGCGATCCTGGCCAACCATCATTGGCCGACATGTGAGGGTCTGTATCGCCCTGGGGTGACGCCGAACTGCCGGCGGAAGGCGGTGATGAAGGCCGAGGGGCTGTCATAGCCACAGTCCAGGGCCGCCCCCGTCACCGAGCTTCCGGCGCACAGGACGGCGACCGCGTGGATCATCCGGGCCTTCTGACGCCAGGCCTCAAGGGAGAGGCCGGTCTCGCGCGGGAAGATGCGCTGCAGGGTGCGCAGAGAGGCGCCGGCGGCCCGCGCCAGGTGGGTGAGGTCGCCGCGGTCGTCGGGCGCGGCCTGGACCTGTTCGGCCAGGGCCAGGGCGCGCGGGTCCAGGGGCAGGGGCAGGGCCAGGTCCTCGCGCGGGGCGGCCGCGATCAGGTCGATCAGCACCCCGGCCAGCCGCCCATGGGGCGCGACCGCGGGATCCAGCATGCCCAGGCCAAGGATGTGCAGCACCAGTTCGCGCAGCAGCGGCCCCACCTCCAGGACACAGGCCTCGGCGGGCAGGGGCCCGGCGATCTGCGGGGCCACATAGAGGGTGCGCATGGCCACGGCCCCCGCCATGCGGATCGAATGAGGTCGCAGCGGCGGCAGCCAGACGGCGCGGGTGGCCGGCGCCAGCCAGGCGCGGCCCTCCGTCGTCACCCGCATCACCCCGGTGCGCCCATAGACCAGCTGGCCCCAGGGGTGGTCGTGGTCGGCGATGACCATGCCGTCGGGATAGGTCGCGGCCAGGGACCGGACCAGGAAGCCGTCGCCGCTCACGTCGCGCGCTCGGCGTCGTACTGCATGGCGCCGATGATGTTGCCCTCGGGGTCCTGGAAATAGATCAGGTCGCCGACCCCCTCGATGCGGACGCGGGGCATGAGGATCCGCGCGCCGGCGGCCTCCAGGGCGGCCAGGGTGGCGGCGAGGTCCTCCACCCCGAAGGTGGTCTCCAGGGCGTTGGTCTTCACCCCGGGGCTGAGTTCGCGGCGGCCCTGCAGGGCGCCTATGAGCCCCTCGCCCACATCCCGGGTCTGGTAGAAGTTCGGCGGGCCCCAGGGGGTGAAGGTCCAGCCGAAGACCGCCTCGTAGAAGCGTTTGGCGCGGGGGACGTCGTCGGCGTTGATGGCGAAGTGGCGCAGGTGCGCGGTCATGGGAGCCTCCCTGTTGAGGCTGGGAGGATGACTCCGAACGGCGTGGCGCGCTTGCGCGACTATGACGAGATATGTCGCGGACGCGCCAAGTCGGTCTTCACCGGGCCCGACGACGTCCCCCTCAATCCCCCTGGAAGCGACCCGGGCGTTTCTCGAAGAAGGCGGTGACGCCCTCGCGGAAGTCGGCCGAGCGGCTGGTGAGCAGGTACTGGTCGCGGTCCATGAAGGTGGCGGCGTGGGCGCCCCCGGCGGCGGCGGCGTTGACGGCCTCCTTGGTCATGCGCACCGGCAGGGGCGGCAGGGCGGCGAGCCTGGCGGCCCAGGTGCGGGCCGCGGCCAGGGCCTGGCCGGCCGCCGCCACCTCGTCGCAAAACCCCCAGTCCAGGCAGACCTGAGCGTCCGTCGCCTCGCCGAACATCACAAAGCGCTTGGCCCGGGCCGGCCCCACCAGGGCGGTGATGCGCGGCAGGCTGCGCCAACTCATGTTTATGCCCAGGGGAACCTCCGGCAGCCGCAGATAGGCGCCCTGGCCCATGATGCGGAAGTCGCAGGCCACGGCCAGGGCGCAGCCGCCGCCGATGCAGAAGCCCTCGATGGCCACGATCGTCACCGCCTCGATGGCCTCCCAGGCCTCGCACATGTCGGGGCCGGCCATCACCGCCTCGCGGGTCTCCAGCAGGGTCGGACGGGTGCGCTCCCCCTGGGCGGCTAGGTCGGCGCCGGCGGAGAAGTAGGTCGCCGCCCCGGTGAGGATGACGGCGGTGAGGTCGGGGCGCCGCCGCACCGACCGCGCGAAGGCGGCGAGTTCCTCCATCAGGGCGGTGTTGAGCGCGTTGCGGGCGGCGGGCCGGTTCAGGGCCACCTCCGCCACCGCGCCGGCGCGGCGGACGGTCAGGTGGTCCCAGGCGTGGGCGAATGGATCCATGGCGGCTCTCCCCTTTTTGGGCTGAGGATCGCCCGCGCGGGTGAGGGGCGCAAGGATGGGAGGGCGGAGGGGGCGATCAGCCGATATGGCCGGCGCGCGACGCCTTGTCCTCACGCGCGGTCAGGCTTGACCGGTTCGACGGCCCCCTCACCCTGCCCGCTCCCCCGCAAGAGTGAGAGAGGAGGTGGTAGCTGGAGGTCCGCCGTCAAGCTCGTCTCTTCCCCCGGGGGGAGAGGGTTGGGTGAGGGGGTCCCTCCACCGCAATGAGCGGGGAACAGGATCAGCCCTTCCCCACCCGTCTGTCGACCCCTAGAGCCCTTTCCCTTTAGACGGAATCGTCCAAAGGGATAAAAAGGGCTCTAATTCAAAACGTTAGAGGATGTTTCGATCCGATAACCGGTTTCCACTTATCGGAACATGCTCTAGGCCACCTCGGGCAGGTCCTCGTCGAAGACCTGCAGGTCCTTGGGGCAAGGCTGGGAAGCGTCGCCGGCCAGGCGGGCCAGGAGGTAGGCGACGGCCGCCACCATGTCGTCGACGCTGTAGGGCTTGGCCAGGGAGCCCACCGCCACCGAGCGGGCGGCGGTGGCGCGGCGGGGCTGGCCACTGATGAACACCACCGGCACGCCGATGGCCTTGAGTTCGACGGCGAGCGCGATGCCGTCATTGCGGCCGTAGAGCTTGATGTTCACCAGGGCGAGGTCGGGGTTGCACTCCCGGGCCGCGGCCATCGCCTCGCCGGGGCGGCTGGTGAGGTCCATGACCTGATAGCCGGCGTCCTCCAGCCCGCTCTTGAGCGAGATGGCCGTCAGGATCTCGTCCTCGACAATCAGCAGGGTATGCGGCTTTTCCATGGACAGGGGCCTCCTTCAAAGGCTCGCGGCGGCTTGGCCGTCGGCGGGTAGGTCTTGCACCAGGGCGACCTGGGTGTGGGTGACCGTGACCGAGGTTCCGGGGTGGGCGGACTTGATCTCCACCACCGCGTCCAGCTGCCGCGCGAGGGCCTGGACGATGCTGGTCCCCAGCCCGATGCGGCCCTGGCTTGGCTGGGCCAGAAGTCCGGCGCCGTCATCGGTGACCGAAAGCGTCCAGTTGGGGCCGTGGACCTGGCAATCCACCACGATCTTGCCGGACCGGCCGTCCGGGAAGGCGTGCTTCAGAGCGTTGATCACCAGTTCGGTGACGATGAGGCCCAGGCTGACGGAGATGCGGGCGCTCACCATGCCGCCCTCGCCGGTGACCCTCAGGGAAATCCTCTCCGGGTCGGCGATCATGGAGGCGGCGATGCTGTCGCACAGGGAGATGAAGTAGGTCTGGAGCTGGACGGTCTCGGCGGCGGACTCGCTGAGCTGGCGCTCCAGGGCGGCCACGGACATCACCCGGTTGTGGGCGTCCTTGAGGTGAGAGCGGGTCTCCTCCGACTGGGTCCTGCGGGCGTTCTGCAGCAGGACGCTGGCGATGATCTGCAGGCTGTTGGCCACCCGGTGGCGCACCTCCGACAGCAGGACCTGGTTTTCGGCCAGGGCGTCATCCTTGAGCTTCTGATCGGCCAGGGCCTGGGTGGTGTCGGTGACCGACATCAGCAGGCGGCGGTTCTCCAGGTCGAGATAGACCAGCCGCTGGGCGTGGATCAGCAGATGACGGGGGGAACGGCCGGGCCGCACGAGATCCAGTTCAAAGGCGTCGACCGGGGCGTCCCCCGCCGCCGTGGCGTCCAGCAGGGCGCGCAGGCGCGGCATCTCCCACTCGCCGGCGCCGAGGCTCGACAAGGGGCCGCCCACCGCCCTGTCCACATCGAGCTCGAACACCTGGCCGAAGGACTGGCTGGCGGAGACGATGTTGAGATCCCCGTCCAGCAGCAGCAGCGGAGCCTGCGACGCCGCGACGATGGCCAGGGTGAGGCTGAGCGCGGCCTCCTCGGAATAGTGCGGGGTTTGGGCCGCCATGGGCGCCCTTCAAAACAGCTGGAGGCTCGCGAAACGAGAGCCGTACCCAGATAGATCATCGCACAATATCCGCCGGATGCCGGACGGTGTCTGTCGGACGAAACACTCTAGCACAGGATGTGTTGCATCACGTCGCCCCGCCGGTGAGGGTCAGGGGCGCGCCGGCCGGCGGCGGAAGATGTCCACCCCCTCGCGGCCGGTCTCCGAAAAACCGAAACGGGCGTAGAAGCGATTGGCGTCGCTCAGCTCCAGGACCGTCAGGGCGACGGCGTGGCCCGCCGCGTCGGCCTCCGCCAGCAGGGCGCTCATCACCGCCCCGCCCAGGCCCGCGCCCTGGAACGCGGGGTCGAGGTAGAAGTGCTCGATCTCCCACGCGTCTTCGCGCGGGCCGAAGGCGACGCAGCCGGCCAGGGCCGGGCCGACCCGGATCAGCCGCGTATGCTCGGGGCGGAAGCTCTCGATGAAGCGGGCCCGCGCCCGTTCCGGCGTGAAGCGGCCCACCCGCTCCAGACTTTCGCGCAGGGCGGCGATCCGTAGGGCGACCAGGGTTTCGAGGTCGTTGGGGGCGGCGGGGTGGAAGGTGAAGGCGATCAATTCATCCCCCTTCCTCAATCGTCATGGCCGGGCATGTCCCCGCCATCCATGATCGCCGGAGCCCCGTAAGCCTCCACGACGACCGCCGTACACCCTGCGGGAAGACGGAGATCATGGGTCCCCGGGACAAGCCCGGGGATGACGGTTGTTGGACTCAGCAGGTGGACCCGCCGTCGACGACCACGGCCTGGCCGGTCATCCAGGAGGCGGCCTTCGACGCCAGGAAGACCGCGGCGCCGGCGATGTCGTCGGGCTCGCCCAGGCGGCGCAGGGGGTTGCCGGCGCTGGAGCGCTTCTCGGCTTCGGGGGTGTCCCACAGGGCCTTGGCGAAGTCGGTCTTCACCAGGCCCGGCGCGATGCAGTTGACCCGGATGTTGTCGGGACCAAACTCCTGGGCGAGGTTGCGGGCCAGCTGGAAGTCGGCGGCCTTGGAGATGTTGTAGGCGCCGATGCCGGTGGAGCCGCGCAGGCCGCCGATGGACGAGATGATGATCACCGCCCCGTCGCGGCGCTCGCGCATCTGCGGGGCGGCCATCTGGATCAGCCAGTTGTTGGCGATGATGTTGTTGTCCAGCACCTTGCGGAAGGCGTCGTCGGTGATCTTCGACATCGGACCGAAGAAGGGGTTCGACGCGGCGTTGCAGACCACGATGTCGATGCGGCCCAGCTGCTTGGTGGTCTCGTCCACCAGGCGCTGAAGGTCTTCCTTCGAGGAGATGCTGGCGGGGATGGCGATGGCCGCGCCCGGGTGCTTTGCGTTGATGGCCGCGGCCACCTCGTCGCAGGGCCCAGCCTTGCGCGAGGAGATCACCACCTTGGCGCCGTGCTCGGCCATGCGCTCGGCGATGGCCTTGCCGATCCCGCGCGAGGACCCGGTGATGATGGCGACCTTGCCGGTCAGATCAAACAGCTCACCCATGAGCGCATCTCCCTTAAAACAGATGTTTGGTTTTATGGGCTGGCATTTGCGGGATGGGGCGACGTTGCGTCAAGGGTGGGTGCGCCGCGCGTTCTCTCGCCCCACCCTCCTCAGATAAGATCATCGACCGCCACACCCAGCGCCTCGGCGAGGCGCTTGAAGCTGTCCACCGTGCCGTCCCGTTTCCCGGTCTCGATCTGGGAGAGATAGCCCTCCGAGAGCTCGGCCATCGCGGCCAGGGCCGACTGATTCAGGCCCCGATGTTGGCGCCAGAGCTTCACGGGGCTCTCTCCGGCCAGCATGCGATCCAGCATATCGGCGGGGATCAGCTCCTCCTCCCCCGAGGCCAGGGCGGCCTTGGCGCGGTCATAGGCGCGGAGGTCCCGGTTGGGGCGGCAGAGGGGCGTTTTCTTGTTCCCTGGCATTTCGGCTTCTCGTCGGCGGCGCGGCGCGTGGGCTTCCCGTGGCGACAAGGAATACCGCGGTAGGGCAGACGGTCCAAGGCCGCGCCTGTGGCCCCTGGGTCCCGGCTCTCCGCTGCGCTGCGGCCGGGATGACGGTGAATGTGGGAGCGGGCGCGGAGCCTGAGCCCCCGCTTCGCGGAGGCGGAAAAGCAAGCCAGAGTGCGGCGCGCCCCACACACGCCCCCTCACGGAGACCCCCATGACCCGCAACGAGCAGATCATCGCCGACTTCATCGCCGCCTGGTCGCGGTTGGACGCCGAGGAACTGGTCGAGTTCTTCACCGAGGACGGGACCTATCACAACATGCCGACCCGGCCGGTGAGCGGGCGCGCGGCCCTGACCGGGTTTATCGCAGCCTTCCTCAAGGACTGGAGCAGCACCCAGTGGGAGGTGCTGAACCTGGTCTCCAACGGGGACATCGTGATCGCCGAACGGATCGACCGGACGGTGGTGGCGGGCAAGCCGGTGGACCTGCCCTGTTGCGGGGTGTTCGAGATGCGGGACGGCAAGATCGCGGTCTGGCGGGACTATTTCGACATGGGGACCTATGTCGCGGCCCTGAAGGCCTGAAGCCGCCGCCTCGGCTTACCGAACCGTCGCCAGGAAGGCGGTGACCTCGCCCACGAACCAGGCCCGCTGGTCGCGGTGGACATAGTGGCCGCCGGCCGGGGCGGTGCGGTGGAGGGCGCCGGGATAGCGGGCGGCGAGGTCGGACTGGGCCTGGGTCCAGAGGCTGTCGAAGGGCTTGGGCCCCGGGGCGCGCGACAGCACCAGGACGGGCTTGCCGGTCGCCGGCGCCAGGGCGTCCACCTGGGCGACGGTGGCGTCCAGGGCGGCGACCTCGGCCTGGGCGCCCTGGGGGGCGAAGGTCATCATGGCCGGGGTGGCGACGCACATGGACAGGCCGGCGGCCCGGCAGCGGGCGGTGAAACCGGCGGGGCGGGACTCCTCCAGGATCAGACCGGCGACGGCGTCCGGGTGATGGGCGGCGAAATACTCCGCATAGAGACCACCGATGGAGTGGCCAGCCAGGACATAGGGGCCGGGCACGCCGGAGGCCGCCAGCAGGGCCTCGAGCTCGCGGGCCACGGCCGCGGCGTCGCGGGGGCCGGCCGGCGCGCCGCTGCCGCCGTAGCCGGCGCGGTCATAGAGGATGACGGTGGCGTGCGCGGCCAGGTGCGGGGCGACGTCGCGGAACGAGGCCATGCCGTCGCCGAGGCCGGAGATCAGCACCAGGACCGGGCGGCCCTGGCCCTGGACCTGGTAGGCGACCGCATGGCCGTCAGCCTGGGCGACGGACGCGGGGGGCGCGGCGCTGGCGCTGGTCCCGAACAGGGCGCCGGCGGCCAGGGCGGCGGCGAAGACCCCGTGGCCTGGGCTCGACACCCGACGGCCGCGGATCAGGCGCGCGGCCAGCCAGGCGGCGGCGGCAAGGTCGAAGGTCATGCAGAAGGCCGGCCACCAGGGCGGGACGCCGGGATTGTCCACCAGGCTCGCGTGGAACAGGTCCTGAATCCCGTGGGCGGCCAGGGCCGCCACGACCCACCAGAGATTGGTGCGGAAGCCCAGCACCGCCACCGCCGCGAAGGCGACCAGGCCCAGGGTCTCGATCCCGAGGGCCGGCATGGAGCCCCCCAGGACGGCGAAGAGGTCGTAGTAGGAGGCGACCACCACCAGGACGACCGGATAGAAGGCCCGTCCACGGTCGAAGCCCACAACGGTCGCAAAGGCCCCCACCGCCAGGCCGAGGCCCGCGCCCACCAGATATTCCATGTGCGTCCTCCTTGAGATCCAGATGCAGGCTAGGGGACGGCGGGTCTGGCGAAAATGTCAGATGGATCGCGGATCTCGCCACGGTCGGGAGGCTGCGCGGGCGCTGGAAACAGGAGCCAAGGCCCCCTATGAAGCGGGACAACAGCAAAGGGAGAGCGCCAATGTTTTCGCACATCATGATCGGGACCAACGACGTCGAGCGGGCCAAGACCTTCTATGACGCGGTGCTGGGGACGCTGGGGGTGCCGGCCGGGAACATCGATGGCGGACGCCGCGTGTTCTACCGCACCAAGACCGGGGTGTTCTCGGTGACCAAGCCGATCGACGGGGAGCCGGCCTCGGCGCCCAATGGCGGGACCATCGGGTTCGCCTGTGAGTCGCCCGAACAGGCCGACGCCTGGCATGCGGCGGGCGTGGCGAATGGCGGGACGGCCATCGAGGAGCCGCCCGGCGAGCGCGAGGGTTCGGGGCTGTACCTGGCCTATCTGCGCGATCCGGACGGCAACAAGATCTGCGGGCTGTACCGGATGCCGCGGGGCTAAGTCCTACGGGTCCCTTCTCCCCTTGCGGGAGAAGGTGGCCCTGCGGAACAGGGTCGGATGAGGGGTCGATAGCCCTATCCGGAAAATCTGCCCCTCGCGCGTCCAGCGGAGCGCGCCCCCTCATCCGTCAGCTTTGCTGACACCTTCTCCCACAAGGGGAGAAGGATCGCTCAATCGAAGTCGAACATGACGTCGTCGGGGTGGCGGGCGGCGGCCTGGTGGCTGATGGGCCCCTCGTCGGTGAGGGTCACGGCGTCCACCAGCAGGGCCTCGTCGCCGGCGCCCAGGATGCGGATATCCATGGGGCTAGCGGAAGGCGAGCCTGGCGCCCGGGACGCGGCCCTGGCGGGCGAGGGCGGCGGCGGTCTGCGGCAGGCGGGTCATGGCGGGCTCCCTTCGGCGTCTCATCAGATCAGTTCGCGCGGTGGCTGGCGAGGTTACGTCCAGACAAGATAGAAGGGCCCCATGATCCCCTGGGAACACCTGGACACCGCGGTCGTCCCCGATGGGGGCGGCGAGCTGCGGCTGATGCGGCGGGGCGCCGAGTACTCGATCATGGCCGGCGCCATCGAGCTGATGAACAGCCGCCTCAGCGGATCGGAGGAGGCCCTGGCCACCCTGGTCTGCGCGCGGGTGGGGCCGGCGGCGCGGCTGCTGATCGGCGGCTATGGCATGGGGTTCACCCTGCGCGCGGCGCTCGCGGCGCTCGGGCCGCAGGCGTCGCTGGTGGTGGCCGAGCTGGTCCCCAAGGTGGTGGACTGGGCCCGCGGGCCGATGGCGCACCTCTCGGCCGGCGGCCTGGAGGACCCGCGCGTCAGCGTCGTGCTGGGGGATGTGAGCCGGGCGATCGCCGCCGGCGCCAAGGCCTATGACGCCATCGCGCTGGACGTGGACAACGGCCCCGAGGGGCTGAGCCGCAAGGAGAACGACCGGCTCTACAGCCGCGAGGGCCTGGCGGCGGCGCGGCGCGCCCTGTCGCCCGGCGGGGTGCTGGCGGTGTGGTCGTCGGGGCCTAGCGAGGCCTTCACCCGGCGGCTGAAGTCGGCGGGGTTCGACGTCGAGGTGGTTCCGGTGCGGGCCGGCGGCGGCAAGCGCGGCGCGCGGCACGTGATCTGGCTGGCCACCAACCCCTAATTCCTCCCCCAGCGCGCGACCGGGCTCTGCGCTTGAGGCTCGCCCCCTCCACCGCGCCTGCGGCGCGGTCCCCCTCCCCCGTTCCACTCCGCTTCACAGGGGAGGAAAGCGTTAAGTACTGTTACTCGCACGTCATGTATGTACGAGCTTTAATGTCCTTAAATCTCTGTCATTACCTGGTATTCACAAGACTTACGAAGTCGACCCTCGTATCTCGAAGTCATCGGCGGCGCAACGCGGCCAACCACATTCGAGACCTTAGAGGGACCACCCCATGTTCAAGCTGACCCACACCGTTTCCGCCGTCGCCTCCCTGGCCCTGGCCGCCGTTCCCATGCTGGCCCTGACCACCGCCGCCCACGCCGCCCCGCTGTCGGTGAGCGTCGGTGACCTCTCCACCGCCGCCGGCGTCGCGGCCTTCGAACAGCGCGTCGACAAGGTGGCGGGCCATGTCTGCGAAGCCCAGGCCCAGGGCGTCGGGACCCGGATGGTCAACACCAGCGGCTGCCGCGAGGCGGTGCGCGCCGAGGCCATCGACAAGCTGAGCGCCGCCCAGCGCAGCCAGATCGCCGCCAGCGGCGTCTCGCAACTGGCCGCCCGCTAGGACGTCCTTCCTCCCCAGTCGGGACGTCACGGCCTAGAAGCCCGCCCTCACCGGCGGGCTTCTTTGCGTTTCGCCCGCCGGTTACGCTCCGATCCCGATTGTTACCGCGCGTTAAGTAACGTGACGCGTGTAACGAATATGTACTTTCCGTAATGATCTTAAATCTCTGTCATTACTTGAACTTCACGGGACATCGGCGAGCAGCGGGTCTATCTCATCGGTCATCGGCGGCGTGTCGCCGCCCACCACATCAGACACCCAGAGGGAAGCCCACCATGTCCAAGCTCACCACCAAGATCGCCGCCGCCGCCACGCTCGCCCTGGCCGCCATCCCCATGCTCGCCCTGACCACGGCGGCCCACGCCGCGCCGGTGAACCTGAAGGTGGGCGATCTCTCCACCGCCGCCGGCGTCGCGGCCTTCGAGCAGCGCCTGGACCGGGTGTCCAAGAATATGTGCGACGCCCAGCGCCTGGACGTCGGGACCCGCATGGTCAAGACGCAGGGCTGCGTCGAGGCGGTCCGCGCCGAGGCCATCGACAGCCTGACCCAGTCGCAGCGCAGCCAAGTGGCCGCCTACGGCCGCTCGGAACTCGCCGCCCGCTGATCCCCCCGTCCTCCCCAGCCCTGGGGGATAAGCCGAAAAGCCCGCCCTCCCCGGCGGGCTTTTTTGCGTTTGGCGGACGCGCGGTCATGGGCCTAACCATGGGGCCAGGAGGACCCCATGCCGCAGTTCCGCACGATCGACCTGCCCGATGTCTCGCTGCGGGTGGCGATGGAGGGCCAGGGCCCGCTGGTGGTCCTGGTGCATGGCTTTCCGGAGAGCTGGTACAGCTGGCGCCACCAGATGGGGCCGATCGCCGACGCCGGCTTCACCGCCTGCGCCATCGACGTGCGCGGCTATGGCGGGTCGGGCAAGCCCGCCGAGGTCAGCGCCTATGACATGGAGCACCTGGTGGGGGACCTGGCGGCCCTGGTGGAGCAGCTGACACCCGGCGAGAAGGCGGTGCTGGTTGGCCACGACTGGGGGGCGCCCATCGTCTGGAACACCGCGCTCATCCGCCCCGACAAGGTGCGGGCGGTGGCGGGGCTGTCGGTGCCCTATACGGGGATTCCGAAGACCAGCTTCATGGACCTGGTGGACAAGGTGTTCACCAGCCGCGGCAAGTTCTTCTACCAGGCCTGGTTCCAGGAGGTGGGGCCGCCGGAGGCCGAGCTGGAGGCCGATCCGCGGATGAGCCTCCGTAAGTTCTACTACGCCATCAGCGGCGACGCGCCGGACGGGACCTGGCCCAACGACAAGGTCCACGGTCAGAGCCTGCTGGAGGGACTGGTGGACCCCGATCCCTTCCCCGCCTGGCTGAGCGAGGCGGACCTGGACTATTACGCCGCCGAGTTCGCGCAGTCGGGGTTCTTCGGACCGGTCAGCCGCTACCGCAACCACCAGCGGGACTTCGAATATCTGTCGAAGTTCGCCGGCCGCAAGATCGACCAGCCCAGCCTGTTCATCGGCGGCGAGCGGGACCTGGTGCTCTCGATGCTGGGCCGGGGCAACCTGCTGGAGATCATGGGCGAGGAGATGACCGACCTGCGCGGCGCCGACATCCTGGAGGGCTGCGGCCACTGGACCCAGCAGGAGCGGCCCGACGAGGTGAACGCCCGGCTGATCCCCTGGCTGAAGGGGCTCTAGAGCCTGATCCGTTGAGGTGGAATCGCTTCGCGATTCCGCCGATGCGGTGGATCAGGCTCCCAGATTTAAGCGAGAGCATGATTCACGCCTGAGCCGGGACCGCTGCGCGGTTCCGTCTCAAGCGATCATGCTCTAGG
>NZ_JAUYAF010000081.1 GCF_030693625.1 Phenylobacterium sp.
ACCGGCGCCAATCCGCCTGGAGCCTGCGCCATGACCGCCGCCGCCCGCCTCGACGCCGATGTCGCCTGCGATCCGCGCCTGATCGTGCCCCTGGACCTGCCTACGGTCGAGCAGGCCCGGGAAATGGTGGCGGCGATCGGCGAGGCCGCAAGCTTCTACAAGATCGGCCTGGAGCTGTTCGCCTCGGACGGCATGACGCTGGCCCGGGAGCTCAAGGCCCAGGGCAAGCAGATCTTCCTGGACTGGAAGCTGCACGACATCGGCACCACCGTGCAGCGGTCCACGGCGGTCCTGGCCGACTCCGGCTGCGATTTTCTCACCGTCCACGGCGAACCCCAGGTGATGGAGGCCGCCGTGCGCGGCAAGGGCCGCTCCAGCCTCAAGGTCCTGGCCGTGACGGTGCTCACCAGCCTGTCGGACGCCGACCTCATCGAGATGGGCTTCTCCGAGACAGCGCGGTCCCTGGTGGAGCGCCGCATCCATCAGGCGGTGGCCGCCGGCTGCGACGGTGTCGTGGCCAGTCCGCATGAGGCGGCCCTGGCGCGCGCCATCGGCGGCAAGGACTTCCTGGTGGTGACGCCCGGCGTTCGCCCCGACTGGTCGGCGAAGAACGACCAGGCCCGCGCGGCCACCCCGGCCGACGCCCTGAAGGCCGGCGCCTCGCATCTGGTGGTCGGCCGGCCCATCACCGCGGCCAACGATCCCCGCGAGGCCGCGATGCGCGTCGCCGCCGAGATGGCGGGGATCTAGCGTCTACTTGTGCCCGCCGCCCTTGTGGCCGCCGCCGCCGCAGGTCTTGCATCCGCCGCCGCCCTTATGGCCACCGCCACCGCGGCCGATATTGATGCTGATATGGCTGCTGGAGCTGGCCGAGGCTGAGGCCCGCGCGCTGGCGCTGGCGCTGGCGCCCGCGCCGGTTCCCGCGCCGGCGAACCCGCCGCCGGCCACATAGCCGCCACCGCCGCCGCCATACCCGCCTTCGGGATAGGGGCCGACGCCGTAGTCATAGCTGAAGGCGTCGCTCAGGATCAGCTCGCCGCACTGGCGGCACTCGCCGCAACGCTGCGCGCGGCAGGGCGGCGGACCCCGATCGTCGTAACGCTCGTCGTAGCGGTCTTCGTAGGCGCGCTCGTGGGCGAAGGCGCCGCACTGGCCGCAGCTAGGATATCCGTAGTGCTGAGCCACGTCGCCATAGGTGCGAAGGCTGTAGCCGCTGCTGTAGCTGGACTGGCCGCGATAGCCGTCATCGTAGCCGCGGCCCTGGCCACAGGGGCCGGGACAACCGGCCATGGCCGCGCTGGCGGTGAACGCCAGGGCCAGGCCCAACATCGTTCGCATTAACCAGGACATCACACTCTCCGCCACACGGCTTCGACGGAAACCTAGGCGGCATAAGCGGTTGCGGCGACACCTCACCCCTCAGGCGCGAAAGCCGCCGCGCGAAGGGTTAACAGGCCGGACCGTCAGAAATCGACGGCGATGCCCTTGCGCTCCCAGTCACCGAAGCGGGTCGGCTCGAGGCCGGCGGGACCACCATTCTCGGCGGCCAGCTGCGCCTCCTGCTCGGCGGCATGGCGGGCGGCGGCTTCTTCCAGGGCGCGGCGGGCGGCGGGCGTCAGGGGCTTTCCGGGGGCGGCGTTGGGGGGACCGGTGTCTTCCATGCCGCGATTTTACGCCTGCGCGGTCCCCAGCGCCAGTTCGGCGCAAGCGTTGCCATGGCGGACAACCCATTTTAGGGAGGCATATCGGCGTTCGGCGGGTTGTCCCCGTCGGGCGCGCAACATTCGGGGGAGTGTTTCATGTCCAAGATTTCCGTCGCCTTCTTCGCCTCCGCCGTCCTCTACGCCCTCATCGGCATGTGCCTGGGCATCTTCATGGGGACGTCGGGGGACCACAGCCTGTCGCCCGTCCACGCCCACATCAACCTGCTGGGCTGGGCGACGCTGGCCCTTATGGGGGCCTTCTACGGCCTGGCCGGCCCCCAGACGCCGACCCGCCTGGCCTGGACCAATTTCGGAGTCTCCAACCTGGGAAACCTGATCAGCCTGCCGCTGCTGGCCTTGCTGCTGCAGGGGAACACCAGTGTCGTTCCGATCATGGCCGCGGGGGAAATCCTGCTGGTCCTGGGCATGGTGATCTTCGGCGTCGCCGTCCTCACCGTCGGCGGCAAGCCCGCCCGGGTCTAGGGTGCCACGCGCGTCGGGGCTTGCCTAGGGGCCGATTTGCGGGCACGCCGCCCGCGTGACCGACCTTTCAGCCTCCGACGCCGCCGGCCTGCCCGCGCGCCGCGCCGCCCTCGACCTGCTCGCCGCGGCCCTCAACCGCCGCTCGGGCTTCGACGAGGCGGCCGCCACGCCGGCCTTCCGCAACCTGGAGCCCCGCGACCGGGGCTTCGCCCGCGCCCTGGTGCTGGCGACCCTGCGCCATCTCGGTCCCATCGACCGGGCCCTGGACGGCCGCATCTCCCGCGAGCCGCCGGAGGTGGTGCGCAACATCCTGCGTCTCGGCGCGGCCCAGGCTTTCGTGCTGGGCACGCCGGCCTTCGCCGCCGTCGGAACCAGCGTCGACCTGGTGGCCGAGCTCAAGGAGGGCCGCGCCTTCAAGGGCGTCGTCAACGCCATCCTGCGCGGCCTGACCCGCGAGCCGCCGGACATGACCGATCCCGAGCTGCTGGCCCCGCCCTGGCTGTTCAGCCGCTGGTCGGCGGCCTTCGGCGAGCCCGCCGCCCGGGCCATGGCCACCCTGATCGCCGCCGAACCGGCCACCGACCTGTCCCTCAAGGCGCCCTCGCCGGACCTGGCGGCGTCCCTGGAGGCCGAAGAACTGCCGGGCGGAACTCTGCGCTCGGCCCTGCGGGGCGAGATTTCCACCTGGCCCGGATTCGCCGACGGCGTCTGGTGGGTGCAGGACGCCAGCGCCGCCGTTCCGGCGCGGCTCCTCGGTGCGAAGGCTGGCGAGACCGTGCTCGACCTCTGCGCCGCCCCCGGCGGCAAGACCCTGCAGCTGGCCGCGACCGGCGCCTCGGTGGTCGCCTTGGATCGCTCCGCCTCCCGCCTGGTCCGGGTCGCCGAGAACCTCGCCCGCATGGGGCTGACCGCCGAGACCGCCACCGACGACGCGGGAAGCTGGCCCGATACACGCACCTTCGACGCCGTCCTGCTGGACGCGCCCTGTAGCGCGACGGGCACTTATCGCCGCAACCCCGATGTTCTCTGGGCCGCCAAGCCCGGGGATGTCGCGGCCCTGGCCGGGGTCCAGTCCCGGCTGCTGGATTCGGCGGCCCGGCGCGTGAAGCCGGGCGGCCGCCTGGTCTATTGCGTCTGCTCCCTAGAGCCGGAGGAGGGTGAGTCTCAGACCGCCGGCTTCCTGGCCCGCAATCCCGACTTCGCGCTGGCCCCGATGACGGCCGGCGAGGGCGGGGCGCCGGAGGCCAGTCTGCGGCCCGACGGCACGCTCAGAATCCTGCCACATCACCTTGTGGGCGGGACGGACGGCTTCTTCGTCGCTCGCTACACCCGCGAAGCCTAAGGTCTGCCTTGTCCCGGCCATCGGGCCCCGTTAAGTCGGGACCATGACCGCGCGCACCCCGATCATCGCCCCGTCCATCCTGGCGTCCGACTTCGCCAAGCTGGGGGAGGAATGCCGCGCTGTGGAGGCCGCCGGCGCCGACTGGCTGCATATCGACGTGATGGACGGCCACTTCGTGCCCAACATCACGCTGGGCCCCGACATCGTGAAGGCGTTGAAGCCCCACGTCTCGATCCCCTTCGACGTGCACCTGATGATCGCTCCGGTGGACAACTACCTGGAGGCCTTCGCCGAAGCCGGCGCCGACATCATCAGCGTCCACCCGGAGAGCGGCCATCACCTGAACCGCACGCTCAAGCGCATCCGCGAGCTGGGCTGCAAGGCCGGCGTGGTCTTCAACCCCTCCACCTCACCCTCGGTGATCGAGTGGATGATGGACGAGATCGACCTGATCCTGGTGATGTCCATCAACCCCGGTTTCGGCGGCCAGAAGTTCATGCACTCCCAATTGGCCAAGATCGCCAAGCTGCGGGAGATGATCGACGCCACGGGCCGCGACATCCATCTGGAGGTCGACGGCGGCGTCACGACGGAGACCGCGCCCCTGTGCATGGCGGCGGGCGCCACCGCCCTGGTGGCCGGGACCGCGGTGTTCAAGGGCGGCCCGTCGGCCTACGCCGCCAATATCGCCGCCCTGAAGGGCGGGTAGGGCCAGACCATGGCGGGCGGCCTTCCGGCTCTGTCGCGCCTGCCCGGCCGGGTCTTCCTCCTCGCCCTCGCCCAGGCCCTGCAGCGCCAGGCGCGCCGGGAGTGGGCGGGCAATCCCCTGCACCGCTGGATGCTGGCCAGGCCGCGCCCGGAGGGCCTCGCCGCCAGCCCGCGCAATCCGCGCCCGGTGAACCCGGAGGCCGGCCGCCGCATCCTGGACGGCCGCTTCGTGTTCGGCGGCGCGACCCTGGAGACCGGGACCCGGGGTGATCCCTGGGACCGCCCCAGCCCGACGCGGCGGTTCGCGGCGGTTCTGCACCGCTTCGACTGGATGCCGGACCTGCTCGCGACAGGGGAGGCGGGCGCGGCGGAGGGCCTGCGCCTCACCCTGGACTGGAGCCGGGTCTTCGGGCGTTGGAACGGTTTCTCGTGGGCCCCGGAGGTCCTGGAACGGCGGACCTTCAACCTGGCCTGCGCCGCCACGACTCTCTGCGCCCGGGCCTCGGACGCCGAGATCGCCCTGATCACCCTGGATCTCGCCCGCCAGGCGCGCCATCTGCTCGACATCGAAGAAGGTCCGGTGCGCGCCGCCGAGCGCGCGGTGGCCGCCACCCTGGCCGGGACGGTGCTGTCGGGGGAAGCCGGTGAAAAACTTATCGATCGGGGCCTGGTTCGGCTGGAGCGCGCCCTGGCCGTCACCGTCCAGCCCGACGGCGGTCACGCCTCGCGCAGCGCCCGGGCGGCCCTGGAGCTGTTGCTGGATCTCCAGGCCCTCGATGAGGCCCTGGTGCAGCGGGGCATCGCCGCGCCAGACGAGATGATGCGCGCCATGGACCGTCTGACCGGGGCGGTGCGCTTCTTCACCCTGGCCGACGGCTGCCTGCCCGATCTGCAGGGGGGCGAGGCCGGGAGCCGCCAGTACGTCGCCGCCGCCCGCGCCAGCGAGGAGCAGACCCAGCGCGCGCCGGTGGCCCGCAACGGTTACCAGCGGCTGGAGGCCCGCAGCCTGCAGATCCTGGCCGACTGCGCCCCGCCGGCGGAGGGGGCCTGGAGCGTGGGCGCCTGCGCCCAGCCGCTCGCCATCGAGGTGCTGGCGGCCGGCCGCCGCCTGATCGTGGCCTGCGCCTGGTCCCCGGAGGCCAACGGTCCCCAGGCCCTGCGGCTGGCCGACGCCAGCTCCACCGTCGGGGTGGGGGACGCCGCCTGCGGTGAACCTCTGCGCGGCTTCCGGGCCAACGCCCTGGGGCCCCGCCTGATCGACGCCTATGACACCGTCGCCGCCCAGCGCCACGAGACCGCCGAGGCCCTGTGGCTGGAGATGTCGCATGAGGGCTGGGTCCCGCGCTTTGGCCTGCGCCACGAGCGCCGCCTGTTCCTGGACCTGGCCGCCGACGAACTGCGCGGCGAGGATCGGCTGACACCGGTGGCCGAGGCCACAGGCGATCCGGAAGCCCGGCGCTTCGTCCCCTTCATGGTCCGCTTCCACGTCCACCCGGATGTGCGCGCCAGCCTGGCCCGGGACGGCAAGAGCGTGCTGCTGCGCGCCGAGGGCGACGAGACCGGCTGGTGGCTGCGCAACGACGCCCAGGAGGTCGCCGTGGAGACCTCGGTCTATTTCCAGGACGGCCTGCCCAAGCGGACTCACCAGATCGTCCTGCGCGGCAATGCCCGCCTGGACGCCGGCGCCCGGGTGCGGTGGAAGTTGGCGGCAGCGGAGGCCTGGCCCCCGCCGCATTGACGGTTGGGTCTGCCGGGCCTAAAGCGACCCCGACCTGCGTGACTGGCGAAAACTGAGGTGGGAGACCACTGGGGAGCGCAGGGTCCATATGCCGCTCGCCTGGGCAACTCCTCAAACGATGAAGGATTTGCCGTGCCCGCAGCCCCCGACTTCCCCAAGCCCGCCGACCGCGCCCCCATCAAGCGCGCCCTGATCTCCGTCTCCGACAAGACCGGCCTGATCGAGGCCGCAAAGGTCCTCGCCGAGCTGGGGGTCGAACTGGTCTCCACCGGCGGCACCCGGGCGACCATCGCCGGCGCCGGCCTGGCGGTGAAGGATATCGCCGAGCTCACCAACTTCCCGGAGATGATGGACGGCCGGGTCAAGACCCTGCACCCCGTGGTCCACGGCGGCCTGCTCAGCGTTCGCGACGCGCCCGATCACGCCAAGGCCATGGCCGATCACGGCATCGGCGGCATCGATCTGGTCTATGTGAACCTCTACCCCTTCGAACAGACGGTGGCGGCGGGCGGCGACTTCGAAACTTGCGTTGAGAACATCGACATCGGCGGCCCGGCCATGATCCGCTCGGCGGCCAAGAACCACGGCTATGTCTGCGTCTGCACCGAGATCGCCGACCTGGAAGAGGTGCTGGCCGAACTGCAGGCCACCGGGACCACCAGCCTGGCCCTGCGCAAGTCGCTCGCCGCCCGGGCCTATGCCCGCACGGCCACCTATGACGCCGCCATCTCCACCTGGTTCGCCCAGGCCCTCGGCGACGCCGCGCCCAAGCGTCGGGCCATCGGCGGCGAGTTGGTCCAGACGATGCGCTATGGCGAGAACCCCCACCAGTCGGCCAGCTTCTACCGCTTCGCCGACCCCCGCCCCGGCGTGGCGACCGCCAAACAGCTCCAGGGCAAGGAGCTTAGCTACAACAACATCAACGACACCGACGCGGCCTTCGAACTGATCGCCGAGTTCGATCCCGCGGCCGGTCCCGCCTGCGCCATCATCAAGCACGCCAACCCCTGCGGCGTCGCTACGGGCAAGTCCATGGTCGAGGCCTATGAGCGGGCCCTGGCCTGCGACCCTACCAGCGCGTTTGGCGGCATCATCGCCCTGAACCAGAAGCTGGACGCCGCCACCGCCACCGAAATCCTCAAGCTGCTCACCGAGGTGGTGATCGCGCCGGACGCCGACCCCGACGCCGTGGCCCTGTTCGCCAAGAAGAAGAACGTGCGCCTGCTGACCACCGGCGGCCTCCCCGATCCCCTGGCGGCCGGGACCACCTTCAAGTCGGTGTCCGGCGGCTTCCTGGTGCAGAGCCGCGACGACGCCCGCCTGACGGCGGCCGACCTCAAGGTCGTCACCAAGCGCGCGCCCACCGAGGAGGAGGTGCGCGACATGTTGTTCGCCTTCACCATCGCCAAGCACGTGAAGTCCAACGCCATCGTCTATGCCCGTGGCGGCCAGACCCTCGGCGTCGGGGCCGGCCAGATGAACCGCAAGGACTCAGCCCGCATCGCGGCGCTCCGGGCCGCCGATTTCGGCCTGGACCTCAAGGGTTCGGCCTGCGCCTCGGAGGCCTTCTTCCCGTTCCCCGATGGCCTGATCCAGGCCGCCGACGCCGGCTGCACCGCGGTGATCCAGCCGGGCGGCTCCATCGGCGACCAGAAGGTCATCGACGCCGCCGACGAACGTGGCCTGGCCATGGTCTTCACCGGCGTGCGGGTCTTCCGCCACTAGCCCTGGATCAGGCCGTCTTCGTGTCCCGCCAGCGCCACAG
Source organism: Phenylobacterium sp. (assembly GCF_030693625.1). GTDB lineage: Bacteria > Pseudomonadota > Alphaproteobacteria > Caulobacterales > Caulobacteraceae > Phenylobacterium > Phenylobacterium ferrooxidans. Next base: position 7,740 of record NZ_JAUYAF010000081.1, read on the forward strand.
GGCCGCGAGGCCCCAGAAAATCTCGATCAGTCCGAAGGGCCAGGCGCCCTGCAGGAAGGCGTAGGACGAGGCCGCGAAATTGGCGAAGGCGAAGCCCAGGATCCACCAGGGGCTTCGCCTCTCCATGATGTAGCAGAACAGACTGGCGCAGACGGCCGCGAGGCCGAACAGCGACAGGGCGTCGAATTCAAATCTCATCAGGGGGCTTTAGCAGCTTTCCTCAGGGTGGGGCTGTCCAGATCGAGATCGGCCGCCGGGATCACTTCCAGGTCGGGCCGCCGGGCCTTGAGGCCTTCAGTGAAGCCCTTGGCGTCGCCCGCCACGATGACGCTGACGGCGGCCGGATCGAGCCTGGCGGCCGCGAAGTCCTGCACTTGGGCCCCGGTCACCGCCTCCACCTTGCCGGTATAGGCGTTCATTTCGCTCAGCGGCACGCCGTAGAGGGCGAGGTTGCCCAGGATGTCGGCCAGGCCTTCGGTGGTCTCAAGCTCGCGGCCGAAGCCACCGATCAGCACCGACTTGCGGGCCTTCAGTTCCTCGGCGCCCGGCGGGGTGGCGGTCAGGCCCTTCATCTCCGCCAGGATCAGGTCCAGCACCTGGGGCGCGGACTCGTTCTTGGTCTGGGCCGCGGCCCGGAACAGGCCGGTGGTGCGGCGCGGGGTCAGGGACGAGCTGGCGCCGTAGGACAGGCCGCGCTTGATGCGGATCTCCTGGTTCAGGCGGGCCGAATACCCGCCCCCCAGCACGGTGTTGGCGACGATGCCCGGATAGTAGGCCGCATCACTGCGGGCGATGCCGGGCTTCAGCACGCTCACCGCCGCCTGGCCGGTGCCGGGCAGGTCGATGGCGATGGCCCGCGGCTTGGCCGAGGGCGTGATGGTGGGGGCGGCCGGGGTCGGGGTGGCGGGTTTCTTCCAGTCGCCGAAGGTCTTCTCCGCCAGGGCGAAGCCCTGGGCCGGGGTGATCTTCCCGGTCAGCACCAGGACGGCGTTATCGGGCCGGCAGTAGGCCGCGTGCAGCTTCACCAGGTCGCCGGTGGCGAACCTGGCCACCGAGGCCGGGGTGCCGCCGGCCACATGACCAAAGGCGGTGCCGGCGAACACCGTGGGGCCGGCGGCGAAGGACGCCAGCTGGCCGGGCTCCTGATAGGCCACCGATAGGCCGTCCAGGGTCTGGGCGCGCTGGCGCTCCAGTTCCTCGGCGGCGAAGGCCGGGTTCTTGGCCACGTCGGCCATGATCGCCATGGCGGCGTCCAGGTTGCCGGGCATGACGTTGAGGGTGACGGAGCTGCTCTCCTGACCGCCGCCGGAGGCGAGCGTCGCCCCCAGCGCCTCGGTCTGCTGGGCGATCTCCGGGGCGCTGCGGGTCTTGGTGCCCTCGGTAAGCATGCCGGCGGTCATGCCGGCGACGCCGGCCAGGCCGTCCGGGTCGGCCCAGGCGCCAGTCTTCACGGTGAGGTCGGCGGTGACCAGGGGCAGGGTGGTGGACTGGGCGACGATCACCCGCAGGCCGTTGGCCAGGGTCTTCTCGGCCGGCTTGGGCAGGACCGGGCTCACGGGGTTGGCGAGGGGCGGTGGGGCGACGCGCTGACCCTCCGGCGCCAGTTCCGTGATCGGGCCGGTGTACTTCACGGAGGCGATAACGGGCGCGGCGGCCACCGTGGCGGTCTCGCCCTTGGGTCGGTCGCTCTCGGCCAGGTAGCGGATGGTCATGCGGCGATCGTCGGGCAGGTACTTGGCGGCCACCCGCTGGACGTCGGCGGCGGTCACCGCCTGCAGTTCGGCCAGTTCCTTGTTGGCCTGGGCCGCGTCGCCCTCGGTGCGCAAAGCGTAGCCCAGGGCGAAGGCGCGGCCGTCGATGGTCTCGCGTTCCCGCAGCTTGCCCGCCACCAGCTCGTTCTTGGCCTCCGACAGCTCGGCGGCGGTGGGCGGGGCGTCGCGCAGGCGCTTGACCTGCGCCAGCAGGGCCTTCTCGCCTTCCTCGATGGTGTGGCCCGAGGCCATGATCGACCCCACCGCGAACATGCCCGGCTGTTCCGGCAGGTCGGCGCTGGACAGCACCTGGGCGGAGATCTGCTGGTCGTAGACCAGGGCGTCATAAAGGCGGGCCGACTTACCCGAGGAGAGGATGGCGTCCAGCACCTTGAGCGCCGAGGCGTCCGGGTCAGCCGCCTTCGGACCCAGCCAGGTGATGGCCACCGCCGGCAGGGGGACATTGGGGCCATAGCCGGTGAAGACGCCGGGGCCGGTGCGCGCCGGCTCTACGGCGGTGACCCGCTTCAGCGGTTCGGCCGGCGGCCTGAGCGGACCCATATATTTGTCGACCCAGGCGTCAAAGGCCTTCTGGTCGAAATTGCCCACAACGATCAGGGCGGCGTTGTCGGGGCGGTAATAGGCCGCGTGGAAGGCCCGCACGTCGTCGATGGTGGCGGCGTCCAGCTCCTCGATGGAGCCGATGCCCGGGCGCTTGTAGGGGTGGGTCGTGTAGCTGGCCTGGGGGAGGTAGAGGGCGAACAGCCGGCCATAGGGACTGGCCAGTACCCGCTGACGCAGTTCCTCCTTCACCACGTCCCGCTCGGACTTGAAGGTGGCCTCGTCGACGACGAGGGACCCCAGCCGCTGGCTCTCCACCCAGAGCAGGCGCTCCAGATGATTGGCCGGCACCACCTCGTAGTAGTTGGTGAAGTCGTCATAGGTCGAGGCGTTGTTGATCCCACCCACGTCCTCGGTGAAGCGGTCGATGCTCTCGGACGGAAGGTCCTTGGTGGCCTTGAACATCATGTGTTCGAACAGGTGGGCGAAGCCCGAGCGGCCCTGAGGGTCGTCCTTTGACCCCACCCCGTACCAGACCTGCACCGTCACATTGGGGGTCGTCCGGTCGATGGACGAATAGACCTTCATCCCGTTGGCCAGCACCCGCTCCTTGTAGGCGATCGGCGGAACCTGGTCGGCGGCGAAGGCGGGAACCGCCGTGGCGATCCCCAGACTGAGGGCGGCGGCGCAGGCGAAGGTGCGGAACATGGACGCGTCTCGAAGGGGCTGGGTTGGCTCGAGAACCTAGCATCCGCGACGCGCGAGGGAAGCTTACGGGATTGTCATTGAAAGCCGTCATCCCGGATCGCCTGTCGTGTGGAGGACCTGCGAAACCATGACCATCGGTGGTGACGGCGCTTCCTTGCCTCTTCCGGGCATGAAGGGGATGCTTGACCAGGTTCCCGGCGTGGGGCGGTCCACACGTCCAACTCCGTGACCAACCTCAATATCGCGGTGAAGGCGGGCCTGAGGATCGCCCCCGTGGGCTGCCTGCTGGCCGACCTTGAGCCCGATCTGATCCAGTGCACCCCGCCGATTCCCGAGCTGCGGTACAGCGCCTGGGTGGTCACCCGGCCCGAGTTGAAGGACACGCCCCGGATGCGCGCCTTCATCGACTTCATTGTCCCCCACTTCGCCGCCCTGCGCCGTGGCCTTGAGGCCAAGGGCGAGGCGATGAAGGCGGAGAAGGCCGCCGCGGTGGTGGCCTTTCCGAAGACGGCCTAGTCGGCCAGCTTCACCAGCATCTTGCCGGCGTTGAGGCCTTCCATGAGGCCGATCAGGGCCTTGGGCGCGTTGTTGATGCCCTCCAGGACGGTCTCCTGGTACTTCACGCGGCCATCTTTCAGCCAGCCGGCCATGTCGCGCTGGAAGTCGCCATACATGTGCATGAAGTCCGTGCCCACGAAGCCCCGCAGCATCACCCGCGAATAGATGATGTTCGACAGGTTCGAGACATTGGAGTGGCCGGAATTGTAGCCGGAGATGAAGCCGCAGACCGGAATCCGGCCGAGCGTATTCATGCGGCGCAGGGCGGCCTCCAGGTGATCGCCGCCGACATTGTCGAAATAGACGTCGATGCCCTTGGGGGTGGCGGCCTCGAGCTGGCCGCGGATCGGGGCGTCCTTGTAGTTGATGACCGCGTCGAGCCCGACCTCGTCCTTCAGCCAGGCGGCCTTCTCGGCCGAGCCGGTGGAGCCGACGACGTAGCAGTTCTTGATCTTGGCGATCTGGGCGGCGATGGAGCCCACGGCCCCGCCGGCGGTGGAGACGAAGACCTGCTCGCCGTCCTTCAGCGCCCCGATGTGCAGAATGCCGCCATAGGCCGTGAAGCCGGTCATTCCCAGGGCGTGCATGTGGGTGGTGAGCGACAGGTCCGGGTCCGGCGTCAGCTTGGTGAGGCCCTTGCCGTCGGAGGTGAAGTACTCGCGGAAGCCCAGGCGGTTGGAGACCAGGTCGCCGACCGCGTAGTCACCGTTCTTGGACTGGACGACGCGGCCCAGGGCCCCGCCCATCATGGCCACGCCCAGATCCTGGCCGGCGGTCAGGCGCGGCCGCATGGCCGGGTCCACCGACATGTAGAGGTTCTGCACCAGCACCTCGCCGTCGGCGGCGTCGGGCACGTTGGTTTCGACGATCTGGAACTGATCGACGGTGGGCATCGCCTTGGGGCGCTCGATGAGGTGGACTTCGCGGCTGACGGGCATGGCGCCCTCCCATTTGGAATTTGAAAAACAGAAATCTTTATCGTCGGCCCGGAAATACGGTGGGCGGCGGCGCCTGTTCTCTCACCCTGGCGCGCTCTAGGGAAGGGCGTCGCCCCAGTCGAGCCGGCGGGCCCGGGCGTAGGCGGCCTTGTCGCGGCGCGGAACGTCGGTCAGCTCGGCGGTTCCGGCCGGCGTGCAGAGCTTGAAGGTGATCGCCGGTTTGGCCACGCGCGGCGGAGCCAGGACGCGGGCGGTGCGGGCCAGGGTGGGAACAGCGGGCCGGACCGCCACCAGATAGCTGAACTTCTCATCCTCGAAGGGCAGGTCAGCGCCCTTGGCCAGTCGGTGATCGCGCGACCGGGGCAGGCGCTGGACGAAATGACACCAGTCCGGTGGGATCAGGGGACAGGCCAGGGCATGGGGGCAGGGGGCCAGAAGCTCGGCCCCCGCCGCGATCAGCGTCTCCCGGGCGGCCAGGATCCGCCGGTAGCCGTCCGGCGTGCCGGGTTCGATCAGGGCCAGCGCGCCGTCGGTGGCGGCCCAGAGGGCCTGCACGGTCTCGGCCTGGCGGACCGGGGCGATTTCCGCCAGGGCGTAGCTGGCGGTCACCAGGTCGGCCTGGGGCCAATCGGTTGAGGGCGCGGTCAGGTCGCCGCGTAAAAAGTTCGCGTTTCGCAGGGTGGGCCCGGCCTCGCTCGCCAGCTTGGCGGCCATGTCGAGGAAGGGGCGGCTGGAATCCAGCAGGGTGGCGGCCTGGATCGCGGGCCAGGTTTCCAGCGCCGCCCAGCTGGCCCCGCCCGGGCCGGCGCCGGCGTCCAGCAGCCGCCGGGGGGCGAAGTCGGGCGCCATTCTCTCCAGTTCGGCGAAGACGAAGGCGTCAGCCGCATAGGTGGCGGGCAGGCGCGACAGCACATAGGCGACCGCATCGGCCTCGTCGGTGACCACCGCGCGCGAGGTGGCCCCGCCGCGATAGCCGCTGGAGATCTTCGCGGTCCGCTCGGCCAGGCCCTTGCGGGCCACGCCGTCCAGCAGGCGGTCGGCGGCCAGGCGCAGGGCCGCGGGCAGGTCGGGGCTCACCTAGCTGCCGATGCGGTTCTTCACCAGGTCGTCCACCACCGAGGGATCGGCCAGGGTGGAGGTGTCCCCCAGGTTCGAGAGGTCGTTCTCGGCGATCTTGCGCAGGATCCGGCGCATGATCTTGCCCGACCGGGTCTTGGGCAGGCCCGGCGCGAACTGCACCACATCGGGCGCCGCAAAGGGCCCGATCTCCCGGCGCACCCAGCCCTTGAGCTCGGCCTGCAGGATGTCGGTGGGGGTGACGTCGGCCTTCAGGGTGACGAAGCAGTAGACCCCCTGGCCCTTGATATCGTGGGGGAAACCGACGACGGCGGCCTCGGCCACGTTCTCGTTGCTCACCAGGGCGCTCTCGATCTCGGCGGTGCCCAGGCGGTGGCCGGAGACATTGATCACGTCGTCCACCCGGCCGGTGATCCAGTAATAGCCGTCCTCGTCGCGGCGGCAGCCGTCGCCGGTGAAATACTTGCCGGCATAGGTGGAGAAATAGGTGTCGAAGAAGCGCTGATGGTCGCCGTAGACGGTGCGCATCTGGCCCGGCCAGCTGTCGGTGATCACCAGGTTGCCGCTGGTGGCCCCGTGCAGGGTCTGGCCCTCGGCGTCCACCAGCTCGAACTTGATCCCCGGCAGGGGCTTGGCGCAGGAGCCGGGCTTCAGGGGGGTGGCGCCGGGCAGCGGCGAGGCCAGGCACGCCCCGGTCTCGGTCTGCCAATAGGTGTCAACGATGGGGCAGCGGCCGTCGCCCACCACCCGGTGGTACCAGAGCCAGGCTTCAGGATTGATCGGCTCGCCCACCGTGCCCAGCAGGCGCAGGGACTTGCGCGAGGTCTTCAGGACCGGCTCATCGCCGTCGCGCATCAGGGCGCGGATGGCGGTGGGAGCGGTGTAGAAGGTGTTGACCTTGTGCTTGTCGATCACCTCCCAGAAGCGGGAATTGGTGGGGTAGTTGGGCACGCCCTCGAACATCACCGAGGTGGCCGCATTGGCCAGGGGGCCATAGACGACATAGGAGTGGCCGGTGACCCAGCCGACATCGGCGGTGCACCAGAAGACCTCGCCGGGCTTGTAGTCGAACACCAGCTCGTGGGTGTGGGCCGCCCACACCAGGTAGCCGCCGGTGGTGTGCAGCACGCCCTTGGGCTTTCCCGTGGAGCCGGAGGTGTAGAGGATGAACAGCGGGTCTTCGGCGTTCATCGGCTCGGGCTCGCAGGTGTCGGCGACTCCTTGCTTGAGATCCGAATAGAAGGCGTCGCGGCCGTCCTTCATGGGCACGTCGGCCCGGGTGCGGCGCACGACGATCACGTCGGTGACGTCCGGGCACTGCTCCAGGGCCTCGTCGACATTGCGCTTCAGGGGCACGATCTTGCCGCCGCGCAGTCCCTCGTCGGCGGTGATGACGATCCTGGAGTCACAATCCTGGATGCGGCCGGCGATCGAGTCCGGCGAGAAGCCGCCGAAGATCACCGAGTGGACCGCGCCGATCCGGGCGCAGGCCAGCATGGCGACGGCGGCCTGGGGGATCATCGGCAGATAGATGGTGACCCGGTCGCCCTTCTGGACCCCGCGCGCCTTGAGCACATTGGCCATGCGGCAGGTCTCGGCGTGCAGCTGGCGGTAGGTGAGGTTGTCCCAGGGCGTCCCCTCGTCGCTCTCCCAGATGATGGCGACCTGATCGCCGCGGGTTTCCAGATGGCGGTCCAGGCAGTTGACCGAGACGTTGAGCACGCCGTCCGCGTACCAGCGGATGTGGAACGGGTGCTTGTGGAAGGAGGTGTCCTTGACCTGGGTGAAGGGCTTGATCCAGTCCAGGCGGCTGGCGACCTGGGTCCAGTAGCCGTCGGGGTCGGTCTCGACGCGTTGAACAGCGGCCTCATAGGCCTGCGCGTTCATCTTGGCCCGCTTGGCCCAGGCCGCGGGAACCGGGAAAACTTCGCCCTCGCTCACCGTTCTTAACTCCCATCAAAACTTGGCTGCGAGTTATGCGGAGGGCGTCCGCCGGGCGCAACAGGCTGCACCAGAAATCAGCGTTCCGGGATCAGCTGCGCAAAGCCGGCGATCAGGCAGTTCATGCCGAAGGCGAACTGTCCGTCGACATCGCCGCCCGCCTCGAAGCTTCCGATGACCTGGGCGAAGTGAGGGTAGGCGCCGGTGGCCACCATCGCCTGGGCCAGCTCGTCATTGCCGTCGTGGCCGGTGGCGCGGCGTGCGACCAGGTCTGCCTCGCCGATCACCCAGGTGATTACGTAGGAGAAGCCGGTGCTCATGGCGTAGCCCGCGTCCCTGGGCGCCAGACCCGCTCGCATCAGGATCGCCAGGATCTTCTCGGCATGGCCCATGATGTTGGGGCCCACGAAGAAGCCATGCGGCAGCAGCAGGGCCACGTCACGTCGCGCCAGGAGGTGGCGGCGCAACTGCTGGGCCATGTCGAAGATGTCCTCGCGCCAGTCGCGCCCCTGAAGTTCGAAGACCAGATCGGCCATCAGGTGGTCATAGAGCGCGACCTGCAGGGCGTCCTTGTTGGGGAAGTGCCAGTAGAGGGCCGGCGCCTGAACCTGCAGCTGTGCGGCCACCGCCCGCATGGTGAGGCCCTCGAAACCTTCGCGCTCGAGGACCTGGGCGGCGGCGGCCACCACCAGGTCGGGAGTGAGCTGCGGGCGGGCCTTGGACGGGACGCGGGAGACCATGCGCGTAGTTCTGTCATTCATTTAACGTTGTAAATCTCCTTCGAGGGCTTAGGCTCAGTTTAACGACGTTAAGTGAGCCTGGGAGGGCGCGCCATGACCGCCTTAGAGATGTCGCCGAAGCTGGTGGGGTCTGATCCGCCGCCACGCCGCATGCCGCTGTTTGGCCTGGGCAAGGCCCTGCGAAAGCACCCCTTCCCCACCATCCCGCCCCAGGCCTATCAAACGCCGGTGCTCAAGGTCCCCACCCCGGGCGGCCAGCGCTTTTACGTGGTCAGCGATCCGGCGGGGGTGAAGCGGATCCTGCTGGATCATGTCGCCAACTATCCGAAGACCGAGCGCGAGCGGCGATTCTTCTCGGCCATGTTCGGCGACGGGCTGCTCTCCACCGACGGGGACATGTGGCGCGCCCATCGACGAACGATGGCGCCCTCCTTCTCGCCCCCGAGCGTGGCCTCCTACGCCCCCGCCATGGCCGCCTGCGCTGAAGCCTTCCGCCAGCGCTGGGACCAGGCGCCGGAGGGCGTCGAGATCGACGTGGCCGAGGCCATGACCGACCTGACCCTGCAGATCATCGCCAGGACCATGTTCTCCACCGACGGCGCCGACGTGGCGGGCGTGGTGCGCGGGACCATGGAGAAGGCCATGGAGCAACTGGACTTCAACATCCTCGATATCCTGCCAGTGATCGGCGAGCACCGCTTCAAGGCCCGTGAGCGGCGGATCGAGGCGATCTTCGCCGAAATGGACGGCGCCATCGCCCGGATGATCGCCGAGCGCCAGGCCGATGCCGAGGGCGGGCCCCAGGATCTGTTGGCCCGGCTGATCGCCGCCCGCGACGGGGAAACCGGGGAGGGCATGAGCCCCAAGGAGATCCGCGACCAGGTGGTGACCATCTTCCTGGCCGGGCACGAGACCACCGCGGCCACCATGTGCTGGCTCTGGTACCTGCTCTCGCAGCACCCGCAGGTGGAGGCGCGCCTGCACGCCGAGCTCGATCAGGTGCTGGGGGGCCGCACGCCCGGACACGAGGACCTGGCCCATCTGCCCTATGCAAGGATGGTGGTGGACGAGGCGCTGCGGGTCTATCCGGCCGCGCCCGGCCTCTCCACCCGGATGGCCCTGGAGGCCGACGAGATCTGCGGGGTGAAGATCCCCAAGGGCGCGATGATCGCCGTGGCCCCCTGGATCCAACACCGGCACGAGGCCCTGTGGGACAACCCCGGACGGTTCGATCCCGAGCGCTTCGCCCCAGGCGTCGAGCGGCCGCGTTTCGCCTATATGCCCTTCGGCGGTGGGCCCAAGGTCTGTATCGGCGCCCAGCTGGCCGTCACCGAGACCCTGCTGATCCTGGCGACCTTGGCCCAAGGCTACAGCCTGGCCCTGAGGCCGGGCCATGAGGTGGAGATCTTGCAGAAGATCACCATGCGCCCACGGGGCGGGCTGCCGATGATCCTGCGCAGGCGCTGACGCCGCAGCCGCTTACGGTCCGAGGGGGAACCGACTATGTGGGAAGGCCGCCCTTCTTCCCGCTAGGACCGCTCCATGCTGCTGCACCTCTCCACCTGGCCCGAGATCGAAGCCTTCCTCACCCGCTCCAGGACGGTGGTGATCCCGATCGGCTCCAATGAACAGCATGGGCCCACGGGCCTGCTGGGCACCGACTGGCTGTGCCCGGAGATCATCGCCAACGAGGCCCAAAAGACCGGCGACATTCTGGTGGGGCCGACCTTCAACATCGGCATGGCGCAGCATCACCTGGGCTTCCCGGGCACCATTTCCCTTCGGCCCTCGACCTTCATCGCCGCCATCGGCGACTGGTGCCGCTCGCTGGGCCACCACGGCTTCGAGAAGATCTATTTCCTCAACGGGCACGGCGGCAACGTCGCCACCATCGAGGCCGCCTTCTCTGAACTCTATGCGGAGGCGAGCTTCGCCGGCCGGCCGCGCGGCTTCTCGATGAAGCTGAAGAACTGGTGGGAGCTGCGAGGGGTTCTGGCCCTGGCCAACCGCCAGTTTCCGGTAGGCCACGGCAGCCACGCGACGCCCTCGGAGATCGCGGTGACCCAGTGGGCCTATCCCGACGCCATCAAGACCGCCGCCTATACGCCGCAGATCGCGCCCACCGGTCCGATCCGCGAGGCGCTCGATTTCCGCGCCCGCTATCCCGACGGTCGGATGGGGTCGGATCCCGCCCTGGCCACGCCGGAAAAGGGCGCTGAACTGGTGGCGACGGCCGCGGCCGGCCTGATCGAGGACGTCAACGCCTTCTCGGCGGAAATCGCGCCGGGCTGACCCGTTGCTGCGTGGCGTTAGGGGTTAGAACGTCGATCCGGGCATGGCGAGGCGCGGCGGGCCCTTCTTCTTGGGCTGGCCGGTCCAGTCGAGGTCTTCGGCCTTCAGCAGGGCGCCGGCGTCCTTGGCGGCGTCGGCCACGGTGACCAGGGGCTCCTGCTTGACGGTCTCGGACTGGCTGGCGGGTGTCCTGCCGTCAGCGCCCTTCGGGGCCTTGGTCAGGACGGCCTCCTCCACCGGCAGGGCTTCCTGCAGGTTGTCGTTGGCCAGGGAGGCCTCGATCTTCGGCGTGGTGGCGTACTTGTCGAGGGCGGCGATCTGCATGCCCTCGGCTTCGGTGCCGAGATACTTGCCGGAGAAGGCGGGGGGAAGGCCCGAGCCGCCGGTCCAGCGATAGAAGATGTGGGCGCCGATGGTGCCGACCTTGACCAGGCTCGGGCTCCAGTACGCGGCGACATAGTTGGCGTGGTAGTGGGTGGCGGTGCCGACCTGCTTCATCACATAGCCGTTCAGGGCGGCCGAGGCGACGCTGCGGGCGCGCAGCCAGCCGGCTTCCTGCGGCTGACGGTTCATCGCCCCGTCGCAGGTGAAGCTGAACTGGCAACCGGTGGTGCGGTTGGAGCCCTGGAACACCACGCCGCAGACCGTCTTGGGGTAGGCCGGGTGGCGCATGCGGTTCAGCACGACCTGGGCCACGGCGCGCTGGCCTTCGACGCTTTCCCAGGCGGCTTCGTAATAGATGGCCGCGGTCAGGCAATCGATGGCGCGGGCCTCGTCCAGCATGCCGCCGGTCTTCAGCTTGAAGGGACGCGCCGCCGGGTTGGGCAGGACCGAGGTCGGGTTGGCCAGGTTCCAGGCGCGGGCCTGGTCGGCGTCGAGATCCTGCAGGCGGATGACGGCGGCGTCCGCAGCCGCGCCTTCGGGCAGGGCGGCGGCGTCGGGGTTGATCACATCGCCCGCGGGCGTCATCAGACCGCCCATGCGAGGCTCGACGCGGCTGGCCAGGGTCAGCATCGCGGGGTCCATGCTGGCCTTGAGCCGGGCGAAAGCCTGGGGAGAAACTTCGCCCCCTGTCAGGCGGGCCAGGCGTTCATTGCGGCCATCGGGCGCGGCCGCGACAGCGATGCCGGCGGTCAGGGCGGCCACCAGAGCAAGTTCAACACTCACGAGATGGATCGCGTCACGTCGCGGCAGACGGCTTTTGGCGGCCTGCAAAAGGTGACGCATACGTTCCAACACGGCGGTGTTCTCTCCTGGGACAGTGCACTGCAGCAATTGCAAGACGAACGCCATAACCCCGATTTGTGGAGCGCGCTACCATGAATCTTTTATTTTGCATTAACTATGACAGGTCCCGGCGCCAAACAGCCGGTCCGCACCCCGGAGTCCCGGGGTCCGACGCCAGAACAAGCTCTCAGCAGAGCCCGTCAGTAATCAGCGCGGGATTTCTAGGATCTTGGTCAGGGCCACTTGGCGGTAGACGGCCGTGATGTCGAAGTAGCGCCGGAAGACTCCGTGGAAGGCGTCCACCGCCTGCTTGACGCCCGGGCCGCCGATCTCGCTCTCGTGGTGCCAGTAGTCGTCCAGAACCATCATGCCGCCGACGTTCAACAGGGCGGCGCAGTAGGCCAGGTCCACCCCCACGGCCCACGCCGTGTGCGACCCGTCAATGTAGATCAGGTCGTAGGTCTCGCCTCGCTCGAGCATCCTGGGCAGCTCGTAGGTCGAGAATCCCTTGTGGGTGGTCAGCCTGGAGAAGCTGAGCTTGGCGGTGTTGCGGGCGAAGCGCGGCTCGACCGCGTGGTACTTCTCTTCCGGGTTCAGGTCCTCGTCGAACCAGGGATCGATCACCGTGACGTCCAGCTTGGACGGCAGCAGCCAGTCCATGAAGGCCAGGTTGCGCCCCTCGTAGGCGCCGATCTCCATGTAGCGCAGCGATCCGCGCTGGGCGGCGAAGTCGCGCAGCAGGGGGGAGACGAAGGGGATGTTCTGGTCGGCCCAGCCCTCGGTGAACTCGAAGTTCATGGCCTTGCAATGGGCGGCGAAGGCGGCGGCGTCGTCATCGGCGCGCGGCGTGGCCAGCATGGTCTTTGCGAACTGCGGGGCGAACCGGTGGTTCATGGTCGCCAGGGCGCGAAGGGCGTCAGCCATGACAGGCTCCTCTCAAATATCTGAGCAAGAGGCTTAGCCCTGGCGGGTTAAGGAAGAGTCAGGCGGTGACCACGTCGCCGTCCACCACCGCCACCGGCCAGGGGCGCAGGTGCTCGTCGGCGCAGGGACCCGCCACGCAGAGCCCGTCGGCGGGGCGGAACATGGCCCCGTGCGCGGCGCAGATGATCCGGTCCCCCTCACGCGTCAGGTAGCGGTCGTCCATCACCGCCAGGGGCCAGCCGTTGTGCGGGCAGGAGTCGACATAGCCGGCCACGCTGTCGCCCTGTCGCACGAGGAAGCCGGCGAACAGGGCGCGCTCGTTGCGGAACCGGAAACCCCTGGCGCCGGGATCGGCCAGGTCGGCGAGCGCGCAGAGACGCTCACCCGCCGGGGGCCTGGCCGGATTGTCGGGCTCGTCCCGGATCACAGGGTCCCGATGGTCGCGCGGAAGGGCAGGATCTGCACGCTCTGGAACAGACCGGCCAGGGTATAGGGATCGTCACGGTTGAAGGCCTGCGCCACCTCCGCGGTCTCGCCTTCCATGACAATCAGGGAGCCGGCCATGTCGCCCTTGTCGTCCAGGATCGGGCCGCCCAGCTTGACCACGTTGCTGAAGGTCCCGGCATAGGCCAGATGCGCCGGCCGGGTGGCCATGCGCAGGTCCAGGGAATTGGGCTTGTCGAGGCAGATCAGCACGAAGAGGGCCATGGGCGGTTCCTTCAGAATTCGGTCTTGAGGGGGCGCGAGAGCAGGCTGGCGATTGCGGTGTCGATATCGGCCTCGCCCGCCAGGATGGCGGCCACGGCGTCGCAGATCGGGATCTCGACCCCGTGCTTGGCGGCCAGGCCGCGCACCGCGGGGGCGGAGGCCACGCCCTCGGCCACGGCCCCGCCCAGGCTGGCCAGAGCCTCCTGCAGGGTCATGCCCTGGCCCAGGGCCAGGCCGACGCGGTTGTTGCGCGACTGGGCGCTGGAGCAGGTGAGCACCAGATCGCCGAGGCCACAGAGCCCGGCCACGGTCTCCGCCTCGCCTCCAAGCGCCTCGGCCAGGCGGGTCAGCTCGGCGAAGCCCCGGGTGATCAGGGCCGCATGGGCGCTGCGTCCCAGGCCGCGGCCCTCGACGACGCCGCAGGCGATGGCCAGCACGTTCTTCACCGAGCCGCCGATCTCGGCGCCAATCATGTCGGTGGCCAGGTAGGGGCGGAACAGCGGGCTGGCGATGGCCTCGGCCAGGTCGCGACCCAGGTCCTCGTCGGGGCAGGCCAGGGTCACGGCGGTGGGGAGGCCGCGGGCCACCTCGCCGGCGAAGCTCGGTCCCGACAGCACGGCGGGGCAGGCGTGCGGCAGCGTCTCGGCCAGCACCTCGGTCATCAGCTTCAGCGACCCCTGCTCCACCCCCTTGGCGCAGAGCAGGATCGGCACGCCCGTCCGCGCATGGGGCGCGAAGGCCGCGAGGCTGGCCCTCAGATGCTGGGCCGGGGTGACGTTGAGGATCAGGTCACAGCCGGCCAGGTCGGCCATGTCGCCGGTGGCGGTGACGGGGCTGTCAAACGCGATGCCGGGCAGGAAGAGGCTGTTCTCGTTCTTCGTGCGGATGGCGTCCACCACCTCGGCCTCGCGGGCCCAGAGGGTGGTTTGCAGGCCGGCGCGGGCGCAGACCAGGGCCAGTGCGGTGCCCCAGGCCCCGCCGCCGATCACGCCCGCGGTTCTCATGCTCATGCCTTGGCGCCCTTGCGTCCGAATGCGTGGGTGGGATTGGATAACGCCGCAGCGGCGTCCAGGGGCCAACGCGGCCTCGCGGGCGCGTCCAGGGGATCGGTCATGCCCAGGGCCAGGCGTTCAGCGCCGGCGAGCGCGATCATGGCGGCGTTGTCGGTGCAGTAGGCCAGCGGCGGGGCGTCGAAGGAAAAGCCCCTGGCCGTGGCGGTCTCCATCAGCTTTGCGCGCACAGCGCTGTTGGCGGCCACCCCGCCGGCCACCACGAAGCGCAGGTCGCGGTTGCCCTGGGCGATGGCGTAGGCGGCCATGGCGCGATCGGTGCGGTCCGACAGCTGGCGGGCGATGGCGGTCTGGACGCAGGCGGCCAGGTCCCTGCGCTGGGTTTCGGTGGTGACGGTCTCGGCCAGGCGCGCGGCGGCGGTCTTCAGGCCGGAGAACGAGAAGTCGCAGCCCTCGCGGCCCAGCAGGGCGCGGGGCAGGGTGAAGGCGGTGGGATCGCCGCCGACCGCCAGCTTCTCCAGGGCCGGGCCGCCGGGATAGGGCAGGCCCAGGCTCTTGGCGATCTTGTCGAAGGCCTCGCCGGCGGCGTCGTCGATGGTGGAGCCCAGGCGCCTGCAGGCGCCGACGCCTTCGACAGCGAGAAGTTGACAGTGGCCGCCCGACACCAGCAGCAGCAGGAAGGGGTAGGGCACCTCGGCGGCCAGCCGGGCCGAGACCGCGTGGCCCTCCAGGTGGTTCACCGCGATCAGGGGCAGGCCGCGCGCCAGGGCCACGGCCTTGCCGAAGGACAGCCCCACCATAACCCCACCCACCAGGCCGGGGCCCGCCGTGGCGGCCACGCCCGAGAGGTCGGCATAGGTGACGCCCGCCTCGTTCATGGCCTGGGCGGCTATCGCGTCGATGGACTCCACGTGGGCCCGGGCGGCGATCTCCGGCACCACCCCGCCATAGGGGGCATGGGCGGCGATCTGGCTGGCGATGACGCTGGAGAGAACCTCCACGCGGCCGTCGGCGGACCGGCGCAGCACCGAGGCGGCGGTTTCGTCGCAGCTGGTTTCGAGGCCCAGGAGGGTAAGGTCGGTCATCTGCGTTGCGGCTTGGGGTTCCGTCCTGTAGCGAACGGCCTAGTTCCCCGCCGAGGTAGCCCTCCCGCCGTGCCCACGCAACCTGTCCGGATCGGAGCCCGAGGCTCCAAGCTCTCCCTGGCCCAGGCCGGCATGATGCAGCGTCGCATCGCCGCCGCCCTTGGCGCGCCCCCCGAAGACGCCGAGCGCGTCGCCCCGTTGATCATCATCACCACCACCGGCGACCGGGTGCAGGACCGCCGCCTGCTGGAGATCGGCGGCAAGGGGCTGTTCACCAAGGAGATCGAGGAGGCGATGCTGGAGGGCCGCATCGACTGCGCCATCCACTCGCTGAAGGACATGCCGGCGGTCTGCCCCGACGGCCTGACCATCGCCGCCATCCCCGAGCGCGAGGATCCCCGCGACGCCTTCCTGTCCTTCAAGGCCGACCGGCTCGAGGACCTGCCGCAGGGCGCGGTTCTCGGCACCGCCTCGCTGCGCCGCCAGGCCCAGTCCCTGCACCGGCGCCGCGACCTCGACGTCCAGATGCTGCGGGGCAATGTCGACACCCGCCTGGCCAAGCTGCAGGCCGGCGACGCCGACGCGATTCTGCTGGCCATGTCGGGCCTCAACCGCCTGGGCCTCGGACACCTGCCCCAGAGCCTGATCGATCCTGTCGAGGTTCCGCCGGCCCCCGGCCAGGGCGCCCTGGCCATCGAGACCCGCTCGGGCGACGTGGACCTGCCCTGGCTGGACGCCGTGCGCCACCACGGGACCATTGTGGCCGTGGCCGCCGAGCGCGGCGCCCTGATGGCCCTGGAAGGCTCCTGCAAGACCGCGATCGGCGCCCACGCCCGCATCCTGGGCGACCGCATTCACCTGATCGTCGAGGCCCTGTCGCCGGACGGCGTCCACCGCTTCCGCCGCGAGGGCGAGGCCCTGCTGGGCGCCGACCACGAGGCCGCGGCCCGGGAACTGGGCCTGTCGCTCGGCGCCCAGGTGCTGGAAGAGGGCGGCGACCTGCTCGCCCTCCACGAGGCGTGAAGACCTCTCTGGGTTGCGTTATGGCCAGGCTTGGCTCAACCGTGTCCGGACGATGAGCGTACGCAAGATCTGGATCACCCGGGCCCAGCCCGCCGCAGAGGCCACCGCCGCCCGTGTCCGCGCCCTGGGGCACGAGCCCTTCGTCGCGCCCCTGCTCGCCGTCCAGCCGGTTGAGGGTGTCGAGGTGGACCTGCGCGGGGTCTGCGCGCTCGCCTTCACCAGCGCCAACGGGGTGCGGGCCTTCATCGAGGCGACCCCCGAACGGTCCCTGAGGGTGTTCGCGGTCGGCGCGGCCACCGCCCAGGCGGTGCGCGCGGCCGGCTTCAAGAACGTGCTGTCAGCCGATGGCGACGTCGAAGCCCTGGCCGAGGGCATCGCCGCCCGCAAGCGCGACCTGAAGGGCTGCGTCCTGCATCCCGGCGCCGCCGAGCCGGCCGGCGACCTGGTGGGGGCCTTGGAGGCCCACGGTATCGAGGCCAGACGCCTGGTCCTCTATGACACCGGACCGGCCGAACTGACGGCGGAAGAGCTGGCGGCGCTGCCGGAAATCGACGCGGTCCTGCTGCACTCTCCCAAGGCCAGCCAGGTCCTGGCGGCCATGCTGAAGGAGACGCCGCTGCCGGGCCTGCGAGCCCTGTGCCTCTCCAAGGCGGTGATGAAGCCGCTGGCCCGCACCAAGATGGCGGCCAAGGTGTTCGCGCCCTTTCCTCTCGAAGCGGCGCTGTTGAATCTGATAGACCGGTAGATCATGAGCGTCACGCCGGACCCCCTGGAGCCCTCCGCGCCCGCCTATGGCCGCGCGCGGCCGCCGGGGGTGAAGGCCTGGCTAGTGGCGGTTTTCGGCCTCGCCTGCGTGCTGGCCGGCTATGGCCTGTCGCGGTTTGGCCCCCACCTGCTGCCGGCCAAGCCCCGCCCCGCCCTCAGCGCCGACCTTGCCGCCGTCCGGCCCCTGTCGTCCGTGCAGGCCTATCCCGCCGCTACGCCGCCTGACGAGGCGTCGTCACCGGCCCCGCCCGACACCGCCGCGCTCTCCGAACTCGCCACCCGCCTCGATGTCCTGGAGGTTGAACAGTCGCGCACCGCGCAGGCCGCCGCCTCAGCCCTCGCCGCCGCAGCCTTGATGGAGGCGGCCCAGAGCTCCCGGCCCTTCGCCGAGGAGCTGGCCGCCCTGGACGCGGTCTCGCCGCCGTCCGCCGAGCTGAGCGCCCTGCGCCGGGTGGCCGAGCGGGGCGCCCCCAGCCGCGCGGCCCTGGCCGCCAGCTTTCCCGACCATGCCGCCCGCGCCGCCGC
>NZ_JAUYAF010000088.1 GCF_030693625.1 Phenylobacterium sp.
CTAGAGCATGATCGCTTGAGACGGAACCGCGCAGCGGTCCCGGCTCAGGCGTGAATCATGCTCTCGCTTATATCTGGAGCCTGATCCACCGCATCGGCGGAATCGCGAAGCGATTCCACCTCAGCGGATCAGGCTCTAGGCTGATCAGCCGGCGGCCTGTAGCTCCGACAGGGTCGGATAGTCGGTGTAGCCCTCGGCGCCGGGTGAATAGAAGGTCGCCAGGTTCCAGCGGTTCAGCTCCGCCCCGGTGCGCAGGCGCTCGACCAGGTCGGGATTGGCCAGGAAATCCTTGCCGAAGGCCACGGCGTCGGCCCAGCCGGCGTCCAGCGCGGCCTGCGCCGATGCGCCGGTGAAGCGCTCATTGGCGATATAGACACCCCCGAACGCCTTCTTCAGCTGCGGCCCCAGGCTGTCGGGCCCCTCCGCCTCGCGGGCGCAGAGGAAGGCCAGCTTGCGCTTGCCCAACTCGGTGGCGACGTGGGTGAAGGTCGCCGCCAGATCGCTGTCGCCCATGCTGTGGGCGTCGCCGCGCGGCGCCAGGTGCATGCCCACGCGGTCGGACCCCCAGACCGACACCGCGGCGTCGGCGCATTCCAGCATCAGCCGGGCGCGGTTGGCGATGGAGCCGCCGTACTGGTCGGTGCGCTGGTTGGCGCTGTCCTGCAGGAACTGGTCGAGCAGATAGCCATTGGCGCCGTGCAGCTCGACGCCGTCGAAACCAGCCTTCTGCGCGTTCTGGGCGCCGAGGCGGAAGGCCTCGACCACGTCCTGGACTTCGCTGGTCTCCAGGGCGCGCGGGGTCGGATAGGGCCGCTCCGGACGCAAGAGGCTAACGTGGCCCTTGGCGGCGATGGCGCTGGGCGCCACCGGCGCGCGGCCGTCCAGGAAGGTCGGGTCGGAGATGCGGCCCACGTGCCAGAGCTGCATGAAGATGCGCCCGCCGGCCGCATGGACCGCCGAGGCCACCTGCCGCCAGCCTTGAGTCTGTTCGGCTGACCAGACGCCGGGCACCCCGGCGTAGCCGACGCCCATCGGATCGACGGGAACGCCTTCGGAGATCAGCAGGCCGGCCGAGGCGCGCTGCTCGTAGTACTTGGCCATCAGGGCGTTCGGGATGCGGCTGTCCCCCGCGCGGCTGCGCGTCAGGGGCGCCATGATCACCCGGTTGGGCAGGGTCAGATCGCCGACGACGAGCGGATCAAAAAGCGAGGGCATGGGCATCCTAGGGCTGGCGCGGAACCGCGCGCCTCCACATAGGCGACCGCCCGGCCCGTGCCCAGGGGACGGCGCCGCTTTCCGCCGTCCCCGCGCGGGTCTGCGCTTCAGGCGGCCGCGGCCGGCGGTGTGCGGGTGCGCCAGACGGAATAACCGATCCCGCAGGCCAGCAGCCCCGGTCATCCCCAGGGACACCGGGGCGGGGAACGTCTCCCAACCCATGGCCTCGGCCACGAACACCTCGCCGCCGATGAACACCAGCGGGGCGTCGCCACGCGCTCGGCGGCGGAAAATCGTGCCGGCCGAGCCTTCAACCCATCGGCCTCACACCCGGATATCCAGGGTGTGGCCGGTCACCCGGCGCGGCGCGAGATTGGAGGTCACCGGCGCTGGCCCCTCCACGGGCCGTCCGGTGGGGGAACTGGCGTGGGACGCCGCCAGGGTCGTGGCCTGGGCCAGGACCTGCAACTCCAGCCGCAGCCAGGACGCGGGGGCCAAGATCCTCATCGCCGGCCCCTGGCGGCCAACAGGTCAAAGGCGTCGGCTTCCAGGTCCAGGAGATGGCAGATCCGCAGGATCGCGGCCCGCTCCTCGGCGTCGAAGCCCCCGTCGGCGGCGGCGATGGAGCAGGCCGCGGCCACCAGCAGATGGGCGGGACCTGCCCGGCCGCGCAGCCGCAGGATCGCAGCCTCGGCCACCGCCTCTCCGTCTTCAGGATCCTTGTCGAAACGGTCGATCAGGGCCTCGAAGGCCTGCACCGCCTCATCCACCCCGAACAGACCCAGGGCCGGGAGGCTCTGGACCCGGGCCACAAGGCGCCGCCGCTCCTCGGCCGTCACCCAGCCATCGGCTTGGGCGACCAGGGCGCAGCCCCCCACTAAGGCGTCCAGTTGTCGGCTGTCGCCCGGGGCCCAGGCCTCGGTCATCAGGCTGGCGCTCGTGGGCCGCCGGCTGGAAAGGTTGTAGGGCATCTCGCAAACCTCCTCTGTTGGGAGGATGCGCCCGAAACTCCGGGGGAGCTGGAGAGGGACCCCGGCATCGGGCGCACCCGATGCGGTCCGACATCACGATCAAGGGGATCGTCAGAGGGGCCCGGGCCGCGACTCCGATATGGGATGGCGCGTGACGGCCTCAAGTCCCCCGGCGATGAATTCGCCGCGTGCGAGGATCAGATTCGCAAATCTCCCAGGCCTGAAACCTAGCGCATCAGCCGCCGCCAATCCGCGAGGTCAGGTCGGCCGCCAGGTCCTCAAGCTGATCCAGGCCCGAGTTCGTGCCTTCCTCGAAGCCGCCGCCAATGTGCATCTTTGCGATTTCGTCGCTGGCGAACACCGTGTGCAAGGTCAGCTTCGTCTTCCCGTCCGCCTCGTCGAAGGTGACGGTGACCACCATCATCTTCTCGAAGTTGAAGCCGTTGTCGTAGACGATCTTCTTGTCGGGAACGATCTCCAGATAGGTCCCGCCGAAGGGCTCGTTCTGCACCCCGCTCGGCCCGGTCATCGCGAACTTGAACGTGCCGCCGACCCGGAAGTCGATCTCCGCCAAGGTCACCGGCCAGCCCACCGGGCCGAACCACTTCATGATGTGCTCGGGCCGCGAATAGGCCTCGAACAGCAGGGCGGCCGGGGCGTCGATGACGCGGGTCAGGGTGATCTCGCGCTCGATTTCGACGGAGCTCATGACGGCTCTCCCTTGGCCTGCAGGTCTTTCACATAGGCTTCGAGCTGGTCGAGACTCTCGTCCCAGAACCGGCGGTAATCGCCGATCCAGCGGGAGGCTTCAGCCAGCGGCTTGGCGTTCAGGCGCACTGGCCGAAACTGGGCGTTGCGGCCCCGCGAGACGAGCCCCGCCCCCTCCAGCACCTTCAGGTGCTTGGAAATCGTCGGCTGGCTGAGCTCAAACGGCGCCACCAGCTCGTTCACTGTCGCTTCCCCGTCCGCCAACCGCGCCAGGATGGCCCGCCGCGTCGGATCGGCCAGCGCGCCGAACACGAGATCCATTTGCTGAGACGCAGCCCGCATATATCGCCATCCATCTATATTGCTAAATAGAGATATATCAAGACCTGCCGACGTCAACAAGGAGTTGCGGTCGGGGGCCGCTATCGGTCCAGAATCTTCACGACGCCCTTGAGCGTCTTGGCTTTCCTGACACGGGACTTCAGGCGGTCGAGAAGCTCCAGCTCGTCCTGGGGCTCTCCACTCTCCCCAGCGATCGCCTCGTCATCGCGCCAATCGTCCGGGTTGGCGTCGATCGACGCACAGACCCGGTCCTTCACCTGGTCCAGCGACATTGGCGGCCGCTCCGCCAAGTCCATTTCGATCGCATGGTCGTTTTGCTGAAATACGAAGCGGACAATGCGGCCAAGCACGGAGCCGACAATTCCGAGGTCCTTGACGCCGACGATCTCCCAGCTTCGGCCGGTCGGATCGACCAGGATCATCCCCATCCTTGCGCCATGCTTGAGGTCCCACCCCTTGCAGGTCGAAACATCTTCGTCATCGCCAAACCACGTCACCGTTTCACGGCCAGCCTGGGCGTTGCGCCCCACGTCACGGCCAAAGGCACACAAGGGGTATTTGAAGGGAAGCGCGCTCATCGCCCGCCCTCTCCCTTCTCTTTGGCGGCGACTGTCGGATGACCTGCCGCCGACACCGTCCCAACCTTCGACCACGCGGGCGTGCCGTACCAATATCTCTGCACCGGGTTGAATTGCTTCTTGCCGGCATACGGCCCGTGAATTCGTCCATGCACCTTTGGACTAGGCATCGGTTTGATATTCCAAGGCTGGTTCTTGATTGCGTCGGGGACATAACGGCCGATGCCCTCGTTCCGCGAGAGAGCCCAGTGGTGACCATGCTGGTAGGGCGCGAGGTAGCGCTTCTTGCCCATCCATTTCCGGACGTTTCCATCCCAACCGTAGGGTGCCGCTCGCTTCGTCGCCTTGGCCGCCACAAACATCCCGCCCTTTGGCTGCGCCCCTCAGCAGCGACCCCGCCAGGAAGAGGTCGGAGGCCGCCAGCGCTCCGTTCAAGCCGGCTCCGACATAGTCGCCGCCTTCAAAATCCGCCAAGGCCTCTCGGCCAGATCCCCAGACTGGGATGAGCGATTCCAGCTCGCCGGGGTGGCCGATGCGGCCACCTGCCCCGGCTTGCTTCACCGGTTCGCCCGCCGCCCGCGCATTGTTCGCAGCCTGCCGGCGGATCATTTCGTCGTAGTCTTCGTCATTGATGTCGGGGACGGAACGGGGCTCCCCGCTCGGCATACGCGCCATGCGAACCCACCTTCTCTGACCAGGAAAATGCAAATCCCCATGAGAGCGGGGCGCAGGGCGACGATCTTTTTGCCACCTCACACCTACATTCCAAGCGTCACTTTGTCAAGAACATAACAAGAACATTTGCTAGTCTGAGGGTCACCGCGCCGTTCACCAATTGAACAGGCAAGGGCGATCGTGACGTTGAACATCCACGGTCATTACCCCCTCCCCTCAAAAGGAGGTCCAGGCGGCCCTCACCAAGGAGAAGAACGCCATCGGCCGCTCCTGGCCCATCTGGACGACCCGCAGCCGGATCACCGTCGGCTCAGCGGCCGAGATGGCCGCCTTCGACGCCGCCGTCGTCCGGCTGAACCTCTAGGCGGCCGCGGCGGCCCGGGTCTGCCGCGCCAGCTGGCGGAAGGAGATCAGCTGCTCGCTGGCCTCGTCCCACAGCGACAGCGGCACAGCGCGAATGCTTTGCGGGACCGAGAGCCGGGCGGCCTCGCGTAGTTCCGGGTGGTCCTTCAGGACGGTCGGAAGCCGGTAGAACGGGATGCGGCTGGCGATGTGATGCACGTGGTGCACGCCGATATTTGCGGTCATCCAGCGCAGGGGCTGCGGCAGGTGATAGTGCGAAGCGCCCTTCAGCGCCGCCTCCGTCAGATCCCAGTCATCGCGCCGCGCCCAGTAGGTGCCCTCGAACTGGTGCTGCACATAGAACAGCCAGACCCCGATGGACGACGCGATCACCAGGGTCGGCAGATTGACCAGCAGCAGGGCCTGCCAGCCCGCCAGCAGGGCGACGATCACCAGGAAGACCGCGATGCCGGCGTTGGTGCCCATGGCGCTCAACCACGGTCGCCAGCCGCCCTTCATCAGGCCGCTGGGCAGACGCTGCTCCAGCAGGAAGACATAGGCTGGGCCGATGCCGAACAGCACCACCGGATGGCGATACAGCCGGTAGCCGATCCGCCGCCACAGCGGGAGAGCGCGGTACTCCTCCACCGTCAGGGTCAAGATGTCCCCAAGGCCCCGGCGGTCCAGATCGCCGGAGGTGGCGTGGTGGATGGCGTGGGTCTGGCGCCAGCAGTCGTAGGGCGTCACGGTCAGCACCCCGATCACCCGGCCGATCCAGTCATTGGCGTGGCGATTGCGGAAAAAGGCGCGGTGGCTGCAGTCGTGCTGCACCATGAACAGCCGCACCAGGAACAGGGCCGCCGGAACCGTGAGCAGCAGGGCCACCCACCAGAGCCCGAAGTGCGCCGCCACCCACGCCACGCCCCAGATCGCCGCCAAGGGAGCCGCCGTGATCACGATCTCCAGGATCGAACGGCGGGCGCTGGGCTGCTGGTAAGGGGCCAGACGCTGGCGCCAGGGGCGGGTGTCGGGATTCGGCAAGGCGAGCCTCTTGGAAATGGAACCCGCGAAAAATCACCGCGATTGAGACTGTTGACGTCAGCTCCGCCGTCGGCCGCTCGCGGGGTATTGGCCAGGGTGGCGAGGCGCCTGCGATGACGCCCCGAGGAAGTCCGCCTTGGTTATCCTCCAACGACGGACCTCCCCTGCCCGTTCCGGCAGGGTGGCCGAAATCCAGTCCGTCAGGTGGACTGGGTTGTGTCGGGCAGGTTGAGGATGCGCTTTGAGATGATGTTGTTCTGGATCTCCACCGACCCGCCATAGATCGACATCGCCTTGCCCGACAGCCAGCCGCGCACGCTCTCGATCTCTTCCTGGGTGAAGTCGCCGCCGGTCCAGCCGAGGCCCTGGTGGCCCATGATCTCCAGGGTCAGTTCGGCCCGGCCCTGGGACACCACCGTGGCGGAGTTCTTCAGCACCGAAGCGCCGTTGGTGGCCCCAGAGGCTTCCTTGGATTCCGCCATCACCCGGGCCAGGGTCAGGCCGTGGATGCGCGCGTCCATCAGGTGCCGGGTCAGGCGCGTACGCAGGTCCAGATCGGCGATGCGTCCGTCCTCGTCGACCTCGACATAGCGCTTGGCGATCTCGTTGAGCGGCACGGTGCGGCCACCCCCGCCCGTCCCGGTCTGGCTGGCCCGCTCGTGCTGCAGCAGGCGCTTGCCCACCGTCCAGCCGCCGTTCAACGGCCCCAGCAGGCCGTGCTTCTCGGCCCGCGCATCGGTGAAGAAGGTTTCGCAGAACGGCGAGGCCCCGGCGATCAGGGCGATGGGCCGCGGATCGATGGCCTTCTGGTGCATGTCGATCAGCATGAAGCTGATGCCCTCATGCTTCTTGGCCGAGAAGTCGGTGCGCACCAGCGCCCCGCACCAGTCGGAGTACTGGGCCCCGCTCGTCCACGTCTTCTGGCCGTTGATCACATAGTGGTCGCCGGCGTCCTCGCACTTCATCTGCAGCGAGGCCAGGTCAGATCCCGCTCCCGGCTCGGAATAGCCCACGCACCACTGGACGTCGCCGCGCACGATGGGGGGGATATGCTGTTTCTTCTGCTCTTCGGTGCCGTAGTCCAGGATCGTGGGGCCGATCATAGTGACGCCCATCCCGAACATCATCGGATTGAAGGCGCCGATCTTGCCCATCTCCTGGGCCAGGACCCGGGCCTGCTGAGGCGACAGGCCGCCGCCGCCATATTCCGCCGGCCAGGTGGGGGTGGCCCAGCCCTTCAGGCCTATGGCCTTGCGCCAGGCCCTGAGCTCGGCGTGGGTGGTCGTCACCTCGGTCGCGGCGAGGTTACCCTTGCCCTTCAGCGAGGCCGGGAAATTGGCCTCCAGCCAGGCGCGCGCCTCGGTACGGAATTCCTCAAGATCGAGGTCGGCTCCGAAATCGGCCATGTCTGTTCCTCCGCGCATACTGGTTCGTTGGCCCTAGTCTAAGCCTCTGAAACGGCGCGCCAAGTGTGACGTCGCGGCAGGCGCGCAAACGAAAACCGCCGACGCTTGGGGGGACCAGCGCCGGCGGCTTCAACACCTTACTGAATAGCCGTCTCTTACATCGAGGCGACTTGGGTCGAACCCTCGGCGCGGGCCAGCTGGCGCAGCTGCACCTTGGCCGAGCGCACGGCGCCGGTCACGCAGGCGCGGTAGCCGTGGGCGTAATCGTTGGTCGCCTTGCAGACCGTGTCGGCGGCGGCGGCGATATCGGCCGCGATCTGTTCATTCGAACGACCCACCACGGCGACCCGGACGCTGACGACGCCGGCGCGGCCATCTTCAAGCTTGGCGGCGCGGACCGGAGACGGCGCGGCGGCCTGGCGGGCGCGGTTGATGGCGTTGAAATCGCTGTTGGCCTTCCGCACCGCAGCGGCCCAGCAGTCGCCGGCCGGCGCGCCGCAGACCTTCGAGGCGGCGTCGCGGATTTCCGTGCGAACCTGGGTGGCGGACTTGCCGGCCAGGGCGATGCGGACGCTCTGCACGTTCACCGAGGGCGCAGCCTCAGCGGCGAACGAGGGGACGGCGAAGGCGGCGACGGTGGCGGCGAGGGCGAAAGCGGCAAAGGTCTTCATGGCGTGTTCCCGACTGTGCGTTTGTGTTTTGTTTATTGATTGAACTTGTCGAGAACGTTTTGAGGCATTCGATTTAAAACGAGGTGTAGCGTCACGGTGAATAAGGATTTAATCAAATCTGTATTTTGAATTACTACGCCTATACACAAACTGCGCTCCGCCGCGCAGGCAGGCAGCCGCCTCCGGCCCCGCTGGCGGATGGCAAATAGCTTGTGGATAGGCCGTCAGCCGGTCGGGCGGACCCGCCGCCGCGCCCCGCTCAGGGTTCGCGGTGGTCGCCCACCGAGACATTGAGATCGTTCAGCAGGCCGTCTTCCAAGGAATAGACCAGGCCGTGCACCCACAGGTCCTGGCCCCGGGTCCAGGCGTCCTGGACAAAGAGATCGCTGGCCACGTTCTGCACCTGGCGGATGACATTCAGCTCGCACAGGCGGTCGAGGCGCTCGGTCTGACTGCCAAGTTTGTCCAGCTCGCAGCGGTGCGCCTCGTGGACTTCCCGAATGGGGTGCAGCCAATGATCCACCAGACCTCGCCGCCCACCGTCCACCGCCGCGGCCACGCCGCCGCAGCCATAGTGACCCACCACCATGATGTGCTTCACCTTCAGCACTTCGACAGCGAACTGCAGGACCGACAGGTAGTTGGCGTCCTGCGGGGGAGCCAGGTTGGCCACGTTGCGGTGCACGAACAACTCACCCGGATCGAGATCGACGATCTCGCTGGCAGGCACCCGGCTGTCGGAGCAGCCGATCCAGAGATAGTCGGGCGCCTGCTGGCCCATGAGCCGCTTGAAGAAGCCGGGATCGGCCGCGACCTTGCGCGCGGCCCAAGCCTTGTTGTTCGCCTTCAGGTGATCGAGCATGGCCGCGCCATACCCCCGTCAGCCCGTCGCCGCAACCCCGTCTCAAGCCTCTCTGGGCCCGGGCCAGACGTCGCGGGCGCCCTTCGCGGCCACCGACATGCCCACACCCTGGCTGGATCGGACCGGCAAGGTTGAGGGGTCGAAGCCGTCCAGGCAGAAGACGTTGACCTCATACATGTCCGGCGCCGCGCGCTTGCGGTGAAACACATAGATCCCGCAGGTGCGGCAGAAGTGATGCCGCGCTCTGTGAGTGTTCCAGACATAGACGCCCAGTTGGTCCCCGCCCGACAGCACGGTCAGGGCGTCCTCATGCACCCGCACCATCCGCGCGTTCTTCTTGACGCACAGCGAGCAGTCGCAGGCGGTGAGGTGATCGATCTGCGCCTCGATGGCGAAGGTCACTGCGCCACAGTGGCAGGAGCCGAGATGACGGGTCATGCGGACCTCCGGTCGCGCCCCCCGGACGGGAGGCGCTTGGGGAGACCCTCTAGGCCAGGCCGACCAGGGCGGCAAACACCATGACGGTGCCGGCCAGGCCGACGGTCCAGGCCAGGGGACGCACCATCGGCGCCCCGAAGATGTAGAGCACCGCGTGGGCCACGCGGGAGTAGAAGAACAGTTGGGCGCCCAGGACCGTGATCTCGCTGGAGACGCCGGCCACCGCCGCCACCAGCACCAGGGGTGCGAACATGGTCAGGCCCTCGCGGTGATTGTCCACCACCCGCTTCATCCGGGCGTGGAAGCCGCTCGGTGGCGGCAGGTCATCGCGCGAATTGGCCAGGGGAACCGCGCCCTGGGCCCGGATGCCCGCCAGGGCCTGGAGAAAGACCAGTACGAAAAGCAGGCCGACCGAATAGGTCAGCATGGTCAGTTCAACGCTCATGATGTCCGCCCCAGAATGCGCTTCCTGTCGAAGCTTCACCTTGAGAGCTTCCGCTTGAGCGCCGGAGGCGTCAACCTGCGGGCTTGCGGCGCGCCCATCGCGCCTCGCCGCGCACGGCGTGACGCCCTGGCCGAGCACCTCGGGATATCTATCTGAAGGTCGCCGCGCGGCCGCTCATCAGTGGGCCCGTCCGCAAGCCATGCTAGGCTGAACCTGGGACCAAGCCAGGCATTGTCCTGAGGTCGAAGATCAGGGAGACGCCCATGCGTTCGGTATTGTTGGCTGCGACCGTGGCGGCGGTCGGCGTGACCGCCTGCGGCCAGGGCGCTTCCGATCCCTTCGCCGGGTTCGGGCCCAAGCCGGAGCTGCCCACCCCCACAACCAGCGCTCTGCCGACGGTGAAGGTCGCCAAGTTCGTCGGCTGGCCCAAGGACGCCGCGCCCACGGCCCCGCCCGGATTTGTGGTCACCCGCTTCGCCGACGGCCTGGATCACCCCCGCTGGCTGCTGGTCCTGCCCAATGGCGACGTCCTGGCCGCCGAGTCCTCGTCGGAGCCCAAGCCGCCCAAGACCTTCAAGGACTGGGTCGCCCAGCTGATCCAGAAGCGGGCGGGGGCTCTGCAGGAAAGCCCCAACAAGATCATGCTGCTGCGCGACTCCGACGCGGACGGGGTGGCCGACACCAAGGCGATCTTCGCCCAGGGTCTGAAGCGCCCCTTCGGCATGGCCCTGGTAGGGGACACCCTCTACGTGGCCAACGACGACTCCATCGTCGCCTTCGCCTATTCCGAAGGCCAGACCAAGGTGCAAGGCGCCGGGACCAAGGTGTTCGACCTGCCCGGCGGCCCGATCAATCACCACTGGACCAAGAACATCATCGCCAGTCCGGACGGGCAGAAGCTCTACGCCACCGTCGGCTCCAACTCGAACGTCGGCGAGAACGGCATGGCCGCCGAAGCCGGCCGCGCCCAGATCGTCGAATTCACCCTGCCCGAGGGGCCAAGCCGCCCCTATGCCACCGGCCTGCGCAATCCCAACGGCATGGACTGGGAGCCTGTGACCGGCAAGCTGTGGACCGCGGTCAACGAGCGCGACGAACTCGGCGACGATCTGGTTCCCGACTACATGACCAGCGTCACCCCGGGCGCCTTCTACGGCTGGCCCTACAGCTATTTCGGCCAGACCGTCGACACCCGGGTCAGCCCGCCGCGGCCGGACCTGGTGGCCAAGGCCCTGGTCCCCGACTACGCCCTTGGGCCCCACACCGCGTCGCTCGGCCTGGCCTTCTACCGGGCCGAGACCTTCCCTCCCGGGTACAAGGGCGGCGTGTTCATCGGCCAGCACGGCTCCTGGAACCGCAAGCCGCTGAACGGCTATCGCGTGGTCTTCATTCCCTTCGCCAAGGGCAAGCCCGCGGGTCCGCCTCAGGCCTTTCTCACCGGCTTCCTGAACGCCAAGGGAGAGGCCCAGGGCCGACCGGCGGGCGTGGCGATCGACAACGGCGGCGCCCTGCTGGTGGCTGATGACAGTGGCGACACCGTGTGGCGGGTGGCCAACGCCAATCCCCCGCCGGCCCCCGTCCCAGCCGCGCCCAAGCCCTAGAGCATGATCGCTTGAGACGGAACCGTGCAGCGGTCCCGGCTCAGGCGTGAATCATGCTCTCGCTTATATCTGGAGCCTGATCCACCGCATCGGCGGAATCGCGAAGCGATTCCACCTCAACGGATCACGCTCTAGAAGCTCTTGCGAATCCGCAGGTTCCAGACCCGGCCCCAGCGCAGGTCACGCACGTCGGTATAGAGCAGGGCGCTGCGGTCGCGCGGTCCCGCATAGACCTCACGCGTCCGCTGGGCGCTGCGCTCGGTCAGGTTCATCAGCTCCAGCCGGACGCTCAGGTCGGCCCTGGGCTTGTACTCGCCGTACAGGGTCACCCAGGTGTCCAGCTTGCGGGTCTCGATCTCCGACAGGCGATAGGCCCGGTCGCGCCAGCCATAGGCGTCGTTGGCGTTGGAGCCGCCCTTGTTGACGTCGATCCCCCAGTTGGACTTCCAGCGCGGCAGGTCCTGGCTGAAGTGCAGGTCCCACTCCATGTGGCGCAGGCCGGAAATCTGACGCGCCTGCAAGGTCAGCGGATCGATGACCTCCGAGCGGCGCCATACGGCCTGGGCCTTCAGCTGCGCGGCCGGAATGCGGAAACGGTCCAGCGGCAGGCTGAGACTGGCCTGCACCTCGTCCTTGGTCCCCTCGCCGATATTGCCGGGCGCGTCGGCGACGCTGCCGCCGGGACCGAAGACCGGCGCGCGGTCGATGACGTCGGTCAGCTCGTAGTGGCGCACGGTGAGGATCGCCGCACCATTGTTCCCGAACCGCTGCTCGACGGCGGCCTCCACCACCCAGGCCTGTTGCGGCGACAGGTCGGGGTTGCCGGCGATGACCGTGCCGGTGTTGGCGACCGAGGACGGGGCCACGAAGTCGTCGAAGTTGAGCTGCCCGACTTCGCGCTCCACTCGCAGACGCACCTGGGTGGTCGGCGTCGCCGACCAGGTCGCCGACACCCGTGGCTTGCTGAACTGCAGCTGCTTCTCCAGCAGCACGTCGCCCTCCGACGAGATGGTCGAGCGTTCCTGCCGCCAGCCGGCCTCGATGGTCAGGGCCTCGCTCGGCCGCCAGGTCGCGGTAGCGAACACCTCGGCCCGCTTTTCGGTCACCAGCACGCTGGCGGCCGGCAGTCGCACCTTCACCGCGTTCTGGAACAGGGTCGTGGTGTTATCGAGCTTGTTGTAGGCCCCCTCCCCGCCGAGTTCCCACGTCAGGGTGGGCGACTGGGCGAACCGTACGTGTCCGCGGCCGACGCTCTCGGTGGTCTTGCGGTCGCCCTCGAACTGGCGAACCAGGTTGGCGCCCTCGAACCGCGACTTCGTGTTGTTGTTGTTCCACTGCTGGAAGGCCACCGCTTCCAGGTCCAGGCGCGGCGTCAGAGGACGTGTGAAGCGCCCGCCCACCTCGGCCTGCAGCCGATCGATAGTGTCGTACTGGTATTCCTTGCCGCCCGGAAAGCTGATGCGGTCGGTCATCTCCGACGAATAGGGGGTGAGCATATAGGCCGCATTCAGCCGCAGCTTGCCGCCGGCCAGCGGCGTCTCATAGGCGCCGGTGGTCCACTGCCGCAGGCCCTTCCCGTCGCCGTCCACGTCGGAGAGGATCAGGGTCGAGCCATTGGCCGCGGTTCGGACTCGCGGACCGTCGCCCAGCTGGTCGTCAGGGCCGTAGCCCAGGACGACCGAGGCCTCGGCGGACCGCCCGCCTGCCCAGCGCCACTGCCCCTCCGCCCGGAAGCTGCCCAGCACCCGACCGTCATACAGTGCGTAGGCGCCCGCGGTCGCGGCCCCGCGAAAGCCCGCCGCGGACTTGCGCACCACGTTCACCATCACGGTCCGGCCCTGCATGTCGACGCCCGGCGCCCCACCGCGGATCAGGTCGACGTGGGCCACGGCGCCGGCCGGGATACGCCTGAGGATTTCGTCCAGGGCGTCGTTCTTGGCCACCGCCGGCTCGCCGTCGATCAGCACGTTGCCGCCCGACCCCGCCAGGCCGCGCACCACCGTCCCCTTGTCGAAGGAGAAGCCCGGCACCCGGATGACCATGTCATAGGCCGTCGACGGCGAGGCCTCGGCGAAGAAGCTGCGGGGATAGGCGATGATGCCGGTCTCGGAAGCAGCCGCCGCCGCCGGGGTCACCACCGCAGCCGGCTCGCCTGCGGCCAGAGCGGCAGCCGCCGCGGCGATCATCAGCATACCCATCACGCGCCCCTCCCCAGGAACAAAGACGGTTCTGGCCTACTTCATAAGCTCTCGCCACCGTCCTCACCTCGATGGGACGATTCGCCCCGCAGCGCGGCCTTGGCGTAACAGGATCGGCGGTTCAGACCCGCCCGGTGACCGGGATCAGGGCGCCCGTCACCGCGCTGGCGGCCGGCGAGGCCAGGAACATGATCACGGCCGCCAGTTCGTCGGCCCGCACCCAGCTTGCGAAGTCGGCGTCGGGCATGTCGGCGCGGTTGGTGGGCGTGTCGATGATCGAGGGCAGGACCGCGTTGACCGTGACCTCTCCCTTCAGTTCCTCCGCCAGACTCTCGGTCAGACGGTGGACCCCGGCCTTGGAGGCGGCGTAGGCGCCCATGCCGGCGGCGGACTTCACCGCGCCGTTGGCGCCCACATTGACGATGCGGCCGGCCGAACTGGCCCGCAGATGCGGGATGGCCGCGCGGCTCGCATTGGCCGTTGTCCGCACATTCATGGCGTAGAGCCTATCCCAGACCGCGGGGTCCCCGTCGGCATGGGTCTGCCAGGCGAAGCCGCCGGCGACATTGATCAGGGCGTCCAGACCGCCGAACCGCGCGGCGGCCTCGTCGATGGCGGTCCTGGCTCCGTCAGGGTCGGTGAGATCGACGCCGGAGAGCACCAGGGCGTCGGGCCCGCAAGCCGCGACCAGACCCTCGGGGGCGCTCTGGGCGAAGTCGATGAGCGCGACCCTGGCCCCCTGCCCGGCGGCGGCGCGGGCGACGGCGGACCCCAGGATTCCGAACGCGCCGGTGACGGCGACAATGCGTGGCTGGCTCAAGTCGGTCCCCAATTCAGCGAGGCTTCCTTCTCCCGCACGGGGCGAAGGAAGCCAAGCCGATAGAGGTCCTAGAGGCGTTCGACGATGGTCACGTTGGCCATGCCGCCGCCTTCGCACATGGTCTGCAGCCCGTACTTGCCGCCCTTGGCTTCCAGGGTGTTCAGCAGGGTCGTCATCAGCTTGGTGCCCGAGGCGCCCAGCGGGTGGCCCAGCGCGATGGCGCCGCCGTTGACGTTCAGCTTTTCGCGATCGACGCCCAGGGTCTTCATGTAGGCGACGGGCACGGAGGCGAAGGCCTCGTTGACCTCATAGAAGTCGATGTCGGAGGCCTTCATGCCGGTCCGCTTGAAGGCGCGTTCGGTGGCGGGGATCGGAGCTTCCAGCATGATCACCGGGTCATGACCCAGCAGGGTCATGTGGTGGATGCGGGCCAGCGGCTTGACGCCCAGCTCCTTCAGGCCCTTTTCCGAGACGATCATCACGCCCGAGGCGCCGTCGCAGATCTGGCTGGAGGTGGCGGCGGTAAGCTGGCCGCCCTCCTGCAGCAACTTCACAGCGCGCATGCCCTCGAGACTAGCTTCGAAGCGGATGCCTTCGTCGATGTCGTGGCGCACCACATTGCCGTCCTTGTCGAGGCCGTCGATGGCGACGATCTCGTCCTTGAAGGCCCCGCCCTGGGTGGCGGCGATGGCGCGCTGGTGGCTGAGGTAGCCGAACTCGTCCAGCTGGTCCTTGGTCAGGCCATACTTGGCCGCCACCATCTCGGCGCCCATGAACTGGCTGAACTGGATGTTGGGGTAGCGCTCTTCCATCCGCGGGCTCTTCGGCACGCCCATGCCGGCCTTCATCGGCAGCACCACCGACATGCCCATGGGCGCGCGGGTCATGCTCTCAACGCCTGAGGCGATCACGATGTCCATGGTGCCGCTCATCACCGCCTGGGCGGCGAACTGCAGGGCCTGTTGAGAGGAGCCGCACTGACGGTCGACCGAGGTGGCGGGCACGCTCTCGGGCAGCTTGGAAGCCAAGACGGCGTTGCGCCCGATGTTGGTGGACTGCTCGCCAGCTTGGGTGACGCAACCCATGATCACGTCTTCGACCGCGGCCGGATCGACGCCGGTGCGGTCCATCAGCTCGTTCAGGGCCACGGCGGCCAGATCGGCGGGATGCCAATCGCGCACCCGGCCACCCTTGCGGCCGCCGGCGGGGCGGGTCGCTGCGACGATATAGGCCTCGGCCATTTCATTGCTCCGTTTGTTCTGCTGCGCCGGCTCCGGCGCGTCGATTTCGCTCTACTCAAGGCGCCGCAACGTAAGACAATGCAAGCTACCCGACGTCAGGCCTGATCACCGAACGCAGCCGCCAGAATGCGCTCCAACCACTGCTGGTCCACGCTGTCGAAGGCCGCCGGCTG
Organism: Phenylobacterium sp.; assembly: GCF_030693625.1. Lineage (GTDB taxonomy): Bacteria > Pseudomonadota > Alphaproteobacteria > Caulobacterales > Caulobacteraceae > Phenylobacterium > Phenylobacterium ferrooxidans. Next base: position 15,728 of record NZ_JAUYAF010000088.1, read on the forward strand.
TTCGGAATCCACGTCCAGCACAGCGATCAGTTTTCCGCCCGCATCGAACACCGGCGCGACGATCTCGCTGACCGAGCGGCCATCGCAGGCGATGTGGCCGGG
>NZ_JAUYAF010000005.1 GCF_030693625.1 Phenylobacterium sp.
GCCCTGCAACGAGATCAAGTACATCGTTCACTTCCCGGAGAGCCGGGAGATCTGGTCCTACGGCTCCGGCTACGGCGGCAACGCGCTGCTGGGCAAGAAGTGCTTCGCGCTGCGCATCGCCTCGGTCATGGCCCGCGACGAGGGCTGGTTCGCCGAGCACATGCTGATCCTCAAGCTGAGCTCGCCCGAGGGCTCCGTACGCTACATCGCCGCGGCCTTCCCAAGCGCGTGCGGCAAGACCAACATGGCCATGCTGCAGCCTACCCTGCCTGGCTGGAAGGCCGAGACCATCGGCGACGACATCTGCTGGATGCGGTTCGGCGACGACGGCCGCCTCTACGCGATCAATCCGGAAGCCGGCTTCTTTGGTGTGGCACCCGGAACCGGGATCGAGACTAACAAGAACGCCGTGGACTCCCTGCATTCCAACAGCGTCTTCACCAATGTGGCGCTCACCTCCGACGGCGATGTTTGGTGGGAGGGCCTCACCGAGACCCCGCCGGAAGGTCTCACCGACTGGAAGGGCCGGCCCTGGTCACCCGAGAGCGGCGAGCCTGCCGCCCACCCCAACGCCCGTTTCACGGTGCCCGCATCCCAGTGTCCGGTGATCGCCGCCGAATGGGAAGATCCAAAGGGCGTGCCGATTTCTGCCATCCTGTTCGGCGGCCGGCGCGCGAGCGCCGTGCCGCTGGTGACCGAGGCCTTCGACTGGGCCCACGGCGTCTTCTTGGCCTCCAATGTGGCCTCGGAAGGCACGGCGGCGGCGGAGAACAAGATCGGCGAGTTGCGCCGCGACCCCTTCGCCATGTTGCCGTTCTGCGGCTACAACATGGGGGACTACTTCGCTCACTGGCTCAAAATGGGCGCCAAGGCCGACGCCGCCAAGCTGCCGAAAATCTACTTCGTCAACTGGTTCCGCAAGGACGAGAAGGGCAAGTTCGTCTGGCCGGGCTATGGCGAGAACAGCCGCGTGCTCAAGTGGATCTTCGGCCGGCTGGAGGGCGAGGCCGCCGCGACCGACACCCCCATCGGCCGCGTGCCGACCCCAGAGAGCCTCGATCTCTCCGGGCTCAGCCTGACTGAGGCCCAGCTGAACCTGCTGCTTACCGTCGATCCGGCGGTCTGGCAGGAGGAGGCGGCGCTGATCCCGCCGGCCTATGAGAAGTTCGGCGACCACCTGCCCAAGGCGCTTTGGAGCCAGCACGAGGCCCTGGTGGCCCGGCTGGCCCAGGCCGCCCGCCCAGCCATGATGGTCGCGGAATAGACAGCGGGCGGCGCGCGCCATGACCTTGCCGCCCCGCCGACCGCGCCTGGCCATCTTCGGCGCGGGCCCGGCCGGTTCGGCCTTCGCGCGCCAGTTCGCGCTGTTGCCCTTCGAGGTGGAGGCCTACGACACCCGGCCCCACAACGCCGACCACGCCACCATCCTCAGCGAGGACGAGCTGGTGGAGGTGGCCGGCTGCCTGGAAGAGGGGGACTACGTCCTGATCGCCAGCGCCAGCCATGAGCTGGACGGCCGCATCGCCCAGGCCGTCCTGACGGCCGGGCGGTTCCGGTACTGCGGCATGATCGGCTCCCGCAAGAAGCGCGACGAGATCCTCGCGGCGCTGTCGCAAGCGGGTGTCTCGCCTGGCCAGGTCGCCCGCCTGCAATGCCCCATCGGCATCCCCGAACTCCATGGCCGGGCTCCAGAGGTGATCGCCGTTTCGGTGGCGGCCCAGGTGCTGCAGGTTCTACAGGACGACAACCCGGAGTAGGCGGCGCCTTCGCCTCAGGATCGCGCGCCCGATTGTGGCGCTACGCCTCACTGCTCACGGTCTGCGGCGGCGCGCCGCGGCCGTGCTGGTGTTCAGTGAACCGCAACTTAAGCATCCCAATCATAGGCTTGCCGAAAATCGGGAAGGATCACCACCGAGGTGTCGGTAATCCTACCTCCGCATCGCGGCATCCCTTTCGGCGTGGCGGGTTCACAGCCCGTTTTCGATCGCGCGACCGATATGGCCGTCGTCATGTTCGACGGCTATGCCACGGCCCTGGCCATCGTCCACCGGGGTCGCATGTGGCGCAGCCGCGATCCCGAGGGCGGGCTGCCGAAGACCAGTGTGCTGGCCGAACAGGTGATCAGCCCGGGCGCCCCGCTCTGGGTTGAGGATCTGACTGACCACCCCGTCTCCGCTGGCCATCCCCTGGTCGTGGGTGGCGATCACCTGCGATTCTACCTCGGTGTCCCGGTCCTCAGCCGAGACGGCGCGGTGATCGGGGTGCTCTCGGTTCTGGGCCTGCATCCCAAGCCCTTCGACGCCATGAAGTTGCGGATGCTGCAACAGCTGGCGGAGTTCGTTGCGGACGAATGCTTCCGCCAGCTGGGCGCCCTGGAATTGGAAGAGACCCAGTCGGCCCTCTCAGCTTTCGTGAAGGCGGTTCCAGCCTCGGTGATGGTCTCCGATCGCGAGATGCGGGTGCTGCAGGCCAGCCTCACCTGGCTGACCAGCGCCGAGGGGCGCGGCTCGACATTCCGCGTCGTCCTTCCCCTGGAGCGGATCGGCCATGAGTCCGCCGAGGCCGCCCCGATAGAGACCGGTGGTGGCGTCGCCACACTGGAGCCGGAACGCGCCTTGCGCGTGCTGGCCGCGGAGGACAACCCGGTCAACCAGCTGGTGCTCAAGACCCTGTTGCAGCAGGTGAGGGTCGAGGTCTTCGTGGTGGACGACGGGCAGCAGGGCCCCGGAGGCCTGGCGCGCCCATGACTGAGACCTCATCCTTATGGATGTCCAGATGCCGGTCATGGACGGCTCGAGCGCGACGGTCGCCATCCGGGCCGACGAGGCGCGCAGCGGCCGCGCGCGCACGCCGATCATCGCCCTGACCGCCAACGCCATGGCCCACCAGACCGCGGGGTACCCCTGGCCGTCGGCACGGATGGCTTCGTCGCCAAGCCCATCAATGCGGCCAAGCTCTCCCAGGCCATCGCCGAGGCGATCGAGGCCGGCGATCAGCAGGCCGAGTGCGTCGCGGTCTGCTGATCGGCTCGCCCGGCCGGATGGCGACATCCTATGCCGGGCGGGCCTCGCGCGCGCAGTCGAGCGAGAACCGCACCTTCTGGTCTCCGACGGCGCCCAGTCTTTCATAGAAGCGCACGGCGTCGAGGTTCCAGGCCGAGGTCTGCCATTGGACTTCCTCGAGCCCCTGGGCTGTGGCGAACCCGGTGACCGCGTCCACCAGTCGGGCGCCGAGGCCGTGGTTGCGGGCGGCCGCGCTGACGAACAGGCAGTCCATGTGCAGATAATCCCGGCCCTGCCAGGCGCTGAACTCGCAGCTGGCCGCCGCGTAGCCCAGCAGGTCGGCTCCGTCCCCGGCCACCCACGCGAACAGGCGGGACGGCGGCTCGAAGAGGGCGCGCGAAAGCTGCGTCGCCTTAGCGGTCACCTCGCCCCTTTCGAAGGCGGCGTGCTCCGCCATAAGCGCCAGGAGACCCGGGAGGTCTCCCAGGGTCACCGCGCGGACGCCAAACTCCGGCGGAGCCTTCATGCCGGGACGGGCACAGCGAGATCGAAACCCTCGTCGATCCAGCCGGTGACGCCGCCGTCCATCCGCTTCACCTTGCGGCCGAGCCGGGCGAGCCTGACCGCGCCGCGGGCCGCGCCGTTGCAGTGGGTCCCGGCGCAGTAGACGACGAAGAGGGTATCGGCGGGATAGGCCTCCATTCGCGAGGCGATGATCTTGCCGTGGGGAAGGTTTGTCGCGCCGGGCACGTGCCCCGTGGCGAAGAGGGCGGGGCTGCGGACATCCAGGAGCACAAAGCCAGGATCGCCCGAGGCCAGCGCGTCGTGCACGTCCCAGCAGTCGGTTTCAAACTGGAACTCGCGCTCGAAATGCTCGAGCGCGGCCTGGGGATCGGCGGGGGGAAGCTGGGTTACGGCGTTGGCCATGGCGGACGTCTCCTCTGTAAGCGCCGCCTTACGGTCCGACGCCCAGGCCACGATCACAATCGGCGCGATCGCCAAGCTTTGCTAAGATCACGCCAAACGCCTTCGCCCCGATTGCCAAGCCGGGCGGCGGCCGTTGAAGGCTGTGACCAAGGAGACCGAAACCGATGCCCACAGACACAACGCCCCCAAACCGGAGCGTGGTCGCCCTGGTCTACGACAACCTGTGCAGCTTCGAATTCGGCTGCGCGGCCGAGGTGTTTGGCCTGCCGCGTCCGGAGGTGGGCCCCGACTGGTACAGCTTCGCCACCGCGGCCGTAGAGCCTGGTCCGATCACAGCGATGGGCGGGCTGAGGTTTGAGGCGTCCGGTGGGCTGGAAGTGCTGAAGGGCGCGGGGACGGTGGTGGTGCCCGGGTGGAAGGGCGCCGACGTTCAGCCCAGCGCCGAGCTGGTGGCCGCCCTGCGCGCCGCCTATGCCGGGGGCGCGCGGCTGGTGACGATCTGCTCAGGCGTCTTTGTCCTGGCGGCGGCCGGCCTGCTGGATGGCCGCCGGGCCACGACCCATTGGCGGTATGCCGAGACCCTGCGCCAGCGCTATCCGCGCATCGAGGTGGACCCCAATGTCCTCTATGTCGACGAGGGGCAGATCCTCACCTCAGCCGGCAGCGCCGCGGGCCTGGATCTCTGCCTGCACGTGGTGCGGCGGGACTTCGGGGCACGGATCGCCAACCAGGTGGCGCGCCGGCTGGTGATCGCCCCGCACCGGGATGGAGGCCAGGCCCAGTTCATCGAACGCCCGCTGGCGTCGAGCGCCGGCGGACGCCTCTCGCAGCTGATCGCCGAACTTCAGGAGGAGCCCCAAGGGTCGCCGAGCATCCAGCAACTGGCGGCGCGCGCGGCGATGAGTGAGCGCACCTTCATCCGTCGGTTCCGAGAGACGACGGGAATGGCCCCGGGCGCCTGGCTCGTGGCGGTGCGGGTGGATCGCGCCCGCGACCTCCTGGAGACCACAGACCTGAGCATCGAACAGGTGGCGGCCGAGAGCGGTTTTGGGGCGGCCACCACCCTTCGCCACCATTTCCGCAGCCGCCTGGGCCTGAGCCCCGCGGCCTACAGGGACCGCTTCGGCGCCGCGGCCGCCGCACTTGGCCCCGCGGCGGCCTAGCTTTCGAGGCTACGGCCAGGCTCCACCAAGGTGGCTGGGCTTCGAACCGGCACGCGCATACTGAGGCGAATGGGCGCCGCAGCCGCGGTCATGTTCCTCCCGAGCGAGCGAGCTCGCGTTGCGGAGCGCCTGGCCTGTCGCCCGCATGATCTTGGTCAAAGACAAAGGCTGGAATTCCGCGAAGGTCAGGGCTGGCGGACCCTGTCTGAACGTGTGCGCGGGCACGAGGCCCGGGCGAGTTCACCATGCAGCGTCGCCCTGACGACGCTATGCGACGCGGCGCGCCCGCGGGATCAAGCGAGGAGTTGCGCTGTGAAGGGCTTTGTCGAGGACATCGAAGACCTGACCGTTGAGAACGCCGCGTTCCGGCGCGTGCTCTATACGGGCAAGCACCTGCAACTGGTGCTGATGGCGTTGAAGGCCGGAGAAGAGATCGGTTCCGAAACCCACGTCGGTCATGACCAGTTCTTTCGCATCGAGAAGGGCAAGGGCGAGGTGTGGATCGATGGCGAGCGCACCAAGATCAAGCGCGACGACGCAATCGTCGTGCCGGCCGGCGCGACCCACAACATCGTCAACACCGGCTCAAAGTCGCTGAAGCTCTATACGCTCTACGCGCCGCCCGAGCACCCTGACGGCCTGGTGCGCGCGACGAAGGCCGACGCCGCGGCCACCAAGGCGCATTTCGACGGAAAGACGACGGAAGGCCCGGCCCCGGCCAAGGCGACAGGTCGTGGGGGAACCCGTGAAAAACCCGCCGACTGAATCGGGCCTCGGCCCCCTCACGCGTCGGCGGCTCGACGCCGCCGTCGGAGCTCCCGGCGCGTCGCCCTATGCCTCCCGGTGACCCGGCACCCTGGTTGAGCGGCGCCGAGTGGCCGCTCGCGGTCGCCCTGGCGATCGGTCTGCTGATCGGGCTGGAGCGCGAGCGTCGGAAGGGCGACGGGAGCACCCGTTCTGCCGCCGGCTTGCGCACCTTTGGTCTGGTTGGCCTGCTGGGTGGTGTCGCCGGGCTGGCGGGCGGTACGGGACTTATCCTGCTGACTGGAGGCTTCGTCGCCGTTGGAACCCTGGTGGCGTACGGGCTCGGGGACCGCAAGGACCCCGGACTGACCGGCGAGGTGGCGCTTGTCTTGACCTACGCCCTTGGCGTCCTGGCGCAGACCCGTCCCGCCCTCGCGCTTGGCGCTGGCGTGGTCGTGGCGGCTCTGCTGGCGTTTCGGGTTCAACTGCACCGATTTGCGCGCGACCGGATCACCGATCAGGAACTTCTGGACGCCCTGACGTTTGCGATCGCCGCCGCCGTCATTCTTCCCCTCCTGCCCAATCGGACGGTCGATCCGTTCGGGTCGCTGAATCCTTTCATGCTCTGGCGTCTCGCCGTGGTGGCGATGGCGCTCAGCTTCCTGGGTTATGTCGCGCAGCGCCTATTGGGCGGGCGTTTCGGGCTGCTGATCGCGGGCCTTGCCGCCGGATTTGTCTCAAGTACGGCCGCGGTCGCCGCCATGGGCGCGCGCGCCAAGGCGCAGCCGGACCTGACTGCCGCCAGCGCGGCGGGCGCGATCGCCTCCATGATCGGCAGTCTCGCCTACCTGCTGGCGATCATAGGCGCCGCAAGTCCGCCGCTGATCGTCGCCCTGGCCATCCCGCTGGGCCTGGCCTCCCTCCTGACGCTCGCCTATGCTGTCTGGCTCGTGCGCCACACGCCGAAGTCCGCAAACCACGAGACCGTCGGCCGGGCGTTCAGTGGCGCGGCTGTCTTGCTGTTCGTAGCGCTGGTCGGCGTCTTCAGCCTGGTCGCGGAACTGCTTGTTCGCTGGCTCGGCCCGGCCGGCGCCATGATCGGCGCAGCGGCGATGGGCGTCGCCGATGCGCAAGCGGCCTCGGTATCCATGGCCAACCTCCTGGCAGTCGGGCGTATGCCGGAGTCGACCGCCGCGATCGGAGTCGTGCTGGCGCTGACCACCAACATGGCGATCAAGGTTCCGACAGCCTTCGTGACCGGAGGTCGAGTCTACGGGCGGCAGGTCGCCATCGGAGTCCTGCTGCTGCTGGCGGGGCTATGGATCGGCGGCGTTGTCGAAGTCCTCGCCGGTGGAGGATGGCTCTCAGTGGGAGGCGATCGCGACCTGTGACCAGCCATCAATCCGGAAGTCTGTGGGCCACGCGTTCATGCCGGGTGCGGGCGGTATGAACCGGTCGCGCTCGCCAGCCGCTCGCCCACGCTGGCTGCGTCCGCGAACCAGCGGCCATCTGGATGGTCCCATCCAGCTGCGCGTCAACGAAGTCGGGCAGATCTTTCACACCCTCGACCCCTGCCGTTTCGCGAGCGTGACCTCGACGCTGGTGTTGAGGAATACATCGTCGGTTGGGCAGGCGAGATCGCCGAGAAGCACGCGATCACGATCATCGTTTACCTCCCGCCCGCCGAAGCAGGGCGTGACGAGGCGCGGCACATCGGAGAGGCGATGCGGAACTACTTCGCGTACCGCTCGAAAGTCCTGGGATGGGATCTCCGTGATATGTTCCGCACCGGCCGGGCCTCGCTCGCGATCGGCCTCACCGTCCTGGCGGCCTGCATTGTCCTGGGCAAGGGCGCCAGCAGCTTGTTGGGTGCGGGCTACGTTGGGCGCTTTTTTGACGAGGGGCTGATCATCCTGGGATGGGTCGCAAACTGGCGCCCGGTGGAAATCTTCCTCTACGCCTGGTGGCCCATCGAGCGACGGCGAAGGCTCTACCGTCGGCTCTCCCTCGCCCAAGTTAAGATCGAGGTCGGTGACCCGCAGGGAGCAGTTTCAGGAGCGACCCACGATCGAGGCTGACCAACAGATTCAGGCACGTGAGCGCCGCGCAGGCGGCAGGGCGAGCAAGTCCGTCGCCCGCTTCCGAGATTGTGCGGCGTTGCAGCGCGTCCGCGCGGAGCCCATTGCAGCGGAAGGTCAGGCCGGCCTGGGCCGGCCGGCGAGGCCGAGCGCCTCCAGCACTCGCTCGACCTGGCGTTCCGTTGGCAGGGCGATGTCGATGACGATCGCTCCCTCCTGCGGAGCTGGGGGCTCCAGGGTGGTAAGCTGCCCAGCCAGCCCCTGCGGGCCCGCGAAGTGGCCGGTGCGTTCGGCTAGCCGCCGGTGCAGGATATCGCGGTCGCCGGTCAGCCAGACGAACCGCAGGCCCGGACGACCCGCGCGCAGCCCCTCCCGATAGCTCTGTTTCAGCGCCGAGCAGGCCAGCAGACAGGGCGTGTTCTCGGCGCGACGGTCGTCGATCCACTGCCGGGCGGCGGCCAGCCAGGGTGCGCGATCGGCGTCGGTCAGCGGCTCGCCTCGGCGCATCTTCTCCACGTTCGCCGGCGGGTGCAGGTCGTCGCCATCGTGGTGCGCCCAGCCAAGGTGCGCGGCCAGGGCGGCGGTGAGGGTCGACTTGCCGGCGCCGGACACGCCCATCACGACCACGACCGGGGTGGGCGTTTGCGGGGCTGTCGAGGGACTTGCCATGTTGGGTTTCTGCCATATCGCGCACTTGGAGACGAGACTCAGAGGTCGAGTGGCGAGAGCCGCCGCCGCAAGATTCTCCCGCGCCGCTTCCATCGAAACGCGCGGGACCCGATAAGGGTCGTCATGCGGCTGATCGATGAGGACGAGGTTCGGGAACGGCTGACCTACGAGGTCTGTATTCCCATTGTGCGTGCGGCGATGATCGCGCTGTCCAGCGGTGAAACCCGGCAGCATCTGCGCTCCATCATTCCGCTGGCCGAGGGCCGGATGTTCGGGATCATGCCCGGCGCCCTGGGCGAACGGGCGGTCTTCGGGGCCAAGCTGATCAGCATCTTTCCGGCGAATTTCGCCCAGGGAAAACCTTCCCACCAAGGGGTGGTGATCCTGTTCGACCCCGAGACCGGCGCGCCGGTCTGCGTGGCCCATGCCGGCGAAGTCACCGCCATCCGCACCGCGGCGGCCAGCGCCGTAGCCACCGACGCCCTGGCCCGACCTGAAGCCACCCGCCTGGCCATCCTTGGCTATGGCGAGCAGGCGCAGACCCACCTCCGAGCTCTCCGCCATGTGCGGCCCATCAGCCACGTCACCGTCTGGGGCCGCTCGCCCGACCGGGGAGGGGCCTTCGCCGCGCGCATGGCCGCCGAGACCGGTCTGCCGGTGGTGGCCGCCGACGACGTCCAGAGCGCCGTCGCGCAAGCCGACATCATCTGCACCGTCAGCGGGGCCGACGAGCCGATCCTGAAGGGCGCCTGGGTGCGGCCGGGGACGCACCTCAACCTCGTCGGCTCCAGCCGGGCCGGGCCTGCGGAGGTGGACGACGACCTGGTGGCCGCCAGCCGCTTCATCGCCGACAGCCGGGAGGGCGTCCTGGCCCAGGGGGCGGAGTTCCTCAGGGCCAAGGCCTCAGGCCGGGTGGGCGACGACCATGTGGTGGGCGAGATCGGCCAGGTGCTGTCGGGCGCCATCCCGGGCCGCCAGTCCGCCGACCAGATCACCGCCTACAAGTCGCTCGGTCATATCGTCCAGGACCTGGCCAGCGTCCAGGCGCTGATGTCACGCGGGGCCTGAGCGGGCGGGCAGGAAGCCGGGCATCCTCAGGAGGCCGGCGCTGACCAGGGCCACCAGCAGGCCCACGGGAAGAATCTCCACAGCCGTCATCGGCAGGCGGTAGAGCGGGTTCTCATAGGCCTTCGCCATGGCCGCCATGTCCGAAGCCAGCTTGGCGTAGGCCTCGCCGGTGACGCCTTCGGCGCGCTTGGCCGCCAGGGTCTGGGCCACCATCTCGGGCATGAACCGGTAGCCGGTGAGAGCGAGATAGACTTCCCACACCGCCACATAGGCCAGGGCCGCCACCACCGCTATGCCGAGGCCCAACAGGAAGGCCGTGCGGAACTTGATGACGCCTCCCAGGACGTTGTCGCGATACTGCTTCACGGCCACCAGGATGGAGGACAGGGCCACCAGCATGACCAGGTAGCCTAGCCATACATTCCCGTGGCTGTCGTCCGACATCCAGATCGTGCCGAGAATGCCGGTGATGGCGACCAGGCCTGCGATCAGGCCGTAGGTCAGGATGGTGCGGGTCATGTCGTCTGCTCCCCTGATGTGTGGCCGCCAAGATGGGTCATGGCCGAGCTTCCGCCTATCGCCCAAACGGGTGAGATCGCGCGGTTCGCCCGTTTGGCTCAGGGCAGAAGGTGCAGGTCGCGGGCCTTGCGCACCGCCTGGGTGCGGCGGCTGACCTCCAGCTTGGAAAACAGGTTGGCGGCGTGGGTCTTCACCGTATTGGGCGAGACCCCCAGGGTTCGGGCGATCTCCTTGTTGGATTGGCCAGCCGCCAGCCGTTCCAGCACCTTCACCTCCTGGCGCGTGAGGCCGAGGGAGGCGACCGCGGCGGTGTTGGGCTGGAACGGGCCGGGCGCCTTGCGCGCGTTGAGCTTCCACCCGACCCAGACGCCGCCGGCGGCGAAAGCCACGCCGATGAGAGCGATGTAGATCTCCCGCGAAAGGGCGCGCGCCTGGAACCGGTACTCCAGCCACTGCAAGCAAACGCGCCGGCGGCGAGAACGAGGGCCCAGAGAAGGACGGAGCGGAGCATGGGCGCCGTGGGGGAGGAGACCTTGGCCCCCGCTCGGCTGACCTTGCGGACGCCGCCGTCGATCCCGGTCATGTCGGCGCGCCTCCCGGCCCCAAGCTGTCAGGCAATAGCTTGTCGGCGTCGCCTCATTTGGCAAGCCTGTGAATCCACCGGAGCTCGCCGCCCAAGACGAGTCGTCAGGGCGCGCGGGCCCAGGTCCTTCACCGTGAAGTCCTAAGCGAGTAGGATCGATTGCGTGAGAGAGGCCCAGCCATGACCACCAGCCTTCGCCGTCCCACCACCCTTCTGACCATCGGCCAGCTTTGCCGCGAGTTCGAGGTCACGCCCCGCACCCTGCGTTACTACGAGGAGCAGGGCCTGCTGGCGCCTGAGAGGCGTGAGCAGCAACGCCTCTATTCCCGCCGCGACCGCGCCCGGCTGCAGCTGATCCTGCGAGGCCGCCGGGTCGGCCTGTCCCTGGCGCAGATCCGGGAGGTGCTGGACCTGCACAACCCGGCCGACCAGGACGCGGCGCAGAACGCCGTGGCCCTGCGCGCCTTCCAGCAGCGGATCGCCGCCCTGGAGCAGCAGCGCGAGGAGGTGGTGGGCGCCATTGAGACCCTGGAGGCCGCCTGCGCGCGCCTGGAGGCGCACCTCCAGCACTGACGCCCGACCTGGACTCAGGGTTCGGAATAGCCCTTCGCGCGCAGGGACAGGCGGCCTTGCCGCGGGTCGGTCTCGAAGAACAGGCCGCCCCGCCGCGCGGAGTGGTCTGGGATAAAGTCGAAGCTGGCCTCAGCGGTCTCCGGCGGAGCGTCACCGCGCTCGAGTTCACCCTCCACCAGCACGCCCGCGGCCGGCGAACCTCCCACGTTCCTGGCCTCGACCACCACCAGGAAGCCGGGCCCCGAGCTGCGAATCTCCAGGGCGCGGACCTCCACCTGGGGCGGCGACGGGTCTGCCATGAAGGCCTCCGAGGCGATCAACAGGATCGTCGCCACGACCAGGAACAGCCCAACCCCGGCCGCCAGCCATTCCACCAGCGGGGTGGGGGGCGGCTTCGCGGGCGTGGGCTTGGCCGGCTTGGCAGGCGCGCGTCGGACGGTCTTGGCCATTCAGGTCACCAGTCGCGCGGTCGCCGCGCCCAAGGCGGCGGGGAAGCCGAGCACCACCGCCATGGTCGCCTGCTCGTGCAGGGCCACCCCGTCCAGCCGGCCGAACGTCCACAGGCAGTAGACGCTGATGACCAGGGCGATGGCGTAGCCGGGTAGGGTGTAGCGCAGGAAGGTGGGCACAGACCGCCCCGCTCCCCGCCGTCTGTGCTCGCCGCGGAAGCCAAGGGCGTAGACGAAGACGTGCAGGACCCCCAGGGAGGCGGCGATCAGGGCGATCGCATGCCCCGGCGACATCAGGTAGCTGATCACCATCACCTCCTCCGTCGGGGCGATATTGAACGCCAGGAAGATGGCGCCGACGGACATCAGGAACAGAATCCCCAGGAAACCGGCGTTTTCGCGCTCCCGCGTATCCTGCAGGTCTCGGGTCCCGAACTGCTTGCCGGCCAGCAGGGCGCCGACAGCAGCGGGCACGGCGGCGATCGCGATCTTGCCCACCATCTCCGCGAGGGTGAGGTCCGGCGTCAGGACGCCGATCACGGTCAGCATGAGGGTGGCCACGATGAACCCCACGGCGAAGGCGGCCAGGGCGTCGAGCAGTTCGTCCCGCAGACGAAAGGTGGGCTCGAAGCCGGCATAGTAGGAGAGGCCCAGCAGCATGGGCAGGCTAGCCAGTATAAACAGGAGCAGCCTGACGCGGTCGATGGCGAACCCGCCCAGCGACCACATCTCCATGGTCATCAGCAGGGGCAGGGCGAACAGCAACGCGCCGCCGAAGGCGCGGGCCAGTCCCTTGCCATAGTCTCTGCTTGCCTGATCCACGCGCCCCTCCGATGCCGCCAGTGAACGCTCACGCTTGCCCGCGCGTTCCCTGCGGCGCGCGCCGACGCCCCTCGCGGCCAGGGGGTGTTGGCGGCCGGTCACGCGAAGGCGGGCGACACCAGCTTCGGGGTGAAGGCGACCCAGGGCGGCGCGGAGTACGACATCTGCTCGACGGCCTTCCTGGAGCACGCCTTCCGCACCGACGCCTTCGAGATGAAGGTGACCATCAACTCCGACGGCGCCTGATCGTACGACCAGGACACCACTATGCAGGTCCGTGGCCGCCCCTACCCCTTCCACCACACCGATCGCAATACACTGACCCGAGTGGCCGCGCCGACGCCCAACCCCCTGGCCCGCGAGGCCGCCGGCGCCTGAGGGGGCTGTCAGGCGGTCGATCCATGCTAGTCAGGGCCCGCGCGGCGAGGACGCCCGCGATGGGGTCGAGACAAGAATGCTAGAGAGTCCCTTCACCCAGTCCCCGGTGAAAATCGGCGTGATCGGACTGGGCTATGTCGGCCTGCCGCTGGCCGTGGCCCTGGCCGAGCATTATGCCGTGGTGGGTTTCGACATCGGATCGGAACGGATCGGCGAATTGAAGGCTGGCCACGACCGCACCCTCGAGGTGGATTCCGAGGAACTGGCGACCGCGACCAACCTCTCATTCTCGTTGGACGAAGCGGACCTGAAGTCCTGCAACGTCTTCATCGTCACCGTGCCCACCCCCATCGACCGCCAGAAGCGCCCCGACCTCTCGGCCCTGCTCGCCGCCAGCCGAACGGTGGGCCGTGCGATCTCCAAGGGCGGGGTGGTGATCTACGAATCCACCGTCTATCCGGGGGCGACGGAAGAGGACTGCGTGCCGGTGGTGGAGCAGGTCTCGGGCCTGACATTCAACACCGACTTCTTCGCCGGCTACAGCCCCGAGCGCGCCAACCCCGGCGACCGGGCGCACCGCCTGGCCTCGATCATCAAGGTGACCTCGGGCTCGACGCCGGAGGCGGCCGCCTTCGTCGACGCCCTCTACGGCGCAGTGGTGACGGCGGGCACCCACTTGGCAAGCTCGATCCGGGTGGCGGAGGCCGCCAAGGTGATCGAGAACACCCAGCGTGACCTGAACATCGCGCTGATCAATGAGTTCTCGCTGATCTTCAACCGGCTGGGGGTCGACACCCAGGAGGTGCTGGCCGCGGCCGGCACCAAGTGGAACTTCCTGAAGTTCCAGCCGGGGCTGGTGGGCGGTCACTGCATCGGGGTCGATCCCTACTACCTGACCCACAAGGCGCAGGACGCGGGATACGACCCGCAGGTGATCCTGGCCGGACGGCGGATCAATGACGGGATGGGGGCCTATATCGCCCAGACCCTGATCAAGACCCTGATCCAGCGCGACACCAAGGTGCGCGGCGCGCGGGTCCTGGTGATGGGGCTCACCTTCAAGGAAAACTGCCCCGACCTGCGCAACACCCGGGTGATCGACATCGTTCGCGAGCTGGCCGACTACGGCGTAGCGGTGGATGTCCATGACCCCTGGGTCAACGCCGAGGAGACGCTGGCCGAGTACCGCGTCCGACCGGTGGCGGATCTCACGCCGAGCGCCTATGACGCCGTCGTCCTGGCCGTGGCGCACCAGGCCTTCCTGGAGATGGGCCTGCCGGCCATCCGCGCGCTCGGCAAGCCGGGCGCGGTGCTCTACGACGTCAAGTCGGTGTTCGCGAAGGGCGAGGCCGACCTGCGGCTCTAGCCCAGCGCCCTGGCCACCGTCGGCGCCAGCCGCTGGGCGATCAGGGCCGCGCCCTGGGCGTTGGGGTGGATACCGTCACGCTGGTTGAACCGCGTCATGCCGGCGACGCCCCCCAACAGGTTCGGGTAGAGGGTCACGCCCTGGGCCTTGGCCACCGCCGGGAAGACCGCGTTGAACTCCCGCGCGTAACCCCCGCCGATGGCGGGCGGGGCGGCGAGTCCGGCCAGCAGCACCCGGATCTTGCGGGCCTTGAGGCGCCGCACGATGGCGTCGAGGTTGGCCTTGGTGGTCCCGGGCTTCAGGCCACGCAGCAGGTCGTTGCCGCCCAGCGCCACGATGCAGAGGCTGGTGTCCTTCTGGACGCTGAAATCGACGCGCGCGAGGCCGCCGGCGGTGGTGTCGCCGGACACGCCGGCGGGTCGGATCACCGCGCTCTTGCCCAGCTTGGCGAGCTCGGCCTGCAGCCGGGCGGGGAAGGCGGCCGACGCGGGCAGGCCAAAGCCTGCGGTGATGGAATCCCCAAGAATGGTCACCACGGGCCTGCCCGCGGCGAGGGCGGGGAGGGGGGCGGCCAAGGCGGCGGCGATCAGATGGCGGCGTGTCAGCATGGATCAGGTGTGTCGGTCATGAGTCTGTCCTATTTAAGGGCTCAGCATGTCGGCTCAATAGATGGGAGTTCACTTGGCGCAGACGACGCAGGCCGGTGCGCCGGTGGAACTGGACGGAGTCTTCCTCAGCCTGCCGTCGGCGGCGGGACCGGTGGAAATCCTGCGGGACCTGAGCTTCCGGGTCGAGACCGGCGAGCGGGTGGCGGTGACGGGTCCGTCCGGCTCGGGCAAGTCGTCGCTGATCTCGGTCGCGGCCGGGCTTGAGCTGCCCACCGCCGGGACCGTGAGCCTGTTTGGCCAGGACCTCGGCAAGCTGGACGAGGACGGCCGGGCGCGCCTTCGCCGGGGCCGGGTGTCCCTGGTTTTCCAGTCCTTCCACCTGCTGCCCAACATGACGGCGGCCGAGAACATCGCCGCGCCCCTGGAGATCGCCGGACGCCGCGACGCCGCCGAACTGGCAAGGTCATGGCTTGAGCGGGTGGGCCTGGCGGCGCGTGGTCGCCACTATCCCCACCAGCTGTCGGGGGGCGAGCAGCAAAGGGTGGCGCTGGCGCGCGCTCTGGGGCCGCGGCCGGCCCTGCTGTTCGCTGACGAACCCACTGGAAATCTCGACGCCGCCAATGCGGCCCTGGTGGCCGACCTGATGTTCGACCTGGTGATCGAGACCGGGGCCGCCCTGGTGCTGGTCACCCACGACCCCATCCTCGCGCGGCGGGCCGACCGGCAGGTTGTGATCGGTGACGGCCGGACGGTCGCCGCTGCATGAGCCCGCTAGCCTGGAGGTTCGCCCTGCGCGAGTTGCGCGGCGGGGTGCGGGGCTTCCGCATCTTCCTGGCCTGCCTGGCGCTGGGCGTGGCGGCCATCGCCGCGGCGGGCTCGACGGCGGAGGCGTTCCGCCAAGGCCTGGCGGGTCAGGCCCGGGAGATCCTCGGGGGCGACCTGGCCGCCACCCTGGAGCAGCGCCGCTTCACGCCGACCGAGCGGGCGGCCATGGCGAGGATGGGCGAGGTCTCCTTCGCCGTCAGCGCCCGGGCCATGGCCGAGGCGCCCTCGGGCGAGCGGCGGCTGGTGGAGCTGCGCGGCGTGGGTGGCGGCTATCCCCTGGCCGGGAAGGTCGAACTCCAGGGCGCCTCGTCACTCTCAGAGGCGTTGGCGTCGGTCGATGGCGTTCCTGGGGCGGCGGTGGAGCAGGTCCTGCTGGATCGCCTGGGGCTGAAGCTTGGGGACCGGCTGCTGGTGGGCAACACCCCCATCATCGCCCGCGCCGTGCTGGTGCAGGAGCCGGACCGGCTGTCGCGAGGCTTCGCGCTGGGCCCCCGCGTGCTCACCGCCTTGCCGGTGGTGGAGAAGGGCGGCTTCCTGGAGCCCGGTCTGCCGTTCGGCGAGACCGCGCGGATCGCATTGCCGCCGGGCGCCGACACGGCGCCTGCCGCCAAGACCCTGCGCAAGGCGTTGAAGGGCGCCGAGGCGCGGGTCCGCCAGAGGGACGAGGCGGCGCCCGGAGTACGGCGACTGATCGAGCAGCTGGAATACTTCCTCGGCTTCATCGGCCTGGCCTCCCTGGTGGCCGGCGGCCTGGGTGTGCACGGTGCGGTCTCAGCCTTCCTGGAACAGCGCAAGCCGGTGATCGCGGTCCTCAAGGCTCTCGGCGCCGAGGGGCCCCTGGTGCGCAATCTGTACCTGATTCAGATTGGCGCTCTGGCCGGCCTCGGCGTGGCCATTGGCCTGGCGGTGGGCGCGGCGGCGCCCCTGGTGCTTGGTGCGCTCATCGCTGACGACTTGCCGATCCCGGCCCTGTTCGGCGTCTATCCCATCCCGCTCCTGAAGGCCGGAGCGTTCGGTCTGCTTTCGGCGGCGGCTTTCGCCCTGGGGCCGCTCGCTCGGGCTCGCCTGACCTCGCCGGCCACCCTGTTCCGCCACGACCTGCCCACCCGGTTCGCCTGGGGGGTGGAGATCATCGGCGCGGGTCTGGCGGCCATCGCCCTGGCCGGACTGGCGGTGGTGACGGCCCCGACCCCCTTGGCGGCCGGGATCATGATCGCTGGCGTGGTGGTCGCCTTCGGCATCCTGTGGGCCTTGGGTCACGGCGGGGCGTGGTTGGCGGGCCGGGCCCGGATCGGGGCGAGGGGCTCTCTTCGGATCGCTCTGGCCAGCCTCGCCGGACCGCGCTCCGCGGCCCGCACCGCAGCGCCCGCCATCGGCCTGGGGGTCGCCCTGCTGGCGGCGGTCGTGCTGATCCAGTCGAGCCTGCTGCGTCAGGTGGCGGAGGTGGCGCCCCGCACCGCTCCGGCCCTGGTCTTCACGGAAATCCCCGGCGAGCGCGTCGCGGCCTTCGACGCCGCCCTGACCGGGGCCTTTGGCGTGCCGCTGACCTCCGACATGTATCTGCGGGCGCCCTTCGCCACCGGACGGATCAGCCAGATCAAGGGCCGGCCCGTGGTCACCAGCCAGATCGAGGCCTCCGAACGCTGGGCCTATGACAACGACATCTCCCTGTCTGCGATCGGCGCCGAGCCGCCTGCGGCGGGCATCGTCGAGGGGCGGTGGTGGCCCGCCGACTATGCCGGACCACCCCTGCTGGCCATGGAAGCCGACGTCGCCAAGGCCGGCGGCTTAAAGCTCGGCGACCAGGTCACCCTGTCGGTTCTCGGCCGGGACATCGAGACGCGGGTCGCCGTGCTGCGCAAGGTGGACTTCGGCGGCTTCGGGGCGAGCTTCCCCCTGGTGCTGAACCCCGCGGCCCTGGAGGGCGCCAATCTGCGGCACGTCGCCATCGCCAAGGCCAGCAAGGCGCAGGAAGCCGCTGCGACGCGGGCGCTGGGATCGGACTTCGCCGAGGTGAACGTGATCTCCGTGCGAGAGCAGCTCGAGGCGGCGACGGAGTTGTTCGGGCGCTTGGCCCTGGCCATTCGTGGGGCGGCGGGGGTCGCCGCCCTGGCCGGCCTGCTCGTACTGGCCGGCGCCATCGCCGCGGGCGCGCAGTCGCGCATGCGAGAAGCCGCGATCCTCAAGGTGCTGGGCGCCTGGCGCGGGCAGATTCTCAGCGTGTATGTCCTGGAGTACGGCGCGGTCGGCGTGGTGGCGGGGGCGGCGGGTGTCGCCCTGGGCTGCGCCGCCGCCTGGCCCGTGGTCACCCTGGTCTTTCAGGCTGACTGGAGCGTCGACTGGACCGGGATCGCGGCCCTGGTCGGCGGCGCGGCGACGCTGGCGGCCATGGGGGGGCTGTTGGCCTCGCTGCAGGCCCTCTCGCGCCGACCCGCGCCGGCCCTGCGCAGCGAGTAGGCGGTTCGCGCCGTCAGCTTGGGGGAACGCCCGGCTCCAGACCCACGAGCGCGAGAAGATTCTCGTAAGGTTTCAAACGTGGGCGTGAGGCAGGCGATGGCGAACCACCATCGCGCAGGCCCTCACCTTGGGGAAGTGCACCTTGCCCCTCCACCAGTTCGGTAAAATTCGTTCCCTGAATGAACCCGGACGGGACGGAGCGTGGCGATAATGTGACAGATTGGGGTCAAACACATGTGCGCCCGGTTTCGACGATTGACCCCGTAACATCCGAGACGCCTTAGTTACGGCAGTGGGATTTTTCGAAATCCGATTCTGGGGAGCGTGCCTCGGAGGTCGCTTGGGCCTGTCGAGCCGCTGGAGGACTTAATCTTGAAAGCTGACTCAATGCGGTCGCGCCTGCTGGCGTCGACCATGATCTGCGGTGCGGCGTTCGCCGCCGCTGGCGCGGCCTACGCGCAAGACGCTGAAGTCACCGAAGTCGTCGTCACCGGTTCGCGGATCGTGCGCCAGGACTACGTGGCCAACAGCCCGATCTCGACCGTCACCGGCGAGCAGGTGGTGGCGAATTCGGACATCACGCTCGACACCTATCTGAACACCCTGCCGCAGGTGAACCCGTCCGGAACCACCACCTCCAACAACCCCGGCAACGGCGGCCAGTCCAACATCGACCTTCGCGGTCTGGGCTCAAACCGCAACGTCGTGCTGGTGGACGGTCGCCGTCCGATGGTGTCGTCCAACACCCTCACGGTTGACCTGAACACCATTCCCCAGGCCTTGATCGAAAGCATCGAAGTCATCACCGGCGGGGCCGGTGCGGCCTACGGCGCCGACGCCATCTCCGGCGCGGTCAACGTCAAGCTGAAGCGCAATTTCGAAGGCGTCGACATTCGCGCCAATTACTCGAACTCCACCGAGTACTGGGACGCCGAAGAGTACCAACTGTCGGCCGCCATCGGTGGAAACTTCGCCGACGGCAAGGGCAACGCGGTATTCGGCTTCGACCGTTCCTATCGCGAAGCGATGATCAAGTCGCAGCGTCCCTTCTCGCAGAACGCCACCTCGACGACGTCCTTCCTGCCGGAAGGCGCCCTGTTCTGGGCCAACACCAACGCCCCGAGCAAGGCCGCTCTGGACACCATCTTCGCCGGCTACGGCGTGACCCCGGCCCAGATCGCCCTGACTTCGGGCACCATCGGCTTCAACATGAACGGTTCGCTCTTCTACAAGGGCGTGTTCAACAACCCGCTGGACGTCCAGAACTTCAAGTACCCGATCGACGGCGCGGTGAACAAAGGTCTGTTCCCCGACCTTTACAGCTACAACTTCGACTTCGTAAACATCCTGACCCTGCCGCTCGACCGGTACTCCTTCATGACGAAGGTGAACTACGAGCTGGACAACGGCATCGAGTTCTTCGCCTCGGCCGGCTGGACGGAATACACCGCCGCCACCGCCCTGGCTCCGACGCCGTTCCCGACCGTCAACACCCGCAACGCCAGCACCGCCCGCACGCAGGACGTCGTCTCGGCCCTGGTCACCCCAGGTCAGCAGATCGCCCAGCAGTTGGTGGTCCCGACCACCAACCCCTTCATCCCGACAGACCTGCGCACCCTGCTGAACTCGCGGACGGGTGATGACCCGGCCCTGGTCGGCGCCGGCGCCACCGAGCCCTTCCGGATGCGTCAGCGCACCCTGGACCTCGGCCTGCGTCAGTCGACCTACGAAAACACAGTTGTCTCCTTCTTGGCCGGCCTCAAGGGCCCGGTGGGCGACACCGGCTTCAACTTCGAAGTCTCCGTGTCGGAAGGCCGCACGGAAATCGACCAGACCCAGAGCGGGAACCTGGCGACCCAAAAGTTGCAGACCCTGATCGAAGCGGCTGATGGCGGCGCCAGCATCTGCGCCGGCGGCTTCAACATCTTCGGCCGTCAGCCGATCTCGGCGGCCTGCCGGACCTACCTGGCCACCGGAACCACCCTGTCCACCGCCATGACCCAGCAGATCGCCCAGGGCTTTGTGACCGGCAAGGTCGGGACCCTCCCCGCCGGCGACGTCCAGATCGTGCTCGGCGCGGAGTATCGCGGCTTCGAATACAACTTCGATCCGGGTTCGGCCTCCGGCCCCATCTCGGGCTTCGGCACCCAGAACCCCGACCGGGGCACCAACTCCTTCAAGGACCTGTTTGGCGAAATCGCCATCCCGCTCGTGAAGGATCAACTTTATGTCCAGAGCCTGGAACTCAATCTCGGCGCCCGTTACTCCCAGAACGAATTCGCCGACAAGATTGCCGGCGACAAGGTCGAACTGGACGGCGTCTGGGCTTACAAGGCCGAGTTGAACTGGGAGGTCAACGACCTCCTGCGCGCTCGTGCTTCGTACCAGCGCTCGGTCCGCGCCCCGAACTTCGGGGAACTGTTCTCCGGCGGTGGCTCGGCTCCTCAGTACTTCGACCCCTGCTCGGTCACCAGCCAGGCCCGTAAGGGCGCCACTGCGGCCCAGGTCACGGCGCTCTGCCAGACCGCCGGCTTCAACGGTGGCGTCTCCGGTTCGGCGATTGGCAATTTCGTGCAGACCCCGGGTTCGCAGATCGGCGTCGACGTGCTCGGCAACAAGGCCCTGAAGCCGGAAGAAGGCACCACCTTCACCGCCGGCCTGGTCTGGAAGTCCCCGTGGGAAAACCAGTGGCTCTCGCGTCTGCAAGGCTCGGTTGACTACTACAACGTCAAGATCGACGACGCGATCCTGACCCCGACCCCCAACCAGATCGTGGCGGCCTGCTACAACTACTATGGCACCAACTCGACCTACAGCGCCGCCAACACCAACTGCGACGGCATCCTCCGGGTCGGCGGGGACATCCTCTGGATCTACAACCCCAACAACGGCTACAACGAGTTCACCGCCTCCAACGGCGGTCACCAGAAGACCTCCGGCATCGACTTCCAGTTCGATTACGGCTTCGACCTGGAATGGTTCGGTGCGCCTTCGAACTGGGGCTCTGTCCGTATCGGCGCGGTCCTGACGCATGTGATCGAGTTCAAGCAACAGGACCCGCTTTCCGGCGTGCCGGAACTCGACTTCGCGGGCACCGTCTCCTACTTCGGCGCCGGCCTCGGCACGAGCTTCCCGGACTGGAAGGCCACCATCAACACCAACTACTCGGTGGGTGACTTCAAGTTCGACGCCCGCGCTCGCTACATCGCGGCGATGGACAACCGTCTGAACATCGAGTTCCCGGGTGAAACCCAGTTCACGGGTACGGACGCTGTCTGGTACCTCGACCTGTCGGGCACCTACGCGCTGTCGGACAATGTCGAGTTCAAGCTCGGCGTGAACAACGTCTTCAATAAGGAAGCCGAGACCTACGCGCCGAACGTTCAGTCCGGCACCGATCCGTCCACCTACGACGTCGTCGGTCGTCGGGTGTTCGGCGGCATCAAGCTGCGCTTCTAAGCCCAGCCTGAGCTAACGAAACGGGGGCGGCGGACTTCGGTCCGCCGCCCTTTTTCGTGGGCGCCGCTGGGGTGTCCCGGACGGCGGCGCAACGGAAAACGCCGCGGGCGATGCCGCGGCGTTGTTGTCGTTCCTAAGCGGGAGAATGACCCCTAGCGGATCGTCGCGACCGCAGTGGTGGTGGGGGAATAGAGGCCAAGCAGGCCTTCCCGGTCGGCGACCGCACGGGCCGCGCGCGCGGCGTTCTGGCAGATAAGCCCCTTGACCTGGCCAGACAGGCACTGCTGCAGCGCAGCTTCACGCTCATAGGCGTTGTCGCGGAAATAGGTGAAGGAGCGGTCCACGGACCCCCAACCCACCGAGGCGGTGATGGCGGCCACAGCCACGCCGCACCAGAAGACCGCACGTATCATTTTGAAGCGCCCCCGGAAGCACCAGGTGCAAGTCCTAGGCCCCATTCTGGGGGGGCTCAAGCGCACGCCCGCGCTGCGCGAAGATGCCTCACCCTGGAAGGTGAGGGGGCCGAGCGATCTACGTCCTGTAATAGTCGCGATACCAGTCCACGAACCTGCCGATCCCCGTCTCGATTGGGGTCTTGGGCGCGTAGTCCAGGGCGGCCTGGGTTTCGGTCGTATCGGCCTCTGTGCGGCTGACGTCGCCGGGCTGCATGGGCAGCAGGTTCAGCTGCGCCTTGACGCCGAGCTTCTCCTCAAGCACCTCGATATAGCGCATCAGCTCCACCCGCTGGCTGTTCCCAAGGTTGAGGATCCGCCAGGGCGCGACGCCGCTGGTGGCGGGATTGGGCGCAAGCGGGTCCCAGGCCGCATCGATGGCGGCGGGCCGATCCAGGGCTGCGACGACGCCCGAGACGATGTCGTCAACATAGGTGAAGTCCCGCTGCATCTTGCCCTCGCCGTAGACGTCGATGGGTTCGCCCTTGAGGATCGCCTCGGTGAACTTGAACAGCGCCATGTCGGGGCGGCCCCAGGGGCCGTACACGGTGAAGAACCGGAAGCCTGTGGAGGGGATGCCGAACAGGTGAGCGTAGGAGTGGGCCATGGACTCGTTGGCGAGCTTGGTGGCCGCATAGAGGGTGATCGGGTGATGCACCGCGTCCCGCACCGAGAAGGGCAGCTTGCCATTGGCGCCGTAGACCGAGCTGGTGGAGGCGAAGACCAGGTGCTTCGGCTGGACCGCCCGGCACCCCTCCAGGATATTCAGGAAGCCGACGACATTGGCGTCCACATAGGCCTCGGGATTTTCCAGGCTGTAGCGGACGCCGGCCTGGGCGGCCAGGTTGATGACGCCGTCCGGCTTGGTGTCTGCAAATAGCCGCGCCACGGCCTGGCGATTTGCCAGGTCGATCTTGGCGTGGCGATAGCCCTTGCGGGCTTCCAGCCGGGCCAGGCGCGCCTGCTTGAGGGTCGGATCGTAATAGGCGTTCAGGTCATCCAGGCCCACGACCTCGTCCCCGCGGTCCAGCAGCCGGTGGGCGGTGTGCGAGCCGATGAAGCCTGCCGATCCGGTGACCAGGATAACCGCCATGAGTCTCTCTTACGCTGCGCGATGCGATGTCTGGAGCCGAGCGCCAGTGATCCGGCGTCTAGCCGTTGGCGACGACCCGGAGGGCGGGCGCCGCGCCGGGCTTCTCGCCGCGGATCTGAGCGACCAGGTCGAAGAGCGCGCGGCGCACCTCATCGACGTCGCCCTTGTCGGCGAGGCCTTCGAGGTCGAGCAGATGGTTTGCATTGATGCGCAGGGCGGAGGAGGAAACCACCTCCATGACCTTGGGGGCGCAGGGTAGGGACCGTTCAGTTTCGTCCAGCAGGGCCTCGGTGAGCTTCTCGCCGGGACGCAGGCCGGTGATCTCGATCTCGATGTCCTTTCCGGGCGTGCGACCGGACAGGGCGATCATCTGCCGGGCGAGGTCCATGATCCGGACGGGCTCGCCCATTTCCAGGAGGAACAGCCGCGCATGTGCGGCGTCCGCGCCCTCGGCGCAGGTCGCCGTCGCGTGCAGGACAAGCTGGGCGGCCTCCGGAATGGTCATGAAGAAGCGAGCCATGTCCTCATGGGTCACGGTGACGGGGCCGCCTCGGTCGATCTGCGACTTGAAGATCGGCACTACAGAACCGGCCGACCCGAGAACATTTCCGAACCGGACCGCCGAGAAGCGCGTGCCCCGGCCATTCTGCTGAGCCTGGATAACCGCTTCGGCCAACCGCTTGGTGGCGCCCATCACGTTGGACGGATCCACCGCCTTGTCGGTCGAGATCAGGACCATCTGGGATGCACCGCAGGCACGCGCGCCCTCAGCCACGTTCCAGGTGCCGACCACATTGGTCAGAACCCCCTCGCATGGATGCCGCTCGACCATGGAGACGTGTTTCAGCGCCGCGGCGTGGAAGACCAGGTCAGGTTTCTGGCGTTGGAAGCAATCGGCCACCCGGTTGGCGTTCCGCACATCCACCAGGGCCGCGTGCCGCGACAGGGTCGGAAAGGTCTCGCCCAACTCGCGGTCGATCTCGAACAACGAGGTCTCGGAAAAGTCGAGCATGGTGATGTGGCCGGCCTGGAAGGCGGCGACCTGCCGCACCAGTTCGGCGCCGATGGAGCCGCCGGCCCCGGTGATCAGCACGCGGCGGCCGCGGATCAGGGCCTTGACCGCCTCATGGTCAAGCTCGATCGGCTCACGGGCCAGCAGCTCTTCAACGCTGATCTCGCGCATGGGAAGCAGGGCCATGCCGTCGTGCTGGGACAGCTCGACAATGGACGGCAGGCGCAGCAGCCGAATGCCGTCGTTCTTCAGCTGGCCGAGCTGATCGGCCGTGAGGCCCTTCAGGCGACCCGGTTCGTCCAGGAACAGGATGGCGCGCGGATAACGGTTCCAGCGCCTCAGGTCGGCCAGGGCCGCGGCCAGGTTGTCGATGCACTCGATGATGCAGACGCCGCGGACCTGCTGGCCCACGTCGCGGGCGTCGGGACCGACGATGCCGACCGCGGTCCAGGCGTGGTCATGACGCCGCGCGACGTCGCGTAGATAGGTGTCGGCCAGCGCCATGGGACCGATCAGCAGGAGGGACGGGGCCTGGGGCGCGCGATCGCGCACGGATTTCAGCGGCGCGAAGCTGTCCAGGGCGTGCTCGTGCAGCGCGCGGCGCATGATCCGAGCCCCCATGGAGCCCGCCATCTGGAAGATTGGGGCCATGGCGAGGACCGAGCGCGGCAGTCCGCTGGCTCGGTCAATAACAAACACCGCCAGCAGGAAGACCCCCGCAGTCAGGACAGCCGTCCTGGCGAGCACCAGGGCGTCGGGAATGGAGACATAGCGCCACGGCGACAGCTCACGTCGGAACATCGTGGAAAACACAGCAGCCAGGGCGGCGTACAGACCGATGAGTTGAACGACATTCAGGGTGGAGAGGTCGCCATCGTCGAGCCCCACTGTGCGGCTCGACGACAGGAAGAATGCGAGGAGGAAGGCCCCAGCCGCGATCAGCGTATCGACGACGATGGTCTGGGCTCGGTTGGCCATCTGCTCCATGAATCGCGCTCCGCTCTGGTCGTCCGACCAGCACCATAGAGGGGTGGGCGCGACCGTCCAATGAAACTCCCCTCGCGGGAGCTATCCGCCCTGAAACGGGCAACGTCGCAGCTCTTCACCAGCACGACGTGTGATGCATCGTAGGGCTCGGCAAAGGCGAGTGAAAGGCCAGAGCCCATCCAGCCGCCCGCCTGCTGGGTCGGGCTCGTACGGCAGGGATGAATCTCCGGGCCGATGTTCGTCGCCCGGAAAAAGAAAAGCCGCCCCTGCGAGGGGGCGGCTTCCCAGATCGTCGCGTGTGCGAAGCTTAGAAGCTGGCCTTCACGCCCAGAACGACCTTCGACTCATAGATGTCGCCGAAGCCGTGTTCGTCGGTGTCATGGTAGCGCAGGTCGAAGCCCACGGTGTCGTTGAGGGCATAGCTCACACCCAGGTTCCAGGTGTTGTAGTCAGCCGGGCCTTCGATTTCCTGGTGGCCGACGGCGCCGGAAACCGAAACCTTCTCGGCGACCGGGACGGCGCCGTTGACTTCATAGTAGGTGGCCTTGCCGGTCTTGCCGAAGAACTCGGGCGAATAGAAGACCAGGGCGCCGACGGTGGCCGGACCCACGGCGGTCGAGGCCGCAGCCTTGTACTCGACGTAGTCTTCGTGGCTGCCGGTCGGCTGATTGGTGTAGCCGTAGTAGTAGACCCCGAAGTCGAGGTTCACGACGCCGATGGTCGGCTTGATGCCGGCATAGATGTCGTATTCCAGGTCCGTGCCGTTGCCGAACTCGACATTGGACACCCAGACGCCGGCATAGCCGATGCCGTACAGGGTGGCGTCGGCGCCGCCGAAGATCTGGCCTTCGTTATCGGTCTGGCTGACACCGCGGAACACATAGTCCGTCGCGGCGCCGAGGTTGAAGGACAGCGCGATGTCTTCATCGGCCGCGAGAGCGCTTCCACCCATGGCGGCGGTGGCCGCGGCGGCGACAAGCATGGTCTTCAGAATGTTCATTTTCGTTATCCCCTTATATCCAGCCGAGCTTCGCCCAACCGTCGCCGGAGATCGCCAGTTGAAGACCTCCAGATCAACGCAGGGCGAAGCCGCAGCGCGCCCTAGCTACTCGCTGCGCGAAATTTGTGCGTCAACAGCGGCGGGCGCCGTGCAATTAGGCGCCAAGCTGTGCCTTGGACGCCACGGTCACGCTTTGCGGGTCAAGCCTCAACGCATCGCCAGCGGCGAATAGTTCAGGTGAGTCCCCGCATCCACCAGCAGGGTCTCGCCGGTGACGTGTTTCGATGCAGGGGCGGCGAGGAACACCGCGGCGCCGGCGATATCCTCGGCCGTCGAGGCGGCCTTGAGGGGGGTGGAGGCGGCTGCGCCGTCGCGCATCTTCTGGGCGCGCTCTGCCCCGACGCCCTTGCCGAACCAGGGGGTGTCGATGAACCCGGGGCAGATGGCGTTGACCCGGATCTTGGGCGCCAGGGCCCGGGCGAGGGACAGGGTCATGGTGGTGAGCGCCCCCTTTGAGGCGGCGTAGGGCACCGACGAGCCAATCCCGGCGACGCCGGCGATCGACGAAGTGTTGACCACGGCGCCTGGTTGGGGCGCCGCCTCCAGCAGGACCCGCGCGGCCCGGACCATCTGGTAGGCGCCCACGACATTCACACTATAGAGGCGCAGGAAGTCGTCGGCGGTCACAGCGTCCAGATCGGCGTGGTTGGGCGCAAATTTCGTCACGCCGGCATTGTTGAACAGGGCGTCGATGCGGCCGAAGGGCTCGGCCGCCGCGGCGATTTTGCGGCAATCGTCGTCGGAGGCGACATCGCCCTGCACGACAATGGCTTTTGCGCCGTGCGCCTCGACCTGGCGGGCGGTCTCGGCGGCCTCATCGGCGCTGGACGCGTAGTTGATGATCACCGCCGCAGCGCCGCGGCTGGCGGTCTCCACGGCTATGGCGCGACCCAGGCCGGTGGAGGCGCCGGTCACCACGACCACGAAATCTTGGAAATCCTTGCCGCTCATCGCGCGTTCTCTCCCTGAAGCTTTGGGCTGTGATAGCGCCTCGCCGCGTTGGAGTCTCTGTTGCGGGGCCGGCTTGCGGGGCGTAAAGCGCCCGCCATGGACGAGACCCACCTGACCCAACTCGGCCGCGAAGTCCGCGGCTTCGACTCGCCGGAGGAGGCCGTTCTGGAGCGGGTCCCCAACCCGCAGGCCGACACGCTGTATCTGGCGCGCTTCACGGTTCCGGAGTTCACCTCGCTCTGCCCGGTGACCGGCCAGCCCGACTTCGCGCACCTGGTGATCGACTATGCGCCGGGACCCTGGCTGATCGAGTCGAAATCTCTGAAGCTGTATCTCGGGTCTTTTCGCAACCATGGCGCCTTCCACGAGGACTGCACCGTCGCCATCGGCCGCAAGATCGTCGAGGTGGCTGAGCCCGTCTGGCTGCGGATCGGCGGCTACTGGTTCCCCCGTGGCGGTATCCCCATCGACGTTTTCTGGCAGAGCGGCCGCGCTCCGGCCGACCTCTGGCTGCCGGATCAAGGTGTTGCGACCTATCGCGGTCGCGGCTGACGAGTTTAAAGGCGGCGATAGTCGCTGCTGCTGATGTCTGACCGTGTAGTGGAAGGTCAAACGCCAAGCGTCACAGTAGACAGGGG
This sequence comes from Phenylobacterium sp., assembly GCF_030693625.1. Taxonomy (GTDB): domain Bacteria; phylum Pseudomonadota; class Alphaproteobacteria; order Caulobacterales; family Caulobacteraceae; genus Phenylobacterium; species Phenylobacterium ferrooxidans. The sequence goes on from NZ_JAUYAF010000005.1 coordinate 27,884, forward strand.
CCGATGTTCACCGCGAACGTTCGGTCTCCGGCGGCGGAAGGAGCCGCGAGCGCGCGCCTGTAGCGCTCGAATCAACCGTCGACTAGCCGACGCCGCGAAAATGGGATAAGGCTTAATCGCCCAACTCTCCTCGGGCGTGTCACACTTCAGGCCGGGCGGCGACCCTTCGCCGTCCGGCCGTCGTGTTTCAGGCGACCTGGCAGGCCCGATCAGAGCTGCGGACCGGCCGCGGGCTTCACCGAGGCGGGACCAGGTAGACGGGGTTGCCAAGCAACCGGAGGCGGCCATCGGCGCCTCGCACGTCGACCCGCAACCAGTGGGCGGCGCCGTCCGCCTTAATCTGGAAGGACAGTGTCTGGTCCTGGCTGGTGATGTCCAGCCGACGCACGGCTGCGAGACTTGCGCCATCGCCCCTCAATTCGACGACGCCGCCGGCGACCCCGCTCACGTGAACCTGCAACAGAACGGCGTCACCGGCCTGCGCGAGCAACTGGTCGCCCATCTGAGCCGTCTGATCGCCCAGGGTCGCGGTGACCTCCAGCAGGCGTTCACCCTCGCCTTCGACGTCGATGAAGACATGGCCCCGGCGCAGGCCCTCAAGGATGGAGACCTGCGACAGGTCCGCCGCATGGACCACTGTGGTCGGATAGCCGATGGCGCCCGGCTTGGTGGGACTCAGTCCGGTGTCGTGGTTGTCGGAGCCGCCGACGGCCGTGATCCGGTGACCGGCGTTCAGCCGCGCCTCCCAGAACGGAATGCCCGACACCGCGCTTTCGGCGCCGCCCGGGAAGGCGAGGGATCCGCCGTTCACCACCTCGATGGCCTGGATGCGGGCGAAGTCCGTGGGCTTGGCCACCCAGCCGCAGCCCATGCAGAGCTCGCCCGACGGAAGGCCGGGGTGATTGATGGATATGAGCCCCCCGGCCTTCTCCACCTGACCCTGCAGTGTGGTCAGGTCCTGCGCGCGGGGCGAACCGAGCTGGAAGTCGAGGAAGCCGGTCGGGCCAAACACGTTGGCGTGGCCCTGGAAGGTGGTGACCTCGCGTCCGGGGAGCAGGAGGAGGTCGTCGAAATAGGGCGCCAGCTCGCGCAAGGCCTGATTCTGCGATGTCGCGTTGTGGTCGGTCACCGAAATGAAATCGAGGCCCCGGGCCGCAGCGGCTTCCAGCGTCCTGAACACCGGGCAGGGGACTCTGTGGCCCTTGCGCGACGCGCAGGCGCCATCGGAATGGGCGGTATGGACGTGCAGGTCGCCGCGGAACCAGGCGGGACCGGGCTTCACCGCTGTCGACTGGAATCCGCCGAACGCCGCGCCCCGCTCGAAATAGACGCGCGCGGTGTATTCGGCCTGCGCGCCCTCACGCAGGTTGGGGACGCCCAGGACCAGCTTCCACTCTCCGGAGGGCAGCGGTCCGGGGAGATATGAGGCGGTCGCCTCGGCTTCCGAGACGGTGAAACGGGTCTTGTTCCCACCGCTCCAGCCGCGAAACCGCTGGGGATCACGCAGGCCCAGGTCGATGACAGACTTCTGATCCTTGCCGGTGTGCTCGAATTCCACGGTTAGCCGCGTCGTTCCGGCCGGGACGTGGAACGGAACCTCCCGGTAGGTCTGGTGATCGGCCGCCGTCATGACGCCGCGAAGCGTGGCGTCGGGAGCCCGCGCGGCTGACGCTCCGCCGCCCGCAAGCGCGACGCAGACCGCGACGATCGCCGCCAGGGATCGGAAAGGGATCATGACAACCGCCACTCTATAGCCACCCGCGAGGCTCGGCCAAGCTCCCGATCCCCGGCGGCGCAGCCCGGTCTCGCAGGATTGGAGGGGCCGGGATGCCGACGACGTGTCAGGGCCGCCAGGCCGTTATCAAGGCGGCGACGTCAGGCCGCTCGCGTTCCTGCGGGGGCTCCTTGGGGGTGCCCAGGAATATGTAGCCCGCCACCTTTTCCGCAGGCTCCAGGCCCAGGATCGCCTTGGCCTCGTCATCATAGGCGTACCAGTCGGTGATCCAGTTGGCGCCGTAGCCAAGAGCCTGAGCGGCGTAGAGCAGGGTCGTGCACACCGCGCCGACCGAGAGCAGTTGCTCCCATTCGGGGATTTCACCCGCCTGGGGCCGCGAGACCACCGCCACGCAGAGGGGTGGGATTTTCAGCTTGCCGAGCTTGGCGGCGGCCCGGGCGTCGCCGCGGGAATTGGCCAAGGCCTCCAGGCGATCGGCGAAGACCGCCTTGGCGGCCGGCTCCAGGATGATGAAACGCCAGGGCGCCAGTTTGCCGTGGTCAGGCACGCGCGCTGCGAGCTGCAGCAAGGCGTCCAGTTCGCTGGCCGTGGGAGCGGGCTCGGCCAGGGTCACCGCCGAGGCCGAGCGTCGGGTGGCCAGGAAGGCCAGCACTTCGGGCGCGGGGTGTTGCGGGGCCGGCTGGCCGAAGAGCGGGGCGGCGGGAAGCGACAGGGTCATCTCAAAGCGCGCCTCATTAGGAAAGCCGATAGGGGAGTTCTCTTACTATGGGGGTGGTTTCGCAAGCTAGTTGAGAACATGTCGCAAAAACCAGACTGGCTTGTCGCCCACGGGAAGCCCTGGCGCAGGGGACCGCCCCGCCCGATCTATGACAATCCCTGGATCAGCCTGACCGAGTACGACGCCGTCGCCCCGACCGGGGCGGACGCGCTGTATGGCGTGGTGGGCTTCAAGAATTTCGCCCTGGCCATCCTGCCGGTCCATGATGACGGCACGATCACCCTGGTGGGCCAGAACCGACTGCCCTGCGACGACTACAGCTGGGAGATTCCCGAGGGCGGCGGGCCGCTGGCCGACGATCCCCTGGAGAGCGCCAAGCGCGAACTGCTGGAAGAAACCGGTCTGGCCGCGGCCCGTTGGCGGGAGATCCTGCGGATGCAGCTCTCCAACTCGGTCACCGACGAACAGGCTTTCGGATACCTCGCCACGGGCCTGAGCCAGGTCCACGCCGAGCCGCAGGGCGACGGCACCGAAGATATCCTGAGGGCGCGCGTACCTTTTCGGGAAGCGCTGGACGCCGCGATCGGGGGTTATATGCGCGACGCCCTGACGGTTGCGATGCTGCTGCGGGGCTACCACATGGCCAGGGAGGGCGCATTGCCGCGCGAACTCTCGGCGGCCATGCTAGGATAAGAGGAACGTCATGGGACGGGAGGAACCGATGAGCCAGCGTCTGGAAGTCATCGACCCGGCATCACCGCCGCCGGTCTGGGCCGCACTGCGCAACGAAGCCGAGCGGGCCGCCCAGTCGGAACCCGCGCTGGCCTCGCTGCTGAACGCCGTGGTGCTGAGCCACCACGACCTGGGCGCAGCGTTGAGCTACCAGCTGGCTCGCAAGCTGGGCGACCAGGAACTGCGCGCCATGAGCCTGCGGGAACTGGCCGACGCCGCCTACAAGTCCGACCCCAAGCTCGTGGACATCGCCGAGGCCGACCTGAAGGCGGTGTTCGAGCGGGACCCGGCCTGCAAGGGCTATGTCCAGCCGTTCCTGTTCTTCAAGGGCTTCCAGGCCCTCCAGGCCCAGCGCGTGGCGCACTGGCTGTGGGGTCAGGGCCGCGAGACCATCGCGCTCTATCTGCAGAGCCGGATGAGCGAGATTTTCCAGGTGGATATCCACCCGGCGACCCAGATCGGCTCGGGCGTGTTCATCGACCACGGCACCGGCATCGTCATCGGCGAGACCGCGGTGATCGGCGACGACGTCTCCATGATGCAGGACGTAACCCTGGGCGGCACGGGCGCCGAGCGGGGTGATCGCCACCCCAAGATCGGCAAGGGCGTTCTGCTGAGCGCTGGGGCCAAGGTGCTCGGCAATATCCTCATCGGCGACTACGCCAAGATCGCCGCCGGTTCGGTGGTGCTGAAGCCGGTTCCGGCCCATTGCACGGCGGCCGGCGTGCCGGCCCGCCTGGTCAACTGCCCGACCTGCGAGGAGCCTGCCCGCAGCATGGACCACACCCTGGCCGACGCCGTGTACGACTACGTCATCTGACGGTTTTACGTGCAGGCCGCGACCAGCTAGGTTCCGCGGCTGTTGAATCGCCGAGGAGATGGCCGTGGACGAGAGAATGATGCGCAAGCTCGAGGGCCACATGCGGGGCACCTTCGCCAATGCGCGGATCAACTTGGTCCCGCGTCCGAAACAGAAGGACTCGGCTGAGGTCTATATCAACGACGAGTTCATCGGCGTGGTCTTCGAGGACGAAGACGGCGACGGCTCCTTCATGTTCGAGATGGCGATCCTCGCCGAAGACCTGCCCTAGCAGAATGTGGAATGGGCCGCCGGCCCTGCCGGCGGCGTAGTCCCGACGCCAAGACGACGGGCCGCCTCGTCTTTGGTCTCTCAATGCAACTGTATGCGCTGCTCGCGCGCGTTGACGCCCAGGGACGACCGTTCCGTCGGCCGGCGCCGGAGGATCCGGAGCCGGCCTGGGGAGAATCAGAGGACGCCCAGCATCTCGGCGACCAGCGGGTGACGAACGATGTCGCGGTCCTTCAGGCGGACGACGGCGATGTTTGAGACGGCTTCCAGCTTGTCGGCAACCGGGCCCAGGCCCGAGAGTTCGGGCAGCAGGTCGGACTGGTTGGGGTCGCCGGTGACCACCATGGTGGAGTGCCAGCCCAGGCGGGTCAGCAGCATCTTCAGCTGGCCGTAGGTGCAGTTCTGAGCCTCGTCGATCACCACGAAGGCGTTGTTGAGGGTCCGACCGCGCATGAACCCGACCGGAGCGATCTCGATGGCGCCCTCGGTCATCAGGGCCCGAACCCGCTTCATGGAGAGCCGGTCGGACAGGGCGTCATAGAGGGGGCGCAGGTAGGGGGCGAGCTTGTCCTCCATCTCGCCGGGCAGGAAGCCCAGGGACTCGCCGGCCTCGACGGCGGGGCGGGAGAGCACGATGCGGCCCACCTTGCCGGCCTCCAGGGCCTCCACGGCCTTGGCGATGGCGAGGTAGGTCTTGCCCGTGCCTGCCGGACCCAGCGCCATCACCAGGTTCTTGGCGTCGATGGCGGCGATCAGTTCGTCCTGGCCCGGCGACTTGGACTTGATGGTCTTCAGATACCCCTGCTCTCGGTCATCATTGTGATGGGCCAAGGGCGACCAGGCCCGTTCTACGGGCAGGCGGCGAATCTTGCCGTCATCCTGGAATTGGCCGGCGTCGAAGGCGCCTTCGCGCACTTGTCGCTTCAGGGCTCGCTTGGTCATCAAAGCCTCCGTAAGAGCATGAAAAAAGGGCGTATCCGCAATGGATCGCCCTTCGAGGTCGACTGGTGATGTGAGACAGACCGGCGTCGTGCGCAGCCCGGTGGACCGCTTTCGCTTCGCAATGCTGGCGGATGAGCCCGCCGAAGCCACAAACGCGACACCCTCGTCTCCGTCATGCGGGACGCCAGAACCGAAAACCGGCCCTAGCCGGTTCGGGAAGGCTATCGCCCTCTCGAATCGCCCGACTAAGATGATCCTAACGGGGTTAATCGCGGATTAAGCAAAGGATCCGTGACAATAGTGAGGGTGCGACAATGAGTGTCTATAACTTGGGCGATGTGGCTCCGGAGCTTCCGGGTCCGGACGAATACTGGATAGCGCCAAACGCGGCGGTGATGGGAAACGTGATTCTCAAGAAAAACGCCTCGGTGTGGTTCGGTGCGACCATTCGTGGCGACAACGACCCGATCATCATCGGCGAGAACTCCAACGTTCAGGACGGCTCGGTCCTGCACACCGACTCAGGCTCTCCCCTGACCATTGGGGCCAATGTCACGGTGGGGCACATGGTGATGCTTCACGGCTGCTCGATCGGCGACAACTCCCTGGTGGGGATCGGCTCGATCATCCTCAACGGGGCGAAGATCGGGAAGAACTGCCTGATCGGCGCCAATGTGCTGATCACCGAGGGCAAGGAAATCCCCGACAATTCCCTGGTCATGGGCGCCCCGGGCAAGGTGGTCCGCGAGGTCTCCGAGGGCCAGGCGCGCATGCTGGCGGGCGGGGCGATGCACTACGTGGCCAACTGGCAGCGCTATAAGAGAGAATTGAGGGCGGCGGGTTAGGCCGCCCTCGCACCCCTAGGGCGTATCGACATTCAGGATTCTCACGGCGAGAGATGTCTGATTCATAGGGCTCCGTTCGATGGACGGAGCCCCTTTGATGTCGGTGAAGCGCTACGAGTTGAGCCAGGTGCAGTGGAAGCGGTTCGCGGACCTGCT
>NZ_JAUYAF010000010.1 GCF_030693625.1 Phenylobacterium sp.
CGCGCGCTCGATCTCGTCGGCGATCAGCCGGCTCTCGGCCTCGCCGTCCCAGACCCCGCGGACCACCACCTTGTCGCCGCCGTCGGCCTCGGTCCAGAGCGTCTTGCCCAGGCGCGACTTGTTGGTGGCGATCAGGCCCGAAGCCGCCCCCAGGATATGGCTGGTGGAGCGGTAGTTGCGCTCCAGACGGATGACCTTGGCGCCCGGGAAGTCGCGCTCGAAGCGCAGGATGTTGTCCACCTCGGCCCCGCGCCAGCCATAGATCGACTGGTCGTCATCGCCGACGCAGCAGACGTTCTGGCGCTTCTGGGCCAGCAGGCGCAGCCACAGATACTGGGCCACATTGGTGTCCTGGTACTCGTCCACCAGGATGAATTTGAAGCGGTCGTGATGCTCGGCCAGCACGTCGGGCTGCGAGGTGAAGATGGTGATGTTGTGCAGCAATAGGTCGCCGAAGTCGCAGGCGTTCAGCACCCGCATGCGTTCCTGGTACAGGCGGTAGAGGGCCTGGCCCTTGCCGTTCGCGAACTCTTTGCCCTCGTTGGCGGGCAGGCGATCGGGCGTCCAACCGCGGTTCTTCCAGTGGTCGATCAGCCCGGCCAGGGTCTTGGGTGTCCAGCGCTTGGCGTCGATGTTCTCGGCTTCCAGCACCTGCTTGATCAGGCGTTCCTGATCGTCGGTGTCTAGGATCGTGAAGTTGGACTTCAGCCCCACCAGCTCGGCGTGGCGGCGCAGCACCTGGGCGGCCACCGAATGGAAGGTGCCCAGCCAGCGCAGCCCCTCGGCCTGGGGGCCGATGATGGCGGTGATCCGCTCGCGCATCTCGCGCGCGGCCTTGTTGGTGAAGGTGACCACCAGCAGTTCCCACGGCTTGGCCCGGCCGGTGGCCAGGATGTGGGCCAGCCGCGTGGTCAGCACCCGGGTCTTGCCGGTGCCGGCGCCGGCCAGCACCAGGACCGGGCCCTCGGTGGCCTCGACGGCGGCCCGCTGCTCGGGGTTCAGCCCCTCCAGATAGTCGGGGCCATGCACCCGCGCCAGATCGCTGATCCGCGGGGCGGGGAGGGGGGAGTCTTCAAACGAGTCATAGGACGACATTGGAACATATGTAGCACATCGGACCGCCGACTTAAGGGGCCGCGCGTCGTGATCTGCGCTCCACGGAACCTTGACCACTGGGGTTCGTTCTCTTCCCGACTTTAAACCTGGGAGGCTAAATTGGCTGAGAACTCTGGAAATGGCGGGACGCCCGTCCTGGCCTTCATCGTGGGCGGCCTGCTGGTGGTCGTCGCGGTCATCGGCTTCATGATGTATTCGGGCGGCGGCTTTGGTCAGTCCAAGAGCGTGGACATCAACATCAAGGCGCCGGACATCTCCGCCCCCGCAAAACCGGGCGGCTGAACGTGGCGCAAAGCTCCAACCGGACTGGCCCCTGGTTGGCCTTTCTGGTGGGCGGGCTGATCGTGGCGGTCGCCATGATCAGCTACTTCGCCTATGCGAGCCGACAGGCGGCGCCGGACCTTAGCCAGACCGTCGGCGTCAACCTGACCCTGCCCAAACCGCCACCGATGCCGGACGCGCCAAGGCTCCCTGCCGCTCCGATCCCGGTTCCGAAGTGACGCCATGACCGACGATGCGAAAACTCCGCCCCCGGCTGACCACCCCGGCGATCCGATACCCCGCGGGACCAGCCGCAACATCCCGCCGCTCGTCTGGGTGATCCTCGCCCTGCTGGTGGCGGTGATCGCCTGGGCCGCCATCGGGTACGAGAAGACCAATGTCACGCCTCAGGGTGAGCCCGTGCCCGCGGTCGAGAACGCCGAAGGGCCGGCCACTGGCAAGGCTCCCTAGCCGCGCGCGAAGCCCAGGGCGGCGACTCGACAGGCTGAGGCCAGCGGGCGTTCGCCGCGGGTTTCGTCCAGGCGGGCGATAAGGCCGGCCAGGCTCAGCCCCTGGTCCTGGGCCATCTCTTCCAGCACCGCCCAGAACTCTGGCTCCAGCGCCATCGAGGTGGCGTGGCCGGCGAGCAGGATCGAGCGTTTACGCAATCTGGCCATTTGCACCCTAGTCTCAGGTCTCGCGCCGGCGATGCAACACTCTTCGAGGGAGAGCTCACCATCGAAAAGGGCACTTGCCAAAAAATGACGCTGGCGTCATCTTTAATCCGAACATGGTTCGAAAGGTCCCTCCCATGACCACCGCCGTTGTCGATGTGCGCTACTCCACCCAGCCGATGCCCAAGCCCGCCCTGCAGTGGCGCGTGGCTCTGAAGGCCCTGGGCCGCCTGCTGAACGACAAGGAAGACACCGGCCAGGTGTTCGAGATCATGCGGGCCCTGAACGGCACATCGACCCGCGACGGCTATCTCAAGCTGCTGACCACGCCGCAGGGCGGGCGCATCGCCTATGAGCGTCCGGAACTCGCCGACAAGCTGATGGACGACGCCTGGCTCGACGGCTTCGCGCCGGGCACCGTGGGCGCGGCCTATCGCGACTTCGTGCGCACCGAGCAACTGTCCGCCCAAGGCCTCGCCGAGATCAGCCGCGAGGGCGCGCAGGGCGGCATCGACCTGCAGCACCCCTACGCCTGGATGGGCCGCCGCACCCGTGACGTGCACGACATCTGGCACATCCTGTCGGGCTACCATCGCGATGGTTTGGGAGAGGCCTGCCTGGTGGCCTTCTCCTACGCCCAGACCGGTGGCCTGGGCTGGGCGCTGATCGGCGTCGGCGCCGCGATCCGTTCCCGCAAGGGCGACCAGCCCTACGCCAAGGCGATCTGGCAGGGCTATAGGCGCGGCAAGGCGGCCGCCTGGCTGCTGGGCGAGGACTATGAGCGCCTGCTCAACGAACCGCTCGAGGCCGCCCGCAAGCGCCTGAACATCACGCCGGCGACGCACTACATCGCTATCCCGCCGGAGGCTCGCGACTGGAGCCCCGAGCAACTGGCGATGGCCGCCTAGCTCTTGCTCTAACGCCTCTGTCGGGCGCATCCTTTCGAAAACAGGGGATGGACGCCATGGAAGAGCCCAAGCGCGGACTTGGCGAGGCGATCGCGGCGCTGGGACGCCTGCGCGCCACGGGCGACACCAAGCATGTGTTCGAGATCACCCGGGCCCTGAGTTCGCGCAAGCCGCCGGCCGGCTATGCCCGCCTGCTGACCACGCCCCAGGGGGGGCGCATGGCCTATGAGCGGGTGGAGCTGTGCGAGCGGTTCGGCGATGACGCCTGGCTGCGGAGTTTCGCGCCCGGGACGGTGGGCGCGGCCTACCGGGACTTCATCACCCGCAACAACATCTCAGCTGCGGGCCTGGCCGACGCCAGCCAGCGGGCCGCTGTGGGCCAGACTCAGTACGAGCATCCTCACGCCTGGTACGGCCGCCGCAACCGGGACATCCATGATGTCTGGCATGTGCTGACCGGCTATGGGACCGACGGGCTGGGGGAGGGGTGCGTGGTGGCCTTCTCCTATGCGCAGACCGGCAGCCTGGGCCTGGCCTTCATCGCCTTGCACGTGGCTCGGACGGGCAAGCAGACCCGGCCCGACCTGCCGTTCTTCGCCGCCGTCTGGCGCGCCTACCTGGCCGGACGCCGCGCGGTCTGGCTGCCGGGCGAGGACTATGAGCGGCTGTTCGCCGAGCCCCTGGAGAGCGCCCGTGAACGGCTGGGCATCAGCCCGCCCGATACCTACCGCCAGATCCTGCGGGCCTTCGCGCCACAGATGGCCGCAGCCTGACCAAAACGACCGTCATCCCCGGGACAAGCCCCGCCATGACGATCCAGGATGAAAGGTGAGGGAGGGGGAGCTACTCCTCCCGCTTGGCGCCATCCAGCAGCCGGACCACCTTCGCCGCCTCGGCTTTTTCGATGGCCCTCTCGCCCTTGGTGCGCCCGAACTTGGCGCGATTGGCCACCGCCTGGGACTTGGCGTCCTGTTTGGCGCGAGCTTTCTTCGCCTTGTTGAAGTTGACGATGTCGTTCATCGCGCCGCCGACTCCCGGGGCTGGATGACCACGGTCGACTCCAGGCGCAGCGGCCGGTCGATGGGGATGGCGTAGGGGGCGCGGCCGGGAAAGACGCAGTTCTGCATGGAGAGCTCCCGACGCAGGATCCAGCGGGTGATCGGCTGGCCCTGGGCCTTGCAGGCCAGGCCCACGGCCCAGGCCGGATAGGCGTTGGCGACGGGCCAGGCGAACCCCATGGCGGGGCCGGCCGGCAGGGCCTCGACCGCCGGCGTCACCGCTTCGCCGCGGGAGGCGAAGCTCAGGCGGTCGGGTTGCACCAGCCGCATGGAGAAGCCGCCATAGCCCTTCACATCGTCGCTGCCGCCGAGGCTCAGGCCCGGCGCGCGGGCGGTGATGGTGGTGTCGAACTCGATCCTCTGGCCCGCCGGAGTCGCCGGGCGGACCGTCACCTTGGTGATCTCGCGGGCGACATAGACCAGCTCGGGTTTGGAGGTAACGATCCAGTCGACGTCGACGGTGAGGACGCCCGACCCGTCAGGCTGGCCCTGGAACTTCGTGCCGCGCACGAAGAAGGTGAGGCCCTTCATGAACCAGCCGTCGGCCACCACCTCGTCGCCGAGCCGCACCTGGTGCCAGCTCCAGAACAGGCCGCGCTGGTGCAGGTGGTCGGCGGGCCGATCCTCGGTGAGCAGCGTGCCGTCGGGGGCGTAGAGCGGGTTGACGTAGTTGAGGCGGCCAGGCTCGGCCGGGTCATTGGTCCTGGTCCGGTAGACCAGCACGGTGCGGCCATTGTCGGTGAGGGTGACGCTGTCGGGCGCTAGCTTGGCGTCGATGGCCGCCTGCGCGGCGACAGGCGCGGACAGGACCAACAGGGCGGCGAGGGCGGAGGCGAACTTGCTCATGAATGCAGCCTAGCTTCTGACAAGACGTCGCGCATCCAGCCGCGGATGAAACTTCGGAAAGCCGGCGTCATGAAACCCCGCCGCGCTCTCAGGGGTTTGTCCCTGACCCAATCCCAGGAGACGCGCATGATCCAGACCTCAGACATCCTCGAACATATGGAAGTCGTCGGCTCGGACGGCGGTCACGTTGGCCGTGTGGACCATGTGCTCGGTACCGACATCGAGCTGGCCAAGATGGATTTCGGGTCGGGCATGAAGCATCACCTGATCCCGCTGACCTGGGTCGAACAGATCATCGACCAGAAGGTGCAGCTCAACATGACCAAGGACGCCGCCAAGGCCGCCTGGCGCGAGAGGCCCTAGGACTTGAGGCGCGGCGGCGATGCCATCATGTGTCGCCGCACCTTCACCTCTAGGCGGGGCGACGGTCGCGAACGCCATCAACTCGGGTGAAGGCGAGAATGGCCGTGTTCCCAGCGAGGAACCCCGCATCGATTAACCAGAGAGTGCGGTCGCGCCATTCGACGGCTGCGATCAGGCAGACCAGGATGACGAGGGCCACGTTGCTCCAGATCAGAACGGGACCGGCGTTCATCGTTCCGAACGCGCGGAAATTGAACACGTAGAGGACGGCTGACGCAACAAGCACCGCAAGGAAGCCCGACAGACCGACGATCTTGTCCATGTTGTCTGGCCCGTTGGCAGGCCAGAACATCAGCGTGCCAATCGCGGCGAGAACGCACAGCAAGCTATAGATCGCCGCGTTCCATCGCAGGACGCGAACGATCGGCAAGACAAGGCTGAGGGCGTCCTTCGGCATGCCTGCGCTTCCCCATGGCGAAACCAAACGTCTCGACCACGCCTAGACTACACCGCCAGGTCTTCCTTTCTGAAGGCCGCGAACAACGGTGCGGCCAGTCCCTCGATGCGGGGCTCACCGTCGCCACGCCAGAGGGTGCAGACCACGGCGGTGAGAACCGCCCCCGCGTCGGCCAGATGCGCCGCGGCGTCGCGAACCGCGCCGCCGGTAGAGATCACATCCTCGATCATCACCACCCGGCGCCCTTTGACATCCGAACCCTCGACGGCGAGGCAGGTCCCGTAGGTCTTGGCCTGCTTGCGCACGAAGGCGGTGGGGATGCCGCTGATGAGCGACATGGCCGTGGCGATGGGCACGCCGCCCAGTTCCACGCCGGCCAGAATTTCGGTTTCGGCCGGCAGCAGCGGGATCATCGCCTCGGCCACCCGTCTCAGCAGCGCGGGGTCGGCCTCGAAGCGGTATTTGTCGAAATACTCGGTGGCCACCGCGCCAGACCGCAGGACGAAGGATCCCTGCAGCCGGGCGACGGCGTCGATATCGGTCGCGAGCGCGCGCTTGGCGTCCGCGTCCATGCCTATTTGAGCGAGCCGCAGAAGCGCTGGATCCGTCCGCAGGCGTCCTCCAGGACGCTGTTGGCCGTGGCGTAGCTGATGCGGAAGTAGGGCGAGAGGCCGAAGGCCGCGCCGAACACCACCGAGACGCCCTCCTGCTCCAGCAGTTCGACGGCGAAGTCGGCGTCGCTGGCGATGACCTTGCCGCTGGGCGCCGTCTTGCCGATCAGCTTCTCCACCGACGGATAGACGTAGAAGGCGCCTTCCGGGGTCGGGCAGTGCAGGCCGGCGGCCTGGTTCAGCATGGAGACCACCAGGTCGCGGCGCTGTTCGAACAGCTTGGCGTTGGGCTTGATGAAGTCCTGCGGACCGTTCAGCGCCTCGACGGCCGCCCACTGCGAGATGGAGGAGGGGTTGGACGTCGTCTGGCTCATGACCTTGGCCATGGACTTGATCAGGGCCTCGGGGCCGGCGGCGTAGCCGATCCGCCAGCCGGTCATGGCGTAGGCCTTGGAGACCCCGTTCATGGTCAGCGTGCGGTCGTACAGCCCCGGCTCCACCTGGGCGATGGTCCAGAACTGGAAGTCGCCGAACACCAGGTGTTCGTACATGTCGTCGGTCAGGATCCAGACGTGCGGATGGCGCAGCAGCACGTCGGCGATCGCCCGCAGTTCGGCCTTGGTGTAGGCCGCGCCCGAGGGGTTGGACGGCGAGTTCAGGAAGACCCACTTGGTCTTCGGCGTGATGGCGGCTTCCAGGTCAGCAGGCTGCAGCTTGAAGCCGGTGGCGTCCGAGGTGGCCACGGCCTTCGGCGTGCCGCCGGCCAGCAGCACGATATCCCAGTAGCTGACCCAGTACGGGGTCGGGATGATCACCTCGTCCCCGGGGTTCAGGGTCGAAAGCATGGCGTTCCAGATCACCGGCTTGCCGCCCGGCGAGACGTTCACCTGGGAGGTCTTGTAGGTCAGGCCGTTCTCGCGCTGGAACTTGCCGACAATGGCTTCCTTCAGCTCCACGATGCCGTCGACATTGGTGTACTTGGTCTTGCCATCACGGATCGCCTTGATGGCGGCTTCCTTGATGTTGTCGGGCGTGTCGAAGTCGGGCTCACCCGCGGCCAGAGAGATCACATTCCGGCCCTGGGCTTTGAGTTCGCGGGCTTTCGCGTCCGCCGCCAGGGTGGCGGAGGGACTAACGCGGGACAGCGCGGCGGATTCAAGCGACATGGCGGGGAAACTCCCGGTCGAAGGGTTTAAGAAGAACGGGCCGGGGTGTAGCCGAAGGGGGCGCCCAGGCAAAGCCGCGAACCGCGCGGAACAGCCATTCTTCCGCCCGTTTGCCCAAAGGTCACAGGAGCCGTCATGAAACCCGCCCTGATCGCTATCCTCTCGGTGCTATCCGTCGCCGCCTGTCAGCGAAAGGCCGAGGGGCCTCCGCCCCCACCGCCAATCGGCGCGCCGCCGCCCGCGCCGCCCCAGCCCGCCCCGACTCAGGCGTCCTTCATCGGCCGCTGGGCCGCCACGGCCGACCTCTGCGCGACGGGCGCGTGGGTGTTCGACACCGACCGGGTCTCGACGGCCGGCGAGGTGGGCTGCCGGTTCGGCTCGGTCTCGCCGACCCCCACAGGCTACTTGATCAATGCGAGCTGCACGGCGGAGGGACCGCCGCAGCCCAAGACCTTCACGCTCACCATGCTCGGCGGGACGCCGCCCTCGATGATCGTGGCGGGCGGTCCTTGGTCCGCGCCGGTGACCCTGCACCTCTGCGCGGGCTGAACCCGGCTTGACCGTCGCGCGGCGATGGGCGAGGGCAGGCCATGCGTCGCCTTTTCCGCTTCGTGACCGAAATGGACGCCCAGGCGTGGCGAACGCTGGCGGTGTCCTTCGTGCTGTTTGGCGGGGTGGGGATCGTCTTCCTGTTCGGCGCCCAGGTGCTCGGCTTCAACGGCGAGGCCACCGTCGAGCAGTGGCTGGGAACCGCAACCGGACCCTGGGCCCTGCCGGCTGCGGTGGCGGCCTTCGCCCTCCTGGCCTTCATCGGCGTGCCGCAGTTCATGCTGATCGCCGCCGCCGTGGTGGCGTTCGGCCCCTGGACCGGGTTCGCCTATAGCTGGATCGGCACCATGGTGTCCTCGCTGGTGGGCTTCTATCTGGGTCGCTTCGCCGGGGCTCGCGCCCTGCAGACCATCTCCGGCGAGAGCATGCAGCGGTTCATGGGTCTGGTGGGCCGCAACGGATTTCTGGCCAGCCTGATCGTGCGGCTGGTGCCCTCGGCGCCCTTCATCGTCGTCAACATGGCGGCGGGCGTCACGCCGATGCGCGTCATCCAGTTCGCCGCCGGGACGGCCATCGGCATCATCCCGAAAATCGCGCTCACCGCCTTCGCCGGCAACTCCATCGTCCAGGCCATGAAGGGCGGGAGCTCCAAGCACATCGTCTGGCTAGTGGCTGTCGCCGCCCTCTGGATCGCCATCGGCTGGTTTGCACGCCGCTGGCTGAAGTCACGGGAGGCCGACAAGCCATGATCAAGCTCTATTCCTTCCCCGGCACCATCAGCCTGGCGGTTCACATCGCCCTGGAGGAAGCGGGCGCCGACTATGAGCTGGTGAAGGTCGACTTCCTGAAGGACGAGCAGCGCTCGGCCGATTACCTCGCCATCAACCCCAAGAGCCGGGTCCCGGCCCTGGTGACCGAGCGCGGGGTGCTGACCGAGGCGCCCGCCCTGATGACCTATGTCGCCCAGGCCTATCCCGAGGCGAAGCTCGCGCCGCTGAACGACCCCTTCGCCCTGGCCCAGGTCCAGGCCTTCAACACCTATCTTTGCAGCGCTGTCCATGTCGCGGCGGCCCACCGCCATCGCGGCTACCGCTGGGCCGACGACCCGGTCGCCCTCGCCGACATGCGCCGCAAGGCGCCCCTTGCGGTGGCCGAGCATTTCACGCTGATCGAGACGGAATATCTCGCCGGACCCTGGGTGATGGGAGCCGACTACACGATCTGCGATCCCTATCTCTTCACGCTCACCGGCTGGCTGCCGCGCGATGGGATCGACATGGCGCAGTTTCCGAAGGTCTCCGAGCACTTCGCGCGAATGGGCGAGCGGCCCGCGGTGAGGAAGGTTCTTGCGCAACTGGCCGCCTGAAGGCCGTCAGACGCAAGACTCTTGCGGTGAAGCCCCGGATTCTATAGATCGTATCCCTATGCACTCGCATCTGCAGAGCCAGCTTCTTCTTACGCTGGGGCTTAGCCGCCCCTGGGCGCCCCTGTAGGCTGCGCATCTTCGCGGCCGGGCGCTTAGGGGATGACCCCGACGCTCGAGCCTTCTAAAACACCCCCGCGAAGAATGAAGTGATCCCATGACCGTATCCTCCGCCGACCAGGCCCCGTCCGCCAATGACACCGTTCGCAAGGAAAGCGACCGGGTCATCGTCTTCGACACCACCATGCGCGACGGCGAGCAGTCGCCCGGCGCGTCCATGTCGCTGGACGAGAAGCTGGAGCTGGCCAAGATCCTCGAAGAGATGAGGGTTGATGTCATCGAGGCCGGCTTCCCCATCGCCTCCAACGGCGACTTCGAGGCGGTCCGCAGAATTTCCGAGATCGTCACCGAGAGCACCGTCTGCGGCCTGGCCCGGGCCGGCGTGGCGGATATCGAGCGCGCCGCCGAGGCGATCCGCCCGGCCAAGCGCGGCCGCATCCACACCTTCCTGTCCACCAGCCCCAGCCACCGTGACCACATCCTGCGCGCCAGCCAGGAAGACATCCTGGAAATGATCACCAAGTCGGTGACCCACGCCCGCAACCTGTGCGGCGATGTGGAATGGTCGGCCCAGGACGCCACCCGCACCGAGCAGGACTTCCTGCGCCGCTGCGTCGACGCCGCCATCAAGGCCGGCGCCGGAACCGTGAACCTGCCCGATACGGTGGGCTATTCGTATCCCAGCGAGTACGCCGACATCTTCCGCGACATCCTGGAGAACGTGGACGGCGCTGACCGCATCATCCTGTCCACCCACTGCCACAACGACCTGGGCCTGGCCGTCGCCAACAGCCTGGCCGGGGTGCAGGGCGGGGCGCGCCAGGTCGAGGTGGCGATGAACGGCATCGGCGAGCGCGCCGGCAACGCAGCCCTGGAAGAGGTCGTCATGGCCCTGAAGGTGCGCGGTGACCAGCTGCCCTACTTCACCAATATCGAGACCCAGCACATCACCCGGGCCAGCCGCTACACCTCGGCCATCACCGGCTTCCCGGTGCAGTTCAACAAGGCGATCGTCGGCAAGAACGCCTTCGCCCACGAGAGCGGCATCCACCAGGACGGGATGCTGAAGGATCGCGGCACCTACGAGATCATGAGCCCTGAGACCGTCGGCCAGGGCGCTTCGAACCTGGTGATGGGCAAGCATGCCGGCCGGGCGGGCTTCCGCGAGAAGCTGAAGGAACTGGGCTACGAGCTGGGCCAGAACGCCCTGAACGAAGCCTTCCAGCGCTTCAAGGACCTGGCCGACAAGAAGAAGCACGTCTTCGACGACGACATCATCGCCCTGGTGGACGACGCCCTGGCCAGTGGCGCCGACCGCATCCAGGTCAAGCACCTGCGCGTCGTAGCCGGCACCGAGGGCCCCCAGCAGGCGGAGCTGACCGTCACGGTCGATGGCGTCGAGAAGTCGGGCGCCGCCACCGGTGACGGGCCGGTGGACGCGGTGTTCAACGCCATCCACCAGGTTGTCCCGCACACCGCCATCCTGCGCCTGTTCCAGGTGCACGCGGTGACCGAAGGCACCGACGCCCAGGCCCAGGTCTCGGTGCGTCTGGAGGAGGACGGTCGGATCGCCACCGGCCAGGCCGCCGACACCGACACCCTGACCGCCTCGGCCAAGGCCTATGTCAACGCGCTGAACAACCTCCTGGTCCGCAAGGAAAAGAGCGCGCCGGACGCCATCGCCAGCGGGTTCTGACCGCCCCTCGTTTCTCGGGACATTCTGCGAATTTGCCGCCCCCGTCCGCGACGCAGGGGAATCGCATATGGCGTTGGAGTCGAAATCTTAGGTCGAAGCGGATTCTGCAGATGTCTCCTTGGTGTTTGGAGACGGGGTTGTGGGGACGTTTTCTGACTACTTTGGGGCCGTGTCAGACCCTCGTGCCGGTAAC
>NZ_JAUYAF010000011.1 GCF_030693625.1 Phenylobacterium sp.
GTTACCGGCACGAGGGTCTGACACGGCCCCAAAGTAGTCAGAAAACGTCCCCACAACCCCGTCTCCAAACACCAAGGAGACATCTGCAGAATCCGCTTCGACCTAAGATTTCGACTCCAACGCCATATGCGATTCCCCTGCATTCATGGGGGAGGGGGACCGGCGTAGCCGGTGGAGGGGGCGAGACCGGGCTCGGAGCTTGCGGCCGCCCCTTCCACCACCCTTCGGGCGGTCCCCCCTCCCCGTAAACGGGGCAGGAAAAGGGGCGACCTAACTCGTGCTCCAGGTGACCTGGGCGGTCTTGCGGGGCTTGAGATAGTATTTCTGAGTAAAGGTCAGGGCGTTGGGCAGGACCTGCTTGGTGGCGGAATCGTAGACGTAGCTGGACTCCGCGAGGATCACGCTCTCGTTGTTGGCGATCAAGCCGTCGGGCACGCTGGCCACCGTGGTCAGGACGCCCATCGAGCCGGAGCTCTTGGACCACATCACCTGGATGGCGCCGCTGGAGTCCTTGCGGATCGAGGTCACGCGCATGGACAGGCCGGTGGTGGGGAAGGGGGAGATGATCGCCTTTCCCACATTGAAGATGTCGTTCATCTCGCTGGTGTTGATCATGGTGTCCTGGGCCACCAGGTCGCCGATGGCCGAGGCCACGTGGCTGGCCCGGCGGTCGGCCATCATGCCCTGGGTCAGCTCGGCCAGTCCGTAGTACATCAGGATCATCACCGGGGCGACGAAGGCGAACTCCACCGCCGCGGCCCCGCGACGGTCCTTGATCAGGGTCTTCAGGTGCATTTCGCGCCCACCGGGGTGGTTGTGGAATAGGGTTCGTTGCGGAAGGTGGCGACCGTGGAGATCAGCCGCGTGTTGGAGTTGGGCCCCGTGTTCACCAGCGACTTGTTCAGCAGCGGGGTGAAGACGTCCCACTCGTAGTAGGTGCGCACCAGGACGATGTCGCCGGGGGCGCCGGTGGAGAAGCAGGTGGCCGCCGCCGCCGCCGGGGTCCAGGCCGTGCCGGCCGTGGGGCCGGACGCGCTGGCGGTGTCGAAGTCGGCGAAGGTCTGAACCGCCACGGTCAGCTTGCCGGCGCACGGCGTCGCCAGCCAGGCCATGCGGTTGCAGACCTGGGTCTTGAAGTCGCCCTTGGCGTTCGACCCGCTGGTCTGAAACTGGCCGGTGCGGATCTGGCGGGCGGCGTTGTCGGTGGCGTTCTGCAGGGTCACCGAGACCAGGAAGACCAGGCCGAGCTCGATGATGCCGAACAGCAGGACGCAGAAGGGCAGGGCGATGATCGCGAACTCGATCGCCGTGGCGCCTCGCCGGGCGGCGGCGAACCGCAGCAGCAGGGCTTTGAAGGCAAGGGCGCGGCGGCTCATGACGTCCTCGAGGGGGTGTTCCCCGCGAGCATAGCCAAGTCTGCTGAATCGGAGGTTTAAAGCCCGCCGATCTCTTTGGCGGGCGGCTGGCTACTGGCCGTTCTGGGCGACGGCGCGGCGGGCCTCGGCGGCGCGCTGGGCGTAGGCGGAGAAGGGCATGCTGTAGCGGTTGTACTCGCTGTCGACCTCGCCCGGCATCGGCGTGCGCTCGCAGCGCGGCGCGCAGGCGTAGTTGGCGACATTGGCCACCGCGGCGCCCGCGCCCGGCCCGCGATAGAGCGAGACACGGTTGCCGCTGGGGGCGCTGACGACGATCTGGCTGTTCTGGATGGTGCGGCCGCGGGCGTCGATGATCATCAGGTTGGTGGCGCCGTAGCTGCGCCCCTGGATCACGGCGGTGCGGCTGTCGACGACATTGATGTCAGCGATGGCGGGGTTGCCGACCATCACGTCGCGGGCGCCGGCCGGCAGGGTGATGCGGACACCCTGGTCGATGACCGCCGAAATCGTCGCCGCGCCGGCCGTGGAAACCTGGGCCGCGAGGGCGAGGAGGGCGAGGGCGGCGGCGATAAGCGGGCGGCGCATGACGGGGACCTGAAAAAACCTTGTCCGTCAGACTCGCCGGGAATGGTCAAGAAAGGTTGAAGAACAGACCGAATCACGCGCGCGCGAGAATCATTATGCAAAAGCCCCGATTCCAGGCCGATTCAGGGGCCATGGTTAACGGGCGTTCACAGTAAACGAAAGTAAACCATAGAAACTTTTCCTCGAATACTTCCGTGTTTACTCGACATTAAGCGCGGGGGCGCAAATTGATCCTGCAATTCGGGGCGAACAAGTCGGTGACTTGATCCCTCACTCACCAACTGGTTCGCAACTTTCCAAGGAGACCACCATGTCCAAGTTCGTCACGCGCTTCCTGAAGGATGAATCCGGCGCCACCGCCATCGAGTATGGCCTGATCGCCGCCCTGATCGCCGTCGTGCTCATCACCGCGATGAACACCCTGTCGGGCAAGATCGCCGGCACCTTCACCAAGATCGGGACCGCGATGCCGCAATAAGCGGCTTCGCTCCGAAACATTGCGGGGGCCGCGGTGCGAAAGCGCCGCGGCCCTTTCGCTGTCTGAAACCTCCCGTTCACCCAAAGGCGGCAGGATGAGGCTCGAACCCCGCCAGATGGTCTCCCGCCCATGCCCCTGCTCCAGGCCGCCCTGCTCTCGATCTTTCCCGCCCTGGTGATCGTCGGCGCCCTGCGCGACGCCACCAGCTACACCATCCCCAACTGGATCTCGGCGGCCCTGATCCTGGCCTTCTTCCCCACCGCCTTCGCGCTTGGCCTGACGCCCCAGGCGATCGGCGCCCAGGCGGGCGTCGGCGCCATCGCCCTGGTCATGGGCATGCTCATGTTTTCCCTAGGCTGGATCGGCGGCGGCGACGCCAAGCTGTTCGCCGCCGCGGGCCTCTGGCTCGGCTGGCCGGCCTTCGCCACCTACCTGCTGGTCACCGGGGTCGCCGGCGGGGCCCTGGCCATGGGCCTGCTGGCCCTGCGCTCGATGTGGGTGCGGCCATATGTCTTGAGCGGCCCGGCCTGGGTCGGACGCCTGGCCACGCCCGGCGAGAATGTCCCGTACGGCGTGGCGATCGCGGTCGGCGCGCTGGCGGCCTTCCCGGCCTGCGCCCTGATGGCGGCCTTCCCCGGTTTGTCCTGACGGACTTCCTTTAGCCCGCGTTAACCATGCGGGCCCCAAAAGCGATGCGCCGGCAGAAGGTCGGAGTTTCGAATCGTGTGCGCCCGGGCGGATCGCAGGGCCGCCGCCAGTCACCCCGGTCTCCCTAGCGGGAAGCCTCGAGTAGTCGTTCATGGGCGCCGTCCGCATCGCCATCTTCGCCGTCGCCGCGATCGTCGCCATTGTGCTGGCGTTCTTCGTGCGCGGCATGGTGGCCCCGAAGAAGGCGCCGGCCCCGGTGGTCGCGGTGGCCGCGCCCACCAAGCCGATGGCCAATGTGCTGGTGGCCAGCCGCGACCTGCCCGTCGGCGCGAGGCTGTCCTCCACCGACATGTCCTGGCAGCCCTGGCCCGTCGAGGCGCTGAACCCCAATTTCGTCACCGACGGCGCGGCCCCGGCCCCCGTCGCCGACTCCACCGCCCAGCAGGTGGCCCAGAAGGCCGCCCAGACCACCAGCGCCATGATGGCCCAGGGCCCGATGGCGGCCTTCGACGGAGCCATCGTCAAGGAGTCGATCCTCAAGGGCGAGCCGGTCATCGCCCGCAAGGTCGTGCGCGGCGGCCAGAGCGGCTACATGGCCGTGGTGCTGCTGCCGGGCATGCGCGCCATGAGCGTGCCGATCAACGCCGAGACCGCGGTGGGCGGCTTCATCCTGCCGGGCGACCGGGTGGACGTGCTGCAGAGCAAGCAGGCCGCCGACGGCCGCACCTGGGTCTCCGAGACCCTGATGCGCAACCTGCGTGTCCTGGCCATCGACCAGAAGACCGATCCCGAGAAGGACGCCCGCACCATCGTCGGCGCCGTGGCCGTGCTGGAGGTTCCCGCCGCCGACGCCGAGGTGCTGTCGCGGGGCAAGGCCCAGGGCGAGATGCAGCTGGCCCTGCGCTCCTACGCCGATCTTGGCGGCGCGGCGTCCCGCGGCGTGCCCGGCAAGCGCGGCGGCCAGGGCCTTCGGGTCTACCGTGGCGGATCGGCCAGTGAGGTGCTTGTCCGATGAACCCGCGCGCCCTCTTCACAGCCCTTGTCCTGGCCGCCGCCAGTCTGGCCGGCGCCGCCAGCGCCCAGAGCGGCCTGACCACCGGCGCGGCCGTGGTGCGGGTCGATCTGTCCCAGACGGGCGGGGCCGTGCAGTCCCTCTCCGTGCCCGTGGGCAAGTCGGCCATCATCGAGCTGCCGGTGGACGCCCGCGACGTGCTGGTGACCAATCCCAACGTGGCCGAGGCCATGCTGCGCACCCCGCGCCGGATCTTCATCCTGGGGATCAAGCAGGGCCAGACCGACGCCGTCTTCTTCGACGGCGCCGGGCGCCGCATCCTGTCCCTGGACCTGCGGGTGGATCAGGACACCTCGGCCATCGCCCAGACCATCAACCGCATCCTGCCCGGCGCCCGGGTCCAGGTGGACGGCATCCGGTCCAGCATCATCCTCTCAGGCGAGGTGGCCAACCTCGGCGACGCCGACAAGGCGGTGCAGATCGCCCGGGCCTCGGTGGAGCGGCCCGACCAGGTGCTGAACATGCTGACCATCGCCGGCAAGGACCAGGTGATGCTGAAGGTCCGCGTCGTGGAGATGCAGCGCAATGTCATCAAGCAGCTGGGCTTCAACCTCAACGCGGTGCTCAACCAGCTGGGAGAGCCGCAGTACCTGCTGGGGACCGCCGCCAGCTTCGCGGTGAACGGCGCCCTGCTGGGCGGGATTTCCGCGGGCTACAAGGCCGACACCACCCAGACTCCGGTGATCAACCGCAGCGTGCCGGTGGCCACCCAGGTCTATGACTCCGCCACGGGCACCTATCACACCGAATACTCGCGCCAGAACTTCGACTTCGTCGATCGCAACGACCCGCTCTCGGTGAACAAGACCACGGCGGGCGACCCCGGCCTGAACAAGGGCGAGGCGACCTTGAAGGCCTTCGAGCGGGTCGGCCTGATCCGCATGCTGGCCGAACCGAACCTGACGGCGGTCTCCGGCGAGTCGGCCAAGTTCCTGGCGGGCGGCGAGTTTCCGGTCCCGGTCGCTCAGGACCAGGACGGCAAGATCACCGTGGAGTTCAAGCCCTTCGGCGTCGGGCTCGGCTTCACCCCCTTCGTGATGTCCCAGGGACGCATCTCCCTGAAAATCTCCACCGAGGTTTCCGAACTGACCAGCACGGGCTCGTTCACCGTCTCCAGCGCGGCCACCAACACCTCGCTCAGCATCCCGGCGCTCAGCGTGCGCCGGGCCGAAACCACCGTGGAGCTGCCCTCCGGCGGGTCGATGATGATCGCCGGCCTGCTGCAGGAAAAGACCAAGCAGACCCTCGACGGCCTGCCGGGCATGACCACCCTGCCGGTGCTGGGGGCCCTGTTCCGCAGCCGCGACTACCTGAGCGGCGAGACCGAGCTGGTGGTGATCGTCACCCCCTACATCGTCACCCCCACCAGCCCCGGCCGCCTGCAGACCCCGGTGGACGGCATGCGGATCGCCAGCGACGCCTCGACCCTGCTGATGGGGGAGCTGACCAAGGCCTACAAGGCCAAGCCGCAGGCCCAGGCGGGCCGCGCCTATCAGGGGCCGTACGGCTACGTGATCGAATGAACACTCCGCTGAAGACCGCCGCGATGCTGTCGGCCCTGGCGCTCAGCGCCTGCGGCACCACGGCTGCGCCCAGCCGCCTGGTGGAGGCCCGGACCCCGACGGAGCACTTCCAGGCCACGGCCACCGAACAGGCTGAGGAGATCGCCCTGGCGGTCAACGGCCACGGTCTGTCCTCCAACCAGGCATCGGCGCTCGCGGGCTATGTCGACACCTGGCGCCGGGAGAGCGGCGGGCCGATCACTATCCAGACTCCGGCTGGCGGAGCCGACACCACGGCGGCCTATCGCGCCGGCGAGGCGACCCGCGGCTTCCTGGTCTCCCAGGGGGTTCCGGCCGCCGCCATCCTCATGGCCGGTTATGACGGCGCCGCCGAGAACGGCGCCCCGGTGCGCGTCGCCTATGCCCGCTATCAGGCGGTGGTGCCGCGTTGCGGCGAGCAGTGGACCAATATCGCCCATTCGGCGAGGAACGAGGTGCAGCCCAATTTCGGCTGCGCCATCACCGCCAACATGGCCGCCCAGGTCGCCAACCCGGCCGATCTCGTGCGGCCCGCCGACATGGGCCCGGCCGACAGCCAGCGCCGGCTGTTCGCCCTGGACAAGTACCGCAAGGGCGAAATCACCTCCTCGGCCGCCGATGAGCAGGCCAAGGGCGCCGTCTCCTCAGTGGGCAAGTGATGGCGTCCATGACCAGCAAGCCGATTCACGACCCCTTCGAACTCGAATTCGAGGCCGACGACGAGTTCACCTCGCCGTCGAGCGACGCCTGGCGCGAGACGCCCATGACGCCGGCCACGGGCGTCGACCCCTTCGCCGACTTCCCGCCGGCCCGCGAGCCCGAGACCCGGGACTTCGGGGCCGATCCCCTGGCCGACGACCTGGATCAGCCCGAGCCGCCGCGCGCCCAGCCGGCCAATCCCGTGCACGAGATGATCGCCAGCGCGGAAGCCGCGCTCGGCGAGCACACCCTGCCGCGCATCACCATCCACGTCTTCTGCGCCCAGCCCGAGACCGCCGACCTGGTGGAGCGCGCCGCCGCCGACCGCCGCATGGCGCGCGCCGCCGTGGTGGTGCGCATGGGCGGCCTGGTGGGCGCCTTCGAGACCTACCAGAACCAGCCCACCCCCTCCCTGGTGATGGTGGAGAGCCTGGATCCCGCGCCCCAGCTGATCGCCCAGCTCGACCAGCTGGCCGAGGTCTGCGATCCCGGCACCAAGGTGGTGGTGATCGGGGCGGCCAACGACATCGCCCTCTATCGCGAGCTGATGCGCCGCGGGGTCAGCGAGTATCTGGTCCCGCCCCTGAACCCGCTGCAGGTGGTCCGCACGGTCACCAGCCTCTATGCCGATCCGTCGGCGCCCTTCGTGGGCCGCCAGATCGCCTTCTGCGGCGCCAAGGGCGGCTCCGGCGCCTCGACCGTAGCCCACAACGTCGCCTATTCGATCACCGAGCGGCTGCAGACCGGGGCGGTCCTGGTGGATCTGGACCTTGCCTTCGGCACCGCCGGCCTCGACTTCAACCAGGACCCGCTGCAGGGGGTCGCCGACGCCCTGACCCAACCCGACCGCCTGGACCCGGTGCTGATGGACCGGATGATGGCCCGCTGCACCGAGCGGCTGTCGCTGTTCGCCGCCCCGGCCACCCTGGACAACGACTATGACATCGGCCCCGAGGCCTATGACGAGGTCACCCAGAAGATCCGCTCGGCCGCTCCCTTCGTGGTGCTCGACCTGCCTCACCTGTGGACCGCCTGGACCCGCAAGATCCTGCTGTCCTCCGACGATCTGGTGATCGTGGCCACGCCGGACCTGGCGAGCCTGCGCAACGCCAAGAACATGATCGACCTGGTGCGCCGCGCCCGGCCCAATGACGCGCCGCCGCGCCTGGTGCTGAACCAGGTGGGCGTGCCCGGCCGACCGGAAATTCCGGTGAAGGACTTCGGCGAGGCGCTCGGCCTGACGCCGTCGTTGAGCCTGCCCTTCGATCCCAAGCTGTTTGGCCAGGCGGCCAACAACGGCCAGATGCTGTGCGAGGTGGCGCCCAAGTCCCGGGCCGCCGAGGGCATCGACTACCTGGCCCAGCAGATCGCCCGGCGCGATCCGCCGCCGGTCCAGAAGACCTCCCTGTTCGGCAGCCTGTTCAAGCGCAAGTAGATGTTCGGCAAGCGTCCCACCGACGGCGACGGGCCCGCCGCCCGCAAGGCTCCGCCCCCGGCGGCGGCCGACGGCGTGGCCATCGCCACGCGACCCCAGCGGATCGAGCCCACCGACGCGCCCACCCCCTCCACCGCCCCGGTGAAGGGCGCTCCGGAGATGCAGCGGGCCGGCGGCCAGGTCACGGCGGGCCCCAAGCCGACCCTGGCCTTCGAACAGCTGCGGGCCGCCCAGGGGCCGGCCCCCACGACCCAGGTGGTGCGGGAGCAGACCGACTATTATCACGCCACCAAGACCACGATCTTCAACGCCCTGATCAACACCATCGACCTGGCCCAGCTGGCCCAGCTGGACGTCAAGCAGGCCGGGGAGGAGATCCGCGACATCGTCGCCGAGCTGGTGGCGATCAAGAACGTGTCGATGTCGGTGGCCGAGCAGGACATGCTCGTCCAGGACATCATCAACGACGTCCTAGGCTATGGCCCGCTGGAGCCGCTGCTGGCCCGCGACGACATCGCCGACATCATGGTCAACGGCGCCGGACGGGTGTTCATCGAAGTCTCCGGCAAGGTGCAGCTCACCAACGTCCGGTTCCGCGACAACGCCCAGCTGATGAACATCTGCCAGCGGATCGTCAGCCAGGTCGGCCGCCGGGTCGATGAAAGCAGCCCCATCTGCGACGCCCGCCTGCCCGACGGCTCCCGGGTCAACGTCATCGCCCCGCCGCTGTCCCTGGACGGGCCGACCCTGACGATCCGGAAGTTCAAGAAAGACAAGCTGACCATGAAGAACCTGGTGGACTACGCGTCCATCAGCCCCGAGGGGGCCCGGGTTCTGGGCGTGATCGGCGCCTGCCGGTGCAACCTGATCATCTCGGGCGGTACGGGTTCGGGCAAGACCACCCTGCTCAATACGCTGACCGCCTTCATAGACCCGACCGAACGGGTGGTGACCTGCGAGGACGCCGCCGAACTGCAGCTGCAGCAGCCCCACGTGGTGCGGCTGGAGACGCGACCTCCCAACCTGGAGGGCCAGGGCCAGATCACCATGCGCGACCTGGTGAAGAACTGCCTGCGGATGCGGCCCGAGCGGATCATCGTCGGCGAAGTCCGCGGACCCGAAGCCTTCGACCTGCTGCAGGCGATGAACACCGGCCACGATGGCTCCATGGGAACGCTGCACGCCAACTCGCCCCGCGAGGCCATCAGCCGGGTGGAGTCGATGATCACCATGGGCGGCTACGGCCTGCCGTCCCGCACCATCCGCGAGATGATCGTCGGCTCGGTGGACGTCATCATCCAGGCCGCCCGCCTGCGCGACGGCTCGCGCCGCATCACCCACATCACCGAGGTGGTGGGCCTGGAAGGCGAAGTGATCATCACCCAGGACCTGTTCGTCTACGAGATCACCGGCGAGGACGCCGACGGCAATGTCGTGGGCCGCCACCGGTCCACCGGCATCGCCCGCCCCCGGTTCTGGGACCGCGCCCGCTATTACGGCCTGGAGCGCGAGCTGGCCGAAGCCCTCGACGCCTCGGAATAGGTCATGGCCGCGACGATCATCACAGTCATGGCCGCCCTGCTGGGCTTCCTGGTCATCGCGGGCCTGGGGCTGGCCTTGTCGGGCCCGAGCAGCGGACAGGCCCGCACTCTGAAACGCGCCCAGGCTATCCTCAGCAACGGCGCCGCTCCCGCCGCCCGAACCGGCCGCCGGCCAGCCGCCAGCGCGCAGGACACCCGGCGCCGGCAGATTCTCAAGACCCTGCGTGAGCAGGAGAAGCAGCAGAAGAAGGCGACCCTGACGATCGCCGCCAAGCTGCAGCAGGCCGGGTTGCCGGACAATGCGCGCGCCTTCTGGATCATCTGCGGCATCGTCGGCCTGGTGGTGATGGGCATGGTCATGCTGCTGGGCCAGAAGCCGCTCATCGCGCTCGGCCTCGGCTTCGCGGCGGGCTTTGGCCTGCCACGCTGGGTGCTGGGGTTCCTGGGCGCCCGACGCACCAAGAAGTTCACCGAGGCCTTTCCCGACGGCATGGACATCATCACCCGCGGCATCCGCTCCGGACTTCCGGTGCATGACAGCCTGAGGGTCATCTCTCAGGAGACCGCCGAGCCCCTGGCCGGCGAGTTCAAGTGCCTGGTGGAGGCCATCGGCATGGGGGTCTCCGTCGACCAGGCCCTGGACAAGATGTACGCCCGCATGCCCACGCCGGAGGTGCGGTTCTTCTCAATCGTGCTGGCCATCCAGGCCAAGACCGGGGGCAACCTGGCCGAGGCCCTGGGCAACCTCTCCACCGTGATCCGGGCGCGCAAGCTGATGCGCGAGAAGATCAAGGCGATGTCGGGCGAGGCCGTGGCCTCGGCGATCATCATCGGCTCCCTGCCGCCCGGGGTGGTGGGGCTGATCAGCGTGACCAGCCCGGCCTACATGCAGCCGATGTTCAATGATCCGCGCGGGCACATCATGCTGATGATCGGCGCGTTCTGGATGTGCCTGGGCATCTTCACGATGCGCAAGATGATCAACTTCAAGATCTAGGGGAGCCCCATGAACCTGCTCTCCGCCATGACCGATCCGGACAACCTGCTGACCCTGTTCGTGGCCCTGGTCAGCTTCGCCACCATCGTCTCCATCGCCACCCCGATGATCACCCGCTCGACCCTGGAGACCCGGCTGAAGTCGGTCTCCACCCGGCGCGAGGAGCTACGGCGCAAGTCGCGCGAGGCCCTGGCGGTGAAGAGCAACGGCGGCGGCACCCTGCGGCACACCGACGAGGGGCTGTACAAGAAGGTCGTGGACCGCCTGCAGCTCTCGCGGCTGCTGGAGGACCCCAAGGTGGTGGAGAAGCTGGCCCAGGCCGGCTTCCGGGGCCCAAGGCCGGTCTCCACCTTCTACTTCTTCCGCTTCATCCTGCCCTTCGCCTTCGCTGTGACGGCGGCGCTGTACCTGTTCCTGGTCAATGACTTCGGCATGCCGCCGATGAACCGGGTGGTCGTCTGCTTCATTGGCCTGACGCTGGGCTACTACGCCCCCAACATCTACATCTCCAACGTCGCCCAGAAGCGGCGCGAGAGCATCGTGGGCGCCTTTCCCGACAGCCTCGACCTGCTGCTGATCTGCGTGGAATCGGGGATGTCCATCGAGGCGGCGATCCAGAAGGTCAGCCAGGAGATCGGCGGCACCTCCATCGAGCTCGCCGAGGAACTGACCCTGCTGACGGCGGAGATTTCCTACCTGCCCGAGCGGCGGATGGCCTATGAGGGCCTGGCCATGCGGACCAATCATCCGGGCATCCGCTCGGTGACCACGGCCATGATCCAGGCCGAGCGCTACGGCACGCCGTTGGGCGCCGCCCTGCGGGTGATGGCCAAGGAAAACCGGGACATGCGCCTGGCCCAGGCCGAGAAGAAGGCCGCCCAGCTGCCCGCCAAGCTGACCGTGCCGATGATCCTGTTCTTCCTGCCGGTGCTGTTCATCGTCATTCTCGGGCCCGCGGTGATCAAGGTCCAGGACATGGTCGCCCAGAACTAGGCGCGTTTACTTGGTCTTGAGGCGTTACGCCGCAGAGTGGCGGCATGCCACGGCCAGAGAACCTCAAGCCCCTGACCACCCTGCGGATCTACGCCGCGGCCTGGGTGGTGCTCTATCACTACTGGCCCCTGCTGGTGGCCGGCGCCCGGCCGGGCGCGGTGGAAAAGGGCTATCTGGGCGTCGAGCTGTTCTTCGTGCTCTCGGGCTTCATCCTCTCCCACGTCTATCTGCAGAGCTTCGGCGAGAAGCGGTTCTCGTATGGGAGCTTCCTGTGGGCGCGGCTGGCGCGGATCTACCCGGTCCATATCGCGGTGTTGGCGGGCCTGGCCCTGCTGATCGCCGCGGCGTCCGCCGCCGGCTTCCAGGCGGGCGACGAGGTCGTGGTCTGGAGTTCGCTGCCGGCGCAGCTGCTGCTGATGCAGGCCTGGGGCCTGGGGCAAGAAGGGGGCTGGAACCATCCCTCCTGGTCGATCTCGGCCGAGTGGTTCGCCTATCTGGCCTTCCCGGCCTTCGCGATGATCTTCTGGCCGCTGCGGGCGAGGCCTTGGGTCGCCACGGGCCTGGCGGCCCTGCTGGTGGTGGTCCTCAACCTGGTCTTCCCGCTGTTCGCCGGCCATCCGCTCACCGAGGCGACCACCGCCTGGGGCGCGCTGCGGATCGTCCCGTGCTTCGCGCTTGGCTGCGCCGTCTATCTGCTGTGGCGCAACAAGGCGGTGGTCTCGCCCACCGGCGCCAAGGCGCTGACCGCGGGCCTGATCGCGGCCATCGCCGCGGGCGCGGCGCTGACCATTCCCGACCTCTTCATGGTGCTGCTGTTCGGAGGCCTGATCCTGGCCCTGGCCAGCCTCGCCAGCTCAGGCTCCAACCTGATGGGGTCCAAGCTGGGGGTCTATCTCGGCGAGGTCAGCTTCGCCGTCTACATGGTCTGCATCCCCTGGGAGCTGGTCTTCACCCGGGTGGCGCGCACCGCGCTCGGTCTGCCCGAGGGCCTGCTGCCCTGGCCGGTCTGGGCCCTGATGTTCGCCGGCGTGATCCCGGCGGCCATGGTGGTGCACCATCTCGTGGAGCGGCCGGCGCGCAACGCCATGCGGGCCTGGGAGGCTTCCGGCTTCCGGCTGGGCGGACGTCGTGAGGTCGCCGACGCGACCTGACTACTGCGCGGTGCGTACGGCGTCCCAGGAGCGCGGCGGACCGGCGGGGCCGGGCGCGGCGGCGCGCAGGAAGGCCATGTTGTTGGCCACGGCCTCCGGCGGCAGGTCCTGGCGCACCAGCCGCTCGGCCTCGTCGAAGCGTCCCTGCAGGCCCAGCACCAGGGCCAGGTTCTGGCGGACCGCCATGGTGGCGCCGGGCTTGGCGGCGGCCGCCCGCAACAGGGTCTCGGCCTCACGCGCGTCCCCGTGGCTGGCGTAGAAGAGCGCCAGGTTGCAAAGCACGGTGGGGTTTTCGGGCGCCAGGCCGGCGGCCAGGCGGTGGGCGGCCAGCGCCTCCTCCGGCCGGCCGGCCTGTTCATAGGCGATCCCCAGCAGGGACGGCGCGCGCCAGTCGCGGGGGGCGAGCGCCTGAGCCTGGCGGGCGGGCTCGATGGCGTAGAAGCCCTGGCCGCGGCCGACCTGGGCGCGGGCGACCTCCAGCAGGGCTTCGATATTCTTCGGATCGGTGACCAGCACGCGCTTGGCGGCCTCCGCGGCGTCCTCGTACTTGCCCATGGCGCGCAGGGCCTGGGACAAGCCGACGCCGGCCTCGCCGTCGCGGGGGTCG
>NZ_JAUYAF010000038.1 GCF_030693625.1 Phenylobacterium sp.
TGAGGTGGAATCGCTTCGCGATTCCGCCGATGCGGTGGATCAGGCTCCAGATATAAGCGAGAGCATGATTCACGCCTGAGCCGGGACCGCTGCGCGGTTCCGTCTCAAGCGATCATGCTCTAGCCCTCGCGGGTGACGCCGACGCGTTGAGCCAGGGAAGCGCCCATGAAGGTGTCCAGGTCGCCGTCCAGCACGCCTTGCGTGTCGGAGGTCTCCACCTCGGTCCGCAGATCCTTGACCATTTGATAGGGCTGCAGGACGTAGGAGCGGATCTGGTGGCCCCAGCCGATGTCGGTCTTCTGGTCCTGCATGGCCTGGGCCTCCGCCTCTCGCTTCTGCAGCTCCATCTCGTAGAGCCGCGCGCGCAGCATCTTCCAGGCCTCCTCGCGGTTCTGATGCTGCGAGCGCCCCGACTGGCACGCGACGGCGACGCCGGTCGGGATGTGGGTCAGGCGCACGGCTGAGTCGGTCTTGTTGATGTGCTGCCCGCCGGAGCCGGACGCCCGGTAGGTGTCGGTGCGCACATCCGAGGGGTTGATGTCGATAACGATGGTGTCGTCCACCACCGGATAGACCCAGACCGACGCAAAGCTCGTGTGCCGCTTCGCCGCCGAATCGAAGGGCGAGATCCGCACCAGGCGATGGACCCCGGCCTCTGTCTTCAGCCAGCCATAGGCGTTGTGACCCTTGATCTGCAGGGTCACCGACTTGATCCCAGCCTGCTCGCCCGAGGTCTCTTCCAGGAAGTCCACGGTCATGCCGTGGGCGGTGGCCCAGCGGCTGTACATCCGCAGCAGCATGCCGGCCCAATCGTTGGACTCGGTGCCGCCGGCGCCGGAATTGATTTCCATGAAGGCGTCGTTGCCGTCGGCCTCGCCTGAGAGCAGGGCCTCAAGCTCGGCGCGCCCGGCGCGCTCCTTCAGGCCCTTGAGCTGGGCGCGCGCCTCGTCGAGAGAGGCCTCGTCGCCCTCCTCGTCGGCCATCTCGGCGTAGCCGATGGCGTCGGCCAGGTCGCGCTCTATGGACTGGACGGCCTCGACGCTGGCTGCCAGCTTGGACCGCTCACGGGTGATGGCCTGGGCGGCCTCGGCATTGTCCCAGAGGCTCGGATCCTCGACCCGGGCGTTCAGCTCATGCAGTTTTCGGAGGGCAGGTTCCCAGTCAAAGACGCCTCCTGAGCAGGTCGATCGACTGCTCGATGTCGGCCTTGGCAGCCTCAACATCCGCTCTCATGGGAAATTCCTTCGAAAGGTGAGCGGCGGGCAGTAGCGGTTTGCCCGCCCTAGTACAACCCGCTCATGTCATCCTGCTTCTTCGGCGGGGCCGGGGGCGCGGGCGCTCCGGTCGGCTTGCCGTCCGGCCAGACCTGCTGATAGGGCTGCGGCCCCTCGCTCGGGCGATAGACGGGCGAGATCGCGACCTTGGGCTCGGTCCCCGGCTTGAAGGCCTCACGGATACCTCGGACCATGACGAACTTGGCGCTCTTGGGCGCCTTGAACTCGGTCTTTGGCAGGCCCTTGGTGGCCTCCATCATGAACTCGGTGAAGATAGGCACCGCCGCGGTGGTCCCCGTCTCGCCCTCGCCCAGGCTGCGGTTGTCGTCGAAGCCGACGAAGACACCGGCGACGATCTGCGGCGTGAAACCGACGAACCACGCGCTGCGGTATTCGTTGGTGGTCCCCGTCTTGCCGCCGACCGGGCGGCCCAGCACCGAGGCCGAGGTCGCCGTGCCCCGCTGGACCACGCCCTGCAGCATGGAGGTGATCTGGTAGGCGGTGACCGGGTCCATCAACTGCGCGCCGCCGGGCGCGATGCGCGGGCTTTCGTCACCATTGAAGCCGGCGTCGCAGCGGGAGCAGTCTCGCTTGTCGGCGCGGAAGATGGTCTTGCCCTCGCGGTCCTGCACCAGTTCGATCAGGTGGGGCTCGACCTTGCGGCCGCCGTTGACGAAGGAGGCGTAGGCCGCCGTCAGCTTGAAGGGCGTCGTCTCCCCGGCGCCCAGCGCCATGGCCAGCACCGGCTCCATGTCCCGCACCACGCCCAGCTTGATGGCCATGTCGCGGATCTTCGGCATGCCGACCCCCTGGGCGAGGCGCACCGTCATGGCGTTGCGCGACAGCTCCAGGCCTTTTCGCAGGGTCAGGGCACCATAGTACTTCTTGTTGTAGTTCTCCGGGGTCCAGTCGGCGCCGGCCGCCCCCTTCAGGGTGATGGCGCTGTCCATCACTACGCTGCCCGGCGTGTAACCATTCTCCAGAGCCGCAGCGTAGACCAGCGGCTTGAAGGCCGAACCCGGCTGGCGCATCGCCTGGGTGGAGCGGTTGAAGTTGGACAGCGAGAAGGAATAGCCGCCGACCATGGCCAGGACGCGCCCGGAGTTGGGCTCCATGGCCACCAATGCGCCGTTGACCGCGGGCACCTGTTTCAGACGGTAGCCACCGCCCACGACCGGCTCGACGAAGATGAGGTCGCCGACCACGGGCACGCCGCGCCCGGCGCGGGCCCAGGCCACGTCCTCGGCGACAAGAGCCCCGGTGGCGCCGCCATCGGCCACCTGGATGCGAATATTGGTGTTGGAGGACTCCGTCACGACCGCCGGCTGCCAGGTGCGGCGCTCTGCCGGCAAGGTCTTCTTCTTGGCCAGGGCCTCCCAGCCCGGCGCGATGGTCACGTGGCCCCAGGCCCCCCGCCAGCCATGACGGCGGTCGTACTGCTCGAGGCCGTGCATCAGGGCCACGCGGGCCGCTGTCTGCATCTCTGGGTCGAGGGTGGTGCGCATGTAATAGCCGCCCTCGTTAAGCCTTTGGCCGAGGGTCGCCAGGCCGCGGCGGCGGACCTCCTCCACGAAGAAGTCGGCGTCGCGATACTTGGCGCGGCTGGGGGCGTTCTGGACCTTGAGGTCCTCCTTCAGCGCATTTTCGGCATCGACGCGGCTGACCCAGCCGAGGTCGGCCATCTGCCCGATGATCCAGTTGCGACGGGCGATGGCGTTCGCCTTGCGCCGGGTCGGATGGTAGTTGTCCGGCCCCTTGGGCAGCGCCGCCAGATAGGCGCACTCGGCCAGGGTGAGGTCGGAAATCGACTTGCCGAAATAGTTGTAGGCCGCCGCGCCGACGCCGTACGAGCGATAGCCCAACCAGATTTCGTTCAGATAGAGCTCGAGGATCTGCTCCTTGTTCAGCGTCTGCTCCAGGCGCCGGGCCAGGATGGCTTCCTTCAGCTTGCGCCCCACCGTGGCGTCACTGGTCAGCAGGACGTTCTTGGCCACCTGCTGGGTGATGGTGGAGCCGCCCTCGAGGCGCTTGCCGCGGGCCGCGTTCAGCACGTTGCGCATCATGGCCCGGGTCAGGCCCATGGCGTCCACGCCCGAGTGCTGGAAGAAGTTGCGGTCTTCCGCCGCCAGGAAGGCCTGGGCCAGCTGCGGCGGGATATTGTCATAGGGAACGAAAATCCGGCGCTCGCGGGAGAACTCGCCGATCAGGGTGCCGTCCCAGGCGTAGGCTCGGGTGGCGGTGGGGGGCCGGTAGTCCACCAGGTCACCAGCGTCCGGCATGTCATGGAACAGCCACGCGGCGTAGATGGCGATGGCGAACCCAGCCACCGCGATTGCGCTCAACACGGCGACGCCGGCGATCGCGACCCATCTTTCCGGGGGGTTCAAGACTGACAGACCTCCGCGGGCACCCTCCTCCCGCATGGTCATCGTCTAGAGCGGGTTTCGGAAAAGGGAAAGCCGGTTTTGTGACGCGCTGAGACTTAGCGCGAGGCCAGCCGGGTCTCTTGCGCGAAGTAGGCGTCGATGGAGTCGCCGACGGCGTTCATCAGCTTGGCCCGGCTGGCGGGATCGCGCAGGAAGGCCTCGTCCTCGGGATTGTTCACAAAGCCCATTTCCAGCAGCACGGCCGGCACGTCGGGCGCCAGGAGAACAGCAAGCCCGGCCTCCCGGTGGCTGCGGCGCAGCAGGCGCATGTCGCCGTCGGCGATCCGATCAAGGACCATCTCGGCGAAGGTGGCCGAGCGGTTCTTGGTGGAGCGCTGGGTGAGGTCAAAGAGGATGCCGGAAACCCCCCGGTCGGCCTGGTTCACCTTCATGAACCAGTCGTCCTTGGAGATCAGCTTCTGCGAGCGGGCCACGGCGCGGTCGGCGAGGGTGTAGACGCTCGCCCCGCGGGTGGTGGTGCCGGGTCCCGAGTCCGCGTGCAGCGAAATGAAGAGGTCAGCCCCAGCCTTGCGCGCGATCGGCACCCGGGTCTCCAGGGGCACATAGACGTCCGAGGACCGGGTCATCACCACCCGGTAGCGGCCGGTGCGCTCCAGGCGGGCCTTCAGCGCCAAGGCGGCCGCGAGGGTCACTTCCTTTTCGAAGCCGTTTGCTCCGACAGCGCCGGGATCCTTGCCGCCATGGCCGGCGTCGATGACCACCGTCTTCTTGAGGTTCAGGGGCGGCGGGCGGATGGCCGGCCCGGTGTTGGAGATCAGGGTGACCCGGTCTCCGCTGGCGCGCGGCGCGGCCGCGGCGATGTCGATCACATAGCGGTAATTGGCGGCCCCGTCGGCCGGCGGCAGCAGGAAGCGGCGCTTGATCACCGCATCGTTGGAAAGGTCGATGCGCAGGCGGGCCCCCAGGGCGCCGCCGTCCAGCATCCAGCTCTTCACCAGGCCCTGGCCACCGCCCTGCAAGGTGCGGCCAACGCTGACGCCGGGAAGGTTCATCACGATCCGGCGGTCGCTCACCCCGTCAGACGCCACCTTGGCGGTGGCCGAGCGGTCGAGATCAATGACGATGCGGGTCTCGGCCTGATCCCCGCCGAGGCGGACTTTCAGGACGCCGCCGCCCGAGGCGTTCGCCTGGCCGACCGCGGCGACCGCAAGGCAGCACACGCCCGCGGCGATGGCCGCCAGGGTACGCTTCCCGAATCTGTCGAAGGCCACGCCTACTTTTGCGAGCACAATGCCCCACACCACACGCATTTTGATTTGAACCCCATATACCCCTTGGTTGCGTGGAGAAACGGTTAACCCGCAGGGGCTGAACTGGGGCTGAAGCCGATTGTCTTTCTTTTTTCAGCTTACTGTTGCAATGTCCCCCCGCGCCGGAGGACGCCCTGCCTGTCAGGGCCATGTTCCGCGCGAAGCCCGCGTCGGCTTCGGCCGAATCCTCGGCCATGACGCATCAATCCGATCCGCGCTCCCTCAAGGAGCGCGCCTGGGAAACAACTATGGGCAGCGCCGCTCGAGCCCCTTTCCGGCCTTGCACCGCCCGCGTCTCTGACGCGGCCGGCGAAAGCGTGCGCGCCCTCATGACAAACCGGCAGCGCCCGAGCCTGGAGCTCCAGGCGCGCCACGGAGATCGCCTATATGTCCAAGAAAATGCTTATCGACGCCGCTCACGCAGAAGAGACGCGTGTGGTGGTGATCGACGGAACACGGGTTGAAGAATTCGATTTCGAAAGTCAGAACCGCAAGCAACTCCGGGGGAATATCTATCTCGCCAAGGTGACGCGGGTCGAACCGTCCCTGCAGGCCGCCTTTATCGAGTACGGCGGCAACCGGCACGGATTCCTGGCCTTCAACGAAATCCACCCGGACTACTATCAGATTCCCGTCGCCGACCGCGAAGCGCTCATGCGCGAAGAGGCCGATGAAGAGGACGACGAGCCTCGCGGCCGGGGCGCTCCCACGTCCGAGAACGACGATGATGACGACGACGCGTCCGACGCGGACGAAGACGATGTCATGGACGAGGAGGTCGCCCGGCGCCGCCGGCGGCTGATGCGTCGCTACAAGATCCAGGAAGTGATCCGCCGTCGGCAGATCATGCTGGTCCAGGTCGTCAAGGAAGAGCGCGGCAACAAGGGCGCGGCCCTGACCACCTACCTCTCCCTGGCCGGCCGCTATGGCGTGCTCATGCCGAACACCGCCCGCGGCGGCGGCATTTCACGGAAGATCACCACGGTCACCGACCGCAAGCGCCTGAAGGGCGTGGTCCAGAGCCTGGACGTACCGCAGGGTATGGGCCTGATCGTTCGCACCGCCGGCGCCAAACGCACCAAGGCCGAGATCAAGCGCGACTACGAATACCTCCTGCGCCTGTGGGAGAATATCCGCGACACCACACTGCACTCCGTGGCCCCCGCCCTCATCTATGAGGAAGAGGACCTGGTGAAGCGCACCATCCGCGACCTCTATGACAAGGACATCGACGAGGTCTGGGTCGAGGGCGAGGCCGGGTTCAAGGAAGCCCGCGACTTCATGCGCATGCTGATGCCGTCGCAGGCCAAGAAGGTGCAGGCCTATCGCGAGGCCACCCCGCTATTCGTGAAACACAAGGTCGAGGATCACCTCGCCCAGATCTACACCCCCACCGTGCCCCTGCGTTCGGGCGGCTACCTGGTGATCAACCAGACCGAGGCCCTGGTGGCCGTCGACGTGAACTCCGGGCGCGCGACCCGCGAGCGGAACGTCGAGGCCACCGCGTTGAAGACCAACATGGAGGCGGCCGAAGAGACGGCCCGCCAACTGCGTCTGCGCGACCTGGCCGGCCTGATCGTCATCGACTTCATCGATATGGATGAGTCGAAGAACAACCGGGCCGTCGAGAAGAAGCTGAAGGA
Organism: Phenylobacterium sp.; assembly: GCF_030693625.1. Lineage (GTDB taxonomy): Bacteria > Pseudomonadota > Alphaproteobacteria > Caulobacterales > Caulobacteraceae > Phenylobacterium > Phenylobacterium ferrooxidans. The sequence continues at coordinate 6,615 of NZ_JAUYAF010000038.1, forward strand.
CTCGCTGAAGGACGACCGCGCCCGCGTCCAGATGGGCAAGATCAGCGGCTTTGGCCTAATGGAGATCAGCCGCCAGCGGCGCCGCTCCGGCGTCTTGGAAGGCACGACCCACGTCTGCGAGCATTGCGCCGGCACCGGGCGCGTCCGCTCGGTGGAGTCCAGCGCCCTGTCGGCCCTGCGCACTGTCGAAGGCGAGGCCCTCAAGGGTGGCGGCGAGGCGACTCTGAAGGTTCCGCGCGCCGTCGGCCTCTACATCCTCAACGAGAAGCGCAATCACCTGGCGCGGATCAACGAAGGCCTGGGGCTGTTCGTCACCATCGTCATCGACGACGCCATGTCCCACGCCGATCACGAGATCGAGCGCACGGCCAGCGAGGCGCGGCCCGAGCATGCCGTGGTGCACCACACGCCGTTGCAGGCCTATGTCCCCGACGACGACGACTTCGACGACAACGCCGTCGAGGACGAGGACGAGGAAGAGGACGACGAGGAAATCCTCGAGGCCGAGGAAGACGAGGAATATGAGGGCGGTCGCGATCCGGTCGTCGCCCATCAGTCCGAAGGCCGTGGCGAAGAGCGCGGAGGCGAAGACGACGGCGAACGGGCCGGTCGTGGCCGCCGCCGCCGCCGCCGCGGACGCCGCGATGGTGAGCCTCGCCCCGACCAGCCCGCCGCCGAGCCCCGCGCTCCGGTCGAGGCCAAGGGTGACTACGAAGATGACGGCCAGGGTGGCAGACGCCGCCGCCGTGGCCGCAGAGGCGGTCGCCGCATGCGCGACGACAGCCGTCCGCAGGACGCCTTCTCGTGGACCCGTCCCTGGGTGCCCTACGGTGATGATCCCTTCGTCTGGCACGACCCGGCGGAAGACTTCCGCACTCCGGCCGCTGCCAACGACAGTCACGACGCCGCGGCCGACTCGGTCGAGTCGGTCGGCGAGGAAAACTCGCCGATGATCGCGCCGGCCACCGAGGGCGGCGATGACATGTGGGTCGAACTGCCCGCCCTGGACGAGAAGCCCAAGAAGACCCGGGCGCGTCGAGGCCGAAACCGTGGACGCAGCGACGAGGCCGACGTGGCCGAAGCGCCGGCCGCCGCCGAGGAATTCCCCGATCCCGTCGCAGTGATCGAGGAAGCCGCGGCTCCGCTGCCGGAACCCGAGGCCGAAGCCGAGGCGCCCGCCGCCCCGGCCAAGCGCAGCCGCGCCCGCAAGCCCAAGGCCGAGGCCGCGACGGTGGAGACTCCCGTGCTGGAGGCGCCCGCCGCCGAGCCGGCGCCGGTCGAAGTCGTCGCCGAACCGGTGGTGGAGGCTCCGGCCGCCAAGCCGGCCCGCGCGGCCAAGGCCAAGGCGCCCGCCGCCGCCGACCCGGCGGAAATCTCGACACCGCCCACCGCGCCTCGCAAAGGCTGGTGGCGTCGGGGTTGAGAGGCTAGGCTGAACCGATGAAGGGCTGGGGGGCGCTTGGAGTTTCGACGATGGCGTCCCCTGCCCGATCGCTTTCTCGCCTGGCCCTGACGACGACTGTCGCGCTCAGCCTGCTGATCCATGCGGCGCCGGCTCAGGCGCAGGAGGGCGTGTCCCTGATCCGGGACACAGAGATCGAAGAGACCCTGCGCAAGGACTCCGTGCCGCTGTTCGACGCGGCTGGCGTCGACTCCAAGTCCATCGATATCCTGCTGATCGGGTCCAAGGACCTGCAGGCCTCGGCGGGGCCCGGCCAGATGGCGGTCTATACCGGCCTCATCCTTGAGACCGAGAACCCCAACCAGCTCCAGGGCGTCATGGCCCACGAAATCGCCCACCTGGCCGGCGGTCACTCCGCCCGTTCGGGGGACATGAACGCCGCGGGCATGAAGCCGTTCCTGCTGACCATGGGCCTGGGCGTCCTGGCGGCGCTGGCAGGTTCGGCGGAAGGGGCCGCGGCCCTGGTGGGCAGCGCCAACTATTTCGGGGCGCTGGGCGCGATGGGCTACAGCCGCGAGCAGGAATCGCGCGCCGACCAGGCCGGCCTGACCTATCTCGAAAAGGCCGGGCTGTCGGGCCGCGGCCTCGTCGAGTTCTTCGACAACTTCCGCTACCAGGAGGTCTTCCAGGAGGCGCGCCGCTTCGCCTATTTCCGCAGCCACCCCCTGTCGTCAGACCGGATCGAGGCGCTGAGGAGCCGCGCCCAGGTGCTGCGCAACTACGACGCCAAGGACAACCCCGAGGCGGTGGCCGAACACGCCATCATGAAGATGAAGCTCGACGCCTTCATCAATCCCCAGCTGGTCATGGGCCGGCTGGACGAGAAGGACCAGTCGTACACGACCCGCTATGGCCGGGCGATCGCCTACTACCAGCTCAAGGAGCCAGACAAGGCGCTGAAGATCATCGACGACCTGCTGGCCGATCAGCCGGCCAACCCTTACCTGTACGAACTGCGGGGCCAGATTCTCTTCGAGTTCGGCCGCGCCGTTGAGGCCGAGGCGCCGCAGCGCAAGTCCGTCGAACTGAAGCCCGAGGCGCCCTTGTTGCGCATCAATCTCGGCCAGACCCTGATCGCGCTGAATGACGAAAAGAAGCTCGATGAGGGGATATCCGAACTGAAGCGCTCGCTGACCATCGACGAGGAGAACGCCGAGGCTTGGCGTCTCCTGGCGCAGGCCTACGACCGCAAGGAACAGGATGGCCTGGCCCGCTACGCCACCGCCGAGTACAATTTCCAGATCGGCAATCGCCAGCAGGCCCTCGTCTTCGCCATGCGCGCCCGGGAGAAGCTGGAGAAGTCCACGCCTGAATGGCGCCGCGCCACGGACATTGTCCTGGCCTCATCCCCCACTAAGGACGACCTCAAGGATCTTGCCAACGAAGGCTCGATCCGCCGCGGCACGCTCCGCTGATCTTTCCCGCTCTCCAAGCCAAGCAGACCGCATGAAAACCCCGACCCGCGCCGTCCTGGCGCTCGCCGCCATCCTCGCCCTCTCAGGCTGCCAGAAGTCCGCCGACGCGGCCTTCGGCCAGAAGGTGCGCGCCTACCTGCTGGAACACCCCGAGGTGATCGAGGAGGCGGTGCAGAAGCTGCAGGAAAAGAAGGTGGCCGAGGCCGCCAACCTGGCCAAGGCCGGCATGGTGAAACACCGCAAGGCGCTGGAGCAGGACCCGCGCGACTTCGTGGCGAACCCGAACGGCAAGATCACGGTGGTTGAGTTCTTCGATTATCGCTGCGGCTACTGCAAGACCTCCGCGCCGGAGATCCTGCAGATCATCCGTGAAAACCCCGATGTACGGTTCGTCTTCAAGGAATTCCCGATCTTCGGCGGCGAATCGACCCTGGCCGCCGAGGTGTCCCTGTCGCCGGCGGGCAAGGCCCAAGGCCTGGCGCTACATAAGAGCTTCATGGCCGAAAAGGCCCTGGACGCGGCCTCCATCGACCGGCATCTGGCCGCCCTGGGGATCAATCCCGCGCAGGCCCGGGCCGCCGGCCAATCGGCCGCCGTCCAGAAGCACATCGCCGACACCCGCGAGCTGGCCCAGGCCCTCGGAATCGAGGGCACGCCGGCCTTCATCGTCGGCGACCGCATGGTCCCCGGCGCCGACATGCCAGCCCTGCGCGCCGCCATCGCGGCGGCCAAGGCCGGCGATATCAAGCGGGCCAGCTAGACGGCGCGGGCCACCCAGATCTGCTCGCCACCATAGGCGGCGGGCGACCGCTCGAAGTCCGAATAGACGCTGAGCGCCTCGAACCCCGTGAGTTCCAGCAGGTAGGCCATCTCCTGGCGCGTGGACCAGCGCAGGGTCCACGAGGTCTCGTGGCTGCCCAGCACGCCGCCCTGGGCGTCCAGCTCCTCGATCCGCATCCGCTCCCCCGTCGTCTGCTCGAACGGGTTGGTATAACGGCTCAGGCAGGTGCGCCGGAAGCGGCGGCCGGTGACGGGATCGACCGCCTCTCGCGGCGGCAGGCGCGGCGGTTCGCCGACGCACACCTCCAGGTTGGCGTCGAACATATCGACCACCAGCATCCCGCCGGGATTCAGGCAGCGCCAGATCCGCTCCAGGGTCTTCCTCTGGTCGGCCGGGTCGGTCAGGTGCTGGAAGGATCGCGCCGGGATCAGCACCAGGTCGAACCGATCCTGGGTCTCGAAGTCCTGCATGGGCGAACAGACCAGCCGCGCGCGGCCCCAGGCCGACGGCCGCAGGGCCTGAAGCTTGCGATCGGCGACATCCAGCATGGCGCGCGAGATATCCACCCCGGTGACCTCGAAGCCCGCCTCCACCAGCGGGGTCAGGATGCGTCCCGTGCCGCAGGCCAGTTCCAGCACCTTGCCGCCTCGGTCGCGGGCGAGGTCGAGATAGAAGTCGATGTCGCCGGTCAGCTTGCCGACCTCGGCGGCGAACAGGTCATAGCTCTCGACGGCGAGGCCGCCGCCGTAGAAGGCGTTGGGATTGAGATCGTCGTGGGGCATCGGGCGGTCCTGTCTCGGTGATCCGGAAGACAGGGTGATCCTCTTAAGGCCCCGTCCGTCTCCGGCGGGGCTGTTGAAGGAAGCGGCTAGTCGCGCGCAAGCCCTCCAACGCCCCGCGAGGGAGCGATGGTGGAGGTCATGATCTGGGCGGCGCGATGCAGCATGCCGCCCGATAACCTTGACAACCGCGGCTGTAAAGCCCCCCCTTTCCTTCCCCCCCGGCGCCTGTGTCACGGCTAAAAGAAAAAACGCCCGGGAGGCGACATGACCGAACGCGTGCTCGTGATCGGGGCCGGAATAGGTGGGCTGTGTACCGCCCTGGCCCTCGCCTCGCCGGAACGGGAGCTCATCCTCCTTGAACGCGACCCTGCCCCGCCCACCGGTGACGCCGACGCGGCCTTCGCCGACTGGGCCCGCCGCGGGGTGGGCCACCTGCGCCACAGCCACGCCTTCCTGGCCCGCCTGAGGCTGATCCTGCGCGATGAGCACCCGAGGCTGCTGGCCGAGCTCCTGGAGGCCGGAGCCCGCGACCTTGGCTTCGAGCAGATGCTCAGCGACGAGCTGAAGAAGGGCTATCGACCGCAGGCCGTCGACGAGGACTTCGTGGTCCTCACCAGTCGGCGCACCACCCTGGAGCTGGTGATCCGCCGCTATGTGGAGCGCCTGGCCAATGTGGAGATCCGGTCGGAGGTCTTCGTCACCGGCCTGAAGATCGAACCGGGGGCGCCGTTGCGGGTCACAGGGGTCACCGTGGAGAACGGAGCGGATCTCACGGCCGACTTGGTGGTGGACGCCGCGGGCCGCACCACCGCCTCCATCGAGCAACTGACCGAGGCCGGCGCCCCGATCACCGAGGAGGAGGAGACCGCCGGCATCCTCTACTTCACCCGCCACTACCGCCTGCACCCGGGCATGGCGGAACCCCCGCGCGGCAAGGCGCCAGGCACCGGCGACCTGGGGTTCCTGAAGTACGGCGTCTTTCCCGCCGACAATGGCTGGTTCTCCATCACCATGTGCGTGCCGGAGATCGAGCTGGAGATGCGCAAGGCCATCGTCTCGCCCGAGACCTTCAATGGCGTCTGCCTGCAGATCCCCGGTCTGGTCCCCTGGGTCGATCCGGCCCGCGCCCAGGGGGTCAGCCGGGTGTTCGGGATGGGCGACCTGCACAGCCGCTGGCGGGACATGGCGCCGGGTGGCGTCGCCACAGTGCGGGGCTACTTCCCGCTGGGCGACAGCCTGGTGCGGACCAACCCGCTCTATGGCCGGGGCTGCTCCTTCGCCGCCGTCAGCGCCTACGCCCTGCGCGACTCGCTGAACGAGAGCAACGATCCGGCCGCCCGCGCCGTGGCCTATCAGGGGAGGATCAATGAGAGCCTGAAGCCCTACTACCTGGACATGCTGAACCAGGATCGGCTGGCTATCCGTCTGGCCCGCAACACCCTGACGCCTAACTACAGGCCCAGCTTCAAAGCCAAGCTGGCCAAGAGCTTCCTGGAGGACGGGGTGGCCATCGCCGTCCGCTCCAACCTCGACCTGCTGCGGGCGGCGCTACGGGGCTTCCACATGCTGGAGCACCCCTCGGCCTGGCTGAAGCGGCCGGCCAACCTCTTGCGTGTGCTGGGCTACTGGGCGCGGGGGAAGAAGGCCAACGCCGCGGCCTATCCGCCCAAGCTCGGGCCCGGGCGCCACGAAATGCTGACCGCGCTTGGGCTTTCGCCGCAAGCGGACATCGACCGGCTGGCCGCCGCCCAGGTTTAGGCGCCGCCTGCAGTCGTTCTCAAGGGGCGGGCTGCAGGGAGAACAGGGAGCCGGCGGCCATCTGATCGCGGGTCGCTTCGGGGGCCAGGGTGGCGGCCTTGTCGAGCTCCACCAGCTCGGGCGGGACGTACCAATGCAATTTATCCGAGTGATACGCCTCCCACACCACCCTGGCGACATCCATGGGCGGGATGGCGCGGAACAGGCCCTCCTTGGGCGCCGCCGCCGCCGCGCCGGGGGGCAGGATCGGGGTGTCGATGAGGCCCGGAAGGACGTCGGCGACGCGGACGCCATAGGCCTTGAACTCCACCGACAGCGCCTCGGTAAGCCCTTTCACGGCGTGCTTGGTGGCGGAGTAGACGGCGATCCCGGCCATGCCGAAGGTGGCCGAGGAGGACGAGGTGGTGAAGCACAGCGAATTGGGGGTCGCCTTCAGCAGGTTGATCCCCTCGTGGATGCCGATCAGCACGCCGACGAAATTGACCTGGACCACGGCCAGGATGTCCTCGAAGGGCTGGTCAGCGAAGGGCCCGCCCTTGCCGATCCCGGCATTGTTGTAGAGCAGATCGAGCTTGCCGCCCGTGGCGGCCCCAAACTCGGCGAAGGCGGCCTGGAAGTCGGCGCGGTCGGTGACGTCCAGGGTGCGGACCAGGCAATTCTCCTCGCCCAACTCGGCCTCGAGGGCCTTCAGCCCCTCGGCGTTGACGTCGTAGCCGCCGACGAACCAGCCCTTCTCGCGAAACAGCCGAGCGGTCTCCCGGCCCATGCCCGAGGCGGCCCCGGTGATGAAGATCGACTTGCGTCCCCTGGCCTGTCCCATGGCGGCTCCTCCCCAGTTTTCGCCCTTTCTAGAGGACATCCCGTGGGGGAAGGCCACCCGGTCGACGCGGCCCGGCCTCTCAGTTCATCGTTTGACGACGTCGCATCATCTGCTCGCCCAGGCCTGTCTCGAACAACAGAAAGAGCGGACCCAACCGGTCTACGGCGAGGCGGCCCTGGGCCACCGGAACCAGGAGGCTGTGGTCGCCGGACCACGGCGCCACGGCCGGATCGGCGTCGGCGAGCACCAGGGCCTGATGAATGCCCATATAGATGGCGCAGAGGCACGCTGCCTCCTCAGGATCGATCCCGATCCGGCGCATCACCTGAAGGCTGTCCAGGAGGAAGCTCTCCGGAAACACCTCCAGCGCTACCGGTGTCGGCACGTCGGCCGCGCCCAACAGGCCGGACTCCCGGACGATGTCCGCCAAGGTCTCGGCGAATACGATCGCGTCGGGCGGCATGGCCATGTCGGGTTCAGATCAGCCCCGACTGGGGCGACGACGGGTCGCCATAGATCCGGCGCGGCATCCGGCCCGCCAGGAAGGCCTGACGCCCGCCGATGACGGCGTGCTTCATGGCGCTGGCCATCAGGATGGGGTCGCGGGCGTCGGAGATGGCGGTGTTCATGAGGACCGCGTCGCAGCCCATCTCCATGGCGATGGCGGCGTCGGACGCGGTGCCGAGGCCCGCGTCCACCAGCACCGGCACCTTGGCCTGCTCGATGATCAGGCCGATATTGACCTTGTTGAGGATGCCCATGCCCGAGCCGATGGGGGCGGCGAGCGGCATGACCGCGCAGGCGCCGGCCTCCTCCAGCTTGCGGGCGTAGACCGGGTCGTCGGTGCAGTAGACCATCACCTGGAAGCCCTCGGCGATCAGCATCTTCAGCGCCCGCAGGGTCTCTTCCATGTCGGGATAGAGCAGCTTGGGGTCCGACAGCACCTCCAGCTTCACCAGGTCCCAGCCGCCGGCCTCGCGGGCCAGGCGCAGGGTGCGCACGGCTTCCTCGCCGGTGAAGCAGCCGGCGGTGTTGGGCAGGTAGGTGAAGCGGTCGGGCTTCACATAGTCCACCAGCATCTGCTGGCTGGGGTCCGACAGGTTCACCCGGCGCAGGGCCACGGTGACGATCTCGGCGCCCGCGGCCTCGGCGGCCGCGGCGTTCTGCGCATAGTCCTTGTACTTGCCGGTGCCGATAATCAGCCGCGAGGTGAAGGTGCGGCCCGCGACCGTCCAGGTGTCGTCCTGGGTTTCCGTATGAGTCGTTCCGTCCATGTCAGCCGCCTCCGATGAAGTGGACGATCTCGATCCGGTCGCCGTCGGAGAGCGCGGTGGCACCATAGGCCGAGCGCGGCACGATCTCGAGATTGCGCTCCACGGCCACCTTGCGGGGGTCGAGACCCAGGCTCAGCACCAGGGCGGCGAGGTCTGAGAGGCCCGAAAAGGACCGCTCTTCGCCATTGATGGTCAGGGTCATGACCGCCTCGTCCAACACGTCGTACATTCCCAGTGCTTGTGACCCCCGCCGCCGCCCGTTACAAGACGGCGGAATCGACGGCGGAGCCGAATGTCGAAACCGATCTATGTGCTGAGCGGGCCCAACCTCAACCTCCTGGGCGTCCGTGAGCCTGAGATTTACGGAAAAGCCACGCTGGACGATGTGCGCAAGCTCTGTGAGCAACGCGCCGCCGCCCTGGGTCGAACCGTCGTGTTCCATCAGTCCAACCACGAAGGCCAGCTGATCGACTGGGTGCAGGAGGCCCGCACACAGGCTTCCGCCCTGGTGATCAACCCGGCGGCCTATGGGCACACCTCCATCGCCCTGCTGGACGCCCTGAAGATGCTCGATATCCCGATCGTCGAGTGCCACCTCTCCAATCCGGCGGCGCGCGAGGCGTTCCGCCGGGAAACCTACGTCTCCCTGGCGGCGACCGGACTGGTGTCCGGCTTCGGCGCGCAAAGTTATGTCCTGGCTATCGAAGCCGCCGCGGGTCAGTCCGCGTAACTTCCTCAAGCCAAAAGATAAGGGTCTTTTCCATGGCTAGCACTCCGAAGGCTCCCGCCGATCCGATCGACGCGCGCCTGGTGCGCAAACTGGCCGACATCCTCACCGATACCGGCCTGACCGAGATCGAGGTGGAGCATTCGGGCCTGAAGATCCGCGTCGCCCGCACCCTGACCGCCGCGCCCGCCCAGTACGTGCAGCAGGCCCCGATGGCCGCCGCCCCGGTCGCGGCCGCGCCAGCCGCCGCCG
>NZ_JAUYAF010000041.1 GCF_030693625.1 Phenylobacterium sp.
TCTACTACCTGTCGCGGGCAGCCCTCGTGAAGGACGAGAAGAACATCGACCGTTTCGACCAGGTGTTCGGTCACGTGTTCAAGGGCCTGGAAAAGGTGGATGGGGTCGGTACGGCCGACATTCCCGCCGAGTGGCTGGAAAAGATCAGCGAGAAGTTCCTCACCGAAGAGGAAAAGGCGCAGATCGAGGCCATGGGCGGCTTCGACAAGCTCATGGAGGCGCTCGCCGAGCGCATGAAGGAGCAGAAGGAGCGCCACGAGGGCGGCAACAAGATGATCGGGACCGGGGGCACCTCGCCCTTCGGCGCCAACGGCTATCATCCCGAAGGCATCCGCATCGGCCAGGACAAGGGCCGCCACGGCAAGGCGATCAAGGTCTGGGACAAGCGCGAGTACAAGAACCTCGACGACTCCGTCGAACTCGGCACCCGCAACATCAAGGTCGCCCTGCGTCGCCTGCGCAAATGGGTGCGCGAGGGCGCGACCGAAGAGCTGGACATGTCCGGCACCATCCGCGGCACCGCGGAAAAGGGCTATCTCGACATCCATATGCGGCCCGAGCGCCGCAACAAGGTGAGCGTGCTCATCTTCTTCGATGTCGGCGGCTCGATGGACAGCCACATCAAGGTCTGCGAGGAACTGTTCTCAGCGGCCCGTTCTGAATTCAAGAACATGGAATTCTACTACTTCCACAACTGCCTCTATGAGAGCGTCTGGAAGGACAACCGCCGACGCCACGCGGAGAAGCTGAACACCTGGGATATTCTCCATAAATATTCCCACGACTACAAAGTCATCTTCGTTGGCGACGCCACCATGAGCCCCTACGAGATCACCTATCCGGGCGGCTCTGTGGAGCACTGGAACGAGGAAGCTGGCGCGGTCTGGATCGACCGGGTGGCCGGCATCTACGAGAACATGGTCTGGCTGAACCCCACCGCCGAACGGCACTGGGACTACACCCCCTCGATCGAGCTGATGAAGCAGCTGGTGGGCGACCGGATGTATCCGCTGACCATCGAAGGCCTCGACAAGGCGATGCGGGAACTCTCGCGCTAAAAGGGTCGCAGGCGGACAATCGTTTGCGGCACGCATTAGCCTGCTAAGCTGTTCGCGAACCTTGAGGATTCGCCTGTGACCGATCCGGTGCCGGCCAACGACCCTGATCCACCCAACGAGGCCGCCACCAAGGCCGCGGTCTTCTCCGCCGCTGAGAGGCTGTTTGCCTTGCACGGCTTCCAGAACGTCTCGGTGCGCGACATCACCGCCGAGGCCGGGGTCAACCTCGCCTCGGTGAACTACCACTTCGGGTCCAAGGACGCCCTGCTGTTCGAGATCTTCCGGCGGCGCACCGGGGAGTTGAACCGGGAGCGGGCCCGCATGCTTCACGAGGCCCGCGACCGCCACAACGGCAAGCCGCCGGTGCGCGACATTCTGGCGGCGCTGTTCACTCCGCCGCTGAAGTGGGCCTCGCCCGAGAACGACCGCCGGATCTCGGTGCAGTTCATCATCCGCTCCCGCAGCGAGGGGACGGCGGAGATGCGCGAGGCCCTGACCAACGACGTCTCCCACCTGGCCCGCTTCGCCGACGCCCTGATCGCGGCGCGACCAGATCTGCCGCGCGAGAGCGTCTACTGGCGCCTGCACTTCTGCCTTGGCATGGTCCACAACAACCGCTTCGCCGAGTTCGACCGCCTGCACGTGCTGTCGGACGGAGCCACCCGCGAAAGCGACATCGATGGCCTGCTGAAGCGGATGCTCGACTTCGCCGAGGCCGGCTTCCTGGCCTAGGGTGGCGCCCGCCTTCGTCGGCCGGGTCTATCTGTTCAAGGCGCTGGACGCCTTCGTCCTGATCTACCCGCTCTACACCGTGATGTTCGTCGACCATGGCCTGACGCCAGTCCAGGTGTCGGCGACCCTGATGGCCTGGTCGATCACCGCCTTCATCCTGCAGATTCCGTCCGGTGTCCTGGCCGACCGCTATTCGCGGCGCTGGATCCTGGCCGGCGCGCAGATGCTGCGGGTGATCGGATTCCTGGTCTGGATCGCATCTCCCAGTTTCCTGAGCTGCCTGGTGGGGATGATGCTCTGGGGGGCCAAGAGCGCCTTCACCAACGGGGTGTTCGAGGCGCTGGTCTATGACGAGCTGCACGGCGAGGGGCGGGCCGATGACTACAGCCAGGTGATCGGCCGCGCCCAGGGGGTGGGCTTCGCCGCGGTCCTGGCCGCCTCGCTCAGCGCCTCGGTCTCGGTGCAGTTCGGCTACACCGCGATCCTGTGGGCGAGCGTCGTCGTGGTGCTGGGGGCCGCCGGCGCGGCCGTCGCCCTGCCCCGGGCGCGCAAGACGCTGCGCACGAACCGGCACTATCTGGCGCTGCTGAAGCAGGGCTTCCAGACCGTGGCCGGCGCGCCGCTGATCCTTGGATTCATCGTTTTCGCCGCGCTGAGCAACGCCTTTGGCGGTGGGCTTGAGGGGTTCTGGCCGATCTTCGGATCGGAGACGGGATTGCCCGCCTCCCAGGTCGCCCTCTTCGTGGCCGCCATCAGCGCCGCCCAGGCCGGCGGTTCACTCACCGCCCACCGTTTGCGCCGGGCGACGACCTCGGTGTTCTTCGCCCTGTTCGCCGCCATCGGCCTGCTGATCGCCGGGGCCGCGGTCAGCCTGCAGCCCTGGTCGGTGGCCCTGATCATCCCGGCCGCCGGGCTCTTCAAGGTGGTGGACGTCAACTTCGACGCCCGCCTGCATCACGCCATCCCGACGGAGACCCGCGCCACCATCGCCGCGGTGAAGAGCTTCTCGGGCCAGGTCATCATGACCGGCATGCTGATGACATTCGGCCTCCTGGCCCAGGGGGTGTCCTACCGGGCCGCCTTCATGGCCTGCGGCGCCGCCATCGCCTTGATCGGCCTGGCCGCCCTGGTCCGGAACCGGCTCAGGCCGCCAGCCCCCATGCAAACCTGAGGTCTTGGACGAACAGGGCGTAGGCCTTGGCCTTCGCCTCGGCGTCGGGCACGCGCAGGAGGTAGGAGGGGTGATAGGTCACCACCCCCTGGGCCTGATCTGGCAGCTGCAGGGCGATCCCCCGGTTCTTGCCGATCGGCGTGACCTTTCCGAACACGCTGAGGGCCGCCGTGGCGCCCAGGCTGACCACCACGCGGGGCCGGATGAGCCTGCGCTCGGCGTCCACCCACCAGCGACAGGCGGTGACCTCGGACGGGTTGGGCGTCTGGTGGATGCGGCGTTTGCCGCGTAGCTCGTGCTTGAAGTGCTTCACGGCGTTGGTGACATAGGTCTCGGTGCGGGGCACGCCCGCCTCGGCGAGCGCCTTGTCCAGCACCTGGCCCGCGGGGCCGACGAAAGGCCGACCGGCCAGATCCTCCTGGTCACCGGGTTGCTCGCCCACCAGCATCAGGCGGGCGTGGGCGGGGCCTTCGCCGGGCACGCCCTGGGTCGCGTCCTTGTAGAGCGGGCAACGGCGGCAGGCGTCGACGCCAGCGGCCACCTCCTCCAGGCTCTGAGACGCCAGCGCGTCATAGGTGGCGTCGCGGGCGGTCTTGGCCATCTGCCGAATCACGCGGTTCGGCTGGCTGGGAGCTTGGGCGACCATCAGGTTTGTCCGGCCCTCGGCGGCGGCGATTAAATCAGGAATGAGCCGCGCCTCCGGCAGGTTCCGCCAATAGCGCTTGGGCATCTCCTTGGTCATGGCGTCGACCTTCAGCCGGGCCGGGTTGAAGATCGAGGCGTAGTAGGTGCGCCAATAGTCCTCCAGGGCGTCCTCCCCCGGCGCGTCAGCCGGGTCGGCGCCGGGAGTGACCGCTAACTGCGCGCCGTTCCAGTGGATGCAGCTGTCCGGCGTCAGGATCGACCAGATCATGTTGGCGAAGCGCTTGGCGAAGAAGGGCGCGACCGACTCGGTCACCCGATGGGCCGGTTCGAACCAGGCGGCGTAGGCCTCCGGGTCGACGCCCACGGCCCGGAAGCGGACAAAGGCCTTCATCTTGTGAGCGGCCTTGCTGACCTGGCGGGCGAAGTCGTTGGCGCGGGCCACATCAGGGTCGGTGGCGATGCGCAGCAGGTTTGGCTCGGCCGCCATGCGCCAGAGCATCCGATACAGCAGGGAAAACCGCTCGGCCGAGCGGTGCAGGATCACAGCCTCGGCCAGCTCCAGGAACTCGCGGCTGACCGTGAAGCCGCCTGGCGCTGGCGCCGCAAGGGGCTCTGGATCGGCGAACAGGTCGCCCTCCCCGTCCACGGTCCAGATCACGGTGTCGGGCGACGCGCCCTGGCCGCGCAGGCTTCGCGCCGCCTCGCGCCAGCCTGCGAAGTCGATCTCCGACGCCAGCCGGACGACGCGCATCAGAACAGGCTCAGCTGGGTCGGAGGCGCCAGCCGCGCCCGCAGGTCGGCCTTGTCGGTGAGCGCGCCCGGCCGCCAGTCGGCGGTGACAATGAAGGGCTTCAGCTTGTCGAGCCGGCGCGTCAGGCGCTTCACGTCCTCCAGGGTCAGCTGCTTGTAGCGGCGGATGTCGATCATGCGTTCGACGCTGCGCACGCCCAAGCCCGGCACCCGCAGCATGGTCTCGCGCTCGGCGGTGTTGAGGTTGACGGGGAAGTCGCCGCGATTGCGCAGGGCCCAGGCCAGCTTGGGGTCGATGTCGAGGTCCAAATCGACACCCTCAACGGTGATCTCGTCGTGGGTGAAGCCGTAGAAGCGCATCAGCCAGTCGGCCTGGTAGAGGCGGTGCTCGCGCATCAGGGGCGGGCGGACCGGGGGCAGGCGGGAGGTGGTGTCGGGGATGGGGCTGTAGGCCGAGTAGTAGACCCGGCGCATCCCGTAGGCGCCATAGAGGCCGGCGCTCTTGGCCAGGATCTCCCCGTCGGTGGCGGCGTCGGCGCCGACGATCATCTGGGTGGACTGGCCAGCCGGGGCGAACTTGGGCGGCTTGGTTTTCCGAACCTTTTCCGTGGTTTGATCGATGCCGAGGCGGACCCAACCCATGGCCTTCTTGATACCGACCGCGTCCTTCTCGGGCGCAAGGTCGGCCAGGCTGGCGTCGCGGGGCAGCTCGACATTGATGGAGATGCGGTCGGCGTAGAGGGCCGCCTCATTGACCAGGGCCGGAGAGGCCTCGGGGATCACCTTGAGGTGGATATAGCCCCGGAAGTCGTGGTCGATCCGCAGCGACTTCGCCACCCGGACCATCTCCTCCATGGTGTAGTCGCCGCTCTTGATGATGCCCGAGGAGAGGAACAGGCCCTCGATATAGTTGCGCTTGTAGAAGGACAGGGTCAGGTCGACGACCTCGGCCACCGTGAACCGGGCGCGTGGGGTGTTGGAGGACACCCGGTTGACGCAATAGGCGCAGTCATAGACGCAGAAATTGGTCAGCAGGATCTTCAGCAGGCTGATGCAGCGGCCGTCTGGGGCGTAGGCGTGGCAGATGCCCATGCCGCCGTCCGTAGAGCCGACGCCTTTCCCGCCCATTGAGTCCCGCTTCACCGTCCCGGACGAGGCGCAGGAGGCGTCGTACTTAGCGGCGTCGGAGAGGATTTCGAGTTTGCGCTTCAGCGTCAGGGCCACCATGCGATGACCCTAATGTTCTAGTTTTGTTCTGTAAAGTTGCGGCCTATTGTGAAGCTGCGGAATTCCGTGGCGGAGCGCCCTGCTCCCTCAAAACCTCCCGAACACATCCTCGCAGCCAACGGTGCGCCCCGTCGGCATCCATCCGGGGATGCCAGAGCATCGAGACGGTGAATTCAAGCGCAGGCAGGGGAAGTGTGAAACTGAACATCCCCTGGCGAAGCGTCGCGGTGTGGCGATCGGGTACGGTCGCGACAAGGTCTGACCCCCTCGCCAAAGTCAGGGCCGCCGAAAAGCCGCTGACGATGGCGCCGACATTCCGCCCCGGCGCGGACGGCAGGAACGGAAGATCAACTGCGCCGCTCTCAAGGCCGTTTCGCGAGACGATGACATGCTGCGCGTCGGCGTATCTGGCGGCGGTCAATTTGCCGGTGCTCAGCGGGTGAGCATCACGGACGATGCCTACCAACCGATCCCGGAACAGCGCCTGGGTGCGCACCTCCGGCCCAAGAGATTCCTCGATGACGCCCGTTTCCAAGTCGACGCGGCCGTCGCGGAGCGGTGAGCTGTCCTTGTCCGGCTTTTGCATGAAGTTGAGCCGCACCCCCGGCGCTTCCCTGCCGACCCTCGCCAAGAGGCCGGGACCAAAGCTCTCAACGAAGCCGTCGCTGGCGCGAAGCGTGAAAGTCCGAACGAGGCCCGCGAGATCAAGTCTCTCATCGGGGCGCAGGACAGCCTCGACCTCCAGCACCAAGTCGTGGACCCGCCCGCGCAGGGCCAGGGCGCGCGGCGTGGGCGCCAATCCCCGACCAGCCCGGACCAACAGCGGATCGCCGGTCGTTTCCCGAAGCCGGGACAGGGCCCGGCTCATCGCCGATGGGCTGAGCCGCAGCCGTTTGGCGGCGCCCACGACACTCCCTTCCGCCAGGAGGGCGTCCAGGGTGATGAGGAGGTTCAGGTCGGGCGCCGGCATGTTCCAAGCACATACCCGAATGCAGCGTCTGATGCACGAATATGATGCGAATGGTGCGTCTTCCGCCACCTCTCGCCCGCGCCTAACCTTTTGCTGAGAACCCGCTCGACGAAGGAAAAACCCATGTCCGCAAACTCGTTACAGTCGTTCCTGGATGGCGTTAAGTCGAAGTGGGGCCCGCTGACAAGCGAGCTTGTCGCGGACTGCCGCGATCTCTTGGAAGACCTACTTGAGGCCTCGCCCTCTGAGGAATGGCTCGCTGCGCTGCATGCCAATCGCTCACCAAACGAAGAACTGTACAGAGATCCCGAGCATGGATTTGTCCTGCTCGCCCACACCGAGCAGGCCGGCCTCTACCGGCCGCCCCATGACCACGGCCGCGGCTGGGTGATCTATGCAATACAGCAAGGCGAAATCGAGATGGGCGCCTATGGCCGGATCCAGGCGCCAGACGGCGAGGTGCGCCTGGTGAAGCGCAACAGCACCCTCGTGCGCGCCGGTCAGGTTCAGGTCTACCTGCCAGGCGATGTCCACGACACGCGCTGCATGACCAGCTCCGCCCTGGTTTTCCGCTTCACTGAACGGGACCTCCGTGCCGAGGATCGGCAGGAGCACCGCGTCACGCGCTATGTCGACCGGGAGGGTGTCTGGACCACCGACAGGTCGTGACCGGCGTGGTCGCCGCAGAACAGGCGCCGGCAGACCCAGGCTCGGGTTTGCCGCAGCCGGGGCGAAAGGTCGCGGTCGCTTGCGTGCTGACCGCCATGAGCCTGGTCGTGCTGGACGCCGGGATGGCCAATGTGGCCCTGCCGTCGATGGCAAGTTCGCTGCAAGCGCCGCCCGCGACGGTGGTCCTTGTCGTCACCGCCTATCAGACCGCGCTCGTCATGGCGCTCCTGCCTTGCGCCGCGCTTGGCGAGTGGCTTGGCTATCGCCGGATATTGACGGCCGGGGTCGCCATTTTCACTGTGGCGTCGGCGCTCTGCGCTCTTGCGCCATCGCTGCCTTGGCTGATCACGGCGCGGTTCCTCCAGGGCCTTGGCGGCGCCGCGGTGATGGCGTTGGGCGTGGCGCTCCTCCGCGTCTCGGTCCGTGAGGGTCGGCTTGGCGCGGCCGTCGGCTGGAACGCGCTTACCGTCGCCTTATCTTCCGCCGCGGCTCCCGCCCTGGGCGCTTTCATTTTGGCCGGCCTGGGCTGGCCCTGGCTCTATTGGGTGAACCTTCCGATGGGCGCCTTGGCGCTCGCCTGCTCCCGCGCCCTGCCGGCGGCCAAGGGCGCGGGGCGACCGGTGGACCCGCTCAGCGTCGCGCTGAACGGTTTGACCTTCGGGTCGCTGGTCATAGGGGCGGAGATGGCTCCAAGGGAGCCGTATATGGCCGGTCTGGTCTTGGCCATAGGCGTCCTGAGCCTGTTGGGGTTGCTCCGCCGGGAAATGCCGAAGGCGGCTCCGATGGTCCCCCTTGATCTGCTGCGCGGCAAACCATTTCGAATCTCGGTGATCGCGTCGGTTTGCTGTTTCGCGGGCCAGACAACCGGCTTGGTGGCGCTTCCGTTCTACCTGCAGCACGAGCTTGGTCAGACGCTGCTCACGACCGGGCTGTACATGACAGCCTGGCCGCTGAGCGTCGCCGCAGCCGCTCTGGCGGCGGGTCGTCTGGCCGATCGCGCCCCCACCGCCTGGCTCTGCGCCCTGGGCGGGATTTGTCTCGCCCTTGGCTTGGCGGCGATGGCCCTTGTGCCGCTGGGTGACGAGCCCAGGCTACTTGGTCCGTTTGTGATGATCTGCGGGCTGGGCTTTGGCCTGTTCCAGACCCCCAACAACCGCAACATGTTCCTGTGCGCGCCTGTGGAAAGGAGTGGCGCGGCCGGCGGCATGCAAGGCACCGCCCGCCTGACGGGCCAAACGGCCGGCGCCGTTCTGATGACACTGCTCTTCGCCGCGACCACCATCGACGCCGCCCCGCGCATCGGCTTTGGACTCGGCGCCGTGCTGGCCGTGCTCGCGAGTGGGGTGAGCCTCCTGGGGCTCGCCCCGCGCCGCGGATCGACGGGATGGCGACGGTCCGTCGCCTCGCATTTATGAGCGGTTTAGGGGCTAGAGCTTGGACGAGTCCGTCGAGGGCGCCGGGGCGGCTGGGGCCTCCGGACCTATGAGCGCAACCGGCGCGTCGGGCGGGGTCTCGGCGGAAGGCGCCTCAGCCCCTTCCGGCAGGGTCCCGTCTGCGGGTAGTTCGGGGATGGTCAGGTCCTCGGTCGCGATCGGGGGCGCTTCCACCAGCGCGGCCTTGGGGCGGTCGCGGTTGACGGCGTAGGAGACGAACTCCTTCCAGATCTTGGCGGGCAGGCCGCCGCCGACCACGCCGTTCATCGAGGCGTTGTCGTCATTGCCGACCCAGACGCCGACGACGAGATCGCCGACATAGCCGATGAACAGGGCGTCCCGGTAATCCTGGGTGGTGCCGGTCTTGCCGAAGGCGCCGGGCATGGCGGCCTCGATGCCGGTGCCGCGCTGGGTGGCCGAGCGCAGCAGGTCGCGCATGCCGGCCAGCTCGGCCTTGCCCAGCTTGCGGACAGTCTTGGGCTTGCGGAAGCTGGCCAGGCCGTGGGGGACGACCGGCGCCTCGCCCGCGTCGATGGCGGCGTAGGCGGCGGTGAGCTGGACCAGGCTCATGGGACCGGTGCCGAGCGCCAGGGTCAGGTCGTTGGGGATCAGTTCGGTGACGCCCAGGTCGCGCGCCGTGCGAACGATGTCGTCACGGCCGACCTCCTTGGCCAGACGCACGGCGGCCACGTTGGAGGAGCCGGCGAAGGCGGTGATCAGGGGCACCATGCGGCCAGCGTACTTGACCTCATGGTTCTTCGGCTTCCATCCGGAGACCTCGACAGGGGCGTCGAGGATCGGACTGGTGGGGGTCCAGCCTTCGCGCAGGGCGGCGAGGTAGACGAAGAGCTTGAAGGCCGAGCCCGGCTGGCGGGCGGCGTCGGCGCGGTTGAACTGGCTGACCTTGTAGTCGCGGCCGCCCACCATGGCGACGACGCGGCCATCGGTGCGCATGGCGACAAGCGCCCCCTGGCCGGCGTTCAGCGCCTTGCCGTCACGGTCCAGGGCGCGGGCCAGGATCTTCTCGGCCTGGGCCTGGAGATTGGTGTCGAGGGTGGTCTTGACCACGGTCTCGCCATAGCTCGCCTCCATCGCCGCCTTGGCCTGGGGGATGACCCAGTCGGCGAAGTAGGAGCCGGTGGGGATGGGCTTGCGGCCACCATAGGGGCGCACGCCCCGGGCGGCGCTCCTAGCCTGGGCCTTGGTGATCAGGCCGGTGTCGGCCATGGCGCCCAGGACGATCCGCATGCGCTCGCGCGCGCCTTCCAGATTTTCGGTGGGCGCCAGACGCGAGGGGGCCTTGACCAGGCCGGCCAGCATGGCCGCCTCGCCGATGGACAGCGCCTCCGGCGTCTTGTCGAAGTAGTGCCGGGCGGCGGCCCGCAGGCCAAAGGCGCCGTCGCCGAAATAGACTGAGGACAGGTAGCGCGACAGGATCTCGTCCTTGGAGAGGCGGGCCTCCAGATAGACGGCGATGATCGCCTCCTGAGCCTTGCGGCGCAGGGTGCGCTGGCTGGACAGGAAGGCGTTCTTAGCCAGCTGCTGGGTGATGGTGGAGCCACCCTCGGCCACGCCACCGGCCCGGGCGTTGGCGTTCATGGCCCGGGCGATGGCCTTGGGGTCGACGCCCATGTGGCTGTAGAAGCGCCGGTCCTCGATGGCGATGAACGCGCCGGAGACGTACTTCGGCAGCTTGGCGACCTCGACAGGCTCTTCCTTGTAGGAGCCGCGCTTGGCGATGGGCCGGCCGTCGGCGGCCACCAGGACGAGGGTCGGATTTTCCAGCGGCTCCAGGGCCTGACCCAGCGGCAGGGAGCCCACCAGCCAGACCATGAAGATGAGGAGCAGGGCTGCGACCCCGGCCCCGATCTGCCAGGGCCGGCGCATCCACAACGGGGGGGTGCCGTCGCCGGCGGCGGTCACAGGGCTGGGACTGACCTGAGGTTCCGGCGCCGGCTGGGGCGTGATCTCGGGCTCGGGGTCTGGGTCGACATCCGGAACCAGCTCCGGCTCCGGCTGCGGCGTGACCTCCGGCTCCGGCTCAGCGTCCGGTTCAGGCTCGGACTCCGGTTCGGGCGCTCCAGCGGACTCAGCGTCTTCGTCAGTGAATTCAGACTCTGGAAGCGCCTGCGCCTCCGACGACTGTTCCGGCGACGTCTCATCCCCCGGCGCCAGCTCCGGCGGCGGAGCCTTGTCGGGCTTGGGCGGATCGACCTCGGGGTCGTTGTCGGACATGCACGTCGCATTCAATCGGGCGCGGCCCGGGGGAGCGGCGTCCATACCACATGGGTGTGGGGCGCCAAGCGTGGCCGGAGCCAGGTGAGAGCTCCGGCGGAACGCCGAGGCGCGCCGGTCGTTGCAGCTTCACCCATTCCAAAGGAGCTCCCATGCGACTGATCCTGACCCTGGCGGCCGTTTCGGCCCTGGCGCTCTCCGCGGCCGCCTGCAGTGACAAGCCCAACGCCACCGGCGCCGCCATGCCCGACACCGATTCGGTGGCCGGTACCGGCGCGGCCACGGCCCCTGACGCCGGCGTCACCGGCGCCGTGCCCGCCGACGGCTCCCCGCCCCCGATGCAAGCCACCTCGCCGGCCGCCGAAGGCGCTGGCGTCGGCACGAGCGGCGGTCAGGGCGCCGGGAGCGGCACGACCACGCCCTAACCGGAACCTCCATCGCGGCCGCCCGTTCGTGGCGCACGATGGCCCGGCTGATCATTCGTCACGAGACCCGCTATCTCTATGAGCGGCCGGTGGGCTTTGGCCTTCACCGGCTGCTGCTGAGGCCGCGCGACAGCCACGCCACGCGGATTGTGGAAGCCTCGATGGGCCTTTCGCTGCGGGCCTCCAAGCGGTGGGTCTATGACGCGCTCGGGAACTGCGTCTGCCTGATGACGCCGGAGGGGCGGTCGCAGGAGCTGACGATCGTCAGCCAGCTCACCATCGAACGGTTTCCGGCCCCGCTGGCCCCGCTGCGGATCGACAATCCTCACACCGCCATGCCCATCGTCTACGACCGTGGCGACCGCACGATCCTGGATCCCTTCATCGACCCCGCGAGCGACGATCCCAACGGCATGTTGCTGGACTGGGTCCGCGCCCATGCGGGCGGCCCCTATGAGCCGGCTCTGGACTTTCTGCAGCGGCTGAACCGCCACATCCACCAGCACTTCGACTACCGCCAGCGCGACGAAGAGGGCACCCAGACGCCCGCCTTCACCGTGACGATGGGTTCGGGCACCTGCCGTGACTTCGCTTGGCTGATGGTGGAGGCGCTGCGGCGACTGGGCTACGCGGCGCGCTTCGTCACCGGATATCTCTATTCGCCGCATCATTCGAGCGTGCGGGGCGCAGGCGCCACCCATGCCTGGTGCGAGGTCTTCCTGCCCGACCTTGGCTGGCTGGAGTTCGACCCCACAAACGGCCTCGCGGAATCGGCCGACCTGATCCCGGTGGCCGTCAGCCGCACGCCCGAGGGGGCCACGCCGATCAGCGGCGTGATCCTTGGGGACCCGGGCAAGAGCGAGTTGTCGATTCACGTAGATGTGCGACCCGCCGACCCGCAGATGGAGGCGGCTTAAGCGTTAGGGGTTCGGGAGGACGAACCATGACCACAGGCTTCCATCAGCAAGACCCCAACATCAACTTCAGCGTGCCCCGCTCCGCGCCCAAGCCGCAGCACGGCCGAGCGCCGGACCAGAAGGTGGTGAAGGTGAAGGAACAGAAGTCCATCCATCCGCGCCCAGGGCACTAAGGCCTTCATCCTCCTCGCCGTGCGGGAGGAGGAAACACCTGGGTCCGACTCTGCTTAAGCTCCCCCTCTGACGCCCTTTGGCGTTGGAGACCGCACTCTTGCCCATCGGCCGCCGACCATGACCTTCACCCCGCGCCGCGCGGTGCTGACCTTGGGGGTGACCCAGACGATCGGCTATGCCTGTTCGAGCTACCTGCCCGCCACCCTGGCCAAGCCGATGGCCGCCGATGTGGGGATGTCCACCACGGGGGTGTTCCTGGCGTTTTCCGCGGCGCTGCTGCTGCAGGCGGTGACCGGCCCGCGCGTCGGCAAGCTGGTGGACCAGAGGGGTGGACGCCCGCCTCTCACCACCGCCAGCCTGCTGTTCGCCGCCGGCCTGGTCGGCCTGGCGATCTCCGAAACCCCCGTGGCCTTGATCGCATCCTGGCTGATCATCGGCCTGGGCATGTCGGCTGGCCTGTACGACATCGCCTTCGCCGGCCTGGTGTCCTGGTTCGGGGTCGACGCGCGCCGGTCCATCACCGGCGTGACCCTGATCGCCGGGTTCGCCAGCACGATCGGCTGGCCGCTCACCGCCTGGCTGGAGCACGAGATCGGCTGGCGCGGCGCATGCCTGGTCTGGGCCGCGCTCAACCTGATGGTCGCCCTGCCCCTCCATCTCAGCCTGCCTCGCGCCCCGGCGCCGCGTCCGGCGCCCGCCAGCGACGCCCCACCGGTCAGCGACGCGCCCGCGCCGGGCGACACCTCGAAGATGGTGCTGATGGCGTGCGCCTTCGCGGTGCTCGCGGCCATCGGCTCGGCGATGTCGGCGCATCTTCCGCCCCTGCTGAACGCGCTTGGGGTCGGCCCGGCCGCGGCCGTGGGCGCCGCAGCCCTGGTGGGTCCGGCCCAGGTGGCCGCGCGGCTGGCCGAGTTCGCCCTGGTGCGCCGCATCCACCCCCTGGTCTCGGGCCGGGTGGCGGTGGCCATGTTCCCCATCGGCGCGGGCCTGCTGATCGCCTTCGGCGCCATCGCCGCGGCCCCCTTCGCGATCCTCTACGGCGCGGGAAACGGGCTTTTCACCATCGTGCGCGGGGCCCTGCCGCTGGCCCTGTTCGGGGAGCGCAACTATGGGCGGCGGCTTGGCGTGCTCAACGTGCCGTCCCGGTTGCTGCAGGCGGTGTCGCCCTTCGTGTTCGCCCTGATGATCGAACGCTCGGCCAACCTGGCCCTGGCGGTGATGGCGGCAGGGTCGGTGCTGGCCTTTGGCGCGCTCTTGCTTTTGCGGAAACCGGCGGCCTGAGCGCGTCCCTTCGTCGCCAGGGGTTTCCCTGCTCCGGGACTCTGCTAGACCGGACGGATTGAATTTATCCGTTATTAAAAGGGAGAGCCCGCGCGGCTTTTCACTGCCCTGCGCGCGCGGGCCGGACGCCATTGGAAGAAAAAATCATTAGGGACGAACTGGAGGCGATCGGCGAAGCCGCCGCTCCGGAAGAAGAGACGATGGAGGCCAAGGAAGCGGCCTATGAAAAGTTCGTCTGGGACAATCTGAAGCGCAACTATATCGGCAACTACCTGCACGGCATGCTGGGCATGACGGGCTTCCGGCTGGTCAATGCGCCGACCTTCCTGCCCGCCTATCTGCACATGATTTCCGGCTCCAACACCATCGTGGGCCTGGGCCTGGCCCTGCAGCAGGTCGGCAGCATCGTCTCGCCCATCGTCGGCGCCACCCAGATCGAGCATCGCACCAAGGTGATGCCCGCGGCCATGTGGATGGGGGGCCTGGCGCGGCTGCAGATCCTGGGCATGGCCGCCTCGGGTTGGCTGCTGTCGGGTCAGTCCCTGGTGGTGGCGATCCTGGCCTTCATGTTCATGTTTGGCCTGTTCATGGGCGCCCAGCGCGTCGTGTTCGGCCTGCTGATGGCCAAGGTGATCCCGCTCAGCCGCCGGGGCCGACTGCAGGCCTGGCGCAACGCCACGGGGGGGCTGATCGCCGCCGTCCTGGCCTATTTCGCAGGGCGCTATTTCGTCGGGGCCAACCTGTTCGGCAACGGCTACGGCGTCACCTTCATCTTCGCCTTCGTGCTCACGAGCCTTGGTCTGTCGGCCCTGAACCTGCTGCTCCGCGAGCCGGAGCCGCCGACCCTGCGCGCCCAGACCAAGCTGCGCGATCGCATCAAGGACTTCCCCGCCCTGATCGCGTCGGACCGGGGCTACATGTACTTCCTGATCGTGCAGATGCTGGCCACGGCCGGCCGGCTGGCGGTGCCCTTCTACATCATCTACGCCGGCACCACGATCGAGCTCAACGGCCGCAATCTGGGCCTGCTGTCCCTGGCCTATCTGGGCGCTGACACCCTCTCCAACCTGCTCTGGGGCTATATGGGGGACAAGACCGGCTTCCGGCGCATCCTGCTGGTGTCGCTGGTGATCTGGATCGCGGCCACCGTGCTGCTGATGAATGTCCACCTGATGCCCCTGACCTTCCTGGCCTTCTTCGGTCTGGGGGCGGCGCAGTCGGGCTACATGATGGCCGCCCAGACCATGATCCTGGAGTTCGGATCGCGCGACGAGATGCCCATGCGGATCGCCATCTCGGCCACCGCCGAGGGCATCATGGCGGCCATCGGCCCCCTGGCCGGCGGGATCATGGCGAGCACCCTGGGCTTCCCGGTGGTGTTCGGCGTCTCGATCGGCTTCCTGGTGGCGGCCCTGCTGCTGCTGATCGTGGCGGTGAAAGAGCCGCGGACGGCCCGGGTCGGGCGGATCTAGGCCGCCAGCCTGGCCCGCGCCGCCTCGGCGATGCGCGCTCGGGCCATCTCGTTGGCCACCTCGTGGGTGGGGCGGCGCTCGGCGATGGAGCGGGCCAGGACCTCGTCGAGAGTCTCGGTGAGGTGGTCCAGCTTGGCCGCCACCCAGGCCGCGTCGAAGGCGGTCCCGGCCTCGAGGGCGGCGATCTCGGCGGCGACGTTGATGATGCCGCCGCCGTTGATCACATAGTCCGGCGCATAGAGCATGCCGCGCTCGAAGAGGGCGCGGCCTACCTCGGGCGTGGCCAGCTGGTTGTTGGCGCCGCCGGCCACGATGCGGGCCTTCAGCCGCGGCAGGGTCTCGGCGTTGATGGCGCCGCCCAGGGCGCAGGGGGCGAAGACGTCGGCCTGGACCTCGAAGATGTCGGCGGGACTGACGATCTTGGCGCCCGTCCGCTCGGCGACCGCGCGCAGGGCCTCAGGGTTGGTGTCGGTGATCACCAGCCGGGCGCCGGCGGCGTGCAGCTTGTCGGCCAGGTAGGCGCCGACATGGCCGACCCCCTGGATGGCGACGGTGATCCCGGCCAGGTCGCGGTTCAGCGCCCTGCGCACGCTGAGCGCCACGCCGCGGAACACCCCCTCGGCGGTGACCGGGGACGGATCGCCCGAGGCGGCGGCATGGCCCTCAAGGCCGGCCACGAAGCGGGTCTGGCGGCGCGCGTGCATCAGGTCGGCCGGAGAGACGCCGACATCCTCGGCGGTCCAGTAGCGGCCCCCCACGGCGTCCACGGCCCGGCCAAAGGCCTCGAACAGGGCCGGTGTCTTCTGGGTGCGGCTGTCGCCGATGATCACGGCCTTGCCGCCGCCCAGGGGGATGTCGGCCATGGCGTTCTTGTAGGACATGGCCCGCGACAGCCGCAGGGCGTCGTCGAGCGCCAGGTCGGCGCTGGCATAGGGCCACATGCGGCAACCGCCCGCCGCCGGGCCCCGGGCGGTGGAGTGCACCGCGATGATGCACTTGAGGCCGGTTTTCTCGTCGAAGAACGCGCTGACGCTCTCATGCCCCTCGAAGGCGGGGTGATCGAACAGGGTCATGCTGAGAACACGCTCAAAGTGGGGAAGGATTTACCCGGCTCTACCCCTGCGCGTTCCATCTCACAACCCCGGCGATGTGGCGGCCTGGGCGCTCTGGCGCCTCGGCTTGGGGATGGGCGGCGCGCCGGAGGGCAAGGGGGCCTCGGGATCGCGGACATAGGTCAGGATGTCCTCCCACACCTTGGGACCCTGGTGATCGCGGGTCATCAGGTGCCAGCCGCGCTCGTAATAGACGGTGCGGTCGCCGGGCTTCAGGCGGCTGGCGGCCTCGAAGGCCGGGCGCTTGGGAATGATCTCGTCATGGGCGCCGTAGAGATAGAGGGCCGGGACCTTGATCTGACCGGTCGCATGGTAGGCCCGCTCCATCATCGCCACCAGGCCATAGAGGGTGTCTGACCGGGCGCCCCAGACCATCAGCGGGTCGCGGCCCATGGCCTTGAGCTCCTCGCGGTTGTCGGTGGGGGCGACGCGCTTGGTCAGCCAGTCCGGCGGGACGTAGATCTTCGACCCCGTCAGCCGCGCGGCGAACCACAGGGTGGTCTTGTACGGCAGGGGCTGGGACGACCAGCCCCAGACGGCGGGCGACAGCAGCACCACGCGGTCGGCGGTAGGGGGGCGATCGGAGGCGAAGGCCTGGACGGTGACCGCGCCGCCCATGCTCTCGCCCGCGACGACGATCACCGCCTTGGGGTGTTTGGCGCGGACCACGGCGGCGATGGTGCGCAGGTCCTCCACCATCAGCTCGTCACCGCCCCAGATCCCCCGGTGGGGGGAGCGGCCGAAGCCGCGCTGGTCATAGGCGTAGGTGGTCACCCCCTGGCTCGCCCACCAGGGCGCGGCCAGGTGGAAGGCGTTGGCGTAGTCGTTCATGCCGTGGACGCCGATGATCACCGCCCAGGGCTCGGGCGTGTCGGCGGCCCAGGTGGTCAGCCCCAGGCGGGTCCCGTCGAAGCTGACGAAGCGGTCGCCCTCCAGACGGGGGCCTGAGAAGGCGGCGGGCGGCGTGCCGGCCTGCTGCACCATCAGCGGCGTGCAGGCGGTGAGCATCATGGCCGACAGGAGGACAAGGAGGCGCTTCACGGCTCTAGAATGGCTTGGACCCTTTGGCGAAGATAGGGCGTAACCTCGGCTTCGAACCAGGGGTTCTTCCGCAGCCAGGCTGTGTTGCGCCAGGACGGATGCGGCATGGGCAGGTAGTGCGGCAGGTAGTCCCGCCAGGCGCGAACGGTCTCCGTCATATTGGCCTTCGCGCGATCACCCAGGGCCCAGGCCTGGGCGTAGCCGCCCACCAGCAGGGTCAGCTCCATCGCGGGCAAGGCCGCCATCAGCCGCGGCCGCCAGAGCTGGGCGCAGCGCGGCGGGGGCGGATAGTCGCCGCCCTTGGGACTGGTCCCGGGGAAGCAGAAGGCCATGGCGGCCACGCCGATCTCGGGACGTCCGTAGAAGGTCGCCGCATCGATTCCCATCCAGGTGCGCAGCCGCTCGCCGGAGGGATCGGTGAAGGGCATGCCGCTCTCATGCACCCGGCGGCCCGGCGCCTGGCCGACGATCAGCAGCCGGGTCCCGGGGTTCACCATCACCACCGGCCGCGGCGTGTGGGGCAGCTCGCCGGCGCAGGCCCGGCAGGCGGCGATGTCGGCGAGGACGGTGGGCAGGGACATGGGCCTATCTAGGAACGATGGGCTCCAGCGCCAGCTAGACCTCAGTCTCGTCCGGCGCCGCGGCCACCGGGACCTCTGCGGCCTTGGCCAATGCCGCTGCGCGCTCATCCTCGGTGGGGAGGCGCAGGCGGTAGACGCCCTTGAAGGTGTCGGGGTCGGCGGGCTTATTGTGGCGCAGGACGGTGAGCCGGCCCTGGCGGGCGAGGCCGCGGGCGGTGGCGCGGACGTGGCCGGTGAGGCGCTGCCAGCGCTCGCTGTCGGCGGCGCGGGCGACTTCCTCGGAGGAGGCGGACTTGCCGGGCGGGAGCTTGCCGATGATCTCCAGGATCACGGCCTCCATGTCGATGCTCATGGTCAGCCGCCTCGTTTCAGGGTTTCGCGGGCGATCACCACCTGCTGAATCTGGCTGGTGCCCTCATAGATGCGGAAGATGCGCACGTCACGGTAGAAGCGCTCGATCCCGTGGTCGGCGACATAGCCGGCGCCCCCGAAGATCTGCACAGCCCGGTCGGCGACCCGGCCTACCATCTCCGAGGCGAAGTACTTGGCGGCGGCGGCCTCCATGGTGACGCTCTCACCGGCGTCGCGCTTGCGGGCGGTCTCCATGACCATGGCCTTGGCCACCAGGGTCTCGGTCTTGCAGTCGGCGATCATGCCCTGGATCAGCTGGAAGGCGGCGATGGGCTGGCCGAACTGCTTGCGCTCATTGGCATAGGCCACGCAGTCGGTGAGCAGGCGTTCCGCCACGCCGACGCAGACCGCCGAGATGTGCAGACGGCCGCGGTCCAGAACCTGCATGGCCACCTTGAACCCCTCGCCTTCCCGGCCCAGGCGGTTCTCCGCCGGCACCCGGACATTGTCGAAGATCACGTCGCAGATGTGCGCCCCCTGCTGGCCCATCTTCTTCTCGGGCTTGCCGATGGAAAGGCCCGGCAGGTTGCGTTCCACCAGGAAGGCCGAGACCCCGCCGGCGCCGGGCCTGCTCGCGTCGGTCCGCGTCATCACCGTGAAGAGGTCGGCCTTGTTGGCGTTGGTGATGTAGCGCTTGGTGCCGTTCAGCACGTAGTGGTCGCCATCCAGCACCGCCCGGGTCTGGACCGCTGCGGAGTCCGACCCCGCCTCCGGCTCGGTGAGCGCGAAGGAGGTGATGATGTCGCCCGAGGCGATGCCGGGCAGGTATTTGGCCTTCTGTTCCTCGGTGCCGAACATCACCAGGCCCTGGCTGCCGATGCCGACATTGGTGCCGAAGGTGGAGCGGAAGGCCGGGCTGGTGCGGCCCAGCTCGACAGCCACCAGGCACTCGTCCTCCATGGAGAGGTCCAGGCCGCCGTACTCGGCGGGGATGGAGAGGCCAAACAGGCCCAGCTCCTTCATCTCGCTCACCAGCTCGGGGGGCATGGCGTCCTCTTCGGAGACCTTGGCCTCCAGGGGACGCAGGCGTTCGGAGACGAAGCGGCGGACCGTGTCGATCAGCTGTTCGCGGGTTTCCAGGTCGAGGGCCATGATGTCTCTCTCGGCTCTATTTGCAGGTGATCTTATCGTCGGCGACCTCGGCCACCGCCGACAGGGTGACGGCGATGATGGGGTCGGACCACATTTCGTAGTTCGTCCCGCCGCCCGGCACGGCGCAGACCTGGGCCTTGCGCTTGGCAAGCTTGCCGGACCGGATCGCGGTGAGCTCGGCCTCGTAGCTGACCGCGTGGGACAGGCCGTTCCAGATTTTCAGGAAAGACTGCTTCTTGGCCGCCGAACCATCGACGGCGAAGGCCACCTTGCCGGGCGCGACCGCCTTGTAGGTGTCGGGGGCGCCGTCGGGCAGGGCCATGTCGACATGGCCGGTCTCGACGGCTTCAAGCACCGGCTTGCCGCCGGCGACGTCCAGGGTGGCGCGCTGGCCCGACATCACCTGGACGGCGTCGCCGATCAGCTTGGTGTGCGGGTCGAAGCCGGCTGCGATCAAGGCTTCCACCAGGGTCGGCGGCTTCTTCGGCGCTCCGGCGGCCTGCGCGGGCCCACCGGCCGGGGGTGGAGCGGCGGCGGGCGCGGTCTTGACCGGCGCGTCCTGGGCGAAGGCCGGACCAGCGAAAGCCAGGGCGGCGGCGAGGACGAAAGGACGGATCATGCCTTGGCCAGGGCCAGGGCCGAGCCTTGGCCGACGCCGACGCACATGGTGGCCAGGGCTCGGTCGCCACCGCTCTGGTGCAGCGCGCGGGCGGCCGTCAGCGCCAGGCGGGCGCCGGACGCGCCGAGCGGATGGCCGATGGCGATCGCGCCGCCGTGGGCGTTCACGTGCTCGGCGTCGTCGGCCAGGCCCCAGGCGCGGGTGCAGGCGAGCGCCTGGGCGGCGAAGGCCTCGTTCAGCTCGATGACGTTGAAGTCGCGGGGCGTGACGCCCAGCCGGGCGCACAGCTTCTCCACCGCCGGGACCGGGCCCACGCCCATGATGCGCGGCGCGACGCCCCCCGAGGCGGCGCCCTCGATGCGGGCGAGCGGTTCGAGGCCCAGCTTCTGGACCATCTCGGCCGAGGCCAGCAGCAGGGCCGCGGCGCCGTCATTGACGCCGGAGGCGTTGCCGGCGGTGACCGTGCCGCCCTCGCGGACTATGGGCTTGAGACCCTGCAGGGCGGCCAGCGTGGTGTCGGGGCGCGGATGCTCGTCCTCGCTGACGACGATGTCGCCCTTGCGGTCCTTGATGGTCAAAGGCGCGATCTCGCCGTCGAAGAAGCCCTTGGCGCGGGCGGCGCCGACGCGGGCCTGGCTGCGCTGGGCGAAGGCGTCCTGGTCCTCGCGGTTGATCTGGTAGTCGGTGGCGACGTTCTCGGCCGTCTCCGGCATGGCGTCGACGCCGTATTCCTTCTTCATCTGCGGGTTCACGAAGCGCCAGCCGATGGTGGTGTCGTACATCTCCGGGGTGCGGGAGAAGGCGCTGTCGGGCTTGGCCATCACGAAGGGGGCGCGGCTCATGCTCTCCACGCCACCAGCGATGATCAGGTCGGCCTCGCCCGCGGCGATGGTGCGGGCCCCGGCGATGACCGCGTCGAGCCCTGAAGCGCAGAGGCGGTTGACGGTCAGGCCCGGCACGGTGGACGGCAGGCCCGCCAGCAGCAGGGCCATGCGGGCGACGTTGCGGTTGTCCTCGCCGGCCTGATTGACGTTCCCATAGATCACCTCGTCCACCTGCCCCCAGTCGAGCTTGGGATAGGCGGCCATCAGGGCCTTCAGCGGATGGGCGGCGAGGTCGTCGGCGCGCACCTTGGAGAGCGCCCCCGCATAACGGCCGATCGGGCTGCGCAGGCCTCCACACAGATAGACAGTCCGGCCTTGCATGATCTCTCTCCGCCACTTAGGTCGCCTTGCGGCGTCGCCCGTTCGAGGCGGCAAACTAGTGTTTGGATCGGCGGCGGGCAAACGCTTCCGGAGTTGTGGGGAGCGCATATGGACGGCACCGACGCAGAGACCGATTCCTGGGTGCACCTCGTGGTCCAGGGCGGCGAGTGGGCCGGCTGGTCGATGTACGGCAATGACCCCTTCGAGGATCACGCCGGGCCCTTCTACTACCGCATCGACGATGATGGCGCGCCGGTATGCGCCATGCGGCCCGAGCGCAAGCACATGAACGGCGGCGGCTTCATGCACGGCGGGGCGTTGATGACCTTCGCCGACTACTGCCTGTTCGTGATCGCCCGCGACGCCCTGAAGGACAGCCGCAGCGTGACCGCCACCTTCAACAGCGAGTTCGTCGGCGCGGTGCCGGAGGGCTCCCTGCTCGAGTGCCGGGGCGAGGTGGTGAAGGCCGGTCGCAGCATGGTGTTCGTGCGGGGGATCATGACGGTCGAGGGCGACGCGGTGCTGAGCTTCTCGGCCGTGCTGAAGAAGACCGCGCCGAGGACCTGATGACCTACACCCTCTCGGTCCTCGACCTCTCGCCGGTGAGCGGGAGCAACACCCAGGCCCAGGCGGTGCGCGACAGCCTGGAGGTGGCCAAGGCCGCCGAGCGGCTGGGCTATCACCGCTTCTGGGTGGCCGAGCACCACAATATCGGCGGGCTGGGCTCGCCGGCCCCGGAGATCCTGATCGCGGCGGCCAGCCAGATCACCTCGACGATCCGGCTGGGCTCGGGCGGGGTGATGCTGGTGAACTACAGCCCCCTGAAGGTGGCCGAGGTGTTCATGGAGCTGGAGGCCCTGGCGCCTGGCCGCATCGACCTGGGCGTGGGCCGGGCGCTCGGCACAGATCAGCGGACCGGCGGCGCGCTGAGATCATCAGGCTCCGAAGCCTTCCCGCAGTATTTCGCCCTGCTGTCGGCCTGGCTGCTGGACGCCTCGGGGGTGGAGCCGATCACCGACGCCCATCCCGCCCGCGAGATCCACGCCAATCCGGCCGGCCCCTCGCACCCCGATCTCTTCCTGCTCTGCACCTCGGTGGAGAGCGCGCTGTTCGCCGCCCAGGCGGGCGTCGGCATGGTGTTCGCCGAGTTCATCGCTCGCGCCGACGGCGGTCCGGCGGTGGCGGCCTACAAGGGGAACTTCCGGCCGTCGGTGTTCCGCGCCGAGCCCTGGACCGGGATCGCCACCATCGCGCTCGCCGCCGAGACCAGCGCCGAGGCCGAGCGGCTGGCCGCCCCGATGCGGGCCGGCAACCTCGCCACCCTGGACGGCGGCCGGCGCCGCTTCACCTCCATCCCCGAGTCCCAGGCCTTCCTGGCCGAGCGGGCGGACGATCCGCGACTGGCGGGCGTGATGGCGCGCTCCATCGTGGGCGATCCCGCCACCGTAAAGGCGCGGCTGGACGGGAAGGCGGCGAGCACCGGCGCGGACGAACTGTTCGTGATGGCGGTAGGACCCGACCTCGAGAGCCGCATCCGCTCACTCGAGTTGATCAAGTCCGCCTAGTGGGCGTGTTCCATGGCCGGCGCCTTCTCTGGCGCATCGGCCAGCCGCGCCTCGATGCGCGCCAGGCCGAAGACTGAGCGCCAGCCTTTCCTGTCGCCGCTGGAGGCGACGCGCCAGGGGGCTTCCTTGTCGGGCAGGGGCTTGCCGTCCACGTGGTCGGCGAGGATCACCACGTCGTCGTGGAAGTCCTTGTCCAGTTCGGCCAGCGAATAGACCGCCTGGAAGCCGTCCTTGCCGGTCATGACGACATAGGCTCGCAGCGGGTCGCCGTGCAGCCTGGGCCCCACCGGCAGGCCGCCGGCCCGCAGGACGTAGGTCAGGATCGGGCCCGCATAGGTCCGGGCGCCGCTTTTCACCTCGGCGCGCGGCAGGTCGGCGAGGTCGGCGGGGGTCAGGACCTTGGTCTTGCCGCCGGGGTCCACCACCGTCAGGGACTGGGCGAAGGCCGCGACGGGGGCGACCGCCAGGGCCAGGGCGAGAAGGAGCGCCCTCATTGGCCGAACAGTTCGCGGGGCATGGCGCCCACCACGGCGGCGGTCATGCAGGTGGCCAGGAAGCCGGCCAGCAGGGCCTTCCAGACCATGCCGATGATCTCGTTACGGCGCTCGGGCATCAGGACGCCCATGCCCGAGACGGTGATCCCCACCGAGCCGACATTGGCGAAGCCGCATAGGGCGTAGGTCATGATCATGCGGGTGCGCTCGGTCATCTCGCCGGCCGGGACCGCGCCCAGCTGGATGAAGGCGATGAACTCCGTCAGCATCAGCTTCACCCCCAGCAGATAGCCCGCCTTGAGGGCCTCGTCCCAGTGGATGCCCAGGGTCCAGGCCAGGGGCGCGAAGACCACGCCCAGGATGCGCTCGATGGTGAGCGGCGATCCCATCACGTCCGGGAAGACCGTGAGCACGCCGTTACCGATGGCCACGAAGGCCACGAAGACGATGAGGATGGCCGAGATGTTCAGCACCACGGTGAGGCCATCCATGGTGCCCTTGGAGATGGCGTCGATCGCACTGTCATACTTCAGAAGAGAATTGTAGTCGGCGTAGAAGCCCCCCTGTCCCGGCTTCTCCGGCACCATGATGCGGGCCAGCAGGATGCCGGCCGGGGCCGAGATGATCGAGGCCACCAGGACGTGGGCCGCAGCGTTGGGCAGGGCGTCCTTCAGGATGGTGGCGTAGGCCACCATGGTGGAGCCGGCGACGGTGGCCAGGCCCACGACGATCATCAGGAACAGCTCCGAGCGGGTCAGCTTGTCCAGGAAGGCGCGAATGACGATGGGGCTCTCGATCATGCCGAGGAAGATGTTGGCGGCCACGGCCAGGGCCGAGGCGCCCCCCAGGCCCATGGTCTTCTGGAAGATGAAGCCGAAGCCGCGGGTGATCCATTTGAGGATCTGCCAGTGCCACAGCAGGGCTGACAGGGCCGAGATCACCAGGATCAGGGGCAGGACCTGGAAGGCGAAGACGAAGAGGCCGCCGGGGTTGGTGACGGCGTAGGGCTGGGTCCCGCCGGCCATGTAGCCGAAGACGAACTGGGCGCCCTGGGCGGTGGCGGCGGCCAGGCCGTCGACGCCGTCGTTGAGGGCCTGGATGAACCCCTGGGCGCCGGGCAGGCCAAACAGCAGCAGGACCAGGGCGACCTGGACGAAGATGGCCCCCAGGGCCAGCTTCCAGGGGAAGCGGCCGCGGTCTTCCGACAGGGCCCAGCAGACCGCCAGGGTCAGGGCGATGCCCACCAGGCTCTGGGCGTTCTCCAGGCGAAACATGCGGTTAGACCCCAGCGCCGGGACTCACCGGCCGGCCCCCCTATTGAGGCGAACCCCGGGGCGGAGGCAACTGTGGTGGCCGTCGCGGATGGAAGAAAAGGCGCCTTTCCTGAGTTGACGTCAATTTGATTGTACCCAATATACTTGCATACGATCAACACGGAGATGACCCCATGCCCGCCCTCTATTCCACCCAGGCCCGCGCCGTCGGCGGCCGCGCCGGCCATGTCGAAAGCCTCGATGGCCTGCTGAAGGTCGACTTGGCCCTGCCCAGGGAGATGGGCGGCAAGGGCGGGGCGACCAATCCTGAGCAGCTGTTCGCCGCCGGCTACGCGGCCTGTTTCGAGAACGCCGTGCGGTTCCTCGCCGGCCAGCAGAAGATCGCGCTCACCGGCGCCGCAGTGACCGCCACGGTCGAACTGCACCCGCGCGCCGAGGGCGGTTTCCGCCTGGGGGTGGCGCTGGATGTGGAGACCCAGGGCCTGGATCAGGCGGCCGCCGAAGCCCTGGTGGCCACGGCCCACCAGGTCTGCCCCTATTCGAATGCGCTTCGTGGCAATGTCGATGTTGCGATAACCGTAAGGACGCAATGAGTCCCAAAGCCACCAAGACCACCGACGACCGACGAACGCCGACAAGTGACCGTCGGGGTGTCGCCGAGCAGCTACGTCTCGATAACCAGCTCTGCTTCGCCCTCTATGCGGCGACGGGGCTGGTGACCCGGGCCTACCGGCCGCTGCTGGAGCCGCTCGGCCTGACCTATCCCCAGTACCTGGCCATGATGGCGCTGTGGGAAAAGGCCCCGCGCACGGTGAGCGACCTGGGCGAGGCCCTGGGTCTCGACAGCGGCACCCTCACCCCGCTGCTGAAACGCATGGAGGGGGCGGGCCTGGTGAAGCGGACCCGTGATGCGGCCGACGAACGCCGCGTGCAGATCACCCTCACCGACGCCGGCCGGGCCTTGCAGCAGAAGGCCGCGGGGGTGCCCGTCGCCCTGGCCTGCAACCTGGGCCTGCCAGGCGAGGAGATCGTCGCGCTACGGGCGACGCTGCAGGACCTGGCGCGACGGATGCGCGGGACGCAGGACTGATTGCCGCCTCCGCCCTCTGAGGTCATTCTGCGGCCCTCGGGGCGAGGAGATGCGGGATGAGCGCAGCCGTGAACGGACAGCCGGTGGCCTTTATCCAGGTCACGGAGCGCGAGCGGGCCATGGACTTCTATTGCGGCAAACTCGGCCTGCCGCTTCTCAGCGCCGACGCCTTCGGCGACTTCGTCGAGGTCGACGGCGCGCTGCTGCGGATCACCGTGCTCCCCGACTACAAGGCTCACCCCCACCCGGTGTTCGGCTGGAACGTGCCGGACATGGGCGCGGCCGTGCGCGCCCTGCGGGCTCGCGGCGTGGTGTTCACGATCTATGAGGGCATGGGGCAGGACGAGCTGGGGATCTGGTCAGCCCCCGACGGCGGCGCCCAGGTCGCCTGGTTCTCCGACCCCGACGGCAATGTGCTGAGCCTGTCGCGCGCCTAGGGCGGTGGTCGGAGAGGGCTCCTGGAGCGCGTGCGGCCAGTGACGACAGCCTGATCCTTCTCCCCCTGCGGGAGAAGGTGGCCGGTCAGCGACCGGTCGGATGAGGGGTCGCGCTCCGCTCTCAGGACAAGAACTGCCGTCATCCCGGGCGACCCGTAGGGAGACCCGGGATGACGCAGTGGACTTGCTTGAAAGGCCTATCGACCCCTCATCCGACCCTGCTCCGCAGGGCCACCTTCTCCCGCAAGGGGAGAAGGAACCCGTAGCGGCTAGGCCTGCTCGGCGGCCTTGGCCTTTTCCTTGGCGGCCATCTTGGCGATGAGGTCGCGGCGTTCGGCCAGGCCGCGGTGCAGTTCCACCAGGGTGGCGGCGGCGTGCGGGTTCTTCTGGATGGCGGCCCAGTAGGCGGCGACCTTGGGGGAGGCCGGGATGGGGTCTTCGACCCCGACGGTGGGGATCACGTTCTCCACCAGGAACAGGGCCGGGACCAGGGTGCAGTCGGCCATGGTCAGGCGGCCGGAGACCGCGAAGCCATCGGTCCCGATGTAGTGCTCCAGCGCCTTGATCCCGCGGATCACCTGGCCCGAGAGCAGCTTGACGATGTCGGCGCTGCGGGTCGAGGCGCGGCCCTGGCCCGAGAGCATGAACATGTTGTTCATCAGGTAGATGTCGGCGATGCGCGACACCGTGCGGATGGCGGCGGTCTCGCGGGGCGTGGCGCCCAGCATCGAATTCTGGGGATAGATCTCCTCCAGGTACTCAGAGATCACCTCGGATTCCGGGATCACGTCGCCGCCCAGGTCGAGGACCGGAATGCGGGCCAGCGGCGAGGTCTTGTGGAACTCGCCGGTCATGAAGCCCGGCGGCAGTTCGATGGCGATGTCGGAGATGCCCTTGGCGTAGATCTGCATCCGCACCTTGGCGGAATAGGGGGAGAGGTCGCCGGAATAGAGCTTCATGAGATCGTCCTGGAAATGAGCGCCGCGAACGGCCGTTTGAATATGCGCTACAGCTAACGGCGTTTCGCCGGGGGTTCAATGGAGGGGCGCCGTTGCCTTCCCGCGGGCTTCACGCTGTGGTGGGGGCCATGTCTAACAGGCGATGGCTGCAAGGGTTGGAAAGCCGATGACCATACGAACCGGCAGCTGTCTTTGCGGCGCCAGGGCCTATGAGATCGACGGTGATCTGGACGGCGTCTGGGTCTGCCACTGCTCGCTGTGCCGCAAGGCGTCCGGTTCGGTGGGCAACGCGATCCTGATCGTGCCGCTGGACCGCTTCCGGTGGGTGAAGGGGGCGGATCACGGGGTGACCTTCGCCCTGCCCTCCGGATATCCCGTCACCCGCTGCCGAACCTGCGGCACGCCGCTGCCGGCCGAGACCGACGAGACCAACGTCTATCTGACCGCAGGCACCCTGGACGTCCCGCTAGGCAAGGGTGTCCGCACCCACCTGTTCTGCGCCTCCCGGGCTGACTGGGACCGGGACGAGGCTGATGTGCGCTATTTCGAGGAGCGCTCCACGGGGGCGGGGTGAGCTAGAATTCGGTGGGCCCTAGAATTCAGGCCTAAATTCCGTGACAGTGCATTTAATTCCCCTGGGAACTGAGAACCGGCCTGTCAATTGAATGCACTGTCACTGTAATTCGTCACCGTAATTCTTGTGGCCTCGCTTCTTCGGGATAGGTGCTGAGCGGCTTGTCCCTTTCCTCCCTCAAGAGGCGCTGAAGCACTGCGAGCCTGGCCTGGTCGGGTTGCTCTTTGATAAGATCTTCGAAACGCTTGATATTCGCGCTCTTGAGTTCCGTCGGAGTCATGATCAACCGCCGCCGCCAAGCTACCCCTATTGGATAAGCTTCACCGTTATAACCCGAGGAGCGACTTCCACCTAACCGTGTAGGTAATGGCGCGGTGACCACAGCATCTGACCTTATGAGTTATTGTCCGACTTAATAAGTCGGATAGTCGAACGTCCGGTGAGCATCGGCTGGTCCCTCTCTCGCCTGGGGTGAGATTAGCACCCGGCTGCTGACAGCGGCGTGGCGGCAGTGACCTCCGGTGGATGGGCCGCGAGCGAGCCCGCGCCTCAGACCTTGGCGGGCAGGCGGTGCAGGATCTTTTCCATCGCCTTGCCCTTGGCCAGTTCGTCGATGAGCTTGTCGAGGTAGCGGATCTCCCGCATCACCGGGTCGGCGATCGCCTCGACGCGGACGCCGCAGACGACGCCGCGGATGTCGGCGCGGGCTGGATTGAGCGCCGGCGCCTGGGTGAAGAAGCTCTCATAGTCGGTGTCCGCCACCAGCTGGGCGGCGAGGCCTGCCTCATCGTAGCCGGTCAGCCAGTGGATGATCTGGTCGACCTCGGCCTTGGTGCGGCCCTTGCGCTGCGCCTTGGCGACCAGGGCCGGATAAATCTTGGCGACGCTCATCCTGTAGATGCGATGGGTCATCTGATCCTCCACGGCGCTGGCCGGGATCATAAGCATGAGGTCGGTAGCGTCGTCAGGCAAGCACACGACGTCATCCCGGATCAGCCTGCCGGCTGTCCGGGATGACGGGGCTATTGTTCTAAGAGCGAGCCCCCTACAGCTTGCGGGGGATCATAACCTGCATGGACTTGTAGCCCTTGACGAAGGTCGAGGGGACGCGCTGGGGCTCTTCGAGGACCTGGATCTCGGGGAAGCGCGCCAGGATCTCTTCCCAGATGATCTTCAGCTGCAGCTCGGCCAGGCGGTTGCCGACGCAGCGGTGGACGCCGAAGCCGAAGGACAGGTGCTGGCGGGGGCGTTCGCGGTCGATGATGAAGGCGTTGGGGTTCTCGATGACGCTGTCGTCGCGGTTGCCCGAGACGTACCACATGACGACGTTGTCGCCCTTCTTGATGGTCTTGCCGCCCAGCTCGTAGTCCTGGGTCGCCACGCGCTTCATGTGGGCCAGAGGGGTCTGCCAGCGGATGGTCTCCGACACCATCGAGGGGATGAGGTCGGGGTTGGCGCGCAGCTTGGCGAACTGGTCGGGGTTCTTGTTCAGGGCGTAGATCGAGCCGGAGATCGTGTTGCGGGTGGTGTCATTGCCGCCGATGGTCAGCAGGATGATGTTCCCCAGGTATTCGAACTGGTTCATGTCCTTGGTGGCCTCGCCGTGGGCCAGCATGGAGACCAGGTCGCCCTCGGGCGGCTTGGCCTTGCGATCGGCCCACAGGTTCAGGAAGTAGCCGGCATAGGCGGCCATCTCGGCGCGCTTTTCCTCCCAGGTGTCGACGACGCCGTCGCCGGGACGCGACATCA
Source organism: Phenylobacterium sp. (assembly GCF_030693625.1). Classification (GTDB taxonomy): domain Bacteria; phylum Pseudomonadota; class Alphaproteobacteria; order Caulobacterales; family Caulobacteraceae; genus Phenylobacterium; species Phenylobacterium ferrooxidans. The sequence continues at coordinate 29,363 of NZ_JAUYAF010000041.1, forward strand.
CCATGTCCGACCAGCGGGTCAGGTTGCGGCGATCCTCCTGGGGCATGCCGAACAGGGTGGCCAGGGTCATGGCCGTGAGCTCCATCGAGACCTTGTCGACCCAGTCGAAGGGCTCGCCGATCGGCAGGCTGTCGAGGATCATCCCGGCGCGCTCGCGGATCAGGGGCTCCATGATCTTCAGATTGTGCGGTGAGACCGCCGGGCTGACGGTCTTGCGCTGTTCGTCGTGCTTGGGCGGGTCCATGGCGATGAACATGGTCGGGCCCGCTCCGCCGCCGAAGGGGCCGCCGGTCATCTGGGCGCCGCTGGCCACCAGCTTGGCGATCATCTCCTCGCTCGGACCCAGGCTGATGCCGCCCTCCGACGAGAACACCGCGTGGTTGGTGTCGACCGCCATGATGTCGTTGTAGCGGGTGACCGCCCAGTGGGGTTCGAAGTCGCTGGCCGGCTGCCAGTGGACGGGATCCTCGGCCCGCAGGCGCTCGAAGTAGGGCCAGATGGCGTCGTCCCGGAAGAGCTTGGACTGGGCGACGTTCAGGCTCTCGATCGGCAGGGAATAGACCGCGTCGCGGGCGTCCTTGACCGCGTCCAGAGTGGCGCTCTCGCTCATCGGGTATTCCTCGCTTTGGCCAGGGCTTTCGAAGCCTGTTCTCCCACATTTCGCGGCTTGAACAGCGTTCGGCAAGGGCTAGCTGACGGGGGCGTCATTTTTGCGGGCCGGGGGGGTCGTTGACCCGTCCGGGCGGCGACGGTGTAGGCTCGCCCCATGGGTGGGATCATCGAGGCGCGCCGCGACCAGGCCGAGCGGCTGAGGGGCTATTTCGAGGTCCAGCTGCGGTTCGCCGAAATCATCGCCGCCCGGACCTCGCGCGCCCTTTCGGAGACCTGCCTGGAGTTCACCAACCTGCACCGGCGGTTTGGCCTGGGCCGGGTCGAGGTGGGGGCGCCCTCGGCGGCATGGGCGCGCTACGCGGCGGGACTTGAGGACCGCGAGGCGGGACGCCTGGACTGGACCGTGGCCTTCTTCGCCCAGTCGGCGCCCGAGGCGAGCGGAGGGCCGCGGTTCGGCTGCTTCAGCTATGAGCTGGAGGAGGCCGGCGAGGTGGTGCGGATCCACTTCAGCAACCGCGACAGCGACGACGGCGTCGGGCCGCTGGCGCGGGCCAAGATCAACCGCCGCAGGTCCGAGCTGGCCGAGATGTTTCGCCATGTGCGCGCGCACCACCCGGCGGCGCGGACGGCGAAGGGCGGGTCCTGGCTCTACAATCTGGAGGCCTACCGCCGGCTGTTCCCGCCGCACTATGGCGCCTCGGCGTTCGAACCCGAGCGGGTCCGGCTGGACGGGACCTCCAGCTGGGGCCAACTGCTGGACTTCCGCGAGGCCGTGAAGCCCAACCTCCGCCAGGCCCTGCTCGACAACATGGCAGGCATGGATATCGCCGCGCCGTGGCGGGCTTTTCCGATGCGCGCCCTGGGCGCCCGGGCTTCAATCGAACCCTTCCACCAGTTCTACGGCCGCTAGAGGTCGGGCGGGCGGGCGAAAAAACCGGGGGCCGAGTCGCAGGACCCGGTGGCCGCGCGTCCTTGGAAGACGAAGACACCGCGGATGGAGCCCCCCCGATGACCCCCACCCTCACCGCCTTCAAGGCCTCCCCCGATCGCGGCCGGGGCCTGGCCCGTGACATGCGCGTCCGCTGGGCCTTCGAGGAGGTCGGCCAGCCCTACGAGGTGCGGCTGGTGACCTTCGCGCAGATGAAGGCGCCCGCCCACCTGGCCCTGCACCCCTTCGGCCAGATCCCCACCTATGAGGAGGGCGACCTGGCGATCTTCGAATGCGGCGCCATGGTGCTGCATGTCGCCGAGCGCCATGCGGGCCTGCTGCCCGACGAGGCCAACGCCCGGGCGCGCGCCATCAGCTGGATCTTCGCGGCCCTGAGCACCCTGGAGCCGCCGATCACCGAGTGGGAGATCTCGCGGTTCACCGAGCGCGACAAGAGCTGGTTCGGCGAGCGCCTGGCCGCTGTCGAGGACCGCATCCGCACCCGGCTGGGCCAGCTTTCCAGCCGCCTGGGCGACGCTGACTGGCTGGACGGGGATTTCAGCGCGGGCGACCTGATGATGGTGTCGGTGCTGCAGCGCCTGGGCGGTTCGGGCCTGGTGGGGGAGTTTCCGAACCTGGCGGCCTATGTCGCGCGGGCGCAGGCGCGGCCGGCCTACCGGCGGGCGTTCGAGGCGCAGTACGCGGTGTTCCTGGCCGCGTCGCAGGGCTGAGAACAGGTTCAAGCTTGACCTTGGACTCGACAATTCGCCCGCCCCGTTGTCGGATCGGCGTTCTCTGAAACGTCCTTGGAAGGACGAGGCGACGGAGGGCGATCCATGGAGGCAGGCCTAACCGACAAGACCGCCGGGGCGCGGTTCTGGCTGCAGAGCATCGTGGCGCTGCTGGCGGGGTTCGCCGCGGTGGTGGTGCTGTCGCTGCTGGCCGACGCGGTTTTCTACCTGACGGGGGTGTTTCCCGCCACCGGCCAGGCGATGACCGAGATGGGGGATAACCTGCTGGCCCTCTCCTACCGGATGGTGTTTGGAGCCTTCGGGAGCTACGTCGCCGCGCGCCTGGCGCCGGCCCGCCCCATGCTGCACGCCCTGATCCTGGGCGCGGTGGGCGCGGCCTTGGCCGTCCTCGGCGTGGCGACCACCTGGAACATGAACCTGGGGCCGTCCTGGTATCCGATCGCCCTGGTGGTCACCGCGATGCCGATGGCCTGGGTCGGCGGGGTCCTGGGCCGCAAGGGCTGAGCCTTCTCCTCCCCCGCGAACGGGGGAGGAGAAGGCCTCTCGCCTAGGCGTAGTTGGCCAGCGCGTTGCCCGAGGCGTCGCCACAGCCGGAGCCGCCGTCGACCGGGATGATGGCGCCGTTGACGTACTTGGCCTGGTCCGAGGAGAGGAAGAGGCACATGTCGGCGATCTCGTCCTTGGTGCCGTAGCGGCGCATCGGGTTGCGGCTCTTCACGCGCTCCTCGGCCTCGGCGGTCGGGGCCAGGCGGGCCATGCCCTCGGTGTCGGCGATGGGACCGGGCGAGATGGCGTTGACGCGGACACCGCCGGGGCCCCACTCGAGCGCCAGGCACTTGGTCAGCATGTTGATGCCCGCCTTGGCGGCGCAGACGTGGGACTGGAACAGGCTGGCGCGCTCGCCCTGGCCGGCGGTGATGGAGATCAGGGACGCGCCCGGCCGACGCAGGAACTCGAAGGAGGCGCGCAGGACGTTGAAGGTGCCGATCAGGTCGATGTCCACCACGGTCTTGAAGCCGTTGGCGCTCATGCCCAGCGCCGGGGCCACGAAGTTGCCCGCCGCGCCCGACAGTACGATGTCGATCTCGCCGAATTCCGAGTGGGTTCGCTTCAGCGCGGCCTCGACGGCGGCGTAGTCGCGGACGTCGGCGGCGATGCCGATGCAGGGCTTGCCGAAGGTGGAGACCTCCTTGGCGGCGGCGGCGATCTTCTCCTCGCTGCGGCTGATGATGACGACATTGGCGCCGGCGGCGGCGAAGCGCTTGGCGATGCCGAGGTTGATGCCGCTGGAGGCGCCGGCGACGAAGCAGGTCTTGCCGGCGAGTTGGGTGTCTTGGGCCATGGTGTTTCCTCTCGTTCTGTTGGGACGAGCTTAGGGCGGGGTTGCGGGGGGCGGAAGGGTGACCCGGCGTAGCGCTGCTCAAGATGCCCCCTCCTGGGGGAGCTGGCGCGAAGCGCCTGAGGGGGATCTGGGGCGTTGACGCTCCTTCGATCTCGGCTAGCCTCGCCCGATGGCCTGACCCCGGACATCGGCGCCCCGAGCGCCCTCCCCCGCCCCGACGCTGGCGCGTTCCCTCATGTCCGAAGGCTTCCCATGACGCTTCGCCGTATCGCCGCCGCCGACCTCGCGCAGGTCGCGCGCTATCCCTTCACGCTCTCCATCACCGAACCGATGACCGATCCGGCGCGGCTGGCGGAGACCTTCGCGGCCACCGGGTTCTGGACCGACGAGGCCGGCGCCCTGGCTATCGAGGCCGACGGGCGTTTGGTGGGGACCTGCCAGTTCTATCGCGCGGCGCCCTGCATCCACGGGCTGGAGCTGGGCTACATCGTGCACGACCCCGCCGACCGGGGCCGCGGCCTGGCGGCGCCGGCGGTGCGCGCCTTCTCCGACCTGCTGTTCTCCGAGCGGCCAGGCGTCTATCGCCAGCAGCTGATCATCGAGACCTGGAACACCGCCTCGTGGAGGCTGGCCGAACGCTGCGGCTTTACCCGCGAGGGGCTGCTGCGCAGCGCCGGGTTCGGCGAAGGCGATCCGGCCGACTGCCTGATCTATTCCCGCACCCGCAAGGACTGGCGGGAGGAGATGACCACGACGATGGGGGTGGCCTTCGACTGATCGGGGTTGTGGCGCCCTGGGCGCTGGACCTAGGTTGCGCGCCATATCGTCCGCCAACCCTGGAGGCCCAGATGGCCCGTTATCAGAACATCCTCGAAACCATCGGCCGCACGCCTGTCGTGCGGATCAACAAGCTGGGCCCCGAGGGCGTGAACCTGTGGGTCAAGGTCGAGGCCTTCAACCCGCTGGGCTCGGTCAAGGACCGCCTGGCCCTGGGCGTCATTGAGGCCGCGGAAAGGTCCGGCGCCCTGAAGCCCGGCCAGACGGTGATCGAGGCCACCAGCGGCAACACCGGCATCGGCCTGGCCATGGTCTGCGCCCAGAAGGGCTATCCCCTGGTGGTGACCATGGCCGAGAGCTTCTCGGTGGAGCGGCGCAAGCTGATGCGGTTCCTGGGGGCGAAAGTGGTCACCACGCCGGCGGCTCTGCGCGGCACCGGCATGGTGGCCAAGGCGGTTGAGCTGGCGCAGAAGCACGGCTGGTTTCTGACCCGGCAGTTTGAGAACGAAGCCAACCCGGACATGCACGCGCGCACCACCGCCGTTGAGATCCTGGAGGACTTCGCGGGCGAGAGCCTGGACTACTGGGTGACCGGCTATGGCACCGGTGGGACGCTGAGGGGAGTGAGCCGCGTGCTGGCGGAGAAGAGCCCCGGCACCAAGATCATCGTCTGCGAGCCGGAGGACGCCCAGCTGCTGGGCAGCGGCGCGGAGCAGGCGCGCAATCCCGACGGCTCGGCCGCCTCCGGCCACGCCGCCTGGAAACCCCACCCCATGCAGGGCTGGACCCCCGACTTCATTCCGAAACTGACCGGCGACGCGGTGGCCGACATCGACCAGATCATCGCCATCCCCGGCCCCGAGGCCATGGCCATGAGCAAGAGGCTGGCCGACCAGGAGGGCATCTTCGTCGGCATCACCTCGGGGGCGACCTTCGCCGGGGCGCTCAAGGTGGCGGCCAGCGCGCCCAAGGGCTCCAACATCCTGTGCATGCTGCCCGACACCGGGGAGCGCTACCTGTCGACCCCGCTGTTCGCCGACGTGCCGGTGGAGATGACGCCAGACGAGCAGTCGATCTTCGACTCCACGCCGCTGGGGAAGCCGGCGTAGGCAGCCGCGACGGCGAGGTCCGGCCGACCCTTTCCTCCCCCGCTGCGCAGGGGAGGAAAAAGGAGCGGTTATTTCCCCGTCAGCTCCTTCACCAGGGCCGCCTGGCCGTAGACTTTTTCCAGGGCCTCCGTGGCCGCTGAGGTGGCCACCACCACCGTGCGGTTGATCGTGCCGTCGTAGCCGTAGTTGCCGCCGAGGGAGTGGATGTTGCCGTCGAAGGCGGCGCCCAGGATCTCGGCCTTGGCGTTCAGCACCGGCGAGCCGGAGTTGCCGCCGATGATGTCGTTGGTGGTGACGAAGTTGTACACCGTGGCCGGGTTCAGCCGGTCCTTGGCGGCCACCCAGCGGGGGGCGAGCTGGAAGGGCTCGGCGCCCGTCGCGCGGTCATAGAGGCCGGCGAAGGTGGTGAAGGGCGGGATGGTCACGCCGCGGTGGGTCCAGCCGGCGACCTTTCCGTAGGACAGGCGCAGGGTGAAGGTCGCGTCGGGATAGACCGCGTCGCCATAGGCGGCGAACTTGGCCCGGGCGATGCGCTCGGCGGCGCGGTCGGTGGGGCCGCTGACCTCGGTCTCCCAGGCGGTGCGGACCTCGCGGGCGGCGGGGTCGATCCGCAGGGCGAGCTGGATCATGGGATCGGTCGACGCCAGGATGGCGGGCAGGCCGCCGTCCCAGAGGCGCTTGCGCTCGGCGGGGTCGGCGAGCTTGGTCCCGGCCACCAGACGGGCGGCCATGGCCTCGGGGCTCTCCTTGCCCAGCAGCTGCTTCACCGCCGCGTCGTCGACGGTGAGATACTCGCGGGTGTTGGACAGCCAGAAGCCGAGATAGAGCTGCTCCAGGGCGGCGTCCACCGGCTGTTCGTCGAGGATCTGCTTGGCCATGAGGGCCAGGCCCGCATCGCCGTATTCCGGCAGGCGCTCGGCCGAGGGCTTGGCGCGTTCCTGCCCGGCGCGGACCAGTTCGCGGGCGAACAGGAAGAGCTCCGACAGCGATCCGGCGCCGCTTTCCAGCTGGCGCAGGCGCAGGAAGCGGTCGGCATAGGGGCCCTGGACCTTGGCGATCTCGCCCCAGGGGTCGCCGATGTCGGCGGCCAGCTTGGGATCGGCGGCGACCTTGGCGCGCAGCTCGGCCTCGGCGGCGCGCTTGGCCTCCATGAAGGCCGGGTCGTTGAGGGCGAACTGGCGGCCGTAGAAGACCTTAAAGCTGTTCTCGACCCCGAACAGGGGATCGGTGGCGATACGCTTGGATTCCGCGTCGCGCTCACCAAAGGCGATCAGCCGGCCGCGCAGTTCCGAGCGCTGCAGCTGACCGATGGGCAGGGCCAGGTCGCGCTGGGTCTGCAGCTGGGCGACCGTCAGCATGCGGTCGGTGCCGCCGGGATTGCCGGACACGAAGGTGACCTCGCCGTCCTTGGGGGCCCGGCTCTGCCAGATCAGGTGCTGGGGCGAGGCGATGGGCTTGCCGTTCTCGTACAGGCGCAAGAAGGCGGTATCGAGGTTGAAGCGCGGGAAGTTGAAATTGTCCGGGTCGCCGCCGAAGAAGGCCGTCGCGATCTCCGGGGCGAAGACCAGGCGGACGTCGGAGTATTTGCGGTACTTGTAGAGCTTGTACTGGCCGCCCCGGTAGAGGGTGACCAGCTGGCAGCGGACGGCCTCGTCATTGCCGCAGGCGGCGGTCTCGGCCGCGCCCTTGGCGGCGTCGCGCGCCTTGACGAAATCGAGCCCGGTCTTGCCGGCGGTGGCCTTGCCGATGTCGCCGGTGAGGTCGGTGATGGAGACCAGGACCTCGGCCTGCATGCCGGCGCACTTCTTCTCCTCGGTCCGGGCGGTGGTGAGGAAGCCGTCCTTCACATAGTCGGTCTTGCCGTCCGACAGGCTCTGGACGCAGTCGACGACGCAGTGGTGGTTGGTGAAGACCAGGCCTTGCTTGGACACCAGGGAGGCCGAGCAGCCGCTGGTGAGGCGCACGGAGGCGGCCTGGACGCGGTCGAGCCACTTCTGGTCGGTCTTGACGCCATAGGCCTGGGCCACCTTGGCGGCCGGGAAGTTGTCGAAGGTCCACATGCCTTCGTCGGCGAGGGCCGGGGCGGCGGAGAGGGCGATGGTGGCGGCGAGCGCGCCGCCCAAGGTCTGTCGAAGCATGAACATCCCGATGAGGTTTCGCGAGCCACGGGGGAGGTCGCGGGGTGGCGATCCGTAACAATGTAACAGCCCCATGGCTAGGGGCTTTTGCGATCAATGGCTTAGCCGAGGTCCGGCTGGAAAGTTACTTATAATTCATGTGATTAGACCCCGAAAACCGCCGCCTTACAGGGTTTTAACTAGGCTCCCGACGGTCCCGCGCACACATGCTGGCGCCGTTGGAGGGACGTCATGTCACTGGCCCTGGCCACCCTGATCTATGAATGGCGCCGGTACATGGCCGCCGTGATCGCGCTGGCCTTTTCGGGCCTGCTGATCCTGGCCCAAGTCGGCATGTTCACCGGGATCGTCAAGGGCGCCACGGCCACCATCGACCGCTCCCGCGCCGATATCCTGGTGCTGGGCGCCAAGTCGGAAAGCCTGATCAATTCGGGTCCCTCGGGCCTGCCGCGCCGCATCCAGCCGCAGCTCTATCTGAACCCCGACGTGGTGGAGGTGGCCAGCTTCGACGGCGACGGGGCCCGCTGGACCAACCGTCCACCCCCAGGGAAGAAGGCGGTCACCACCTTCGTCCAGGTCAATATGGTCGACACCCGCCCCGGCGCGGTGACCCTGCCCACCGACTATTCCGAAACCGTCCGCGTCGCCCTGCAGGAGCCCTATGCGGTGGCCATCGACCGCAGCGCCCTGGCGCGGCTGGGGGTCAAGCCCGGCGACAGCGCCGCCCTGAACGGCAAGTCGGTGCATGTCCGCGCCATCCTGGAGGGCTATCCCGACATCAACCAGCCGTCCGTCGTGGTGTCGCGCGACACCATGCGTCTGCTGGGCATGGGGGAGAAGGGCGACAAGACCGGCCCGCTGATGGTGCGCATCAAGGACCCGGCCCAGGCCGAAGTGGTGCGCGACACCCTGAACGCCAACGCCGACGGCGCCTATCGCGCGTGGACCCGCGACGAGCTTTCCAAGGCCAATGAGGGCGCCCTGATGAAGGAGCAGATCATCGGGGTGATGCTGGGCTTCTCGGTGTTCCTGGGCTTCCTGATCGGGGTGGGGATCACCTCCCAGACCCTGCGCGGGGCGATCCTGGCCAATATCAAGGAATTCGCCAGCCTGCGGGCGCTGGGAGTCTCCATGCCTTCGCTGCGCCTGATCGTGGTGGAGCTGTCCTTCTGGGTGGGGATCGTGGGACTCGCGGCCACCGCCCTGCTGACCTTCGGCATCTCGCTGCTGGCCAAGAGCGCCGGCCTGCCCATGGGCTTCCCCATCGGCTGGATCACCGGGGTCGCCATCCTGCTGATGCTGATCTCCATGGCCTCGGGCCTGATGGCCATGGGCATCCTGAAGAAGAGCCAACCCGCGGACCTGCTGCGATGAGCCAGACCTCCGGTATCCCCGGCGCCCACGCCCTGGTGGCCAAGGGCCTGACCAAGCGGTTCAAGACCGGCCGCACCCATATCGAGGTGCTGAAGGCCGTCGATTTCGACGCCCTGCACGGCGACGTGACCATGGTCATGGGGCCTTCGGGTTCGGGCAAGTCGACCCTGGTGGCGACCCTGTCAGGCCTGCTGAAACCCGACGAGGGGTCGGTGAGCGCCATGGGCGAGAACCTGTGGAAGCTGCGCCCCGGCCAGATCGACAGGTTCCGCCTGGACCACTGCGGCTTCATCTTCCAGGGCTTCAACCTGTTCGGCGCGCTGTCGGCCCTGCAGCAGGTGACCATCATCCTGAAGTACAAGGGCTTCGCGCCGGCCGAGGCCCGCGCCCGAGCCGAGATCGCGCTGGCCGAGGTGGGTCTTTCCAAGCGCATGCACCAGCGCCCCTCCGAACTGTCCGGCGGCGAGAAGCAGCGGGTGGCCATCGCGCGCGCCCTGGCCAAGGAGCCGCATCTGCTGTTCGCCGACGAGCCCACCAGCGCGCTGGACGGCGAGAACGGCCAGATCGTCATCCAGCTTCTGCAGCGGGCGGCCAAGAGCCACGGCGCCGCGGTGATCTGCGTGACCCACGACCCGCGGCTGGAAGCCTATGCCGACCGCATCATCCACATCGAGGACGGGGCCATTCTGGACGACCGGCGCACGACGCCGGAGCCCAGCGCGGCCAAGACCCCTGAGCTCATCGGAGCCTAAGACCATGTTCGCCTTCCTCCGCCGCCACGTCGTCTGGGCCGTGGTTCTTGTGCTCGGTCTCGCCGTCGCCGGCGGGCTCCTGCTGAACAGCCAGGCCAAGGCCCAGAAGGCGGAAGCGGCCAAGGTCGCCGCCGCCAAGGCGCCCAAGAGCCCCTTCGTCGCCATCGCCAACGGCAAGGCCGACGTCGAGGGCGGCATGATCCAGGTGGCCGCGCGCCGCGCCGGGATCGTGCGCGAGGTGCTGGTGAGCGAGGGCGACCGCGTCACCAAGGGCCAGGTCCTGGCCCGCCAGGAGGACGATCAACCGCGGCTGGCCGCCGCCCAGGCCGCCGCCGCCGTGCGCCAGGCCCGCGCCCAGATGGCGATGACCCAGGTGCAGCTCTCCACCGCCCAGCGCGAGCGGGCCCGGCTGCAGGGCCTGGTGGCCACCAACTTCGTGGCCGGCCAGCGGCTGGACCAGGCGCAGGACAGGATCGCCGAGGCCCAGGCCACCCTAGAAGCCCAGCGCGCCTCCGTCGCCACCGCCCAGGCGGCCCTCGCACAGGCCCGCTACGAGCAGGAGCAAACCATCATCCGCGCCCCGGCCGACGGTCGCATCGCGCGGCGCTACGCCAATCCGGGCGCCGGCGCCTCGACCCTGAACGTGTCGACCATGTTCGACCTGGAGCCCGTCGCGCCGCACATCGTGCGCGCCGAGATCGCCGAGGGCGCCCTGCCCTTTGTCCGCATCGGCCAGGCGGTGCAGATCGCGCCTGAGAGCGACCCCACCAAGGTCTATCGCGGCACGGTGCTGCGCCAGGCCGCGGTGTTCGGCGCCCGTAAGCTGGTCTCCGACGACCCCACCGAACGCACCGACGACCGGGTCGTCGAGGTGGTGGTGAGCGCCGACAACGCCCCGTTCCTGATCGGCCAGCGGGTGCTGGTGAAGTTCCTGCGCGGGACGGAGATGGCGTCGGCGAACTAGGATCGGTAGCGTTGGCATAGGCCTTGGCATAGGCTATGCGTAGCGCCATGACCGTCCATCGCCACGTCAAGCTGTTCAAGAATGGGCGCAACCAGGCCGTCCGTATTCCCCGTGAGTTCGAGTTGCCGGGGGAAGACGCCATCATGCACCGGGACGGCGATCGGCTGATCATCGAGATCGCGCCGCCGAAGTCTTTGCTCGCCGTCCTGGCCGGGCTGTCGTCCCTGGACGAGGACTTCCCGCAGATCGACGATCCGGTCCCGGACGCCGTCGATCTCTGATGCGGAGCCTGCTGGACACCAACATCCTCTCTGATCTCGTCCGCAATCCTCAGGGACGGATCGCCGCGCGGATCGCCGAGGTCGGCGAAGACGCCATCTGCACCAGCGTGATCGTGGCGGCCGAGCTTCGGTTTGGCGCCGCCAAGAAGGGTTCGGAGCGTTTGACAACCCAACTCGAAATGGTCCTGGGCGCCCTCGATATTCTGCCATTTGAAGCCCCCGCCGACAGAGCTTACGGCGAACTGCGCGCACGGCTCGAAGCGGCGGGAACCCCCATCGGTGGCAATGACATGCTGATCGCCGCCCATGCGATTTCGTTGGGCCACGTCCTCATCACCGACAACGAAGGCGAGTTCGGCAGGGTCAGCGGACTGACGTTGGTGAATTGGCTTCGCTGAGGCTTTCGCCCTTCGCGAGGAGGACCACCCTTAAGCCGCCAGCACCTCGCCGTCGGCGTCGCGGCCGATCCAGCGGGCCAGGCAGTCGTTGAGGGCCTGGATGCTAACGGGCTTGCCGACGCTGTCGACCATGCCGGCCTCGAGCATCCTGGCGACCTGCTCGGGCATGACGTCGGCGCTCATGGCGATGACCGGGGTCATGCCGACCGGGCCCCCCAGGGCGCGGATGGCGCGGGTGGCGGCCAGGCCGTCGACGACGGGCATGTGGACGTCCATCAGGATGGCGTCGTAGCGGCGGGTCCGGGCGGCCTCGATCGCCTCGCGGCCATCGCAGGCGATGTCGGCGGTGCAGCCCAGCAGGCTGAGAATCGCCACCCCGAGCTCGCGGTTCATGGGGTGGTCGTCCACCAGCAGGATGTGAGCGCAGAGCCCCTGTTCCCCACTCTGATCGGCGGCGGGCTCGGCGATGGCCTCGGCGCGGGCCATGGGGATTTCCAGCCAGAAGGTGGAGCCCTGGCCGGGGGTCGATTCCACCGCCACCTTGCCGCCCATCAGGTCCACCAGGCCCTTGCAGATGGCCAGGCCCAGGCCGGTGCCGCCGTGGGTGCGGCTGACCGAGGAATCCACCTGGCTGAAGCGCAGGAACAGGCGCTCGGCGGCGGCCGGTGCGATACCGGGACCGGTGTCGGTGACGGCGATGCGGACCAGGTCCTGCTCGCCCTGGGACACCACCGACAGGGCCAGGGTGACGCCGCCGGCGTCGGTGAACTTGACCGCGTTGTTGAGCAGGTTGAGCAGCACCTGGCCCAGGCGGTGGTCGTCGCAGACGTGGGCCGCGCCGGCCACGCCCTGGAAGGTCATGGCCAGGGTCAGGCCCTTGCGCTGGGCGCCGTCGGCCACGATCGCCATGACCGACTGGCAGGCCTGGGCCAGGTCCACGGGCTTGGGGTCCAGGTCGATGCGGCCGGCCTCCACCTTTGAGAAGTCGAGGATGTCGTTGACCACGGTGAGCAGGGCGCCGCCGGAGCGTTCGATCAGGCCGATCTGATGGCGGCTGTCGGCGGGCAGGTCGTCGCGCCGCTCCAGCACCTGGGCGAAGCCGATGATGGAGTTCAGCGGCGTGCGGATCTCGTGGCTCATGGCCGCCAGGAACTCGGTCTTGGCCACCGACGCCGCCTGGGCCCGGTCGCGGGCGCGCATGTAGCTGGCCGAGCGGCGCGCCAGGATCTGGCGCAGGCGCTGCTGGTGGGTGGCCATCAGGGCGGCGATGAGACCGGTGGCGAAGACCATGGCCAGGTAGACCTGGCTCAGGGTGATCCGGTGGTTGAGGCTCTCGTGATCGGTCATCAGGCCTGGCGGGGCCTGGTGGACGCCGAGCGGCAGCATGACCGTGCAGGTGAGCGCCATGGCCAGGATGACGGCGCGGGGGCCCATCCGCAGGCCCACCAGGGTGATGGCCGGGAAGGCGACGAACAGGGCTACGGCGCTGAACGGGGTGAAGACCGCCGCCGCCATGCCCGCCATCAGCAGATAGGCGCAGAGCTGCTCCCAAGGCGGGGTCCGCATCAGGCTGGCGCGACTGCGGGCCAGCAGCAGGATGGCGGGCAGGACCAGGCCCATGCCGAGGAACTTGGCCGGCAGGCGGTTGGCCAGCATGCTGATCGGGAACTCGCCGTGCAGCATCCAGGCGCCGATCCCCAGCAGCAGCCACCCGGCCAGCAGCACCGGCAGCAGAGCCAGGAAAATCAGGCCGGCGAACCGGCTGGGGGTGGTGAGCCGCACCACGCCGATCCGGCGCGCCAGTCCGGCGACGCAGACAGCCTCGACCGTGTTCAGCACCGAGAAGCCGACGGCGTCCACCGCCGACACGCGAAACAGCAGGATGACGGCGACCTGGAGGCCGAATCCGGTGGCCAGGATGGGCAGCCGCCAGCGGGAGGGCAGCAGCAACAGGCCGCCGATGACGAAGGCGTTGGCCGTCCAGATGGTGTCGATGCCGCCGGCCTGCTGGCGCAGGACGTTGGTCAGCCAGAGGTTGGCGACGTAGCAGAGGCAGAGCACCAGCGCCAAGGCGGCGTGCCGGTTGCGACTGATGGTCTTGATCATGTCGACGCCCGGCACTGCAACATCCTGAACTAACCCTAAACTGGGGGTCGCCAAGGAACCGTTAAGCACAGAGGATATTCCAAAATCCGAACCGCGGCGCCAACCGTCCCGGGCACAGGCGGCGGCTTGACCTCGTCTCTCCCGCGCCGCACAAACCGCGCGAAATCCTGACCCTCTTTCTGGAGAGACTTCCATGGCGGACATCCGCTTCGACGGCAAAGTGGCGATCGTCACCGGCGCGGGCGGCGGCCTGGGCAAGCAGCATGCGCTGGAGCTGGCGCGTCGCGGGGCCAAGGTCGTCGTCAACGACCTGGGCGGCTCGATGGACGGTTCGGGCGGCTCGTCCGCCGCCGCCGACGCCGTGGTCGAAGAGATCAAGGCCCTGGGCGGCGAAGCCATCTCCAACGGTTCGTCGGTCACCGACGACGCCGGCGTCGCCCACATGGTCAAGCAGACCATGGACCAGTGGGGCCGCATCGACGTGCTGATCGCCAACGCCGGCATCCTGCGCGACAAGAGCTTCGCCAAGATGACCATGGAAGACTTCGAGCTGGTGCTGAACGTCCACCTGATGGGCACAGTCAAGCCGACCAAGGCCGTCTGGGAGATCATGCGCGAGCAGAACTACGGCCGCATCGTCGTGACCACCTCGTCGTCAGGCATGTACGGCAACTTCGGCCAGTCCAACTACGGCGCCGCCAAGCTGGGCATCATCGGGTTCATGAACACGATCCGCCTCGAGGGCCAGAAGAACAACATCCACATCAACGCCATCAGCCCGGTCGCCGCCACGCGCATGACCGAGAACCTGATGCCCCCCGCTATCCTGGAAAAGCTGAAGCCGGAATATGTGACGCCGGGCGTCGTCTACCTGGCCTCGGAGGAAGCCCCCACCGGCGCGATCCTGACCGCCGGCGCGGGCGCCTTCGCGCTCACCCGCCTCTATGAAACCGAGGGCGTCTACCTCGGCGAGGGCGGGCTGTCGGTGGAAGAGGTGCGCGACAACTGGTCCAAGATCTCCGATCCGGCCGGCCAGCAGGCCTATCTGAACGGCGGCGAGCAGAGCGGGAAGTTCTTCCGCAAGATGCAGGGCGGCTAGGGTCACACCCCACCGCGTTCGATCTCGGGGCGGCTCCAGCAGGGGCCGCCCTTTTTCGTTGCACTGATTTCGCTTGCTCCACCCTGCCTAATCGCGCGTAACCTGGGGGTATGCACGCCCCCGCAAGAGCGGCGATCCATCAGGAACAGGGACCTTACATGAGCGACTCTTCGGTGGTGAGCGCGCGGCGCCTGCCGCTCTCCACGGCCATGGCCTTCGCGGCCACCAGCCTGCCCATCTCCGCCGTCGCCATCGCCATCTCGGTCTACCTGCCCCGCCACTATGCGAGCCACCTCGGCATCGACCTGGCCCTGGTGGGGGCGGCCTTCTTCATCGTGCGCATGATCGACATCCCGGTGGACGGCCTGCTGGGCTGGACCATGGACAAGACCCGGACGCGCTGGGGCCGATACCGGGTCTGGACGATCCTCGGGGCGCCGGTGCTGATGGCCGGCATCTACTTCCTGTTCATGCCGCCGGAGGGCGTGGGACGAACCTATCTGATCGTGTGCCTGCTGGTGATGTACCTGGGCAACTCGATCCTGGCCCTGTCGCACGCGGCCTGGGCCGCGACGCTCGCCCCTCACTATGACGACCGCTCGCGGCTGTTCGGCATCATGACCGCCATCGGCGTCCTGGGGGCGGCCTCGATCCTGGCCATTCCGATCATCAACGAGGCCCGCGGTGCGTCGGATGCCGGCAACATCTCCACCATGGGCTGGTTCATCTTCGTGCTGACCCCGATCGCCACGGCTCTGGTGATCTGGCGCACGCCCGAGAAGATCGCGCCCGAGGTTCCCGGCCACGCCTTCCGCCTGCGCGACTACGGCGCCCTGATCACCCGCCCCTCGTTCCTGCGCATCCTGCTGGCCGACCTGTGCCTGTCGCTCGGCCCGGGCTGGATGAGCGCGCTGTACCTGTTCTTCTTCACCGACAGCCGCGGGTTCACCACCGGCCAGGCGAGCATCCTGCTGGCGGTCTACATCCTGGCCGGGTTCGCCGGCGCGCCGCTGATGGGGCGGCTGGCCACCAAGATCTCCAAGCACCGCGCGGTGATGGTGGCCACCACGGTCTATTCCCTGGTGCTGATCTCGCTGATGGCGATCCCGCAGGGCAATATGCTGATCGGGGCGATCCCGATGTTCATGGCCGGCTTCATGGCCGCGGGCTTCAACGTCCTGACCCGCGCCATGACCGCCGACGTCGCCGACGAGGTGCGCCTGGAACAGGGCAAGGAGCGTTCGGGCCTGCTCTACGCCATCACCGTCATGACCACCAAGATCGCCGGCGCCTTCTCCATCGGCCTGACCTTCTGGGTGCTGTCCAAGGTGGGCTACCTGGCCGCCGACGGCGCGCAGAACACGCCCGAGGCGATCCATAACCTGGAGCTCGCCTATCTGATCGGGCCGGTGGTCTTCGTGATGCTGGGGGGCGCCTGCATGATCGGCTACAAGCTGGGAGCCGACCGCCACGCCGAAATCCGGGCCGAACTGGACGCCCGCGACGCCCTCTATGACGAGGCGCCTATCCTCGAGAGCGTGACCGGCGAGGCCGCGATCCCGACGCCGCCCCGGGCCGACTGACAGCTGCACGCGGCGCCGGTCGGAATCCCCGGCCGGCGCCCGCGAAACCGCTTGCTTCAGCACAGGTGATCAAGCGTAACCTACGCGCAAGACTCAAGCCTCCGACAAGTGTGTGCTGGGTGTGCGCGGAGGATTGCGAAACTTGACCCAAGCCAGCACGGCGAGCCCGTCGGGGCGCCTATCGCTCGGAACCATATTGGCCTTCGCCGGGACCAGCCTGCCGCTGTCGGCCCTGGCGATCGCCATCTCGGTCTACCTGCCCCGCTACTTCGCCAGCCACATCGGCGTCGAGCTGGCGGTGGTTGGCGCGGTCTTCGCCCTGGTGCGCGCCATCGACATCCCGCTGGACCCGGCGCTGGGCATGATCATGGACCGCACGCGGACCCGCTGGGGCCGCTACCGGATCTGGACGGTGATCGGCGCGCCGATCCTGATGATCGCCCTGATCATGCTGTTCCAGGCGCCTGAGGGCTCGGGGCAGCTCTATCTCGGGGGCTGGCTGCTGATCATGTACCTGGGCACCTCGATACTGGGCCTGTCGCACTCGGCCTGGGCCGCGACGCTGGCCACCAACTATCACGAGCGCTCGCGCATCTTCGCGGTGATGACGGCGGTGGGGGTGCTGGGTTCGGTCCTCGTCCTGGTGATCCCCATCGTCCTGGAGCAGCAGGGGCTGACGGACGCCCAAGGTGTCCAGGCCATGGGCTGGTTCATCATCGGCCTGACACCGGTGGCGGTCGCCCTGGTGGTTTGGCGGACGCCCGAGAAGATCACCGTCGACGTCGGCGGCAAGCATTTCAATCTGCACGACTACTGGGCGCTGATTTCCCGCCCCAACATGATCCGCATCCTACTGGCCGACCTCTGCCTGGCGCTCGGTCCCGGCTGGATGGCGGCGCTCTACCTGTTCTATTTCAAGGACGCCCGGGGCTTCTCCACCTCCGAGGCCAACATCCTGCTGCTGGTCTATATCCTGGCCGGCTTCGCGGGCGCCCCGTCGGTCGGCTGGCTGGCCAACAGGATCAGCAAGCACCGGGCGGTGATGGTCACCACCACCGGCTATTCGCTGATGCTGATGATGGTGGGCTTCCTGCCGAAGGGCAGCATGATGCTGGCCCTGCCGGCGATGTTCATGGCCGGGTTCCTGGCCGCGGGCTTCGGGGTCATGACCCGGGCGATCACCGCCGACATCGGCGACGAGGTCCGGCTGGACGGCGGCAAGGAACGGATCGGCCTGATCTACGCCCTGACCGTCCTGACCGGAAAAGTGGCGGGCGCCTTCTCGATCTTCCTGACCTTCACCGTGCTGGCCCGGGTCGGCTACAACGCCAAGGAGGGCGCCACCAACACCGCCCAGGCGATCCACAACCTGGAGCTCGCCTATCTGATCGGCCCCATCGTCTTCGTCATGCTCGGGGGCGCCTGTTTCATCGGTTACAAACTGGACGCCACCAGCCACGCGGAGGTCCGGCGCAAGCTGGAGGAACGCGACGCCCTCTATGACGAGGCGCCCATCATCGAGAGCGTGACCGCGACGCCGGGCAATATTCTGCCCATCGAGCCGGACGCTTCGCGACCCTGACGTCTTTTCCGCGCCACCCGGCGCACCTGAGTTTTTTCAAGCCGGCGCATTCTGCGCCACCCCATTACGGAGCTTTCCATGGCGGTTTCGTCCCCAACGCAGCGCATATCGCTGCCAGTCGCCCTATCCTTCGCCTCCACAGCCTTGCCCATCGCGGCCATCGGCCTGGTGATGGGTGTCTACCTGCCGCGGTTCTTCGCCGGACACCTCGGCCTGTCCATGGTGGCGGTGGGCGCGGCGATCACCATCGTGCGCCTGATCGACCTGGCCGTAGATCCCCTGCTGGGCATGGCCATGGACCGGACCACCTCGCGCTGGGGCCGCTACCGTCCCTGGCTGGCCGTAGGCGCCCCCCTGGTCATGGCTGCTGTCTACATGCTGTTCATGGCCGACACCGGTGTCAGCGAGGGCTATATCATCGGCTGGCTGCTGGTGCTGTTCCTCGGGATCTCCATCGTCACCCTGGCCCAGGCGGCCTGGGGCGCGGCCCTGGCCACGGACTACAATGACCGGTCCCGGGTCTATGGCGTGATCAGCGCCGTGGGGGTCATCGGCGCCGTCGCGATCCTGGTGGTGCAACTGTCGGTGAAGGGCACCTTCGCCGAGAGCGTCCACGCCATGGGGTGGTTCTGCATCATCCTGCTGCCCATCACGGTGGCGCTCTGCATCTGGATCAGCCCCGAGCGCGTCGCCCCGAAGACTGCGGGCGTGCACGCCAGCTTCGCCGACTACTGGAAGCTGATCACCCGGCCGGAGATGATCCGGTTGATCATCGCCGACTTTGTGATGGCGCTCGGTCCCGGCACCACGGCGGCGCTCTATCTGTTCTTCTTCCACGACGCCCGGGGCTACACGACGGCCCAGACCTCGTTCCTGCTGATCTTCTACATCGCCGCGGGCCTGGCCGGCGCGATGTTCTGGAGCTGGACGGCCCAGAAGCTGGGCAAGCACCGCACGCTGATGCTGACCTCGGTCTGCTACGCGGTCACCCAGTCGATGCTGATGATCATCCCGCCCGCCACCATGTCCCTGGCCATCCCCGCCATGTTCGCGGTCGGCTTCGTCTCCTCCGCCTTCGTGCTGATCGTCCGCGCCATGGTCGCCGACGTAGCCGACGAGGTGCGGCTGGAGACCGGCGAGGAGCGGGCCGGCCTGCTCTACGCGCTCGTGACCACCACCCAGAAGATCGGCTCGGCGCTCACCGTGGGCATCAGCTTCACCGTGCTGGGCATGGTGGGTTACAACGCAGCCGAGGGCGCCGTGAACACGCCTGCGGCCATCCGTGGCCTGGAGCTCTGCTACGTCTTCGCGCCCATCATCCTGGTGTTCTTCGGCGGGGCCTGCTTCATCGGCTGGAAGCTCGACGCCGCGCGCCACGGCGAGGTGCGCCGCCAGCTCGACCTGCGTGACGCCCTGGCGGCCGAGGCCGGCGTCCTGGCCACCGCCTCGGGCGTGGCGGTGCCGGACGCGAACGTCAGGCCGTAGCGCGCCTTAGAGCCTGATCCGTTGAGGTGGAATCGCTTCGCGATTCCGCCGATGCGGCGGATCAGGCTCCAGAAATAAGCGAGAGTATGATTCACGCTTGAGCCGGGACCGCTGCGCGGTTCCGTCTCAAGCGGTCTTGTTCTAGAGCAGGGCCTTGGCGATCTGATTGAAGACGTTGGCCGCGGGGCTCTGAGGGGCCGCCGCGGTCACCGGCCTGCCGTCGTCGCAGGCCTGGCGCAGGGCCTGATCCAGGGGGATTTCCCCCAGCAGGGGCAGGCCCAGCTTCGCCGCCTCCGCCTTGCCCCCGCCCTCGCCGAAGATCGGGATGCGGGCGCCGGTGGCGGGGTCGGGGAAGTAGGACATGTTCTCCACGAACCCCAGGATCGGGGTGTTGGTCTTCTGGAACATGGCCACGGCGCGGCGGGCGTCGATGAGGGCGATTTCCTGGGGGGTGGAGACGATGACCACCCCGTCCAGCTTGATCTTCTGAACCAGGGTCAGCTGGATGTCGCCGGTGCCGGGCGGCATGTCCACCACCAGAATATCCAGGGGCTCGGCCTCGGTTCCCCATCCCACGTCGTTGGCCATCTGGCGCACGGCCGAGGAGGCCATGGGGCCGCGCCAGATCATTGGGGCGGCCTCGTCCACCAGGAAGCCGATGGACATCACCTTCATGCCCCAGGCCTCCAGCGGGATCAGCTTCTTGTCGGGACCAAAACCCGGGTCGCCATCGACCCCCAGCATGCGCGGCGCCGACGGCCCATAGATGTCGGCATCCAGCAGGCCAACCCTCAGGCCCATGGCGGCGAAGGCGGCGGCCAGGTTCACGGAGATGGTGGACTTGCCCACCCCGCCCTTGCCACTGGCCACGGCGATGACGCGGCGGACGTGGTCAGGACGGACGGCGTCCACCGGCGGCTTGGGCGCGGCCGCCGGGTCCTGGGTCACGCGGGCGCCCTTGACCACGCGGGTCACGCCGGGCGCGGGCGGCGGCGGCTGGTCGGCCTCCACGGTCAGCATCACCGTCGCCTGGGCGACGCCGTCGACACGGGCCAGGGCCCGCTCGGCCTCCGCCCGGGTGGGCTCATAGAGGGGGATATCGGCCGCCGCCACCTCCAGCACGAAGCTGGCGCGGCCAGGCGCCAGGGTCAGGCCGTGGACCAGGCGGGCTGAGACGAGACCCTTGCCGGTCTTGGGATCCAGCACCCGATCCAGGGCGGCCAGCACAACGGCGCGTTCGGGGGCGGTTTCGGAGATCATGACACCCGTGTGTCTTGCTTTGCGAGCTTGCGCGCCTCATATCCGGCTGACAGCGCCGGTTTACAAGCCCGACGACAGGCGGCCCTTCGCCGCCGCGCCGAGACAAAGAAGCAGACGACGCGACCATGCCCTGGAACGACAATGCGAACCCCGGCCCCTGGGGCTCTCCGCCATCCGGCGAGGGCGGTGGTGGCGACAAGCAGCCCCCCAAGAACCAAGGCCCGCAAGGCGGCGGCCCGCGCCGTCCCGGCGGCGGCGGCGGTCCGGGCGGTCCGGATATCTCGGCCACTCTTGAGCGGTTGATCGCGCAGCTGCGCGGCATGTTGGGTGCCGGCGGTCCGGGCGGCGACCGAATCCGTCCCGGCGCGATCGCCGCCGTGGCGGGCGCGGGCTTCGCCCTGTGGGCCTTGTCGGGCGTCTATATCGTCCAACCCAACGAGGCGGCGGTGGTCACGACCTTCGGCGCCTATTCGCGTTCGGAAACCCCCGGCCTTCGCTATCACCTGCCCATGCCCATCGAGCGCGTGGAGAAGGTGGCGGTCACCAGCCTGAACCGCATCGACATCGGCGGATCGGCCGGCGCTGACGTGCCGGAAGAAAGCCTGATGCTGACCGGCGACGAGAACATCGTGAACCTGGACTTCAGCGTCACCTGGCGCGTGGCCGACGCGGCCAAGTACGTCTTTACCGTCCGCGACCAGGAAGACGCCGTCAAAGCCGTGGCCGAGAGCGCCATGCGCGAGGTGGTGGGCAAGACCACCCTGCAGGACATCCTCACCACCGGCCGCGGCCGGGTGCAGAACCAGTCGGCCGAGCTGATGCAGAAGACCCTGGACGGCTGGGGCGCCGGGGTGAGCATCGTCGAGGTGCAGATCCGCAGCGCCAACCCGCCGCAGGAAGTCGTCGCCGCCTTCCGCGAAGTGGCCAACGCCGGCCAGGACGCCGAGAGCGCGGTCAACGAGGCCAACTCCTACCGCAACCGGGTGATCAACGAGGCCAAGGGTGACGCGGCCAAGCTGACCCAGTCGGCCCAGGGTTATCGCGAGCAGTCGGTTCGGGAAGCCATCGGTGAGGCCTCGCGCTTCAGCCAGATCCTGACCGAGTACAAGCGTGCGCCGGGCGTGACCCGCGACCGCCTCTATATCGAGACCATGCAGCGGGTCCTGTCGCGCTCTAACAAGGTGGTCATCGACGGCAAGGGGGCCAGCGCCCCGATCATCCTGCCCCCCGATGTCTTCCGCGCCAAGACGCCCACCGCCCGCGTCGTACCGCAGGCCGAGGGCGGCGAAACCGTCATTCCCAGCCCTGGAGCTCCGCGATGAACCGCCGCCTCACCACCTGGGGTGTCATCGCGCTTGGCGTCCTGATCGTCCTGTTCAACACCCTGTTCATCGTCGAACAGCGCCAGCAGGCCATCGTCGTGCGCTTCGGCGAGCCGGTTCGCGTGATCAACGCGCCTGGCGAGAACGCGCCCGGCCTGAAGATCAAGGCGCCCTTCCTTGAGAACGTCATCAAGCTCGACAAGCGCAACCTGAAGCTCGAGGCCGACCAGGAAGAGGTCATCGCCGCCGACCAGGAGCGCCTGGTGGTGGACGCCTTCGTCCGCTACCGCATCTCCAACCCGCTGCAGTATTACCGGACCCTGCGGGACGAGCGCACGGCCAACGACCGCATCGAGCGGCTGTTGAACTCCTCCCTGCGACAGATCCTCGGCACGGCCAATTCCAGCGACATCATCTCGGGCCGCCGCGGCGCCCTGATGACCCAGACCAAGATCGACGTCGCCAAGCGGGCCAACTCCTCGCGCCTGGGCATCGAGATCATCGACGTGCGGATCAAGCGCGCCGACCTGCCCGCCGCCAACCAGGCGGCCGTCTATCGCCGCATGCAGACCAGCCGCCAGCAGGAGGCCGCTCAGCGCCGCGCCGAGGGCGAACAGAAGAAGCGCGAGATCATCGCCGGCGCCGACAAGGAAGTGGCCATCACGCTCGCCACCGCCACCGAGGAGGCCGAGACCACCCGAGGCGAGGGCGACGCCCAGCGCACCCGGATCTTCGCCCAGAGCTTCGGCCGCGATCCGAGCTTCGCGGCCTTCTACCGCTCGATGTCGGCCTACGAGGCCTCCCTGGGCCAGGGCGACACGACGATGGTGCTGTCCCCCGACAGCGCCTTCTTCAAGTACTTCGAACGCGGCCCGAACGCGCGGTAGATCGTATCGGCCCCTTCTCCCCTTGCGGGAGAAGGTGGCCCTGCGAAGCAGGGTCGGATGAGGGGTCGATAGGCCTCTCGGGATAGGGTTCAAGTACGCGCGTCGAGGGGAGAACAACCCCTCATCCGACCGGTCTTCGACCGGCCACCTTCTCCCGCAAGGGGAGAAGGAAACTATCGGAAGAGCCCCCGCACCTCGTGCAGGTCGGCGGCGATGCGGACGCACAGGGCGTGCATCTCCTCGGTGGGGTCCAGCAGGTCGGGGACCATGATGGTCATCATGCCAGCCGCAGATGCCGCACGGACGCCGTTGTGGCTGTCCTCCAGGGCGAGGCAGAATTCCGGATCGATCCCCAGGCGTTCGGCGGCCTTGAGGAAGGGGTCGGGGTTGGGCTTGCCGTTGACGTAGTCGCCGCGGGCCACCACCGCGTGGAAGCGCGGGATGATCCCCGACTTGCCCAGATGCGCCTCCACGGCCCGATGGCTGGACGAGGTGGCGATGGCGCGGGGCAGGTCGAGGGCGTCCAGGATGTCCAGCAGTTCCACGACTCCCGCCTTGAGCGCGATGCCGGCCTCGCAGGCCGCATCCACGTGGATCATGACCCGGGCGTTGAACTCCGCGATCGGGAAGTCGTCGCCGAAGTGGTTGAGCACCTGACGGTCACTCATGGGCCCCGGCAGGCCGATCATGCTCTTGAACAGCGACAGCGGCATGTCGTGACCGTGCTCGGCGGCGGTGGCGAACATGGAGTCGCGGTAGACGACCTCGGTGTCGCAGAGCAGGCCGTCCATGTCGAAGACGACGGCCTTGGGCGTGCGGGGCAATGTCATGCCCTGGCCATAGCGCGGTTGGCGCGGGGTCGCCCAATCAAGCCTGGCGTCAGTCTGTAACGAAGTCGGCCGCTGTGTAGCCCTGGAAGTAGAGCAAGGCGGTGAGGTCGGCGAAGTCCACCTTGGCGTCGGCCTCGGCGGCGACGATGGGCTTGGCGCGGTAGGCGACGCCGAGGCCGGCCGCATTGATCATGGCCAGGTCGTTGGCGCCGTCGCCGACGGCGAGCGCCTCGGCGGGGGTGAAGCCCGCAGCGGCGCTCTCCTCGCGCAGGGCGGCCAGCTTGGCCTCGCGGCCGAGGATGGGGGAGCCGACCTCACCCGTCAGCAGCCCGTTCGCCTCGACCAGGGTGTTGGCGCGGTTGGCCTGGAAACCGGCGGCCTGGGCCACGCGGGAGGTGAAGAAGGTGAAACCGCCGGAGACCAGGAAGGCGCCGGCGCCGTTGGCGGTCATGGTGCGGACCAGGGTGCGGGCGCCGGGGTTCAGCTCCACCCGCTCGTCATAACAGCGCTGCAGGACATCCACCGACAGGCCCTTCAGCATGGCGACGCGTTCGCGCAGGGCGGAGTCGAAGTCCAGCTCGCCGCGCATGGCGCGCTCGGTGATTTCGGAGACCTTGTCCTTCACGCCCGCGAAATCGGCCAGCTCGTCGATGCACTCGCAGCCGATGATGGTGGAGTCCATGTCGGCGATCAGCAGGCGCTTCTTCCGCCCGTTCCAGTGCTGGACGCAGGCGTCGATGGGCAGGCCCTCCAGCGCATTGGCCACGGCGATGCGAACCGGCGCGATGGCGTCGGCCTCCAGCGCCAGGTCGATGGCGCCGGGGCCCAGGACGCGGGGCTCCTTGACGCGGGCGCGGGCGCCTGCGAGCGCTGTGGTGATCGGGCCGATGGCGGCCTGGGCCGCATCTGGCGTGGGACTGACGAGGGTAAGGGCGAGCTGCATGGAGCCCCGCATCTGGCTGATCGCCGGGCCCACCGCAAGCGGCAAGTCGGCCCTGGCGCTGCGCCTGGCCCAGAAGATCGGGGCGGAGATCGTCGGCGCCGACGCCCTGCAGATCTATCGCGACCTGCGCGTGGTGACCGCCCGCCCCTCCCACGAGGAGGAGGCCTGGGTCCCGCATCACCTGGTGGGAACCGTCGACGGCGCCGACGGCTGGTCAGTGGGGACCTGGTCACGGGCGGCGAGCCAGGAGATCGCCGAGATCACCGGGCGCGGACAGGCAGTGGTCGTGGTCGGTGGCACCGGGCTCTATTTCCGCGCCCTCACCCACGGCTTGGCGGAGATCCCGCCGACACCGCCGGAGGTGCGCGACCAGGCCGCCATCGATTACGAGACGATGGGCGAGGTCGCCTTCCGCCGTCGGCTGGCCGAGGCCGATCCCGCCGCCGCGTCGCGGATCAGCCCCGGCGACCGGCAGAGGCTGGTGCGGGCCTGGGAGGTGTTCGCCGCCAGTGGCGTCTCGCTGACCGACTGGCAGGGGAGGACCGACCCTGCCCTCCCCGCCGGAAGCTATTCAGCCGTCGCTTTGGAGCCGGACCGCAAGGCGCTCTACGACCGATGCGACGCTCGGCTGGAGGCGATGATCGCCGCCGGCGCCTTGGAAGAGGTGGCCGAGTTGATGGCCCGGAACCTCGACCCCGCCCTGCCGATCATGAAGGCGGTGGGGGTGCGGGAACTGTCGGCTCAGCTGCGCGGTGAACTGACCCCGGCCCGCGCGTTGGCCGCCGCCCAGCAGGAGACCCGCCGCTACGCCAAGCGTCAGTCCACCTGGCAGCGGGGGCAGATGAGCGACTGGCCGCGCGTCACGGCGAGCGACCCCGACGACCAGTGGAGGCAGTTTCTTGCGCTGAACCCCGGCTTGACGCCCTGACGGGGGCATGGCATCAGCAGGGACCTTCGTTTCTGGAGAATGCTCGTGCGCGAGATTCTTGTACTTGTACGGCGACCTGTCGCGGACTGACGATCACGTCAGTCTGAACAAGGTCGCTTGCACCGGGCCCCCAGAGGGCCTTTTTTATTGCCCCACACCAGGCTCCCCGAAATGACCGCCCACCAGACCACCATCGAAGCCGATATTGAAACCCTGACCGGCGCCGAGATCGTCGTCCGCGCCATGATCGACCAGGGCGTCGAGGTGCTGTTCGGCTATCCGGGCGGCGCGGTGCTGCCGATCTACGACGCCCTGTTCGAGGAGACGCGCCTGCAGCACGTGCTGGTGCGCCACGAGCAGGGGGCGACCCACGCCGCCGAGGGCTATGCGCGCTCCACCGGCAAGTGCGGCGTGGTCCTGGTCACGTCCGGCCCCGGCGCCACCAATGCGGTCACTGGCATCGTCGACGCCCTGATGGACTCCATCCCGATGGTGGTCATCACCGGCCAGGTCGCCACCCACCTGATCGGCACCGACGCCTTCCAGGAGTGCGACACGGTCGGCATCACGCGGTCGATCACCAAGCAGAACTACCTGGTGAAGTCGGTCGAAGAGCTGCCGCGCATCATGCACGAGGCTTTCCACATCGCGACCTCAGGCCGTCCGGGCCCGGTGGTCATCGACATCCCCAAGGACGTGCAGTTCTCCCGCGGCGCCTATCAGGGCCCCAAGGCGGTGAAGCACAATCACGAGTACAGCCCGCGCACCAAGGGCGACGTGAACAAGGTGGCCGAGGCCGCGGCCCTGATCGCCGGGGCGCGCAAGCCGATCCTCTATACCGGCGGCGGCGTCATCAATGCGGGCCCCAAGGCCTCCCAGCTGCTGCGCGACTTCGCCAAGCTGACCGGCGCGCCGGTGACCTCGACCCTGATGGGCCTGGGCGCCTTCCCGGCGTCTGATCCCCAGTGGCTGGGGATGCTGGGCATGCATGGGGCCTATGAGGCCAACCACGCCATGCACGACTGCGACGTCATGGTCTGCATCGGCGCCCGCTTCGACGACCGGGTCACCGGCCGGCTGGACGCCTTCTCGCCGGGGTCGAAGAAGATTCACATCGACATCGACCCGTCCTCGATCTCCAAGAACGTCAAGGCCGACATCGGCATCGTCGGGGACGCAGGCTCGGTGCTCGAAGACCTGATCGCCGTCTGGAAGAGCCGCAACCTGTCCACCGACAAGAGCGCCCTGAAGACCTGGTGGAGCGAGATCGACGCCTGGCGCGGTCGCAAGGGCTTCGCCTATGCCCCGGACTCAAAGCTGATCAAGCCGCAGTACGCCGTCGAGCGGTTGTATGAACTGACCAAGGACCGCGACACCTACATCACCACCGAGGTCGGCCAGCACCAGATGTGGGCGGCCCAGTACTATCACTTCGAGCAGCCCAACCGCTGGATGACGTCCGGCGGCCTGGGCACCATGGGCTACGGCCTGCCGGCCGCCGTGGGCGTGCAGATGGCGCACCCCGACGCCCTGGTCATCGACATCGCCGGCGACGCCAGCGTGCAGATGACCATGCAGGAGATCGCCACGGCCATTCAGTACGACCTGCCTATCAAGATCTTCATTCTGAACAACGAGTGGATGGGCATGGTCCGCCAGTGGCAGCAGCTGCTGCACGGGGAGCGCTACAGCCACTCCTATTCGGCCAGCCTGCCCGACTTCGTGAAGATGGCCGAGGCCTTCGGCGGGGTCGGCATCCGGGCGGAAACGCCCGACGAACTGGACGACAAGATCCTGGAGATGATCTCGGTGCGCAAACCCGTGCTGTTCGACTGCCGGGTGACCAAGGAAGAGAACTGCTTCCCGATGATCCCGTCCGGCAAGGCCCACAACGAGATGATCCTGGCCGACGACGGCCGCGACCTGGGCGGCGTCATCGACGACGCCGGCAAGCGGCTGGTCTAGGAATTCGGCGGAGGCCGGTAAGCCCGCCTCCGCCATTTCGTTTAGTCGTCGAGGCGGGCCTCGGCGTAGCCGCTGAGCACCTCAACGCCGGCCTGGTTGGTCGTCTTGACGTCGAACTCGGCGATCTTGGCGCCGTCCTTTTCGGTGATCGCCTTGAGCGTGGCGGTCGCCTCCAGGGTGTCGCCGGGCCAGACCTGGCTGGTGAAACGCACGCCGTACTTGGTCAGGCGGGCGTCGCCGACATAGTCGGTGAGCATCTTGCCGGTCATGCCCATGGTCAGCATGCCGTGGGCGAAGACCGACGGGTAGCCGGCCACCTGGGTGGTGAAGATTTCGTCGGTGTGCAGCGGGTTGTAGTCGCCGGACGCGCCCGCGTACTGGACGATCTGGGTCCGCTTCAGGTCTTCCACCAGACGGGCGGTGTGGGCGTCGCCCACCTTCAATGATTTCGCGCTGAGCGCCATGGGAGCCTCCTAGGCTTTCTCTGCGGGTTGCTCGACAGGACGTTCGGTGCGGACACCGACGCCGCGGGCGGTGATCACCAGTTCGCCCTTCTGGTCGCGGTACTCGGTGACGCTCTCGGAGAAGACCAGCTTGCCCGAGCGCTTGCCTTCCTTCTCCCAGGTCTTGCCGGGCGTCGTGGTGGCGGTGAGCACGTCGCCGGCCTTTAGCGGGCGATGATATTCGAAGTGCTGTTCGGCATGCAGGCCGCCGCCTCCACCGCCGCCACCGCCACCCGGTGCGCGGGTGATGCCGGTGGCGTTCTTGCCCGAGCCGAACCAGGGCTGGCCGATCTTGGGCCGCAGGCCGTAGTCGGGATCAAACTGGGCGCTGGCCTGGGCGAAGGTGGGCGGAGCGATGATGCCGCCAGCCTCCGTGGTCTTGGCGTAGTCGGCGTCGGAATAGACGCGGTTATCGTCGCCCACCGATCGGGCGAACATGAGGATGTGCCCCGCTTCCACGGGGAATGTCTTGGTGGCCAATTGGCGCTCCCTCTCCTGTGCGGTCATTGCCGCGTGTCTCGTCCCGGCGGACCGGGGCGGTGAAATCCTATACCGGCATCGTCCCGGCGAGCTAGCGCGCCGTCCATTCCGGCTGGCCGATCATGCTAACCCGGATGAGACGGCCATGCAGGGCCACCTCCCGGAACTGGTAGAGCCAGGCGGCGGTGGGCGGGTTGATCCAGTTGTCGTCGGCGAACATCCGCAGGATCGGCTCGCCGCCGTCGGGGTGATCCTCGCTCATCGGCGAGTCGGGATGGTTCAGGCGCTCGACGGGCTCGAACCAGGCGCGGTCCACCTCGGTGGGGTCGGGGTTCAGGCTGAGGGTCTCGTCGGTCCAGAACACCACCGGGGTTACGATATGGCCGCCCAGGGTGAGGAAGTCGTCCAGCAGGCCAAGCGCCTCCTGCGGGGTGATGGCGACGCCGAGTTCTTCGGAGGTCTCACGGATCGCGGCGGTGACGGCGTCTTCCCCCGGCTCCAGATTGCCCCCCGGCAAGGCGTAGTTGCCGGCGCCCCGGCGCATGGTGAGCGCCCGGCGGGTCAGCAGATAGGTGAGTTCGCCGTCCTTCGTGGACAGCACGATGGCCACGGCCGCGCGCCGGCGCCCGGTCGGATCCAGGGCGCGGCGCGGAAAGGCCGCGAGGTTGGCGGCGATGGCGTCCCGGTCTGCATGCATGTCGCCAAGCATGCCGACCTGGGCCGCCAGGGCAAGGCGCTTACGCCTTCAAACGCATCGGGCCCATGAAGTCGCGCTTGCCGAGCGGCACGCCCTGCATGCGCAGGATGTCGTAGGCGGTGGTGGCGTGAAAATGCAGGTTGGGCAGGGAGAAGGACATCAGGAAGGTCTCGGCGGTGAAGCCCAGCCGCAGCGAACCCATCACGAAGGCCATGTCCTGGCCCTCGAAGCCGTTGACCTCGGCGGGGTCCAGGGCCTTCAGCGAGGCGATGGCGTCGGCCACCAGCTTCTGCAGATCAGCGTAGCTGAGCGGCGGGGTCGCGCCCCCGGGCGAGAAGGTCCCTGCCCGCACGCCGTCGATGGCGTCGATGGAGTGGTGCGCCACCGAGGAGATCTGGAACCAGAAGGGCAGCATGTCGGGGAACAGGCGGATGTCGACGATCGAGTCGGGGTCGACATTGTTGTCGGTGAAGTGAGACAGGCCCCGGTCCAGGAAACCCGAGACGCCGCCCAAGGACTGCAGGAATGAGCCGACGCTGACGTCGTAGAGTGAAATCGCCATGGCCTGAGGCCTCCCGTGTTTTGTGGTTATGCCTGTTCTCCGCCATCGCCCCCGGGGAAGGCCAGTGATTTTCGGGCATTCCCATCCCTTGCCCGCCGGACGCGCTTGTGACACCTCCGTGCCGACGCTTTCGTACGAGATCCGCATGTCCGACACCCAGCCCGCCTCCGTCTATGACCTGACCCCTTCGGAAGAGTCCGAGAGCCTGGCGACCTTCGCCATCCTGGTGGACAATGAGCCGGGGGTTCTGCACCGGCTGGTGGGGCTGTTCGCGGCGCGGGGCTACAATATCGAGAGCCTGACGGTGGCCGAGACCGACCGCCGCGCGCACACCTCGCGCGTCACCATCGTCACCCGGGGCACCCCGCATGTGCTGATGCAGATCGAGGCCCAGCTCGAGAAGATGGTGGCCACGCGCCACGTGCAGGACATCACCCGAGATCCCAACGGCCTGGAACGCGAACTGGCCCTGGTGAAGGTGAAGGGATCGGGCGGCGACCGGGTCGAGGCCCTGCGCATCGCCGATATCTTCCGCGCCAAGGTCCTGGACACCACCATCGACAGCTTCATCTTCGAACTGACCGGCGCCTCGTCGAAGATCGACAAGTTTGTCGACCTGATGCGGCCACTGGGCCTGGTGGAGCTGTCGCGGACCGGGGTGCTCTCGATCACCCGCGGGGCCGAGGTTTTCTAGAACTTCGATTCAGACACGCAAGCTCGCGAAAAACAGACCGCTTGGACGGTTTGTTTGTTGACGCCGCGTCCGCGCGGGTGTCTCTTCCTCCCAACGACGAGGCTGATCGGCGCGGGTCCCAACCGGGGCGTGAACCAGAACCGGCCCGACGGGGATTTGGAAACAACAGGCGATCCATTCATCGCCAGCCTGCTTTTAGTTGATTGATTTATTTTGCAATTTTGCGTCCCAGCCCAATTTCTGGGTCAGGTCGCGTGAGTCGTTTTCACTTGGACGAATTTGACATTCAGACGGCCGGGCGCCGGCGGCTCTTCCAGGATGCCGCGGGCGCCATGGCTCACCTTCGGCGCCGGCGTCCGTGCGGTTTCGCATGGGCGCCG
Source organism: Phenylobacterium sp. (assembly GCF_030693625.1). Taxonomy (GTDB): domain Bacteria; phylum Pseudomonadota; class Alphaproteobacteria; order Caulobacterales; family Caulobacteraceae; genus Phenylobacterium; species Phenylobacterium ferrooxidans. Next base: position 60,096 of record NZ_JAUYAF010000041.1, read on the forward strand.
CGCTCCGATATCGGGCGCGGGAATTCACAGATCACAGAGGTCCTCCCAAGCGGTCGCAAAGATCGTCTGGGCACTGGCACCGGCGCGCGAGACGCGTCGGCGCCCCTTTTCTTCACCTTGCCACCCGTGGCGGAACAGCCGCAGGATGCCGCAGGGTTGGGAGGCCACTGATATGGGCGGCAAGGGCGACACTGTCCCCGAGGCGCGGCGCAGCCAGGCGGAGCGCACAGCCAGCATGCGCGCCCGGCTGATCGACGCCGCCGTCGACTGCCTGAACCGGCTGGGCTACTCAGCAACCACGCTTTCGACCATCGCCGAGGCCGCGGGCGTCAGCCGCGGCGGCATGCTGCACCAGTTCCCGTCCAAGGTGGACCTGATGCTGGCGGTGGTGGCCTACGCCTCGGGCGCCGACGAGCGGTCGCACCAGCCCCCGGCCCTCAACGACGACGACGACAAGCTGGCCTTCTTCATGTCGCGGACCGAGACGACCTGGACGGTCCTGATCCAGGAGCCGGCCATGGCCAAGCTCGAGATCATGATGGCCGCGCGCTCCGACAAGGTGCTGGCCGCCAAGCTGCCCGACATGTTCAACAGCATCGAACAGAACCGCCGCCAGCGGATGTGGGAGCTGGCCCAGGAGATCGGCATCGAGGACCGCGAGGCTGTCGACGCCATGGTCGGCCTGCACATGGCGGCCATGCGCGGCCTGGCCATGGAGCTGCTGGTGACCGGCGACCGCGACCAGGTGGAGCGGTCCTTCGGCCTGTTGAAGTCCTACAAGGACAGCCTGATCGCCGGCCTGATCGCCAAGGCCAAGGAAGCCCGCGCCAGCGCCTAGGCCACGGCCCCTTCCGGAACTTCCCGCGCCGCGATGATCCGCCGGCGCACGACCGTCCGCATGGTCAGGTACTGGACGGCGAACAGCGCGACCTTCGAGGCCGTGGGGAAGATGGCCATGAAGACGACCCAGTGGGCGGTGAAGGCCACGGCCACCACCGCGTTGGCGACCCCGCTGACGAACATCAGCCCGGCCCAGACATAGCCGAACACCACCATGACATCCTCGCCATGACCCGCCGCGATGGGCGGCAGGTAGCGCAGCATCCAGCCGCGCTGGAGCATGAAGGCGCCCACCAGAAGGTAGATGATGGTGGGCTTGACCATCAGGAAGCGCATGTCGTGGGTCAGCAGGCTGGCCGTGCCGAACACCAGGACAAGGGCGAGGCCCAACCACTGCAACGGCGCGACGGGGCGGTTGATGACCTTGAGGATGGCCACCTGCGCCACGCCGATGGCGATGGCGACGCCGGCGGCGATGGCCGCATCGACCTTGAGGGCCACCAGGACCAGAAAGACGATGGTCGCCAGGAAATCCAGGACGAGGGGTCGGGCGGCGTAGATCAGGGGGTGCATGGGAAGCCTAAGGGGGTGCGAAACGTGATCGCGCAAGGCTAGGGGATGAGGCCGATCTCTCCCTAACCCGCTCGCGCACAATCGGTGGCCGTCCACGCACCCGCTCGCCCATTCACACCTCGTGGACGGCAAGATGGGTGTTTTTTCCATCGGTTCTTCAAATCGGAACCCAGCACGCCTATATGTGCAGGGTCGGGTTTCGGCCCGACTATGAGGATAAACGCGCACGTAATAAGCGGACTGGACCCGGGTGCGATTCCCGGCGGCTCCACCAATCTTCCCCCGGTTATCGCGGGCAAGTGCGGGGCCGATCAGCATCGACAGACGTCTAAAGGTGTTGCTTTCTTCCGGCTTGGCCCACCGTTTCGGGCCTTTATCTAAATGCGAACGATAACTTCGCTGAAGAAGTCCGTTTGGCCGCGTAAGCGACCCGATAGATTTCGACCTAAACTCCTAGCGTCTTAGCAGCGCTAGGCGGGGCCCGGAGGGCGCCTTGCAACAGAAGCCCTCCACCTTTCTTTCCTCCCCACATCAGTTGAAATGCGCGGGCCTTGCGCCATCGCAGACGGCTTCGCGCGCGGCGGGCAGGAAGAGCACGTAATCCGGCTTCACCCATGCCACCACCCGCCAGTCAAAGGCGCAGCGGTCCTCGTGCACCCAGGCGACCTTGCCCACGAAGGGCGCGAAATAGGGCGGCAGCGGATCGGCGGTGAAACTGTCGCCGACGATCAGCACTGTGGGACCGGGTTGTCGCATATCGACCATGAAGGGCTGGACTGATCGGCCCGCGATCCCCGGGATTGGCGCGCGCGCATAACCGGGGTTCAGGCCGGTGATGTTGTGAATCTCCACCTGCTCAAAAGCCGGCGGCTGACCGGCGAGACGAGGCAGGTCGCCGTTGTCCAAGGCTATGGTGGCCCAGGGAAGCGCCTTGGGATCGATACCCCACTCCGGCCGACCCATCGCGGGCACGATCTCATTGTAGGCGAGCAGAGAACCGCGCAGGGCCCAATGGCTGTCGAGCTTCCGGTAGACAAGCTGCCCGGCGGCGCGGGCCCCGCGCAGGCTAGGGCGCAGATCGACAGCCTTGACGCCGCATTGGCTCAGGCCGCTCAGGATCAGGTCATACTCGGTGGGAGACTTGGCGGGCCCGGCCCAGTCGGGCGCCAGGTCGGGCATGATCTCCGCCGGCGACGGGGCGAGGCTGGCGACCACGTTCACGCCAGGCAGCCTGGCCTTGGCTTCGCAGACGAAGGCGGCGTAGTCGGCGGCGCGGGCTGGGTCGACCTCCTGGCCGGTGGAGCGCAGCAGGCCGTCCACCAGGAACATCTGCCCTTGCCGGCCAGTGACCGCGGTCGCGGCCGCGCCCTCCCCGCCCAGCCCCCGCTGCAGCTCCGCCGCCGTCTGCATCAGGGGATCGCGGAAGCCGAAATGGTCGGCGAGCCAGGCATCGATCGCGCGCGGCAGCTTGCGCCATTCGCCGGGCGTGGTCGGCAGGGTCGGCGCGGGCGCCAGGCGGCGGTTCTCCTCCAGGGACACGGTCTTGAACGGCACGAAGGGCATGGCGATCACGGGCGCGACCAGGACGGCCAAGACCGCCAGGATCAGGGGGCGGCGGGGGCGGGTCATCAGCATGGCGCGCCCCTAGAACCGGAAATACAGGAAGGGGCTGTAGGCGCCCCAGGCGACCTTCAGCAGGCAGAGCGCCAGCAGCAGGGCGACGCCCGCGGTGTCGACCCAGGCGAGGCCGCGAACCTTTCGCAGGACCTTGGGCAGGCCAAACACCGCCAGCAGGCCCGCCAGGGGGACCAGCCACAGGTGCAGGGGCTGGAGCGCGGCATGGGTCTGGGCCTGGAGGCCGCCCAATCCCCGTAGACCCGCCATGCCGGTCCACAGATCAAGGACCCGGCTCATGTCGGCGGCCCGGAACAGCACCCAGCCCAGGGTCACGGCGGCGAGCGCATAGGCCCAGCCGACCGGGCGCGGCAGGCGCGCCAGCAGGCGACCGAGCCCTGCCCGCTCCAGCACCAGGAACAGGCCATGCCAGGCGCCCCACAGCAGGAAGGTCCAGGCCGCTCCGTGCCAGAGGCCGCACAGCAGGAAGACCACGATCAGGTTGCGCCAGGTCTTCCAGGCGGGGCCGCGATTGCCGCCCAGCGGGATGTAGAGATAGTCCCGGAACCAGGTGGACAGGCTGATGTGCCAGCGGCGCCAGAACTCGGTGATCGAGGCCGAGGCGTAGGGGGTGCGGAAGTTGCGCGGCAGGGAGAAGCCGAAGATCACCGCCAGGCCGATGGCCATGGTCGAATAGGCGGCGAAGTCGAAATAGATCTGCAGGGCGTAGGCGCCCGCCCCCAGCCAGGCCTCGAGAAGGCCGGGAGCCCTGGCATGGTCGAACACCGCGTCGGCCAGGGGGGCGATGGGGTCGGCGATCAGCAGCTTCTGCGCCAGGCCGATGATGAACAGCCGGATGCCCGCCGAGGCGCGACCCAGGCTGTGGCGGCGATGGGCCAGCCGCTTGGCGATGGTCTTGTAGCGGACGATGGGCCCGGCGATCAGCTGGGGGAACAGGGCGATGTAGAGCGCCACCTGGGTGACGTCGCGGTTGGCCGGAAAGCGCCGGCGATAGGTGTCGATCAGGTAGGAGAGGCAGTGGAAGGTGAAGAAGGAAATCCCCAGCGGCAGGGGAATCTGCGGATCGGGCAGGCCCAGGCTGACGGCGATCAGGCCCGCATATTTGAAGACGGTCAGGGCGCCGAGGTTGATGGCCACCGCCAGCGCCAGGGCGCCCTTGCGGGCCGCGCCCTCGCGGGCGTCGATGGCCAGGGCGGCGGCGTAGTTCGCCAGGGTCATGGCCGCCATCAGCACCACGAAGACCGGCTCGCCCCAGGCGTAGAACACCAGGGAGGCCGCCAGCAGGACGGCGTTCTTCAGCGCGATTGACGGACTGGCGAAATAGGCCGCCAGGCACAGGGGCAGGAAGACGAACAGGAAGGTCGGCGAAGCAAACAGCATGGTCTTGGACGGCGGCCCCCGGTCGAATTCCGCAATAGGCGCATCCGCCATGTCCGCCAAGCGCGTGGCGCCAAGGCCGCAGCCTGCGTTTTGACTCGCCTGCCGCCTTGCGCGCACGCCCGGAGGCGTTACCCTTTGGCAACTCGCCTATCGCCTCTCGGAGACACCATGGCTCAGGACCCGCCGGCCCAAGACCAGATGCACTACGAGGCGATGGCTCAGGAAGCGCTGCGTGGTGTGGTCAAGGCCGCCCTGAAGCGCGCCGCGGCGCCCGACGGTCTGCCCGGGGCGCACCATTTCTACATCACCTTCAAGAGCGAGGCGCCCGGCGTCTCCGGTCCGGCCGACCTGCTGGGCAAGTACCCGGACGAGATGACCATCGTCCTGCAGCACCAGTACTGGGACCTGGCGCCCGGAGAGACCTTCTTCTCGGTCACCCTGAAGTTCGGCGGCCAGCCCAAGCGGCTCTCGGTCCCCTATGCGGCGGTGACCCGGTTCTACGACCCCAGCGTCCAGTTCCTGCTGTCGTTCGAGACCGCCCCGGCGGCCGGCGAGGCCCCGGCCGCCGTGGCCGACAAGCCCGCGCCCGCCGCGGACGCCGCCGATGCCGACCCGGAGGCGGCCAACGTCGTCTCCCTGGACCAATTCCGCAAGAAGTGAGCCCCGACCATGACCGACGTCGCAGCCCCGGAGCCCGAGGCCCTGACCGACGAGGCGATCCTGGCGCGCTTCCTGCGCTCCAAGAACCAGCCCACCGGATCCCAGACCCTGGGCTTCCGCATGGTGGCGGTCAGTCAGGCTGAGAAGTCCGTTGAGGTGGCCTTCGAGGCCAGGGCCGAGCTGCTGCTCAATCCGATGAAGCAGATTCAGGGCGGCTATCTCTGCGCCATGCTGGACGAGGCGATGTCGACGGCCTGCATGGTGGCTTCCGGCATGACCCATGTGGCGCCCACCGCCGAGATGAAGACCACCTTCTACCGCCCGGCGATGCCCGGGACCCTGAAGGGCATCGGCCGGGTGGCCAAATGGGGGCGGACCATCGCCTTCACCGAGGGTGAACTCTACGACGCCGACGGCCGGCTGGTGGCCAAGGCCACGGGCACGGCGGTTCCCACCCCCTTCCAATCCTACAAGAAGTAGCATGGGCCTGCGCCGCGGTTTCCTCGGCGTCCTGACAGTCCTGCTGCTCGGCTGGACGGCCCCGGCGTTCGCTGCCGAGGGACCTTTCTCCGACTGGGCCGCCATCGTGGTGGCTGGCGACTGGCACGCGAGTTCCGGCCGCCCCTCCGAGGCCTTCGACAACGCGCGGCGTGATGTCGCTCAGGAACTGGAGCGGATCGGATTCCAGAAGGCCAACCTGCGGCAGTTCTCCGTCCGGCCTGAGCGCTACAGGGATGTGAAGCCCGGGAAATCCAGTCCCAAGGCCATCTACGAGGCCCTGACCGATGTGGCGCCGCGGGCAGGCGGCGGCTGCCTGTTCTATCTGTCCTCGCACGGCGCCCCTCAGGGGGTGCTGGTGGACCGGGACCTCCTGGCGCCGCGTCTGCTGGCGGCGATCCTGGATCGAACCTGCGGCCAGCGGCCCACTGTGGTGGTGATCTCGGCCTGCTTCTCCGGCGTCTTCATCCCCGAACTGGCCCAGCCCAACCGCATGATCCTGACGGCGGCGCGGCCCGACCGCACGTCGTTCGGCTGCGGGGAGTCCAACAAGTATCCGTTCTTCGATGAGTGCTTCCTGCAGTCGAGCCCGGGCGCCCGCGACTTCCCCAGCCTCGCCAAGCAGGTCCTGGCCTGCGTCTCGGCGCGCGAAAAGAAGGAGGGCATGACTCCGCCCTCCGAACCCCAGGTCTGGATCGGGCCGCAGCTGCGTCCGATGCTGCCCCTGTACACCTTCCCGCAAGCCCCTCCGGCTCGAGCCTTCCAGGATCCGAGGAAATCGGACCCTGTTCACCAAGGCCCTCACTCGCAGCCGTCAGGCGCGTCAGCCGGATAGACCTCCCGCCGCCTAACCCCGACACTCTCGGCGGGCAACTTGCCTTAAGGGCGAGGGCCGGGTTGAAGACCGCGCTGGCGTCTCTACAAGGGGGGCTTGCGCCAGCCCTTTACCCGAAGCCGATCCAATCGATGAATTCCGTCGCCAAAGCCGCCTTCGCCGCGCTCCTCCTCCTGGCCGCACCGGCCATCGCCCAGGACGCCGCCGCGCCCCCCGCGACCTCCGCGACCCCCACCGCCGCTAACCCGCAGGGACCTGTGCCCTATGAGACCCTGCGTCGTCCGGACCGGCCCGCGGCCCGCAGCGTGGCGCGCCCGGCCGCCGCCG